>NZ_JALIZI010000007.1:0-338845 GCF_040595865.1 Cellulosimicrobium sp. MI9406
CCGCCCAGCAAGCTGGGCATCATCGTTCGACTTGCATGTGTTAAGCACGCCGCCAGCGTTCGTCCTGAGCCAGGATCAAACTCTCCGTAAATGAACAACGCCCACCACCAGGACAAACCCCGGCAGTGAACAATCCATACGAAGCGAACCCCAACAGGGTTCACAAAACTGGCATCAACACGAAAGATGACATCATCTTCCGAAATCAACCAAAGGAATCCCAGACACAACCAACCCAACCACCCGGACGGGCAACCAGGCCAGCCATGCCACAGGGACAAAAAATTTGGCATTGACTAACAAGCACACTGTTGAGTTCTCAAACAACCGACACACACCAACTCAGCACCACCCGACCGGGCAGAACCTCGCTTGGGGCAACTTCTCTAATCTACCAGATCCTCGGTGTCCCTTCCAACTCGGTGTTCCGAGCGCGGAGGGCCGGCCGTGGAGCCAGCAGCCCCGAAACATCCTCAGGGCGCGCGAAGCACCCTGCCGATCTTCGAGGGGACCGCCCGGGGGACCAGCCACCGTCTCGGATGATCGAGACCCGGTGTCCGTTCCTCCCTGCCGGGCGAACGTCGAGAACACTACACGCGCTCCGCGGGAGTGCCAAATCCGCTCCGTGCCGCCCTCGCGGGACCCGACGCAGGAGGGGCCGGCACCGCTCGACGCGGCCCGGCCCCTCCTGTCCCTCGCCCTCCGGATCAGCCGGCGACGGCGACCCCGAGGGTCTTCTTGCCCCGGCGCAGGAGCGCGAACCGTCCGTGCAGCAGGTCGTTGGCCCCGAGCGTCGCGTCCTCACCGGTGACCTTGACGTTGTTGACGTACGCGCCGCCCTCCGCGACCGCCCGACGTGCTGCCCCCTTCGACGCGACGAGGCCCGACGCCACCAGGAGGTCGACGACCGGGTCGCCGACCTGCGCCGTCGCGCGCGGCAGCTCGGCGACCGCCGCCTCGAGCGTGCGCTCGTCGAGGGCGTCGAGCTCGCCACGCCCGAACAGCGCCTGGCTCGCCGCGATGACCGCGTCGGTCGCCGCCGCCCCGTGCACGAGCGTCGTCACGTCCGCGGCGAGCGTGCGCTGCGCCTCCCGTGCCCCCGGCCGCTCCCGGACCGCGGCCTCGAGCTCCGCGATCTCCTCGCGCGAGCGGAAGGTGAAGATCTTCAGGAACCGCACGACGTCGTCGTCCGCCGCGTTGAGCCAGAACTGGTAGAACGCGTACGGGCTCATCATGTCGGCGTCGAGCCAGACCGCGCCGCCCTCGGTCTTGCCGAACTTCGTGCCGTCGGCCTTCGTGATGAGCGGCGTCGTCATGACGTGCACCGACGCGCCCTCCGTCCGACGGATGAGGTCGACGCCCGAGAGCAGGTTGCCCCACTGGTCGTTCCCGCCGGTCTGCAGCGTGACCCCGTGGCGCAGGTAGAGCTCGTGGAAGTCGATGCCCTGGAGGATCTGGTAGCTGAACTCCGTGAAGCTGATGCCCTCGTCCGAGCTCAGGCGGCGCGCCACCGTGTCCTTGGCGAGCATCGTGCCGAGGCGGTAGTGCTTGCCCACGTCGCGCAGGAAGTCGATCGCCGACATCTCCGAGATCCAGTCGAGGTTGTTGACGACGCGCGCCGCGTTCTCCCCCTCGAAGTCCAGGAAGCGCGAGACCTGGCCGCGCAGGCGCTCGGTCCAGTCGGCGACCGTCTCCTTCGAGTTGAGCACCCGCTCCCCCGACTGGCGCGGGTCGCCGATCATGCCCGTCGCGCCGCCCACGAGCGCGATCGGCCGGTGGCCGGCGAGCTGGAGGTGGCGCAGCAGCAGGAGCTGGACCAGGTGCCCGTGGTGCAGGCTCGGCGCCGTCGGGTCGAAGCCGCAGTAATAGGTGATCGGGCCCTCGGCCAGCGCGGCGCGCAGCGCGGCCTCGTCGGTGGACTGCGCCACCAGGCCTCGCCATTGCAGCTCGTCGAGAACGTCGCTCACTTCTGCTCCTTCGTCGAGTGCCCGCCGTGCGGGCACGAGGGTGCGGCCCCGTCCGGGCCGCGGGTCCTAGTCTGCCGTGCCGGACGCCGTCGCCCGGCCACCGCCCACCTCGCGGGCGGCGCCGGACCGTGGTGCCGCGGGTCGACGGCCCCGGTTCAGCGGGACCGCGCGCTCACGCGGCGGTAGGCGGACACCGTCGGGTCCCCCGCGAGCCAGTAGCGCCAGGGGAACAGCTCGCCGTCCCCGCCGTCGCCCGACACGCCGACGCGTGGTCCCGTGGCGATCGGCGGCCGGTGCGGCCCGTCGGTCGCACGGTGCAGCACGAGCTCGCCGTCCGGGTCCGTCAGCTCCGCGCCGTAGTGGCGCAGGTCGAGGTCGAGCGCGACCGCGAGGCGCGCCGGACCGCGCGCGATCTGACGGTCGGAGTCGCACCGGCCCGCGGCGACCCGGCGGGACCGGGCGAGCCCGACGCCGTCGGTCACCTCCCCGGCCCTCAGCAGGACGGCGGACGCGCGGCCCACCGGCCCGCACACGACGTTGACGAAGTGGTGCAGGCCCAGGTGGCGGTAGACGTAGAGGCGGCCCGGCTCGCCGAACATGGCGCGGTTGCGCTCGGTGCGCCCGCGGAAGGCGTGGGAGCCCGGGTCGCGCTCGCCGTCGTACGCCTCGACCTCGGTGATCCGCAGCGTGACGTCGCCCTCGGCGCTGCGCCGCGTGAGCAGGGCGCCCAGGAGGTCGCGCGCGACCTCGTGCACGTCACGCGCGTACCAGCCGCGCGCCGGTGCGTCCCAGGGCCCGACGACGCGCGCGCCCCCGACCTCGCTCGTCCCCGTCGCGGCACCCGTCGTGGTGCCCGCCGCCGTGCCCGTCACCGTGCCCGTCGCCGCACTCCCCGCAGTGTCTGTCGCCGTGTCCGTCGCCGTGTCAGTCCAGGCTTCCGCCGGCATGCCACCACCTCCCGTCCCGGGCAATCTACGCCTCGCCGCCCACGTCCGGGTCGGGCGCGGTCGGGCCCGGGCCGGGCGCCGTCCGCCCGGTGCGCACGAGCCGACCCCACCCGTCGAGGACGACGTCCGCGCGCTCGCGCGTGGCGTTGCGGCGGTAGTGCTCGCGCTCCGCGGCCATCCACGCGAGCCAGTGGTCGCGCTGGTCCTCGCCGTCCCGGTCGAGGCCGCGCCGGAGCCGGACGTCGTCCGGCGCCTCGACCCACACGCGCAGCGCCGCGACCTGGTCGGCCTCGCGCCGCCCCGCCCCGCAGCCCTCGACCACGAGGTACGGCGCGGCCGGGACGTCGTGCCGCTCGGCGAAGCGGTCGAGGTGCCAGTCGTACCGGCGGTACCGACCGGCCCGGCCCGCGGCGAGCGGCGTCAGCACCCACGCGTCGAGCCGTGCCCAGGCGGGCTCGAGCCCGCGCCAGCCCTCGTAGAGGTCGTCCATGTGAAGCACCTGGGCGGGCAGCGCGTCCCCGAGCTGGGCGGCGAGGGTCGTCTTGCCCGAGCCCGCGGGCCCGTCCACCACGACGAGGCACGTGCCCGACGCCGTCCGCTCCCCCGCGGCGACCGCGTCCGGGCCGGGCGGACCGAGGCGCGGGACCGCGTCGCGCACCCGGCGGACGAGCTCGGCGAGGACGTCCGGACCGACGCTCACGCCCGCGCCGCCGGGCACGCGTGCCGCACCGCGAGCCGGGGCACCGTCAGTCCTGGGCCCAGAAGCGGTACTCGGCCGAGCGCTCCTTCGCGGCCTCGAGCTGCTCGGCGACCCGCACCGGGGCGGTGCCGCCCACGGCGTCGCGCGACGCGAGCGAGCCCTCGACGCTCAGCACGTCGCGCACGCCCGGCGTGAGGTGCTCGGAGATGGACGCGAGGTCGTCGTCCGAGAGGTCCCACAGCTCGATGCCGCGCTCCTCGCACGCGCGCACGCACGCGCCCGCGACCTCGTGCGCGACGCGGAACGGCACGCCCTCGCGCACGAGCCACTCGGCGACGTCCGTCGCGAGCGAGAACCCCTGCGGCGCGAGCGACGCCATCCGGTCGGTGTCGAACTCGAGGGTCGCGACCATGCCGGAGAACGCGGGCAGGAGCACCTCGAGCGTGTCGACCTGGTCGAACACCGGCTCCTTGTCCTCCTGGAGGTCGCGGTTGTACGCGAGCGGCAGGCCCTTGAGCGTCGCGAGCAGGCCCGTCAGGTCGCCGATGAGGCGGCCCGCCTTGCCGCGCGCGAGCTCGGCGACGTCCGGGTTCTTCTTCTGCGGCATGATGCTCGACCCCGTGGAGTAGGAGTCGTGCAGGCGCACGAAGCCGAACTCCTTCGTCGCCCAGAGGATGACCTCCTCCGCGAGGCGCGAGAGGTCGACCCCGAGCATCGCGGCGACGAACGCGAACTCCGCGACGACGTCGCGCGACGCGGTGCCGTCGATCGAGTTCTCGACCGGGCCGTCGAACCCGAGCTCGGCGGCGACCGTCGCCGGGTCCAGGCCCAGCGACGAGCCCGCGAGCGCCCCCGACCCGTACGGCGAGCGCGCGGCGCGCACGTCCCAGTCGATGAGCCGGTCGACGTCGCGCAGCAGCGGCCACGCGTGGGCGAGCAGGTGGTGCGCGAGGAGGACCGGCTGGGCGTGCTGGAGGTGCGTGCGGCCGGGCATGGCCGCGCCCGGGTGCGCGGCGGCCTGCTCGATGAGCGCGTCGACGACGTCGAGCACGAGTCGCGCGATCGTGCGTGCCTCGTCGCGCAGGTACATGCGCGTGAGCGTCGCGATCTGGTCGTTGCGCGACCGGCCCGCGCGCAGCTTGCCGCCGAGCTCGGGCCCGGCCCGCTCGATGAGCCCGCGCTCCAGCGCGGTGTGCACGTCCTCGTCGGCGGCGGCCGCGACGAACGCGCCCGACGCGACGTCCTCGCGCAGACGCTCGAGCGCGGCGAGCATGCCGTCGAGCTCGTCGTCGTCGAGCAGGCCGGCCGCGTGCAGGACCTTCGCGTGGGCCTTCGAGCCCGCGACGTCCTGGCCCGCGAGGCGCCAGTCGAAGTGCGTGGACTTGCTCAGCGCGGCCAGCGCGTCGGCGGGGCCGCCCGCGAACCGGCCGCCCCACAGGCTGACGCGCGCCGTCTCGGTCGGCTCGACGGCGGTGCCGTCCTGGTCGTCGTGCGTGCTCACAGCGCTCCCGTCCCGAGGTCCACACCGTTGCCGAACTTCTCGTCGCGCGCGGCGGCGAGCTTCGCGGTGAGACCGTAGATCTCGATGAATCCCTTGGCCTGCGACTGGTCGAACGAGTCGCCCTCGTCGTACGTCGCGAGGTTGAAGTCGTAGAGGCTCGCCTCCGAGCGCCGGCCCGTGACGGTCGCGCGCCCGCCGTGCAGCACGAGGCGCACGTCGCCGGACACGTAGCGCTGGGTGTCGTCGACGAACACGTCGAGCGAGCGCTTGAGCGGGCTGAACCACATGCCGTCGTAGACGAGCTCGGTCCAGCGCTGCTCGACGCCGCGCTTGAAGCGGGCCTGCTCGCGCTCGAGCGTGACGTTCTCGAGCTCCTGGTGCGCGGCGATGAGGGCGATCGCGCCCGGCGCCTCGTAGACCTCGCGCGACTTGATGCCCACCAGCCGGTCCTCGACGATGTCGATCCGCCCGACGCCCTGGGCGCCCGCGCGGCGGTTCATCTCCTGGATCGCCTGCAGCGGGGTCACCGCTACGCCGTCGAGCGCGACCGGGACGCCCTGCTCGAACGTCACGACGACCTCGTCCGCGACCGGCGGGAACGTGGGGTCGTCGGTGTAGTTGTAGACGTCCTTGGTCGGCGCGTTCCAGATGTCCTCGAGGAAGCCGGTCTCGACCGCGCGCCCCCACACGTTCTGGTCGATCGAGAACGGGTTGTGCTTCGTCGTGGCGATGGGCAGCGCATGCTTCTCCGCGTACTCGATGGCCTTCTCGCGCGTCAGCGCGAGGTCGCGCACGGGGGCGATGGTCTTGAGCTCGGGCGCGAGGGACGTCGTCGCGACCTCGAAGCGCACCTGGTCGTTGCCCTTGCCCGTGCAGCCGTGCGCGACGGTCGTCGCGCCGAACTGGCGCGCCGCGCGCACGAGGTGCTTGACGATGACCGGGCGCGACAGCGCCGAGACGAGCGGGTACCGGTCGAGGTACAGCGCGTTCGCGCGCAGGGCGGGCATGCAGTACTCCGCCGCGAACTCGTCGCGCGCGTCGGCGACGTACGCCTCGACGGCGCCGCAGTCCAGGGCACGCTGCCGGATGACCTCGAGGTCCTCCCCGCCCTGGCCGACGTCGACCGCGACGGCGACGACCTCGGCGCCCGTGGCCTCGGCGATCCAGCCGATGGCCACCGACGTGTCCAGGCCGCCCGAGTAGGCGAGCACGACGCGTTCAGTCATGACGGTCTCTTTCTGTGACGTGCGGGTGGGGTCCGGGGTCCAGTCTCGCAGGGCGCCGCGGCCGCGCCGGGCGTGGGCCGACGGCGGTCAGTCCGGCGTGCCGGGGACGGGCCCGCCGTGGGGTCCGGAGAGCTCGAGGAAGCGCCGGGCGAGGTCCGCACCGCCGTCGGGGTCGCGCGCGATGACGAGGATCGTGTCGTCGCCCGCGATGCAGCCGAGCACGTGCGGGAGCACGGAGTGGTCGATCGCCGACGCGAGGTAGTTCGCGGCACCGGGAGGCGTGCGCAGCACGACGAGGTTCGCGGACGCCTCGGCGGACACGAGCATCTCCGAGCACAGGCGCGCGAGCCGGGCCGCGAGGTACTCGGGCGACTCCGCGGTCTGCACGCTGCGGTCCCCGCCCTCCCCCGGCACCGCGTACACGAGCGCGCCCGAGGCGCCGCGCACCTTCTCCGCGCGCAGCTCGATGAGGTCGCGCGAGAGCGTCGCCTGCGTCACCGACAGGCCCTCGCGCTCGAGCTCGCGCGCGAGCTCCGCCTGGGAGTGGATCTCGGTGCGGCGCACGATCTCGGCGATGCGCGCGTGGCGCGCCGTCTTCGTCGTGGCCGTGCGGGCCTCGGTCACGACCGCTCCAGGAGGAACGTGAGCAGCGCCTTCTGCGCGTGCAGCCGGTTCTCCGCCTCGTCCCACACGGCCGAGCGGGGGCCGTCGATCACCTCGGCGGTGATCTCCTTGCCGCGGTAGGCGGGCAGGCAGTGCAGCACGATCGCGTCGGGCTGCGCGTGCGCGAGGAGCTCGTCGTTCACCTGGTACGGCACGAACGGCAGGGCGCGGTCCTCGGCCTCCGCCTCGTCGCCCATCGACACCCACGTGTCGGTCGCGACGACGTCCGCCCCCGCGACGGCCTCGACCGGGTCGGACGTGACGAGCACCGAGCCGCCGGTCTCGGCCGCGATCCGCTCGGCGTCGGCCACGAAGACGGGGTGCGGCGGGTACCCGTCCGGCGTCCCGACCCGCACGTGCAGGCCCGCGGTCGCGCCGCCGAGCAGGTAGGAGTGCGCCATGTTGTTCGCACCGTCGCCGACGTACGCGAGCGTCTGGCCCGCGAGCGCCCCCGTCCCGCCGCGGAGCTGGGCGATCGTCAGGAGGTCCGCGAGGATCTGGCACGGGTGGAAGTCGTCGGTGAGCGCGTTGACGACGGGCACCCGGCTGATCGCCGCCATCTCCTCGATCCGGTCCTGGCCGAACGTGCGCCACACGATCGCGGACGCCTGCCGGTCGAGGACGCGCGTGACGTCCGCGACGGACTCGCGCACCCCGACCTGGGCGAGCCGGCCGTCCACGACGACCGGGAAGCCGCCGAGCTCGGCGATGCCCGTCGCGAACGAGAGCTGCGTGCGCAGCGTCGGCTTGTCGAACAGGACGGCCACGCCCTGCGGTCCGGCGAGCGGCTGGCGGAACGTGCGGTCGTCGCGGAACGCGAGGCCGATCTCGAGGACCTGACGCTGCTCGGCGGGCGTGAGGTCGTCGTCGCGCAGGAAGTGCCGGGGGGCCATCAGGAGCTCCTCGTCGTGGGGTCGGTCGTGGGGGCTGACGTGGTGCCCGTCGCGGGGACGGTGGGTACGCCGGCCGGGTCGTCGGGGACCGCGACCGCGGCGAAGAACGCGACGACGTCGCGCGCCTGGTCGGGCGTGAGGACGAGCGGCGGCGCGAGCCGGATCGCGTCGGGCGCGACGGCGTTGACGACGAAGCCCGCGTCGAGCGCCGTGCGCGCGACGTCGGCCGCGACGGGCCGTGTGAGCTGGACGGCGAGCAGGAGCCCGCGGCCCCGCACGCCCGCGACGAGCGGGTTCCCCGCACCGGCGATGCCGTCGCGCAGGAGCGCCCCGACGGTCCGCACGTTCTCGAGGAGCCCGTCGCGCTCGATCACCCCGAGCGTCGCGAGCGCCGCCGCGGCCGCGACAGGGTTGCCGCCGAACGTCGTCCCGTGCTGGCCCCGGCCGAGCAGCGTCGCCGCCCGCTCGCCGTACGCGACCACCGCGCCGACGGGGAACCCGCCGCCGAGGCCCTTGGCGAGCGTGACGACGTCGGGCACGACGCCGCCGCCCACCTCCGGCTGCTGATAGGCGAACCACGAGCCGGTGCGCCCGACGCCGGTCTGCACCTCGTCGAGGACGAGGAGCGCGCCGTGGCGCGCGGTGAGCTCGCGCGCGGCGACGAGGTAGCCCGGCGAGAGCGCGCGCACGCCGGCCTCGCCCTGCACGGGCTCGACGACGAGCGCGGCGACCTCGCCGCGGGCCGCCACGGCCGCGGGCGAGAAGGCCTCCTCGAGCGCGGCGACGTCGTCGAACGCGACGAACTCGACGCCGCCGGGGAGCGGCTCGAACGGCTCGCGGTACGCGTCCTTCGACGTCAGCGCGAGCGCGCCCATCGTCCGCCCGTGGAAGCCGCCCTGGAGCGCGAGGACCCGCGTGCGGCCCGTGCGGCGCGTCATCTTGAACGCCGCCTCGTTCGCCTCGGTGCCCGAGTTCGTGAAGAACACGCGCGACCCCTCGGGCGCCTCCGCGAGCGCGAGCAGGCGCTCGGCGAGCGCGATCTGCGTCGGGGTGCCGAAGAAGTTCGAGACGTGCCCGAGCGTGCCGAGCTGGGCCGAGACCGCCGCCGTGAGCGTCGGGTGGGCGTGGCCGAGCGCGTTGACCGCGATGCCCGCGAGCAGGTCGAGGTACCGCTTCCCGTCGGCGTCCCACACGTACGCGCCCTCGCCGCGCACGAGGACGCGCTGCGGCGGGCCGAACGTGTCCATGACCGCGTGGGCGTAGCGGTCGGTCCACTGCGCGACGGAGCCGTCGGCCGGGGCCGTCACGGTGGTCGTCGGTGCGGGCGCGGGCGCGCCCGTCGGGTGGTCGAGCGCGTTCACGCGGCCCCTCCGGCGGTCGTGGTGAGCGCGGGCGCCGGCGCGCCCGCGGCGTCGGGGACGACCATCGTCCCGTTGCCCTGGGTGGTGAAGACCTCGAGCAGCGTCGAGTGCGGCACGCGGCCGTCGATGACCGTCGCCGCGGGGACCCCGCCCTCGACGGCGCGCAGGCACGCCTCCATCTTGGGGACCATGCCCGCCGAGAGCGACGGCAGGAGCGCCGCGAGCTCCGAGCGCGTGATCTGCGCGACGAGCGAGCCGCGGTCCGGCCACGACGTGTACAGGCCCTCGACGTCGGTCAGGACGACGAGCTTCTTCGCGCCGAGCGCGACCGCGAGCGCCGCGGCGGCGGTGTCCGCGTTGACGTTGAGCACCTGGGTCGGGTCCTCGAGGTCGGGGGCGATGGTCGACACGACGGGGATGCGGCCGGCGTCGAGCAGGTCCTGGACCGCGGACGGGTGCACCTCGACGACGTCGCCGACGAGCCCGACGTCGACCGGCTCGCCGTCGACGGTCGCGTGCCGGCGCTGGGCCTGCAGCAGGCCGCCGTCCTCGCCCGAGAGCCCGACGGCGTACGGGCCGTGCGCGTTGATGAGTCCGACGAGCTCGCGCGAGACCTGGCCGGTGAGGACCATGCGGACGACGTCCATCGCCTCCGGCGTCGTGACGCGCAGGCCCCCGCGGAACTCGGACTCGATGCCGAGCCGGTCGAGCATCGCGGAGATCTGCGGGCCCCCGCCGTGCACGACGACCGGGCGCAGCCCGACGCGGCGCAGGAACACCATGTCCTCGGCGAACGCGGCCTTGAGCGTGTCGTCGACCATGGCGTTGCCGCCGTACTTGACGACGACGAGCGCGCCGGCGAACTCCTCGAGCCACGGCAGGGCCTCGACGAGCACCTCGGCCTTCTGCTCGGGGCGCAGGTCGGTGCGCGTGTCGAACGCGGCGTCGTCCGGGTGGGGCGTGGGCGTGGTGGGGTCGCTCATGAGGAGTACGCGCTGTTCTCGTGGACGTAGTCGTGCGTGAGGTCGTTGGTCCAGACGGTCGCGCTCGCGGAGCCGGCGTGCAGGTCGATCTCGACGCGCACCTCGCGCTCGGCCGTGAGGTCGACGAGCTCGCGGGGCTCGCCCACTCCCCCGGCCCGGCAGACCTGGACGCCGTTGACCGACACGTCGAGCAGGAGTGCGTCGAACGGCGCGACGTCCTCGGAGACGGTCCCGACGGCGGACACGATGCGGCCCCAGTTCGGGTCGTTGCCGAAGATCGCGGCCTTGAACAGGTTGGACCGCGTCACGGCGCGCGCGACGGCGACCGCGGCGTCCTCGCTCGACGCGTTCACCACGGTGACGGCGACGTCGTGGCTCGCACCCTCGGCGTCGGCGACGAGCTGGCGCGCGAGCGACCCGCACGCCTCGGTGACGGCGTCGGTGAGCGCGTCGAGACCGACCTCGACCCCGGACGCGCCCGAGGCGAGCAGGATCACGGTGTCGTTCGTCGACATGCAGCCGTCGGAGTCGACGCGGTCGAACGTCGTGCGGGTCGCGGCCCGCAGCGCGGCGTCGGCCGTCGCGGCGTCGACGACAGCGTCCGTCGTCAGCACGCACAGCATGGTCGCGAGGCCCGGCGCGAGCATGCCCGCACCCTTCGCCATGCCGCCCACGGACCACGTCGCGGCACCGTCCGTCGCGGTGGCGTCCGTGACCTCGCGGACCACCGCGACCGTCTTCGGCACGGTGTCCGTCGTCATGATCGCGAGCGCGGCGTCGCCGCCGCCGTCGACCGCGGCGACCGGGTCCGCGAGCGCCGCCGCGGCGGCGTCGACGCCCGCGAGGAGCGCGTCCATGGGCAGCCGCACGCCGATGAGGCCCGTCGAGCAGACGAGCACGTCGCCCGCGGACGTGGCCAGCACGTCGGCGACGTGCTCCGCCGTCCGGTGCGTGTCGGCGAAGCCCTCCGGCCCGGTGCACGCGTTCGCGCCGCCCGAGTTGAGCACGACGGCCGTCGCGCGCCCGTCGCGCACGGCCTGGCGCGTCCAGGCGACCGGCGCGGCGAACACCCGGTTCGTCGTGAGGACGGCCGCGGCGACGTCGAGCGGCCCGTCGTTGACGACGAGCGCGACGTCGCGAGCGCCCGTGGACTTGAGCCCGGCGGCGACGCCGGCGGCCCGGAAGCCCTGCGGGGTGGTGACGGTCACGGGGCGACCCCCTCGGTCGTGAGGCCCGCCGTCTGCGGCAGGCCTAGCGCGATGTTCATGGACTGCACCGCGGCGCCCGCGGTGCCCTTGACGAGGTTGTCGATCGCCGTGACGGTGACGACGCGGCCCGCCGCGTGGTCGACCGCGACCTGGACGAGCGCGGTGTTCGCGCCGAGGGTCATCGCCGTCGTCGGCCACTGCCCCGCGGGCAGCACGCGGACGAACGGCTCACCGACGTACGCGTCCTCCCAGGCCTGGCGGACGCGCGCGTCGAGCGCCGCGGGGTCGAGGCGCGCGGCGTCGTCGGACAGGCGCGCCGTCACCGTGGCGAGGATGCCGCGCGACATGGGCACGAGCGTCGGCGTGAACGAGATGCTCACGGCCGGGGCCCCGGCAGCCCGCAGGTTCTGCGCGATCTCCGGGATGTGCCGGTGCGACCCGCCGACGGCGTACGGCTGCGCCGACCCGATCGCCTCGGACGCGAGCAGGTGCGGCTTGAGCGACTTCCCCGCGCCCGAGTACCCGTTGGCGAGCACCGCGACGAGGTCCGTGCCCTCGACGAGCCTGGCGGCGACGCCCGGCTGGATGCCGAGCGTGACAGCCGTGACGTTGCACCCGGGGACGGCCACGCGCCGCGCACCGGCGAGCCGCTCACGCTGCCGGGTCTCGGTCGCCGCGGCACCCGGCACGTTCGTCAGCAGGAGCTCCGGCAGCCCGTACGGCCACGTGCCCGCGTGCTCGGAGCCGTAGAACGCCGACCAGTCCGCCGCGGACTCGAGCCGGTGGTCCGCGCCGAGGTCGAGCACGAGCACGTCGTCGGGGAGCTGCGCCGCGATCTCGCCCGAGGCACCGTGCGGCAGCGCGAGGACGACAACGTCGTGCCCCACGAGGTGCTCGACCGCCGTCGGCAGGAGGACGCGGTCGGCCAGGGATCGCAGGTGCGGCTGGTGCTCGCCGAGGAGCGTGCCCGCGTTGCTGTGCGCCGTTACGGCGCCGATCTCCACCTCGGGGTGCCCGGCGAGCAGGCGGAGCGTCTCCCCGCCCGCGTACCCGGACGCACCCGCGACCGCGACTCTGATCGTCATATGCATCACTATACATACTTATGCAACGGTCGGGCCGGAGGTCCTGCCCCACGGTACGCGGGGTCGGGTCGGTGGGGTCACCGGCCCGCGGGTCGCGTCCGCGGTTCGGCATCGGTCTCCGGCCCTGCGGCCGGTCCGCCGGACTCGTCCGCGCCGACATGCGGTGACGAGAAGAGAGAAGTGGCCCCGCGAGCAGGGCTCGGAGGGGCCACTTCTCGCTTCTCAGCGGAACGTCCGGGACCGAGGGGACGGGACGGCCGGACCGGATCGCCCGACCTGATCCGGGTCGTGCGGTGCGGGACAGGACGAGCGGCGGGGTCGGACCGTGCGCGAAGGACGTCAAGGCGCACTCCTTCGACCTCCGCCCCGAAGACCAGGGCGACGGTGCGCCAGTCCGAGCGCACGGTCCGACCCCACCGCGGACCCGACCCCGCGGGCCGTAGATCCCTGCAGACCCGCGAACCCGACCCCGCGGGCCGTAGATCCCTGCAGACCCGCGAACCCGGCCTCAGTCCGTCGCCGCGCAGACCGCGCGGACGGCCGCTCCCAGGACGGACGCGTCACGACCCACGGTCCAGCGCGGGGTGCCGTCGGGGCCGCGGTGCTCGAGGTAGGTCACCGCGGTCGCGTCGCTCCCGCTGCCGACGGACTGCTGGGTGAGCGAGAGGACCTCCACCGGGCGGCCGAGGCGGGCCAGCGCGTCGACGAGGGCGTCGACCGCGCCGGTGCCCGCCCCGGACGTGGCGACGCGCTCGCCGTCGACCGTGACCTCGAGGTCGAGGTGCTCCGTCCCGTCGTCGGCGCGCCGGCTCGTCCATGCGACGGGCGCGACGGCGCCGGGGCGCGCGTAGGCCGCGTCGAACAGCGTGAGGAGGACGTCGGGCGTCACCTCGGCGCCGGCGGCGTCGGCGTGCTCCTGGACGCGGCGCGCGAGGTCCACCTGGAGGCCCCGGGGCAGGTCCAGGCCGTGGACGGACTGCAGCACGTACGCGACGCCGCCCTTCCCGGACTGACTGTTCACGCGCACGAGGGCCTCGTACGACCTCCCGAGGTCCGCGGGGTCGACCGGCAGGTACGGCACGCGCCACGGCGCGGCCGCGGGGTCGAGGCCGGCCGCCGCGGCGTCGGCCCGGTGCCGCGCCATCCCCTTGCGGATCGCGTCCTGATGGGTGCCGGAGTAGGCGGTGTGCACCAGGTCGCCCACGTACGGATGGCGCGGGTGGACGTCGATCCGGTTGCACGCCACGACGACGTCGCGGATCGCGTCGAGGTCGGAGAAGTCGACCATCGGGTCGACGCCCTGCGCGTGCAGGTTGAGGCCCAGCGTCACGAGGTCGACGTTCCCGGTGCGCTCGCCGTTGCCGAACAGGCACCCCTCGACGCGCTGCGCGCCCGCGAGGACCGCGAGCTCGGCGCACGCGACGCCGGTGCCCCGGTCGTTGTGCGGGTGGACCGAGAGGATCACGCCCTCGCGCCGCGCGAGGTTCCGGTCCATGTACTCGATCTGGTCGGCGTAGACGTTGGGCGTCGCGACCTCGACCGTGGCGGGGAGGTTGAGGACGACGGGCCGCTCGGGCGTCGCGTCCCAGAGCGTCGTCATGCGGTCGCACACGTCGAGCACGTAGTCGGGCTCGGTGAGGTTGAACACCTCGGGCGAGAACTCGAACCGGACGCGCGGATCGTCGCCGGCGTGGCGCAGCACGTCGGCCCCGGCGTCGGTGATCAGCCGGGCGAGCTCCTCGCGGTCGCGGCCGAGCACGACGTCCCGCCAGACGGGCGCCGTGGCGGTGTACACGTGGACGACGACCGGGTTGCGCAGCCCGCGCACGGACTCGACCGTGCGCGCGATCAGGTCGGCGCGCGCGGCGGTGAACACGACGACGGTCACGTGCTCGGGCGCGAGGTCGGTCTCGGCGAGCAGGCGCACGAAGTCGAAGTCGGTCTGCGACGCCGACGGGTAGCCCACCTCGATCTCGGTGTACCCCATCGCGACGAGCAGCTCGAAGAAGCGGCGCTTGCGCGCCGGGTCCATCGGTTCCGCGAGCGCCTGGTTGCCGTCGCGCAGGTCGACGGGGACCCACAACGGCGCCTGGGTGAGCCGGCGGTTCGGCCAGCGGCGGTCGGGCAGGTCGGGCACGTCGACACGGGCGTGGACGTCGGCGTAGCGGGACGACGGCATGGGCGACGGGCGCTGCCGGTTCCACGAGGGCGTGGTCGTGGCGGCGGGGCGGTCCGTGCGGGCGGGGGTGGTGGAGACGGTCATGGCGGTCCTTCGGCTGGAGCCCCGAGGTGGCGGGGCGCGGGACGACCGGCGCACGACGGACCCCCACGGCGGGGGGCCGGTCCGGTCAGACCCCGCCGTGGCGCCGAAGGAGGAGCGCCGTCCAGGACATGCGGGGTACGCTAGCGCCGATCAAGTCCTCAGACAACCTGAGAGGTTTCCATGACCGCGCTGCAGCGACGCCCCCTGGCCGACCAGGCCGCCGAGCTCCTGCTCGAACGCGTGCGCTCCGGTGCCTGGCCCCTCGACCACCGGCTGCCCGGGGAGCAGGCGCTCGCCGCCGAGCTCGGCGTGGGCCGATCGACCGTCCGCGAGGCGATCCGCCAGCTCGCGGGCCGTGGCGTCCTCGACAGCAGGCAGGGCTCGGGCGTGTACGTCGTCTCGACGAACACCACCGACGACTGGGACGAGGTGCTGCGCCGCGGCGAGATCGTCGACGTGCTCGAAGTACGCACCGCGCTGGAGGCGGAGGCCGCGGGGCTCGCCGCCGCGCGCCGCACGCCCGCCGACCTGCGCACCATGACGACGGCGCTCACCCGCCGCGGGCAGGTCGCGGCGACGGCGTCGCCCGCCGAGTACGTGGACGCGGACCTCGCGTTCCACCGGGCGGTCGTCGACGCCGCGCACAACGCGGTGCTCGCCGAGCTCTTCGCGACCTTCGTCCCGCGCCTGCGCCGCGCGATGGTCGCCATGGTCGACCTCGACCGGACGGGCACGACGCACCGGGACGACCAGGACGCGCACGAGGCGATCCTGGACGCCGTCCACGACCGGGACACCGGCCGCGCCGCGGCGGCGGCACGCGAGCACCTCGCGGCCGTGCACGCGAAGGTCGCCGACCGAGGGCGACCGTGACCGCCGCGCGACCCTAGGCTGAGGCCATGCACGCGATCGTGGCCCGCGCGGCGGGCGGTCCCGAGGTCCTCGAGTACACCGAGCTGCCCGACCCGTCGCCGGGCCCGGGGCAGCTCCTCGTCCGCTCCGCGGTGGCGGGCGTGAACTTCATCGACACGTACAAGCGCTCCGGCGTGTACGCGATGGAGTACCCGCACGTCGTCGGGAGCGAGGGGGCCGGGGTCGTCGCCGAGGTGGGCGAGGGGGTCGAGGGGTTCGGCGTCGGCGACCGCGTCGTGTGGACCGAGGCGCCGGGGTCGTACGCGGAGCTCGTCGTGGTGGACGCCAGGCAGGCGCTGCACGTGCCGGACGCCGTCTCGCTCGAGGACGCGACCGCCGTCGCGCTCCAGGGGCTCACGGCGCACTACCTGTGCACGTCGTCGTACCCCGTGCGTCCGGGCGACCGTGTGCTCGTGCACGCGGGCGCGGGCGGCGTCGGGCTGCTCCTGACCCAGATGCTCGTGGCGCGGGGCGCGCACGTGATCTCCACGGTCTCGACCCCCGAGAAGGCGGAGCTGTCCCGCGGCGCGGGCGCCGAGCACGCGATCCAGTACACGGCGTTCGCCGACCTCACCGCCGAGCTGCCCGAGGTCGTGCGCGGGCTCACGGGCGGCGAGGGCGTCGCGGCGGTGTACGACTCGGTCGGCAAGGACACGTTCGACGCGTCGCTCGCGTCGCTGCGCCGCCGCGGCACGCTCGTCCTCTACGGCGGCTCCTCCGGGCAGGTCCCGCCGTTCGACCCGCAGCGCCTCAACGCGGGCGGCTCGCTCTTCCTCACGCGGCCCAAGCTCGCCGACCACACGGCGACGCGCGCCGAGCTCGTCGAGCGCGCGACCGAGGTGCTCGGCGCCGTCGCGGGCGGCACGCTGCACGTGCGCGTCGGCGCGACGTTCCCGCTCGCCGACGCCGCCGACGCCCACCGCGCGCTCGAGGGACGGGCGACCACCGGCAAGGTGCTGCTCCGTCCCGCCGGGGCGGACGACGCTCGCGCCACCACGACCGGGACCACGACCGGCACGACGACCGGGACCGCGTGAGCTGGGACTGGGTGCCGCCGCGCCCGGGCGAGGAGGACGGCTCCGACGGCGGCCCTTCCCCCGCGCTGCGCCGCACCGTGACCGTGCTCGCCGTGCTGCTCACCGCGGTGTTCGTCGTCTACTACGTGACCGTGGCGGTGCGCCAGCAGGCCGACGCGTGCGTCGCCGACCGGCCGGCGGGCGTCGCGGTGCAGGACGTCGAGGCACGGTGGCGCTGGGTGCCGCCGGGCTACGCGTGCGAGTACGCCACCGCCGACCAGGACGTCGCCCGCGCCTGACCCGCCCGGCATCCCCCACCACCACCGACGAGGACCGATGACCGACCTGCACGACCGCCCCCTGACCCTGCTCGGCGCCTATGCCCTCGCCGGCGTCCCCGACCCGGGCGGCTGGTACGCCGCCCTCGACGAGGACGGCCTCGACGGCCTCGAGCACCCCGTCGACCCGGACGACGCGGACGCGCTCGCGACGACCGCGGCCGCGCTGCCGCCGCACTGGGCGCTGCTGCCGACGACGGTCGCCGCGACGGCCCGCCGCGCCGCGGCCGACCGCTCCTACGGCCTCGCGTCCGACGACGAGGAGGGTCGGCGCGAGGCGGTCGACGGCGTCGCGCGCGTCCTCGCGGCCATGACCCGGCTCGCCGAGGCGGAGGGTCGACGGCGCGTCGTCGCGGTCGAGCTCCAGTCCGCGCCCGGTCCCGGCCGCGGCTCCGGCGCGGCGCTCGCGCGCAGCCTCACCGAGCTGGCCGCCGTCGCGCCCGCCGGGCTGCCGCTCGTGGTGGAGCACTGCGACGCGCCCCGCCCGTGGGGCGTCGCGGAGAAGGGCTTCCTCGCGCTCGACGACGAGATCGCGGCCGTCGCGCGCGCGGCCCGGGACACCGGCCACCCCCTGCACGTCGGGCTCAACTGGGGCCGGTCCGCCATCGAGGGGCGCAGCGCCGCGACGCCCGTCGAGCACGCGCGGGCGGCCGCCGGCGCAGGCCTCCTCGCGAGCGCGATGCTCTCCGGTGCCGCCGGCCGGCCCGGCCGGTGGGGTGCGCCGTGGGCGGACGCGCACGTGCCGCCCCACGGCCCGGACCCCGCGCTCCCCGGCCCGGACGAGTCGATGCTCGGCCCGGCCGAGGTGCGCGAGTTCCTCGCCGCGGCCGGGCCGGTCCCGCTCGTCGGCGCCAAGGTGACGACGCGGCCCGCGGACGCCCCGCCCGCGCAGCGCCTCGCCGTCGCGCGCGCGACGCTCGCCGTGCTCCGCGACGCGCTGGCCGACCTCGACACCGACCGCGGAGTCGGCCCCACGGCCGACCACGCAGCGAGCCGCCCCACGGCCTGAGCGCGCCCCGCGGGCCGGGGTCAGGCACGTCGCAGCCCGGGCTCGGCCGGTCGACCCGGGCTCAGCCCCGCCGCACGGGCGCCGAGCGGTGCAGGTGGTCCACGGGCCCCCGGCCCGTCCCCACCCGCAGCGCGGCGCCGGCGCGCAGCGCGCCCGTGAGCCACTCCTTCGCCTCGCGGGTCGCTTCCTCCCAGCTCGCGCGCTGCGGTCGCAGCGCCGCGAGCGCCGCCGAGAGCGAGCACCCCGTGCCGTGGGTGTGGGGCGTGTCGATGCGCTCGGCGTCGAACGTCGTGACGGTGGGCGCCCCCGGCGCGCGGCCCGTCGTCGGCCCGGGCGCGGGGACGACGAGCGCGTCGGGCGACGTGCGTCCGCTGAGGTGACCGCCCTTGAGCAGCACGACGGCGTCGCTCGCGGTCGCGTACTGCGTCGCCTGGCGCAGGGCGTCGTCCCACGTCGTCGCGGGCTCCTGCCCGCCGAGGACGCCGAGCTCGGGCAGGTTCGGCGTGACGACGTCGGCGCGCGCCGCGAGGTCGCGCACGGCCTGCTCCGCACCCGCGTCGAGCAGGCGGTGGCCGGACGTCGCGACCATCACCGGGTCCAGGACGACCCAGGGCCGCGGAGCACCCGCGGCGGCGCGCGCCGCGGCGAGGTCGTCGAGCCACTCCCCGACGGCGCGGGCGTTCGCCTCGTCCGCGACCATGCCGATCTTCACGGCGTCGACCTCGACGTCGTCGGACACGGCGTCGAGCTGCGCGCGCAGGAACGCCGGCCCGGGGACGTGCACCGACCGTACGCCGTGGGTGTTCTGCGCGACGAGCGCCGTGGTGACGGCCATGCCGTAGGCGCCGTGCGCGCAGAACGCCTTGAGGTCGGCCTGGATCCCGGCGCCGCCGGTCGGGTCGGTCCCCGCGACGGAGAGGACGCGGGGGCGGGACGGTGCCGGGTCGGGCCGACGGCCCGGGTCGGGCCGGCGGTCACGGTCCGCGGGAGCGGAGGCCGGGTCGGAGGTGTGCCGAGGCAGGGCGAGCGTCATCGCGCGGACATCCCTTCGCTGGTACGAGCCAGATCAGGTTCGACGGGTCTCATCTCAGCCCCGGTGCGGGGCACCCCGTGTCGCGGGCCATGCTACGCGGCGACCCGTGCGCTTTTCACCCGCCCCGACGCGTGAGACGACGCGCGTGCGCGCGTCTTTCCGGGTATGACGCAGCACGTCGCCCCCGCGACCCGCCCCTTCCTGCCGGACGCGCCCGTCCCGGTCCAGGTGCCCGCCCTCTGCACGACGTACGACCGCGACGGCCGGCGGGTCGTGCTCACGGGCGTCGTCACGCACGACGCGGGCGGCCTCGTGGCGTTCGAGTACGAGCACCCCGAGCGGGGCCTGTGGCACGTGTGGGTCGACCGGGACGCGTGCGTCCCGCTGTGACCCGGTGCCCGGACGCACGGACGCCGCCCGACCGGGGGGTCGGGCGGCGTCGGCCGTGCGGGGCGCGTGCGCTCAGCGGGCGGGGAGCTCCCCCGGCATCGGGTCGTCGGAGCCCCAGCGCGTGACGCGCAGCCGACGGCCGTCGGGACCGGGCAGCGCGACGCCCGCGCGGGCGGCCTCCTGGGCGGCCGCGCGGAGCGACCCGGGCGAGTCGTGCGTCACGCGCACGAACGACCCCGAGAACGCGTCGAGCTCGCCGCGGGCGATCGCGACGACCATCTCGACCGTGCGCTCGACGGGCGTCCACTCCGTGCGGCCCTCGTGCATGACCATGGACGCCGTCATGTCGGTCTGCACGACGCCCGGCGACACCTCGAAGGTCCGCAGCCCGAGCGCGTGGCCCGAGCGGTGGAGGTTCGCCCCGAGACGCAGGAGCGCCGTCTTGCTCGCGTTGTACGCGCTCGCGCCCTCCATGTCGTGCGAGCCCGCGCCGCTGTTGAGGTCGACGACGCGGCCGCCGCCGCGCGCGAGCATCCCGGGGACGACGGCGCGCGCGAGCAGGAACGGCCCGCGCACGTTGGTCTCCAGGACGGCCCACCACTCGTCGGGGTCCGCCTCCCAGAGCGGCACCTCGGCGTCGACCCGGCCCGCGTTGTTGACGAGCAGGTCCACGCTCCCGAGCGTGGCCTCGGCCTCGCGGACGGCCGCGGCCACCGCCGCCGCGTCGGTCACGTCCGCCGTGACGACGACGGCCCGGCCCGCGCCGTCGAGCGCGGCGATCTCGTCGGCCACCCCGGCGAGCCGGCCCGCGTCGCGTGCGAGGAGCGCGACGTCGAGACCGGACGCGGCGAGCCCGACGGCGACCGCGCGGCCGATGCCGCGCGACGCCCCGGTGACGAGCGCGGTGCGCGCGGGCGCCACGTCCGGCGTCGCGCCCTGCCTCGGTGCGCCGCTCATGCGCGCAGCTCCGCCCCGACGCGCTCGCGCGCGGCGGCCACGGCGCCCTCCCGGACCCGCGCGACGTCGTCGGCGGTGAGGGTGCGGTCCGCGGCGCGCAGCCGCAGCGAGAACGCGAGCGACTTGCGCCCGGCGCCCACCTGCTCGCCCGTGAAGACGTCGAACAGCACGACCTCCTCCGCGAGCTCGCCGGCGCCCTCGACGACCGCGGCGCGCAGCGCCTCGGCCGGCACGTCGGCGGCGACGACGAACGCGAGGTCCTCCTTCGCCGCCGGGAACCCGGAGACCGGGGTCGCCTGGACGGGCTCGTCGGACGCACCCGCGACGAGCGCCGACAGGTCGAGCTCGAACGCCACGGAGCGGGCGGGCAGGCCGACGTTCTCGAGCACCTTGGGGTGCAGCTCGCCCGCGTGCCCGACGACCGTCCCGTCGGCGAGCTCGAGGCGCGCGCAGCGGCCCGGGTGGAACGGGGCCCGCGCGGTGTCGGCGACCACGCGCACGGCGTCGTCCCCCCGCAGACCGGCGCGGTCCGCGACCAGGCGCGCCGCGTCGAGCGCGTCCGTCCAGTCCGCCGGCCGGCCGGAGCCCCACCAGCCCGCCCGCTCGCGACGACCGACCAGGACGCCCGCGACGTGGCGCGGCTGCGCCGGGAGCGCGGCCTCGATCGCGGCGAGGTCGTCGTCGGAGGGACGCACCCCGCCGGGCAGCGACGGCGCGGCCGGGGCGCCCGGGCGCGGGTGCGTCACGAGGCCGACCTCGAACACGGCGACGTCCCCGAGCCCGCGGCCCACGTTGCGGCGCGTGGTCTCCAGGAGCGTGCTCAGCACGTCCGTGCGCATCAGGGGGCGGTCGTCGGCCAGCGGGTTGAGCAGGCGCAGCGCCCGGCGGCGCTCGTCGTCCGCGGGGATCCGCAGCGCGTCGAGCTCGCCCTCGCCGACGAACGGGTAGCTCAGCGTCTCGACGAACCCGTGCTCGGCGAGCGCGCGGGCGACCGACCGGCGCACGCGCTGCTCGCGCGTGAGCCCGCGGCCGCCGGGCGCCGAGGGGAGCACCGACGGGATCTCGTCGTACCCGACGAGGCGCGCGACCTCCTCGACCAGCTCGGCCGGCTCGGTGAGGTCGGGGCGCCACGACGGCGGGGTCACGACGACGACGCCCGTCGCGGCGGCGTCGTCCGCGTCGACCGCGCACCCGATCGCCCCGAGCGTCCCGACGACCTGCTCGAGCGTGTACGGCACGCCGACGAGACGCTCGGCCTCGCCGACGGGCAGGTGGATCGGGGTGGGCGCGGTCACGCGGTCGAGGTCGCTGACGGCCGGGTCGGCGGTCCCGCCGCCCAGCTCGACGAGCAGGTCGACGACGCGCTGCGCCGCGACCGCGGGCAGCAGCGGGTCCACGCCGCGCTCGAACCGCTTCGCGGCCTCGCTCGACAGCTTGTGGCGGCGCGACGTGCGCGCGACCGTCACGGGGTCGAAGTGGGCGGCCTCGACGAGCACCGCCGTCGTCTCCGGCCCGACCTCCGAGGAGGCACCGCCCATGACGCCGGCGAGACCCAGCACGCGCGCGCCGCGTGCACCGTCGGGGCTGTCGGTGATGAGCAGGTCCTCCGGGTCGAGCGCGCGGTCCACGTCGTCGAGCGTCGTGAGCCGCTCGCCCGGGGCGGCGCGCCGCACCACGACGGGGGCCGCGACCTTCTCGAGGTCGTACGCGTGCAGCGGCTGCCCGAGGTCGAGCATGACGTAGTTCGTCACGTCGACCGCGAGCGAGATGGGCCGCATGCCCGACGCCGTGAGGCGGCGCTGCATCCACGCGGGCGTCTGCGCCGCGGGGTCGAGCCCGCGCACGACGCGCGTGACGAACCGGTCGCACCCGACGACGCCGTGGACCGGAGCCGCGTCGTCGACCTCGACGGGGAAGCCGTCGGGCGTCGCCGCGGGCGGGGGCGTGGGCAGGGAGCCGGGCAGGCCCGGGTCCGTGAAGCGCGCGCCCGTCGAGTGCGAGAACTCGCGCGCGACACCGCGGTAGGAGAACGCGTACCCGCGGTCGGGCGTCACGTTGATCTCGAGCACCTCGTCGCCGAGCCCGAGCAGCGCGACCGCGTCCTGCCCCGGGGTGAGGTCCTCGGCCGCGTACCCGAGCCGCGGCAGCACGATGATGCCGTCGTGGTCCTCGCCGAGGCCGAGCTCGCGCTGCGAGCAGATCATGCCGTCGGACACGTGCCCGTACGTCTTGCGGCTCGCGATGGGGAACGGACCG
The DNA here is from genome assembly GCF_040595865.1 of Cellulosimicrobium sp. MI9406. Taxonomy (NCBI): domain Bacteria; kingdom Bacillati; phylum Actinomycetota; class Actinomycetes; order Micrococcales; family Promicromonosporaceae; genus Cellulosimicrobium; species Cellulosimicrobium sp. MI9406. Next base: position 22,709 of record NZ_JALIZI010000007.1, read on the forward strand.
GGCAGGACGGAGCCCGGCAGCGCGACGACGACGAGGTCGCCCGGCGCGAAGTTGTGCGCGCCGCACACGATCCCGCGCGCTCCACCCGCCGGCACGTCGGCCGGCTCGACGCCCTTGATCTCGGCGGCGTTGTGCTCCGGCCCGACGTCGACCAGGCACCAGTTGATCGTCTTGCCGTTCTTCTGCGGCTCGGGCGTCATCTCCAGGACGCGCCCGACGACGAGGGGACCCGTCACGGCCGCGCCGTGGATCGCCTCCTCCTCCAGGCCGACGCGGACGAGGTCGGCGGCGAGCCGCTCGGCGGTGAGCCCCGCGGGCAGCTCGACGTGGTCGCCCAGCCAGTCGATGGCGACGTACGGCATCAGATCTCCGTTCCGAACTGGGCGGAGAAGCGCACGTCGCCCTCCACCATGTCGTGCATGTCCGCGATCCCGTGGCGCAGCATGAGCGTGCGCTCGATGCCCATGCCGAACGCGAAGCCCGAGTACTCGTCGGGGTCGACCCCGACGGAGCGCAGCACGTTCGGGTTGACCATGCCGCAGCCGCCCCACTCGATCCAGCCCGGGCCGCCCTTCTTCTGGGGGAACCACAGGTCCATCTCGGCGCTCGGCTCGGTGAACGGGAAGTACGCGGGCCGCAGGCGCGTGCGCGCGTCGGGTCCGAACATCGCGCGCGCGAACGCGTCGAGCGTGCCGAGCAGGTGCGCCATGGTCAGGCCCTTGTCGATCGCCAGGCCCTCGACCTGGTGGAAGACGGGCGTGTGCGTCGCGTCGAGCGCGTCCGTGCGGAACGTCTTGCCCGGGCACGCCACGTACAGCGGCACGCCGCGCTCGAGCAGCGAGCGGGCCTGGACCGGCGACGTGTGGGTGCGCAGCACGAGGTTCGACGGCTCCGCGCCGTCCTCGCCGTCCGGGCCGGCGACGTAGAACGTGTCCTGCATCTGGCGCGCGGGGTGGTCCACTCCGAAGTTCAGGGCGTCGAAGTTGAACCACTCCGCCTCGACCTCGGGGCCCTCCGCGATCTCCCAGCCCATGCCGACGAAGAAGTCCGCGACGCGCTCCTGCAGCGTCTCGAGCGGGTGCCGCGCGCCCGCGGGGACGCGGTCCACGGGCAGCGTGACGTCCACGGCCTCCTCGACGAGGACGCGCTCGTCGCGCTCGGCCTCGAGCTCGGCCTGGCGCGCGGCGAGGGCCTGGTTGAGCCGGCCGCGCAGCGGGCCGAGGACCTTGCCCGCGGTCTTCTTGTCCGCGGGGGCGAGAGACCCGATCTGGCGGTTCGCGAGCGCGAGCGGGCTGCGGTCGCCCGCGTGCTCGGTGCGCACGCGCTTGAGCGCGTCGAGGTCGCCCGCAGCGGCGACGGCGGCCAGCGCGGCGTCGAGCGCGCGCTGGAGCGCGTCGGCGTCGAGCGGGGAGGGGGCGGCGGGAGTGTCCGGTCCGCCGTCGCCCGCGTGGGGGGTGACGACGTCGGCGTCAGGGCTGGACATGCGTGCCTTCCTGGCGAGGGCGGGACTGCGGGGAGCGGACGACGGCCGGCGTCGACCCGCGGCACGCGCCGCTCGGGGCGGGGCGTGCGGGGCGCGCGCGTGCGCGCGTCGCCGTCATTCTAGGGCGCCCGTCCGGGCCAGGACCCGTCCCGCCACGAGGCGGGCGGGGAGCACGCGTCAGTCGCGCGGGCCCGTGACGGGCCCGGGAAATCGACGACCACCGCGCAGGCTCATGCGCCCCATCCTCGCACAGGCCGACCCGGCAGGACCCGGACGACGGCGGCGCTCACCGCCCGGCGGGTCCGAGCGGCAGGGTCCGCAGCGTCCGGTGCACCGGGTGCCCGGACGCGTCGCCGAGGTCGGACTCGACGAGGTGCAGCGCGTCCGCCGTCCACCCCGGGCCGGCGTACACGGCGAGGGCCGCGGCAGGTGCGGCGAGCGGGTCGCCCGTGGTGCGGTCGGGCTGGGGCGCGCCGCGACCGCGCGCCCGACGGTTCGCCTGGCGCGCCCCGGCCGCGGCCCGCGCGACGGTGAGGTGCGCGCGCTGCCGGGGACGGCGGTCCACCCGGACGCCCGCGTGGCCCGCCGCCTCGGCGACCGCGGCGCTCAGCGCACGCAGGGCGTCGGCGCCGTCCCCGCCGACGCCGACCCACAGGACGCGGCGGTCGAACACGCCCGCGCCCCGGAGCCGGAGGTCGAGCGGCGCGGCCTCGTGCGCGACCGGCTCGAGCGCCGCCGCGAGGTCCGGGACGGCCCCCTCGGGCACGTCGCCGAAGAACGACACCGTGAGGTGCCACAGCTCGGGGGACGTCCAGCGGACGAGCGGTGCGCCGTCTGGCCGTCGGGCCTCCTGGGCGTGCGCGTCCGCGAGGGCGAGCGCGAGGTGGTCGAGCGCCGCGGCGCTCGGGTAGAGCGCGGCGAACAGCCTCACGCGCCGCCCTCCGGGACGGCGCCCGGGCCTCGGGCGGGCCGGTGCGCGCGGCTGGAGGCGTAGAGGCAGACCGTCGCCGCCGTCGCGAGGTTCAGGGACTCGGCCCGGCCGCGGATCGGCACGCGCACGACGGCGTCGGCCAGCGCGCGATCCTCGGCGGGCAGACCCCACGCCTCGTTCCCGAAGACCCAGGCGGTGGGTGCGGCGAGGTCGACCGGACGCTCCGTACCGGCGCCCGCGGTGCCGGCCACGTCGAGCAGGTCGTCGAGGTCGAGGTCCCCCGCGCCGTCGGCGGCGAGGACCGCGAGCCCCGCGCCGCGCAGCGCGGCGACGGCCTCGGCCACGCTCACGCCCGTGACGACCGGGAGGTGGAAGAGCGACCCGGCCGTCGAGCGCACGACCTTCGGGTTGTGCACGTCGACGCTCTCGCCGGCGAGCACGACGGCGTCGGCCCCGGCGGCGTCCGCCGCGCGGACCACGGTCCCCGCGTTGCCCGGGTCCCGGACCGTCGCGAGCACCGCGACGAGCGCCGGGCGGTCGCGCCGCGCGAGCGTCGCGACGACGTCCTCCAGCCGCGGCGCGTCCGCACGCACGACGGCGAGCACGCCCTGCGCGTCGGCGCTCATCGCCGCCAGCACCTCGGGCGTCGCGCCGTGCACGTGCAGCCCGGCCGCGCGCGCGTCGGCGACGATCTCCGGGTGCCGGTCCGCCGCGGCGGGCGTGACGTAGACGTCACGGACCTGGTCGGGGGCGTGCCGGACCGCCTCGCGGACGCCCTGCGGGCCCTCCACGAGGAGCTGTCCGTGCCGTGAACGCGCCGGACGCCCGGCCAGCGCACGGACCGCCTTGACCCGGTCGCTGCGAGGGTTCGTCAGCGTGGGGTCGAGCGGGCCGGGCGCCGGACGGGCGTCCGTGGCCGACGGGCGGCCGGGCGAGGCGCTGGTCAGGCTGCGGCCTTGGGCGCGTTGACGTCCTCGGGGAGCGCGTCCTTCGCGACCTGGACGAGCGCGTTGAACGCCGCCACGTCGTTGACCGCGAGCTCCGCGAGCAGGCGACGGTCGACCTCGACACCCGCGGCCTTGAGGCCCTGGATGAGGCGGTTGTACGTCAGGCCCTGGGCGCGCGACGCAGCGTTGATGCGCTGGATCCACAGCTTGCGGAAGTCGCCCTTGCGCGCCTTGCGGTCACGGTAGGAGTAGACGAGGGAGTGGGTGACCTGCTCCTTCGCCTTGCGGTAGAGGCGCGAGCGCTGGCCGCGGTAGCCGCTGGCGCGCTCGAGGGTCGTACGGCGCTTCTTCTGGGCGTTGACCGCCCGCTTCACGCGTGCCACGTGATGCTCCTTGCAGTTCGGGGCTCAGGGGTGAGCCGGTCGGTGGCGGGTCCCGCCACCTGCCGGGTCACTTGCCGAGCAGCTTCTTGATGGACTTGACGTCGGCGGGCGAGACCACCTGGTCGGCAGCGAGGCGGCGCTTGCGCTTGGTCGCCTTGTGCTCGAGGTAGTGACGGGCGTTGGTCTGCTCGCGCATGACCTTCCCGGAACCCGTGATGCGGAAGCGCTTCTTGGCACCCGAGTGCGTCTTGTTCTTCGGCATGACTGCCGTCTCTCCTTGTGTCCGGTCAGCCACCTCGCGGTGGCCGACGTGTTCGGGTCCGGGCCGGTGGGCCCGGACCCCGAGCAGGGTCCGTCCGTGGTGCCGGTGTCAGCCGGCCTTGCCGCGCGGCGTCGGCTTGGGTGCCGGCTTGGGCGCGGGGCGCGGGGCGCCCGGCTTCGGCGCGGCGGGCCGGGGTGCTGCGGGCTTCGCGCCGTCCGACGACGCGGGCGAGGCCGCGGGCGTCGGGCGCGGCGCCGCCGGCTTCGAGTCCGCCGCCGGTCGAGCCGCGGGACGCGGGGCAGGCGCCGACCGCGGAGCCGGAGCCGACCGCGGGGCAGGCGCCGACCGCGGGGCCGGAGCGGAGCGCGGGGCCGGAGCGGCCTGCGCCGGCGCCTCGGCCGGGGCGGGCTCCTCGGCCGGGGCAGGGGCCGGGGCGGCAGCCTCGACCGCGTCGGTGGCCTCGACGGTCTGCGTCTCGACCGCCTCGGTCTCGTCGGTCACGTCCGCGTCGTCGCCCGAGCGCGCCGCCGCCCGCTGGGCGGACTTGGTGAGACGCGGCTCGGCCTCCTGCGCGCGCTTGCGCTGCTCGCTCTTGGCGTCGGCCTTCTTCTTCACCGGGCCGAGCACCATGGTCATGTTGCGCCCGTCCTGCTTCGGCATGGACTCCACGAAGCCGAGCTCCGCGACGTCGTCCGCGAGGCGCTGGAGCAGGCGGACACCCATCTCGGGGCGCGACTGCTCACGGCCGCGGAACATGATCATGACCTTGACCTTGTCGCCCGCCGCGAGGAAGCGCTCGACGTGGCCCTTCTTGGTGCCGTAGTCGTGCGGGTCGATCTTCAGGCGGAAACGGATCTCCTTGAGGACCGTGTTCGCCTGGTTGCGCCGCGCCTCACGCGCCTTCATGTCGGACTCGTACTTGAACTTGCCGAAGTCCATGAGCTTGGCGACGGGGGGCCGGGCGTCCGGGGCGACCTCGACGAGGTCGAGGTCCGCGTCCTGGGCAAGGCTCAGGGCAACCTCGGTGCGGACGACGCCGACCTGCTCCCCGCCGGGACCGATGAGTCGGACCTCGGGGACGCGGATCCGATCGTTGATGCGAGGCTCGCTGATGTGATGCTCCTAGGAAGTCGTCGGTAGACCGCCCGGACACGAAGAAGGCCTCCGTCCCTGGCGCAGGGCGGAGGCCATCAGGTCGGGACGTCACGCGAACGCGACGACCACGCCGGAACGGGTCCCCGAAGGGCCCGCTCCGGACCAGGACCCGGCCTCTGTCGCGACGTGAGTCGACGGTCGAGACCCGGGTGGGATGTCATCCACTTGCGCACCCGCACGTCTTCCCCGCCACCCGGAACCGGGCAGTGCGGACACGAACGGGTCGGTCAGCTGTCAAGGATAGCAGAGCGGCCGTGCAGGTCGAGCCGACCGCACGCGCAGAATCTGATCCGCTCCATCAATGGAACTCTTCCAGAATAGGGGGGTAGAGTGGGAGCCATGACCACAGGAGCGACGTCGACCGCGGGCACCGGCCTCGAGGACGGGCCCCGCCGCGCACGCCACGAGAGCGAGCTGCGCGACCACGGCCTGCGCGTCACCGCCGCACGCCTCGCCGTGCTCGACGCCGTCGAGGTGCAGCAGCACGCGGACGCCGACGACGTGCTGCGCGCCGCGCGCACGGCGCTGGGCTCCGTCTCCGTCCAGGCCGTCTACGACGTCCTGCACACGCTCACCGACAAGGGGCTCGTGCGCCGCATCGAGCCGGCCGGGCACCCGGCCCGCTACGAGCGCCGGCTCGGTGACAACCACCACCACGTGGTGTGCCGGGGCTGCGGCGCCGTCGCCGACGTGGACTGCACCGTGGGCCACGCCCCGTGCCTCACCCCCAGCAGCACCGCGGGGTTCCGGATCGACACCGCCGAGGTGACGTTCTGGGGACTCTGCCCCGACTGCGCCGACTGACCCCGCACCACCCGCTCCGGAGCCTCGTGCACCCGGAGCGCGTCCGTTTCCTCACGGATGCACTGTTTGAGAACGCCACACGAGCCGTACCCGCGGCTCACGGAAGGAGACCCATGACCGCCCCCTTCACCACGACGAACGCCGGCGCGCCCGTCGCCTCGGACGCCCACTCGCAGTCCGTCGGCGCCGACGGCCCGATCGTCCTGCACGACCACTACCTCGTCGAGAAGCTCGCCCAGTTCAACCGCGAGCGCGTCCCGGAGCGCGTCGTGCACGCCAAGGGCGGCGGTGCGTTCGGCACGTTCACCGTGACCCAGGACGTCAGCGCGTACACCCGCGCGGCGCTGTTCCAGCCCGGCACGACGACCGAGATGCTCGCGCGCTTCTCCTCCGTCGCCGGCGAGCAGGGCTCGCCCGACACCTGGCGCGACCCTCGCGGCTTCGCGCTGAAGTTCTACACGACCGAGGGCAACTACGACCTCGTCGGCAACAACACGCCCGTGTTCTTCCTGCGCGACGGCATCAAGTTCCCCGACTTCATCCGGTCGCAGAAGCGCCTGCCGGGCTCGAACCTGCGCGACAACGACATGCAGTGGGACTTCTGGTCCCTCTCCCCCGAGTCGGCGCACCAGGTGACCTGGCTCATGGGTGACCGCGGCCTCCCGTCGAGCTGGCGCCACATGGACGGGTTCGGCTCGCACACCTACCAGTGGATCAACGCGGCGGGCGAGCGGTTCTGGGTCAAGTACCACTTCAAGACGCAGCAGGGCATCAAGAACCTCACCGCGGACGAGGCCTCGCAGCTCGCCGGGTCGGACTCGGACCACCACATCCGCGACCTGTACGAGCACATCGAGGGGGGCGACTTCCCGCGCTGGACGCTCTCGGTCCAGGTCATGCCGTACGAGGACGCCAAGACCTACCGGTTCAACCCGTTCGACCTCACGAAGGTGTGGCCGCACGCCGACTACCCGCTGATCGAGGTGGGCGTCATGGAGCTGAACCGCAACCCGGAGAACTACTTCGCGCAGATCGAGCAGGCGACGTTCGCGCCGAGCAACTTCGTCCCGGGCATCGCGACGAGCCCGGACAAGATGCTCCTCGCGCGCATCTTCTCCTACGCCGACGCCCACCGGTACCGCGTGGGCACGAACCACGCCCAGCTCCCGGTGAACGCGCCGCACGCCGCGGCCGAGGCCGGTCACTCGTACGCGAAGGACGGGTCGATGCGCTACTCGTTCTCGTCGGCGACCACGCCGGTGTACGCGCCGAACAGCCGGGGCGGCGCGCACGCCGACCCGACCCGCGCGGCGGAGTCCGCCGGCTGGGAGGCCGACGGCGAGCTGACGCGCAGCGCCGCGACGCTGCACCCGGAGGACGACGACTTCGGCCAGGCGGGCACGCTCTACCGCGAGGTCTTCGACGACGCCGCCCGCGCGCGCTTCCTCGAGACGATCACGGGCCACGTCGGCGCCGTGCGCAGCGAGGACATCCGCGAGCGCGCCGTGCAGTACTGGACGTACGTCGACGCGAACCTCGGTCGCGACCTGCGCGCGGCCCTCGCCGCCGCGGACGCCCCGCTCGAGGGTGGCCAGCCCGGGACGGCCGCGGAGCCGGTCCGCGTCTGACCCGTCGTGGTCGCCCTGCGGGGCGGTCGCACCCGTCGGCCGTCGCCCCTCGCCGGGGCGGCGGCCGACGTCGTCCCCGGCCCGGGGCGCGTCGGCCGTCCTTCCCGCGCACCGGGCCACCGCTCCCCCCGCCGGATGGAAAGATGGTCGCCATGAGTACCGAGAACGCCGCCGTGCCCGACCCCACCACCGACGCGGTGCGCGACATCGCCGACGTGGCCGCCGTGGAGGTCATCACGTCCGCGGCCGTCCACCTCATGAGCGCCGCCGCCGTCAAGTGCGGCCTCGCGGAGGACGCGCAGGAGCAGGGCCACCTCGACCTGGACGAGGCGCGCAAGCTCATCAACGCGCTCGCCGCGCTCGTCACGGCGAGCGCCCCCGACATCGGCAACCAGCACGCCCGCTCGCTCCGCGACGGGCTGCGCTCGCTCCAGCTGGCCTTCCGCGAGGCGTCGGTCTACCCGGACGCCCCGGGCGAGGGGCCGGGCGAGAAGTACACGGGCGCCGTGAGTTGAGCACGCCCCCGGTCCCGCCCCCGCACGGCGGTCCCGCGGGCCCGCGGCACCCGCCCGAGAGCGTGCCGCGGGGCACCCCGGCCGACGCTGTGCCGACGGCCCGACCGGGCGCCGTCGGGCCGCCGTCGTTCGCGCCCGCGGCGGCCGGCCCCGGGGGTGCCGCACCCGGGGCGGCGCCCGCCACGGCGACCGTGCCGGGCCACGGCGCGCCGTCGAGCGACGACGCCGCGGCGGCCCGGGCTCGACGGCGTCGCGGGGCCGTGGTCGCGATCGTCGTGCTCGCGCTGGCCCTCGCCGCGGCGCTGGGCGTCGGCGCGTACCTGTGGCTCACCACGACGCGCTGGCAGGAGACGAGCGCCGGGTGGGAGGCGCAGGCGCGCGGGCTCGGGCAGGACGTCGCGCAGCTGCGCACCGAGCTCGACGGCGCGAACGCGGAGCTCGAGTCCGCGCGCACCCAGCTCACCGCCGCCCAGGACCGCATCAGCGACCTCGCCAACGAGAAGGCCCAGCTGGGCGACGAGAACGAGGCGTCCCAGCAGTACCTCGACTACCAGAGCCGGGTCTCGGACGCCGCGGGCAAGGTCGCGGCCGCGCTCGGGCAGTGCACGACGGCGCAGACGCAGCTCATCGGGTACCTCAACAACCGGGACGCCTACGACCCCGCCGACATCGACCGGTTCGCGGACCAGGTCGGGGTGCTCTGCCAGGAGGCCACCGACGCGAACGCCCAGCTCCAGCAGGAGCTCGCCGGATGACGCGCCGCCCGTCCCGGCGCGCGGCGGTGCGCGGCCTCGGCGCGCTGCTCGGGCTGTCGCTCGCGGGCGGCTCGCTCGGCGCGTGCGGCGTCCTCCCGGAGCTCCCCGAGCCGGTGCCGGGCTCGGTCGTGCCGTCGCTCGTGGCGCCCGACGACCCGGCCGGCTCGGAGAACCTCTCCCCCGACGGGTTCGACGCCGTCCAGCGCATGGCCGTGCGCATCCGCAACGTGCGGTGCGACGGCCTGTCCACCGGGTCGGGGTTCGCCGTCGACTCCCGGACCCTCATCACCAACAAGCACGTGGTCGACTCGTCGCGCTCGCTCCAGCTCCTCACCTACGACGGGCGTGACATCGCCGCCCAGACAGCGAGCGTGGCCGGTCTGGCGGACCTCGCGATCGTCCGGACCGCGGAGGACCTCCCGTCCGCCCCGACCCTCGCCGCCGCCGACCCGGCGCCCGGCGACGCGGTGACGGTCGTCGGGTACCCCGAGGGCGGGCGGCTCACCGTGACGCAGGGGTCGGTCATCGGCACGACGACGGACCCGCTGCACGAGAACCTCGGCGAGGTGCTCGTCACCGACGCCCCCGTCGAGCCGGGCAGCTCCGGGTCCGCCGCGCTCAACGAGGCGGGCGAGGTGATCGGCGTGGTCTACGCGAAGACGTCGACGGAGAAGTCGCTCCTCGTGCCCGTGAGCACCCTCCAGACGATGCTCGGCGACGAGTCCGCGTTCACGGCCCTCCCGGAGTGCGACGCCTGACCCGTCCCGGCGTCCGCGCACCGACGACCTCGACGGCGAGGCGGTGCGCGCGGTTCGCGCGCGCACCGGGGGCCCCAGGTCTACCCTTCGTGCCATGAGCACACACGCGAGCTCGGACACGCCCCCCGTCGACCCGGCGCACATCACCCACGCGGCACGCGACACGCTCACCGTGCGTCGCGTCTTCGGGGAGTCGTACGAGCGGGACGGCACGCTCGTCATCCCCGTCGCGACGGTCTGGGGCGGCACGGGTTCGGGCTGGGGGTCCGGCACCGGCGAGCTCTCCGGCAAGGGCGCAGCGGACTGGCGGCGTCGCGTCGGTGCGGCGGCGCGCGGGGCAGACGCCGGTCCCGACGACGGCACCGCGGACGGCGGCTCGGCGTCCGACCCGGGCTCCGGCAACGCCGGGGGCGAGGCGGGCGGCGAGGGCTCGGGCGGTGGCGGCGGGTTCGGGGTGCGCGTCGTCGCGAAGGGCGTCTACGTCGTCGACGACGCGGGCGTGCGCTGGCAGCCCGCCCTCGACCTCAACCGCGTGATCCTGGGCGGCCAGGCCCTGGGCGCGGTCGTGGCGTTCTCGGCCGCGCTCGCGTGGGGCCTCAGCCGCCTGCGCCGGCGCTGACCCCGGACCGCGCTGCCCGCCGACCGGTACGGCCGACGCGTCCGCGCGGGCCGGACCGGGCGGACGACCGCCTCAGTCGGCCCGGCCGACGCGGAGCTCGAGCCCGTCGACGCGCTCGGACACCACGGCGTCCGTGGCGAGCGCGGCGTTGACCTGCCCGAGCACGGCATCGAGACCGGCGCGGTCGAGACCGGCGTCGATGCGCAGGACCACCGCGACCTCGGCCCGGCGGCCCGGCTCGGCCCAGACGCGCGCGACGTGCGGCACGCCCGCGAGCGACCCCTGCACGGCGGCGAGCACCTCCGGCACCACGACTCCGTCGACGACCGCAGGTGACCACTCCTTGCCCTGCGCGAGCGCCCACACGGCCGGGCGCGGCACGAGCGCCGTGACCGGTCCTGCCGGGTCGAGCACGAGCAGCGACCAGTCCTCGCTCACGGCGGACAGCGCCGCGCGGCGCGCGTCCACCGGCACCGGCCGCGCGCTGGCGCGCCAGGCCGCCATCGCCGCGACGGACGTGAACACGGGCAGCGCGCGGCGCCCGTCCGGCGCCTCGATGGCGACGACCCCCGCCGACGCCTCCTTGTCGACCGTGTGCCCGTGCTCGCCCTCGCCCGCGCTCTCCAGCTCGGCGAGGATCGGCACGAGCACGCGCGTCTCGCCGAGGCGCGCGACGACGTCGGACAGCAAGGCGGAGCCCACGGCGTACGCGTCGAGGAGCCCCGCGAGCGCCGGGTCCGCCGACCCGTCGTCGCCCGCGAAGCCGGACGACGGCGGGAGCGCCTTGCCCGGGCCCGCGGGCTCGTGGTCGGTCGTCACGGCCGGCCCGCGACGTCGAGCGCCTGCGGGAGCGTGAACGCGCCCGCGTAGAGGGCCTTGCCCACGATCGCGCCCTCGACGCCGGCCGGCACGAGCGAGCGCAGCGCCTCGAGGTCCTCGAGGCTGGAGATGCCGCCGGACGCGACGACGGGCGCGTCGGTGCGCGCCGCGACGTCGCGCAGCAGGTCGAGGTTCGGGCCGCGCAGCGTCCCGTCCTTGGTCACGTCCGTGACGACGTACCGCGCGCACCCGGCGGCCTCCAGGCGGTCGAGGACCTCCCACAGGTCGCCGCCCTCCTGCGTCCACCCGCGCGCGGCGAGCGTGGTGCCGCGCACGTCGAGCCCGACGGCGATCGCGTCGCCGTGCTCCGCGATGACCTTCGCCGTCCACTCGGGGTTCTCGAGCGCCGCGGTGCCGAGGTTGACGCGGCGCGCGCCGGTGGCGAGCGCGCGCTCGAGCGACGCGTCGTCGCGGATGCCCCCGGACAGCTCGACCTGCACGTCGAGGCGCGCGACGACGTCGGCGAGCAGCTCCGCGTTGGAGCCGCGGCCGAACGCGGCGTCGAGGTCCACGAGGTGGATCCACTCCGCGCCGCCGGACTGCCAGTCGAGCGCGGCGGCGAGCGGGTCGCCGTACGAGGTCTCGGAGCCCGCCTCGCCCTGGACGAGGCGGACGGCCTGGCCGTCGGCGACGTCGACGGCGGGGAGCAGCACGAGGCGGTCGGTCACGAGGGTCTCCATCGGTGTAGGCGGTGGCGCGTCGCTCGCGCCGGGTGGTGCGCGCCGGGCGTGTGCCCCGGCGCGCGGACGGTCAGAGCGAGCGGACCCAGTTCTCGAGCAGGGTCGCGCCGGCGTCGCCCGACTTCTCGGGGTGGAACTGCGTCGCGGACAGCGGGCCGTTCTCGACGGCCGCGACGAAGCGGCCACCGTGCTCGGACCACGTGACGAGCGGTCGGCGGACGGGCGAGTCCGCCGGGAGGTCCTGGCCGGTCGTGAACGACCGGGCCGCGTAGGAGTGCACGAAGTAGAAGCGCTCGTGCTCGACCCCGCGGAACAGCACGCTGCCCTCGGGCACGTCGACGGTGTCCCAGCCCATGTGCGGCACGACGTCGGCCTCGAGACGGTCGACGAGGCCCGCCCACTCCCCGAGCCCGTCGGTGAGCGTCCCGTGCTCGTCGCCCTGCTCGAACATGACCTGCATGCCCACGCAGATCCCGAGGACGGGCCGCCCGCCGGCGAGCCGCCGGCCGACGATCTCGTCGCCCCGCACGCCGCGCAGACCGGTCATGACCGCGGCGAACGCGCCGACGCCCGGGACGACGAGCCCGTCCGCGTCCTGCGCGCGCGCCCGGTCCGCCGTCAGCTCGACGTCCGCGCCGACGCGCTCGAGCGCGCGCACGGCCGAGCGGACGTTGCCGAACCCGTAGTCGAGCACGACGACGGACGGGCGGCGGGCGGCGGGCGTCGCCGCGGCGGGCTCGGTCATGCGCCGTCCTTCCGTGCGCGCCGCGCCGCCGACGTGAGCAGGCGCATCGCCTTCCAGCGGGAGATCGACGAGCTCGCCACGACGCCGTCCTGGTCGGCGAGCGTCGTCGTGCCGGTGAGCAGGTCCTCGAGCGACTCGGGCGCCCCGCCGAGCACGAGGCCCGGCGCGAGGGTGTCGCCCTGCACGCCGTCCGCCCAGCGCGTCATCGTGAGCTGCTCGCCGCTGCGCTCGACGAGCACGAGCGGCACGCCCTTCACGAGGGTCGTCAGGGCGGCGGCCGCGTGCGCGGGTGCGTCGCCCGCGGGGTCGCGCAGCACCGCCACGGCACCGACGTCGGTCGGGACGACGTCCGCCTCGACCTGCGCGAGCGAGCACGCCGCCGCGAGCGGCTCCGCGCCCGCGATCTGCGTGATGAGCGCCACGAGGTCGGGGACCGCCGAGGCCGTCAGCGACGAGAGGTCGTCGGGGATCTCGACGCCGTCCAGGGCGTCGTCGTCGTGCGTGCTCACAGGGCTCCCTTCGTGGACGGGACGCCCTCGACGCGCGGGTCCGGCGCGACGGCGGCGCGCAGCGCCCGGGCGAGCGCCTTGAACTGCGCCTCGACGATGTGGTGCGGGTCGCGGCCCGCGAGGACGCGCACGTGGATGCAGATGCCCGCGTGGTGGGCGATCGACTCGAGCACGTGCCGCGTGAGCGACCCCGTGAAGTGCCCGCCGATGAGGTGGTACTCCTGCCCCTCCGGCTCGCCCGAGTGCACGAGGTACGGCCGTCCGGACACGTCGACGACGGCGAGCGCGAGGGCCTCGTCCAGCGGGACCGTCGCGTCGCCGAAGCGCCCGATGCCCACCTTGTCGCCGAGCGCGACGCGCAGCGACTCGCCGATCGTGATCGCGACGTCCTCCACCGTGTGGTGCGCGTCGATGTGGGTGTCCCCCGTCGCGACGACCTTGAGGTCGATGAGCGAGTGCTTGCCCAGCGCCGTGAGCATGTGGTCGTAGAACGGGACGGTCGTCGAGATCTCGGTCCGTCCGGTCCCGTCGAGGTCGAGCTCGACGAGCACGCTCGACTCGGACGTCGCGCGCTCGATGCGCGCGGTGCGCTTCACAGTCCTGCCACCTCCACGAGGGCCTGTCGGAAGGCCCTCATCTCGTCGCCGGTGCCGATCGACACCCGCAGCCAGCCGTCGGGACCAGTCTCCCGGATGAGCACGCCCCGCTCCAACAACGCCGCCCAGACCGCGTGCCGGTCCGCGAACGTGCCGAACAGGACGAAGTTGGCGTCGGACTCCGCGACCTCGAACGGACGACCGTCCGGGTGCCGCAGCGAGCGCAGCCACGCGACGGTCTCGTCGCGGCGCTCGCGCAGCGCGGAGACCTGCGCGAGCAGCTCGCCCGAGTGCGCGAGCGCCGCGCGCGCGACCGCCTGCGTCACGGCCGACAGGTGGTACGGCAGGCGCACGACGCGCAGCGCGTCGACGAGCTCGCGCGACGCCGCGAGGTACCCGACGCGAGCGCCCGCGAGCGCGAACGCCTTGGACATCGTGCGCGTCACCGCGAGGTTCGGGTAGCGCTCGAGCAGCTCGAGCGCCGACGGCGTCCCCGCGCGCCGGAACTCGCCGTACGCCTCGTCGACGACGACGACGGCGGGCGCCTCCTGCCCCCCGGGGAGCGGGACGCGCACCGCGAGCGCCGCCTCGCACACCGCCTCGACGGTCGCGGCGGGCAGCGCCGTGCCGGTCGGGTTGTTCGGGCTCGCGAGCAGGACGACGGACGGCTGCTCGCGCGCGATCACCTCGCGGGCGTGCTCCGGGTCGAGCGTGAAGTCCTCCGCGCGGCGCCCGACGACCCAGTCCGTGTGGGTGTCGCGCGCGTACTCCGGGTACATCGAGTACGTCGGGGCGAAGGAGACGGCCGTGCGCCCCGGGCCGCCGAAGGCCTGCAGCACGTGGAGCATGATCTCGTTCGAGCCGTTCGCCGCCCAGAGCTGCTCCGCCCCCAGCGCGACGCCCGCCTCCGTCCCGAGGTAGGCGGCGAGGTCGGTGCGCAGGCCGAGGAAGTCGCGGTCGGGGTACCGGTTCAGCCCGGTGGCGGCGTCGTGCACCGCGCGCGTGATGGTCGCGACGACGGCCTCGCTCGGCGCGTGCGGGTTCTCGTTGACGTTGAGCAGGACCGGGACGTCGAGCTGCGGCGCGCCGTACGGCTCGACGCCGGCGAGCTCGGGGCGCAGCGGGAGCAGGGGTCGTCCCGCGACGGAGGGTGGGGTCACTCCCCCAGTCTACGAAGCGTGGGCGCGCGGCCGCCCGTGACGTCCGGCACGCGGGCACCCGGGACGACCGGCACGCGGCGGTCCCCCAGGCCGGTCGGCGCGCGGTCGGCCGGGACGGTCGGCCTCGCCGGCGAGAGGCGGAGGTCCCGACCTGGGCGGACGTCGGTCGCCGGTCCGGCCGTCCGGGGCGCCGGAGCGGCGTCGCGCGCGTAGCGTCGAGAGGGAAGGGAGGACCGTCGGCAGGGTCCTCCTGGCCCTCTCCCCGAGAAAACGAGGTGATCCCCGTGTCCGCCATGCGTGCCGCCGTCGTCCGCTCGTTCACCGACCCGCTGGTCGTCGAGGAGCTCGACGTCCCGTCGCCCGGGCCCCACGAGGCCCTGGTCAAGGTCGACTACACCGGCGTGTGCCACACGGACCTGCACGCCGCGCACGGCGACTGGCCGGTCAAGCCCGCTCCCCCGTTCGTGCCGGGCCACGAGGGCGTCGGCACGGTCGTCGCGGTCGGCGACCAGGTCACGCGCGTGCGCGTGGGCGACACGGTCGGCAACGCCTGGCTGTGGAGCGCGTGCGGCGAGTGCGAGTACTGCGAGACGGGCTGGGAGACGCTGTGCCCGCAGCAGAAGAACGGCGGCTACTCGGTCGACGGCTCGTTCGGCCAGTACATGCTCGTCGACTCGCGGTACTGCCCGGTGATCCCCGACGGGGTCGACCTCTCCGCCGTCGGGCCGATCCTGTGCGCCGGCGTCACCGTCTACAAGGGGCTCAAGGTCACGGACACCCAGCCCGGCGAGTGGGTGCTGGTCTCCGGGATCGGCGGCCTCGGGCACATCGCGGTGCAGTACGCGGTCGCGATGGGCCGCCGCGTCGCCGCGGTGGACGTCGACGACGAGAAGCTCGCGCTCGCGCGCAAGCACGGCGCGGAGGTGACGGTGAACGCGGCGACGTCGCCCGACGCGGCGGCCGAGATCCGCGAGAAGACGGGCGGCGGCGTCCACGGCGCGCTCGTCACCGCCGTCAACGCGCACGCGTTCCCGCAGGCCGTGGGGGCGCTGCGCCGCGGTGGCACGGTCTCGCTCGTCGGCCTGCCGCCGGAGAAGTTCCCGCTCGACATCTTCACGACCGTCCTCTTCGGCCTGACCGTGCGCGGGTCGATCGTCGGGACGCGCAAGGACATGGCGGAGGCGCTCGACTTCTTCGCGCGCGGCAAGATCAGCCCGACGTACACCGTGCGTCCGCTCGACGACATCAACGCGATCTTCGCCGAGATGGAGGAGGGCCGGATCGACGGGCGCGTCGTCATGGACATGCGCTCCTGACGTCGCGCCGCTGCCGCTCGCGTCGTCCCGGCCCGTGACCCCGACCGGGTCGCGGGCCGGGGCTGTGCACGACGGCCCGAGGGTCGGCGGGTGCGCCTACGATCGTGCGGGTGAGCCCCACCGACCCGTACGCCGACCTGCCCTTCGACCCGGCCGACGAGCCGCCGCTCGACGAGCCCGCCGACCCGTTCGGCGACCCGTGGGCGGGCGCGGCGCCGCAGGCACCGGCCGGCGCGGCTCCCGCCGCGCGCACGGCCGGCGGCGAGGTCCCGGGCACGGGCGCTCGGGGCGGCGACCCCACGCCCGACCCCACGCCCGTTCCTGCGGCCGACGGCGGCGAGGCCGCCAAGCGCGCCAAGCTCGCCATGCTGCGCGGCCTCCTCGACGGGCAGTCGCTGCGCGAGGACGCCGAGACCGCGCTGCGCGCCCTCGTGGGGCGCGACGACGCGACGCTGCGCGAGGACCAGTGGCGCGCGATCGAGGCGCTCGTGGCGTTCCGCCGTCGTGCGCTCGTCGTGCAGCGCACCGGGTGGGGCAAGTCGGCCGTGTACTTCGTGGCGACCCGGCTGCTGCGGGACCGCGGCGCCGGCCCGACGGTGATCGTGTCCCCGCTCCTCGCGCTCATGCGCGACCAGATCTCGGCCGCCGCACGCGCCGGGATCAAGGCGGTGACGATCAACTCTGCGAACGTCACCGAGTGGGACGACGTCCACCGCGCGATCGCGGACGGCGAGGTGGACGTCCTCCTGTGCTCGCCGGAGCGGCTCAACAACCCCGGCTTCCGCGACGAGGTCCTCCCCCGGCTCGCGGCCGACGCGGGCCTCGTCGTCATCGACGAGGCGCACTGCATCTCGGACTGGGGCCACGACTTCCGGCCGGACTACCGGCGCATCCGCACCCTGCTCGCCGACCTGCCGCCCGGCATCCCGGTGCTCGCGACGACCGCGACGGCGAACGAGCGCGTGACCGCCGACGTCGCGGAGCAGCTCGGCGTCACGGCGGCGCACGCCGCGGGCCGGGCCGTCGGCGACGTCGCGGGCGGGGCGGCCCACGAGGACGTGCTCGTCCTGCGCGGCGGCCTCGACCGCGAGTCGCTGCACCTCGCCGTGCTGCGCCTGCCCGACCAGCCGACGCGCGTCGCGTGGCTCGTCGAGGCGCTCCAGGACGTCGACGGCTCGGGGATCGTGTACTGCCTCACCGTCTCCGCCGCTGAGCAGGTCGCGAGCCAGCTCCGCGCCGCCGGTCTCGCCGTGGCGTCGTACACGGGCCAGACGGACCCCGCCGAGCGCGAGCGGCTCGAGGAGGACCTCAAGGAGAACCGCGTCAAGGCGCTCGTCGCGACCTCCGCGCTCGGGATGGGCTTCGACAAGCCGGACCTGGCCTTCGTCGTCCACCTCGGGGCGCCGAGCTCGCCGATCGCGTACTACCAGCAGGTCGGGCGCGCGGGCCGTGGCGTGGACTCGGCCGTCGTGGTGCTCCTGCCGGGCGAGGAGGACCGCCGCATCTGGGAGTGGTTCGCGTCCACCGCGTTCCCGCCGCAGGACCAGGTGCGCGCGACCCTCGACGCCCTCGGCGCGGGCGGCACGCAGTCCGTCGCGCAGCTCGAGACGCAGGTCGACCTCAAGCGGTCACGCCTCGAGGGCATGCTCAAGGTGCTCGACGTCGACGGCGCGGTCCGGCGCGTCAAGGGCGGCTGGGAGGCGACGGGCGAGCCCTGGACATACGACGCCGAGCGCTATGCGCGCGTCGACGCCACGCGCTCGGCCGAGCAGCAGGCGATGCTCGACTACGAGGCCACCGACGGGTGCCGCATGGCGTTCCTGCGCGCCGCGCTCGACGACCCGGAGCTCGAGGACGGGTGGCGGTGCGGCCGCTGCGACACGTGCGGCGGCGTGACGCTGCCCGCGCTCCCCGACGCGGAGGCCGTCGCCGCCGCGCGCGCCGACATGGACCGCCCCGGCGTCGAGGTCGTGGCCCGTCGGCAGTGGCCGAGCGGTATGGACCGCCTGGGGCTCGACCTGCGCGGGCGCCTGGGTGCGGACGAGCTCGCGGAGACCGGGCGCGCGGTCGCGCGCCTCGACGGGCTCGGCTGGTCCGCGCCGCTGCGCGAGCTCTTCGCAGCCACGACGCCCGACGGCGACACCCCCGTCGCGCTCCGGCGCGCCGCCGCGCGCGTCCTCGACGACTGGGCGGAGCTCTACGAGTCCGCCCCGCAGCCGGACCCGGAGACCGGGGCCGACGACGACACCCGTGACGGCACGGCCCCGGCCGAGCGGCGGCTCCTCGTGGACGGCGTCGTCGCGGTCCGCTCCGCGACGCGTCCGCGGCTCACGTTCCACCTGGCGAACGGGCTCGCGAGCTACCTCGGCAAGCCGCTCATCGGCGCGGTCGGGCCGGTCCCGGGCCGCGAGGAGCCGGGCCGGCACGACGTGAACTCCGCGACGCGCCTCGCGGGCGTCGCGGGCCGCCTCCAGCTCGAGCTGTCGGACGCCGCGCGCGCGGGGCTCGCCGGGCGCCGCGTGCTGCTCGTCGACGACTACACCGAGTCGGGCTGGACCCTCACGGTCGCGGCACGCCTGCTGCGCCGCGCCGGGGCGGCGGCGGTGCACCCGTTCGTGCTCGGGGTGCGCTGACGCGGGCTCGGCCCGGCGACCGGGCGCGTCACCAGCGCAGGCGCAGCTCGGTGTACGTCGTGTCCACGAAGCCGAGCGACCGGTAGAGCGGCTCGCCCTCCGGCGTCGCGTGGAGGGACACCGAGTCCGCGCCCGCCGTGCGAGCCCAGTCGAGCGCTGCTCCGACGCACGCGCGCCCGAATCCCCGGCCGCGGTCGGCCGGGTGCGTGCAGACGTTCGACAGGTGCGCCGTCGTGCCGCGCGGGTTGCGCGCCGACGGCGCGGACCGGTGCAGCTCGACGAGCGCGCACGCCGCGAGGCGTCCCGGTGCGTCGACGACGAACGCGACGACGTCGGGAGTCCCCAGACCCGCGGCGAACCACGCGCGCGCCCGGCCCTGCCACGTCGGGTCCTCCGCGCCGGGCTCGCCCATCGCGCGCATGAGGTGCACACGCAACGACACGAGGTCGGCCGCGTCGCGCGGGACGGCACGCCGCACCCGCACGACGGCGTCCCGCGCGGAGACGCCGTGCGGGCCGCCGTCGTGCGACGCGCCGGACCGACCGGCGGTCACAGGAACCGCGCCCGCACCGCCTCGCCGTGCGCCGGGAGGTCCTCGTCGTTCGCCACGGCGACGATCCGGTCCGCGAGGTCCTCGAGGGCGTCGCGGTCGTACTCGACCACCTGGACGGCCTTGACGTAGCTGTGCACGCCGAGCCCGCTGGAGAAGTGCGCGCAGCCGCCCGTCGGCAGGACGTGGTTCGAGCCGGCCATGTAGTCGCCGAGCGAGACCGGCGACCAGGGCCCGACGAAGATCGCCCCCGCGCTCGTGACGCGCTCGGCGAGCTCGGCCGCCCCCGCGGCCTGGATCTCCAGGTGCTCCGCGCCGTAGGCGTCCACCACCTGCAGCCCGTGCTCGAGGTCGTCGACGAGCACGATCGCGGACTGCGGGCCCGCGAGCGACTGGGCGACGCGCTGCGCGTGCTTCGTCGCGGTCACGAGGTCCGCGAGGCGCGCCTCGACCGCGGTGGCGAGCTCGACCGACGGGGTGACGAGCACCGCGGCGGCCAGCGGGTCGTGCTCCGCCTGGCTGATGAGGTCGGCCGCGACGTGCCCCGGGTCCGCCGAGGCGTCGGCGAGGACTGCGATCTCGGTGGGGCCCGCCTCCGCGTCGATACCCACGACGCCTCGCACGAGCCGCTTGGCCGCCGCGACGAAGACGTTGCCGGGGCCCGTCACCACGTCGACCGGCTCGCACAGCACGTCGCCGTCCTGCGGCTCGCTGCCGGCCGCGCCGTACGCGAACATCGCGACCGCCTGCGCCCCGCCGACGGCGTACACCTCGTCGACGCCGAGCAGCGCGCACGCGGCGAGGATCGTCGGGTGCGGCAGGCCGCCGCTGTCCCGCTGCGGCGGCGACGCGACGGCGAGGCTCGGCACGCCCGCCTCCTGCGCCGCGACGACGTTCATCACGACGGACGACGGGTAGACGGCCAGGCCGCCGGGCGCGTAGAGCCCGACGCGGCGCACGGGCACCCACCGCTGGCGGACCTGGGCGCCCGGCGCGACCTGGACCGTGAAGTCCTGCGGGCGCTGCGCCGCGTGCACGAGCCGGACCCGGCGGATCGACTCCTCGAGCCCTGCCCGGACCTGCGGGTCGAGCGCCGCGAGCGCCGCGGCGATCTCGTCGTCCGGGACCCGCAGGTGCTCCGGCCGCACGCCGTCGAAGCGCTCGGCGTACTCGCGCAGGGCCTCGGCCCCGCGCGTCCGCACCGCCTCGAGGATCGGCGCGACCCGATGCGCCGCGTCCTCCACGCCGACCTCTGCGCGCGGCAGGGCCTCGGCGAGCTCGCGTGCGGACAGGGAACGCCCTCGGAGATCGATGCGGGAGATCATGCGACGAGTCTAGGAGCCCGGGAGGTCCGCGACGAGCGCGTTTCGCCCACCGGTCGTCCTGGCGGCTCGCGCCGGCGCGTTCTCGTCGGGAGTCGTGTCGTCGCGGCACGCGGCGCCGGGGAGAATGGCGTCATGAACGCCTCCGACGACGCCCGCCCGGTCGAGATCTCCGACGACGTCATCCGCCTCGGCCAGTTCCTCAAGCTCGCCGGGCTCGCCGAGTCCGGCGCGGAGGCGCGCGAGCTCGTCACCGAGGGCGAGGTGCGCGTGAACGGCGAGGCGGACACGCGCCGGGGACGCCAGCTGCACCGGGGCGACGTCGTCACGGTGGACCGGCCGCAGGGCGGGGAGAGCGCGACCGTCGCCTGAGCGGCGGGTACGACTCGTCGGGCGAGGTCAGGCCATGTACGTCGAGGCCATCACCTTGTCCGGCGTGAGGCGCAGCACCACGCGCTCCGGCTTGGGCGTCAGCGGGCGGTAGCGGCGGGCGTAGCGCGCGACGGCGTCCGCCACCTCCTCCGCGTCCTCGACGACCTCGATCGTCCCCTCGAGCGTGAGCCACCGTCCGCCGTCGACCTGGCACACCGCGGCGCGCGGGTGCGCCCCGTCCGGGCCGGCCCGGCGGGCGTTGCGCGCCTTCACCGACCCGCGGTTCGTCGTGATCCGCACGACGCCCGCGTCCGGGTCCCAGGTGAACGCCACCGGGACGACGTGCGGGCTCCCGTCCTCGCGCAGGGTCGTGAGCGTGGCCAGGTGCCGCTCGGTGACGAAGACGCGCTGCTCGGGGTTGAGTCGGATCACGCTCGCGAGTCTAGGCGCGGCCCGCCCGGCACCGGCCGGAGCCGTCTCGTGCCGGTCGTCACACGACGCCGCCGACGAGCCGCCGTGGGTGCGCCGTCCTGGGTGCGTCGCAGCGTGGGCAGGACGGCACCGCCCGGGCGGTGGCACCGTCTGCACGGCGGGACCGTGCGCAGTGCCGGACCGACGGCGTCGGCGTGTCAGAGCAGGCAGGACGGCCCGAGCAGCGCCTTGAGGTCGCCGAACAGCGCCGGCGACTTCTCGACCCGCAACCCGTCGCCCGCGCGGACGACCGTGGTCTTGCCGGGCTCGAGGACCTGGACATGCACCTCGGCCGAGCCGGGGTGCGTCGCGAGGACCTCGCGCAGGCGCAGGATGATCGGCTCGACGCAGCGCGTGTGCGAGACCTTCACGGCGAGCGGCGACTCGGCGCCCACGGTGATGTCCGGGAGCGAGACCTCCATCGCCTGGAGCTGCATCGTGTCGTCGCGCCGACGCACGCGCCCGCGCAGGACCACGACCTGGTCCTCGGCGAGGACGGTCGAGTACGCGAGATACGTCTCGCCGAAGAACATGACCTCGACGGCGCCCTCGAGGTCCTCGATGGTCACCGCGGCCCACGGGTTGCCGTTCTTGCTCATCTTGCGCTGGAGCGACGTCACGAGGCCGGCGATCGTCACGGTGGAGCCGTCGGGCCGGCCCTCGTCGGCGAGGAGGTTCGCGATCCCGGTGTCCGCCGCACGCGTCAGCACGTGCTCGAGACCGGACAGCGGGTGGTCGGACACGTACAGGCCGAGCATCTCGCGCTCGAACGCGAGGCGCTGCTTCTTGTCCCAGTCCGGGAGGTCCGGCACGTCGACGGAGAACGACATGCCGTCCTCGGCGTCCGCGCCCCCGAAGTCGGCGAAGAGGTCGAACTGCCCCTCGGCCTCCTTGCGCTTGACGCTGATGACCGAGTCGACGGCCTGCTCGTGCACGACGAGCAGGGCGCGCCGCGCGTGGCCGAGCGAGTCGAACGCGCCTGCCTTGATGAGCGACTCGATGGTGCGCTTGTTGCACACCACGGCCGGTACCTTGTCGAGGAAGTCGGTGAACGACGTGAACGCGCCCTTCTCCTCGCGCGTGCGGATGATCGCGTCGACGACGTTCGCGCCGACGTTGCGCACGCCCGTGAGACCGAAGCGGATGTCGCCGCCCACCGCGGTGAACTTCGCCGCCGAGTCGTTCACGTCCGGCGGGAGCACGGTGATGTGCATGCGCCGGCACTCGTTGAGGTAGAGGGCCAGCTTGTCCTTGTCGTCGCGCACGCTCTGCAGGAGCGCCGCCATGTACTCCGTCGGGTAGTTCGCCTTGAGGAACGCCGTCCAGTACGCCACGAGGCCGTACCCGGCGGAGTGCGCCTTGTTGAAGGCGTAGCCCGCGAACGGGACCAGCGTGTCCCAGACCGCCTGGATCGCGGCGTCGGAGTACCCGCGCTCCCGGCAGCCCGCCTGGAACGGCACGAACTCCTTGTCGAGGATCTCCTTCTTCTTCTTGCCCATCGCGCGCCGCAGCAGGTCGGCCTGTCCGAGCGAGTAGCCGGCGAGGATCTGCGCGGCCCTCTGGACCTGCTCCTGATAGACGATGAGGCCGTAGGTCTCGTCGAGGATCTCCGCGAGGGGCTGCTCGAGCTCCGGGTGGATGGGCTCGATCTTCTGCAGCCCGTTCTTGCGCAGCGCGTAGTTCGTGTGCGAGTTCATGCCCATCGGGCCCGGGCGGTACAGCGCGATGACGGCCGAGAGGTCGTCGAACTTGTCCGGCTTCATCTGGCGCAGGAGCGCACGCATGGGGCCGCCGTCGAGCTGGAACACGCCCAGCGTGTCACCGCGCGCGAGCAGCTCGTACGACGCCTTGTCGTCGAGCGTGAGCGACTCGATCTCGATCGGCTCCTTGCCGTTCATCTCGATGTTCTCGAGCGCGTCGTCGAGGATCGTGAGGTTCCGCAGCCCGAGGAAGTCCATCTTGATGAGGCCGAGGCCCTCGGACGTCGGGTAGTCGAACTGCGTGATGACCGCGCCGTCCTGAGGACGGCGCATGATCGGGATGATGTCGATGAGCGGGTCGCTCGACATGATGACGCCCGCCGCGTGCACGCCCCACTGCCGCTTCAGCCCCTCGATACCCCGCGCGAGCTCGACGACGCGCTGCGCCTCCGGGTCGGTGTCGTGGAGCTGGCGGAACTCCGCCGCCTCGGAGTACCGCTCGTGCTTGGGGTCGAAGATCCCCGACAGGGGGATGTCCTTGCCCATCACGGCCGGCGGCATCGCCTTGGTGAGCTTCTCCCCCATCGCGAAGGGGAAGCCGAGGAGCCGCGCCGAGTCCTTGAGCGCCTGCTTGGCCTTGATGGTGCCGTAGGTGACGATCTGGGCGACGCGGTCGTCGCCGTACTTCTCCGTGACGTACCGGATGACCTCCCCGCGCCGACGCTCGTCGAAGTCGACGTCGACGTCGGGCATCGACACACGCTCGGGGTTGAGGAACCGCTCGAAGATCAGCCCGTGCTCCAGCGGGTCGAGCTCGGTGATGCCCATGAGGTAGGAGGCCATGGAGCCCGCCGCCGAGCCACGGCCCGGCCCGACGCGGATGCCCTGGTCCTTGGCCCAGTTGATGAAGTCGGCGACCACGAGGAAGTACCCCGGGAAGCCCATCTGGATGATGACCTCGGTCTCGTACTGCGCCTGCTTGCGCGCCGCGTCCGGGATGCCGTTCGGGTACCGGCGGTGCAGCCCGCGCTCCACCTCCTTGACGAACCAGCTCGTCTCGTCCTCGCCCTCGGGGACGGGGAACCGCGGCATGTAGTTCGCCTTCGTGTTGAACGACACCTCGCACTGCTCGGCGATGAGCAGCGTGTTGTCGCACGCCTCGGGGAGCTCCGCGAAGACCCGGCGCATCTCGGCCGCCGACTTCACGTAGTAGCCGGTGCCGTCGAACTTGAACCGGTCCGGGTCGTCGAGCGTCGAGCCGGAGTTGATCGCGAGCAGCGCCTCCTGGCTGGAGGCGTCCTCCTCGCGCACGTAGTGGAGGTCGTTCGTCGCGACGAGGCGCGCGCCGATGGTCTCCGCGAGGCGCAGGAGGTCCTTCGTGACTCGCGTCTCGATGTCGATCCCGTGGTCCATGAGCTCGACGAAGAAGTTCTCGCGGCCGAAGATGTCCTGGAGCTCGCCCGCCGTCCGCACCGCCTCGTCCCACTGGCCGAGGCGCAGGCGCGTCTGGATCTCGCCCGACGGGCACCCGCTCGTCGCGACGAGGCCCTTGCCGTAGCGCTGGAGGAGGTCGCGGTCCATGCGCGGCCACTTGCCCATCTGCCCTTCGAGCGACGCGAGCGACGACGCCCGGAACAGATTGTGCAGACCCTCGTTGTCCTTCGCGAGCAGCGTCATGTGCGTGTACGCACCGCGCGCCGAGACGTCGTCGGACTCCTGCCCCTGCTGCCCGAACCGCACGCGGGTCTGGTCGAACCGGCTCGTGCCCGGCGTGACGTACGCCTCCACGCCGATGATCGGCTTGATGCCCTTCGCCTGCGCCCGCGACCAGAACTCGAACGCCCCGAACACGTAGCCGTGGTCCGTCGTCGCGATGGCCTTCTGCCCCAGGCGCTCGACCTCGTCGAACAGGTCCCCGATCCGGGCCGCGCCGTCCAGCATCGAGTACTCGGTGTGGACGTGGAGGTGGACGAAGTCCTCAGTCGCGGTGGGCATGCACCGATCTTAGGCGTGCCCCACCCACACCCCGGCGTGGCCGCGGCGCGTCGTACGGCACGTCAGACGTCGGTCGTGAGGGTCTTCGCGGCGTCGCGGTGGTCGATGCCCGCGTCGAGGTAGACGGGCCCGGACACGGCGTACCCGAGCCGCTCGTAGAAGCCGATCGCCTGGACCTGGGCGGAGAGGAGGACGCGCACGGCGCGGCGTCCGTCCGGTCCCGGGACCGCGTGCTCGGCGAGCGCGATCCGCTCCAGCGCGCGCATCACCGCGGCTCCCGCGCCGGTGCCGCGCGCGACCGCGGCGACCGCGACCCGGCCGACGTGCACCTCGCCCGGGTGCGCGGGGTCCGTGAGGAGCCGGCCCGTGCCGACGACCTCCCCGCCCCGCTCGCGGTCCCGCACGAGCACGTGCGTGGTCGTCTCCGCGGTGTCCAGGTCGTCGATCTCCTCCTCGACCGGGACGCCCTGCTCGTCGACGAACACCGCGAGCCGCAGCGCGTGCGCCGCGGCCAGCCCGGCGTCGTCGGACACGCGCTCCACGGCGAGCCGGGCGTCGCCCGGCCCCGAGGCGGCGACGGTCACGCGTACGCCCCGCGCAGCACCTCGAGCGCGTGCGCGAGGTCGTCCGGGTACTCGCTCGTCAGCTCGAGCCACTGCCCGGTCGTGGGGTGCTCGAACCCGAGGCGCATCGCGTGCAGCCACTGGCGCGTCAGGGACACGCGCGAGGCCAGCACCGGGTCGGCACCGTACGTGAGGTCGCCGACGCACGGGTGCCGCAGCGCGGAGAAGTGCACCCGGATCTGGTGCGTGCGTCCCGTCTCGAGGTGCACCTCGACGAGGGACGCGGCGGGCAGCATCTCGAGGACCTCGTAGTGCGTGACCGAGGGCTTGCCCTCCGCCGTGACGGCGAACTTCCAGTCCGCGCTGGGGTGCCGCCCGATCGGCGCGTCGATCGTCCCGGTCGTGGGCTCGGGGTGGCCCTGGACGAGCGCGTGGTAGACCTTCTCGACCGTGCGCTCCTTGAAGGCGCGCTTGAGCGCGGTGTACGCGACCTCGCTCTTCGCGACGACCATGAGTCCCGAGGTCCCGGCGTCGAGGCGGTGCACGATGCCCTGCCGCTCCGCGGCGCCCGACGTCGAGATCCGGTACCCCGCGGCCGCGAGGGCGCCGACGACGGTCGGGCCCGTCCAGCCCGGCGACGGGTGGGCCGCGACCCCGACGGGCTTGTCGACGACCACCAGGTCGTCGTCGTCGTGCACGATGCCCATGCCCGGCACGGGTTCCGCGACGACCTCGACGGCGGGCGCGGCGTCGGGCACGTCGACCTCGAGCCACCCTCCCGGGACGAGCCGGTCGGACTTGCCGACCTCGCGCCCGTCGAGGCGGACGGCACCGCCCGCGGCGAGCTCGGCGGCCCGCGTCCGCGAGAGGCCGAGGAGCCGGGACAGCCCGGCGTCGACCCGCTCGCCCGCGAGGCCGTCGGGCACCGGGAGCGACCGGAGGCTCACCGCGCCCCCTCGTCGTCGGTCCGCGTGGCGGTCGGCTCGGGTGCGGGCCCGGACGTCGGCTCGACGGCGTCGTCGGCGCTCGTCCCGGGGTCCGCCTCGTCGCCGCCGTGGCGCGTCCCGTCCAGCCCGATGCCGAGCACCGACAGGACGGCGATCATCACGGCCGCGGCCACGATCGCGATGTCCGCGACGTTGCCCACGAACCAGTTCGCGTAGGCGATGAAGTCGACGACGTGCCCGCGCGCGAAGCCGGGCTCCCGGAAGAAGCGGTCGACGAGGTTCCCGAGCGCGCCGCCCAGCAGGAGGCCCAGCGCGACGGCCCACGCGCGCGAGCCGATGCGGCTCACCATGCGCACGATGACGACCACGACCGCGACCACGACGATGGTCAGGAGCCACGTCATGCCCGTCGCGATGGAGAGCGCCGCGCCCGGGTTGTAGATGAGCCGCAGGCCGAGCAGCGACCCCACGAGCGGGATCGTGTCGTCGCCCAGCGTGAGGCTCGACTCCGCCCACCACTTGGTGAGCTGGTCGAGCACGAGGACGAGGACGGCGAGGACGACGGTCCACACGACGAGGACGCGCCGCGGACCGCGCCGGACGGCTCCTGCGGAGGGGTCGGCGGGCGCCTGCGGGGAGGCGTCGGCGGGGTCGGTGGGCTCGGGGCGCGCAGAGGTGGACATCGGCGGCAAGTCTGCCACGTCGTCGCCCCGGTCGACGCGGCCCCGCGACGGCCCGGTGCTCAGCGCCGCTCGGCGCGCTGCTTGGCCTCGACGGAGAGGTTCGCGCGCGGGAACGCCTGCAGGCGCGCCTTGCCGATCGGCAGCCCGGTCTCCTCGCACGTCGCGTACGTGCCGGCCGCGATGCGGTCGAGCGCGTGCGACGTCTGCGCGAGGAGGTCGCGCACGTTGTTGACGAGCGTCAGCTCCTGCTCTCGCTCGAGGGCGCTGGACCCGGAGTCGGCCTGGTCGTCGCCGGCACCGTCACCGGAGTGTCGCAGGAGGTTCGACAGCTCCTCGTCCGCGACGGCGAGCTCCCCCTCCAGCCGCTCCTTCTCGGCCAGCAGCTCCGCGGCGAGCTCCTCGGCCTCCCGCAGGGTCCAGGGCTCCTCCCCGTCGCGCACGGGGAAGGACTTGACGTCCTTCGCGAGGTTCGGGAAACGGTCGCGCACGGCCGAACGGGCCGCGGTGGTGAGCTTGGTCATGTCGCCCCTCCAAGTTCGAGTCACGCGAGAGTAGACGCAGCGGCCGGTACGCACAACACACCACGCCGGTCCGCCGAGGCGGGAGAGAAGGCGCAGGTGCGTGGCGTACCGGCCGCTGCCGGACGGTCGACGCAGGTGCTAGATGCCGGGAGCCAGGTCGCTCGTGCGGCTCGCCCCGCCGACGTTGCTGCGCGGCGGGAGGGCGCTGCCCCGGTTGTCCAGGTCGCCCAGCAGGTTCTGCAGGTAGCTCTTGAGACGCGTGCGGTAGTCGCGCTCGAAGATCCGCAGCTCGTCGATCTTGCGCTCGAGGAGCGAACGCTCCTGCTCGAGCTGCGAGAGCGTACGGTGCGAGGTCTCCTCGGCCTCGCGCACGATGCGCGAGCCCTCCTCCTTGGCCTCCGCGATGAGGCGGTCGCCCTCCTCCTGGCCGGAGCGCACGTAGTCGTCGTGCAGCTTCTGGGCCAGCTGGAGCATGCCCGTCGCCGACTCGGGCTCCGCCGCGTTCTTCGTGACGACGGCCTGCGAGATCGGGGCGGGGCGCACGGGCTCCGGCTCCGGCTCGGGCGCCTTCGGCGTCTCGACGACGGGGGGCTGCACCGCAGCGCTGGACGCGTCGGCCCGGCTGAGCTCGGCGAGACGACGCTCCGCCGCAGCGAGCTTCGCCTTGAGGTCCTCGTTCTCCTCCTGCACGGAGTTGAGGGTCCTCACCACCTCGTCCAAGAAGTCGTCGACCTCTTCGACGTCGTAGCCCTCGCGGAACTTCGTCGCCGAGAACTTCTTGTTCAGGATGTCCTCTGCAGTGAGCAGTGCCATCGGTTCACCTCATAGCGTTTGCGTGTCGGTCCGGGCGACCTCGCGATCACCAGACTCCAAAGTAGCGGACATTGCCCTCAGGGGCGGGTGCAGCCGCGCCGTCGCGCGCCGTCGGAACCGTGCCGACGGCGTGCAGCGTGCGCGGGCGTGCGGTGGGGGTCGGGGCGAACCGGACGTAGCGGCCTGGTCCGGGCCGTCCGGATACCCCGATCGGGTGACGTGCGTCTCAGAGCGAGGACACGATCTGCGCCGCGATCGTCACCGCGAAGAACAGGATGATGAACGCGAGGTCGAGGCGCACCTGACCCAGCGAGAGCGGCGGGATGAGTCGGCGCAGCGCGCGCAGGGGCGGGTCCGTCGCCGAGTAGATCACCTCGGCGAGCACCAGCAGGACCCCCCGGGGCCTCCAGTCGCGCGCGAAGAACTGCACCCAGTCGAACACGAGCCGACCGATGAGCAGCAGCAGGTAGAGCCAGAGCAGGAATCCGACGATGCCTGTGATGAGGTCCCAGATCACGGGTCAACTGTGCCAGACGCACCGCCCCCGGCCCCGCCGGGGACACGCGCTACGCCCAGGGCGGACGCGCAGGAGGGACGGGCGCGTCACCGCGCCCGTCCCTCCGTGCGTGCGGCGCGTGCTCGGCGGGTGCACCGCGCCGCGCGCACGCTCAGCTCTGGTTGTAGAAGCCCGCGCGACCGGGGGCCGGCGCGGCGGCCTGCTCCTCGCCGGTGATCTCGACGTGCTCGGGCGAGAGCAGGAACACCTTGTTGGTGACGCGCTCGATGGCCCCGTGCAGCCCGAAGATGAGGCCCGCGGAGAAGTCGACGAGGCGCTTCGCGTCCGCGTCGTCCATGTCCGAGAGGTTCATGATCACGGGGGTGCCGCCGCGGAACGCCTCGCCGATCACGCGCGCGTCGTTGTACGACCGCGGGTGCACGGTCGTGATCCGCCGCAGCTCGGCCGCCGACATGCTCGTCTGCGGCACCTCGCGCGGCCCGAGCGCGCGGTGCAGCGGCGTCACCGGTGCCTGGTAGTCGTGCGCCACGTCCGCCCCCGTCTCGTCGAGCTCGTCGACGTACTCGTCCTGCTCGTCCTCGCCGCGATCATCAGCGAGGCCCAGATACAGCATGGTCTTGCGCAGCGCTCCCGCCATGGGCCTTGCTCCGTCCTCGATCGATCCTCGGTCCACCGGCCGTCGGACCGGTGCGTTCACGCTAACCGAGGGTGCGCGGCGAGCCCCGGACGACACGCCCGGCGTGCGCAACCTCGTGCGGAGGTCGGACCGAGCCCGCTCAGGTGCCGGTGAGCGCCACGAGCCCGGCGAACCGGCCGGTCGTCGTGCCGCGGCGCGCCGCCCGACGGTGCGAGAAGAACCGCTCGTCCTCGATCGTGCACGCCGGGACGCGCACGACGTCCGCCACGCCCGCCGCGACGAGGTCGGCGACGACCCCGGCGGGCAGGTCGAGCGCCGGCGTCCCCCAGGACGTCGTCGACCACGTGGCCGGACGCGCGAGCGCGACGTCGTCGCGCATCCACGCGGGCACCTCGTAGCACCGCCCGCACGCGCTCGGCCCGACGGCGGCCCGCACCCGGTCGACCCGCGCGCCGGCGGCGACGAGGGCGGCCAGCGCCGCGTCGACCACCCCGTGCGCGAGGCCGCGGCGCCCGGCGTGCGCGACGCCGACGACGCCCGCCTCGGCGTCCGCGAGGAGGACGGGCACGCAGTCGGCCACGAGGACGCCCAGGCCCGTGCCGCGGGACGGGGCGACGAGGGCGTCCGCCTCCCCCACCGTGTCGACGGGGTCCGCACCGCGCGCGACCGGCTCCACCGTCGCGACGCGGGTGCCGTGCACCTGCGTCGCGAAGGACGCCGGGACGCCGAGCCACGCGGCCGCGCGTGCACGGTTGGCGCGCACCCGGTCGGCGTCGTCGGTCACGTTCAGGCCGAGGTTGAGCGTGTCCCACGGCGCCGGCGAGAGCCCGCCGTCGCGCGTCGTGAAGCCGGCGCGCGCCCCCGGCCCGAGGTCCACCTCGAGCACGACGGGAGGGGCGGCGCCGTCGGCACCACCCCTCCCGTCCTGCACGGTCCCGGCGCTCACACGGCCCCGCACCGCGCCACGCGGTCGCGCACCGTCACTTGAGGAAGTCGGGCACGTCGAGCTCCTCGACCTTGCGGCGCGGGGGCTCCTCGTCGAAGATCCGCGGGGGCACGTCGACGCCCTCGTTCTGACCGCCCGGCACGGCCTCCGCGTTGTGGTTCCCGGCGTCGCCGGAACCGACCACGGTGAACGGCGCGGGGGCGACCGGCTGCACCGGCACCGGGCCGTGACCGCCGTCGAGCGTGACGGGGACGTCGTCGGCCTCCGGCTGGATCGGCACGACCGGCCGCGGCAGCGTGTGCGCGCCCGTCGTCGGTGCCGGCGGCACGGCCCGCGCGGCGGGCACGACCGGGATCGCGCTCGTCGCGGGACGCTGCGCTCCGGCCACCTGGCCGAGCGCCCGCGCGTCGCCCCGCACCTGCGGGGCGCCGCCGTCGAAGCCGGCCGCGATGACGGTGACACGGACCTCGTCGCCCAGCGCGTCGTCGATCACGGCGCCGAAGATGATGTTCGCCTCGGTGTGCGCTGCCTCGTGGACCAGGCGCGCCGCCTCGTTGATCTCGAACAGGCCGAGGTCGGAACCACCCTGGATGGAGAGCAGCACGCCGTGGGCGCCGTCGATGCTCGCCTCGAGGAGCGGCGACGAGATCGCCATCTCGGCGGCCTGGACCGCGCGGTCGTCGCCCCGCGCGTTGCCGATGCCCATGAGGGCGCTGCCCGCGCCCTGCATGACGGACTTGACGTCCGCGAAGTCGAGGTTGATGAGACCGGGGGTCGTGATGAGGTCGGTGATGCCCTGGACACCGGACAGCAGCACCTGGTCGGCCTGGTGGAACGCCTGCAGCGCGCTGACGTTGCGGTCCGACATCGACAGGAGGCGGTCGTTCGGGATGACGATAAGGGTGTCGACCTCGTTGCGCAGGTTCTCGATGCCCTGGTCCGCCTGGACCGAGCGGCGGCGGCCCTCGAACGTGAAGGGCCGCGTCACGACGCCGACGGTCAGCGCGCCGAGCGAGCGCGCGATGCGGGCGACGACCGGTGCGCCGCCCGTGCCGGTGCCGCCGCCCTCGCCTGCCGTGACGAAGACCATGTCCGCGCCGCGCAGCACGTCCTCGATCTCCTCGGCGTGGTCCTCGGCCGCCTTCTTGCCGACCTCCGGGTCGGCGCCGGCGCCGAGACCGCGCGTGAGCTCGCGGCCGACGTCGAGCTTGACGTCCGCGTCGGACATGAGGAGCGCCTGGGCGTCCGTGTTGATGGCGATGAACTCGACACCCTTGAGGCCGACCTCGATCATCCGGTTGACGGCGTTCACGCCCCCACCGCCGATGCCGACCACCTTGATCACTGCTAGGTAGTTCTGCGGAGTTGCCACGTCAATGCCTCTCGATCGGTCAGCCCTGAACCTTCACCCTCAAGTAGAGGGTTATAGTTATGTCAGGTCGTTCATGGGTCGACCGTAGGTGTCGACGTGCCCATCATCAACGACCGTCTCGCGCGTGTCGGGGATCGCCACGCGCGCATTCACCGCGTCACCGGGAGCCGGGGGGCCGAGACGTCGTACACGGTGACCCCCGCGTTCTCCGGGACGGCCCGGAGCGTCTGCAGGACGCGCACCTTCAGCGCCGCCTCCTCGGAGCTCCCCCACTCGACGACGACGCCGTCCCGCAGCGTCATGCGGACCGCGTCGCGCGTCGGCGCCGAGACCTCCGCGACCTGCGCGTGGAGGTCCGCCGGGAGCGCGTTGAGCAGCACGAGCGCGGCGTCGAGCGCCCGCGCCCCCTGGTCGTCGAGCGGCGCGTCGATCTCCGGCAGCCCCTCGGGCACGACCGGGTCCGTGCGCACGTGGACGCCGTCGGCGTCGAGCAGCGCGAAGCCGTCGTCCACGGGCACCGCCACGACGGGCTCGCGCGACTCGAGGAGCACGGCGAGCCCCGAGGGCCATGCACGCCGGATCTCGACGTCGCGCACGCCGTTGAGGTCGAGCACCTGCTCGCGCAGCGCGACCGTGTCGAGCCGCGGCAGCGGCACGCCGTCCGCGGCGGCGACCACGTCGCGGACCTGCTGCGGGTCGATCACCGTGCCCTCGCCGGAGACCGTGACCTTGTCGAGGTCGAGGCCGAGCACGGGCGAGAAGAACGCCACCCACGCGAGACCGGCGACGACGAGGAGCGCCGCGACCCAGCCGAGGACGCGCGTGCGGACCCGGTGGCGGCGCATCGCGTCGCGCTCCGCGAGCCGCTCGGCCATGCCGTGCGAGACGACCCCGATCGGGGCGGCCGACGCGCCGCGCGGTACGGACGTCGTCGTGCCCGTGGCCCGGCCGCCGCCACCGCGCGCGGCCGCAGGACGACCGGTGCCGGGTCGGTCGCCCGACGAGCGCACGAGCTCGGAGCCCGGCGCCGCGACGCGGCGCACCGGTCGCGTCGGCGTGTCCTCGACCGGCGCACGGCGCGCGCTGGCGGGCGGGGCCGGCTTCGCGGAGCTCGAGGCCGGCTTCGCGGGGCCCGGGGCCGCAGACCGTCCGGCCCGCTCGCCCGCGCCCGACCGGCCCGGCCGCGGCGCGGCGGGACGAGGCTGGGGCGGCGGACGCATCAGGCCTCGCCTCCTCCGGGCGCCGGGGCACCGTCGCGACGCGCGCCGAGGCGCTCGAGGACGACGGCGCCCAGCTCCGTGACGTCCCCCGCCCCGACGGTGAGCACGAGGTCGCCCGGGCGGGCGGCGTCCGCGACGCGGTGGGCCGCCTCGACGCGGTCCTCGACCGCGGCGACGACCACGCCGGGAGCGTCGACCAGGTCGGTGATCGTGCGCGCGCTCACGGCCGGGTCCGGCTCCTCGCGCGCCGCGTAGACGCCCGTGACCACGACCTCGTCCGCGCCGGCGAGCGCGTCCGCGAACTCGCGCGCGAAGGTCGCGGTGCGCGAGTACAGATGCGGCTGGAACAGCACGAGCACCCGGCCGCCGGCCGCGACGGGCCGGGCGGCGGCGAGCAGCGCGGCCACCTCGGTCGGGTGGTGCGCGTAGTCGTCGACGACGCGCACGCCGCCCGCCTGGCCGCGGGCCTCGAAACGACGGCCGGTGCCGAGGAAGCCGTGTGCGGCCGCGACCGCCGCCGCCGGGTCGACGCCGAGCACGACCGCCGTCACGACGGCCGCGGTCGCGTTGAGCGCGTTGTGGTGCCCCGGCACGCGCAGCAGCAGCTCGAGCCCGTCGAGGCGCGCCGCACCGACCGTGCCCGTGAGCGACGCCCGCACCCCGGGTCGGCCCACCTCGTCGGTGGGGGCCACGTCCGCGACGCGCACGTCGGCGTCCGCGGACGTGCCGTACGTGACCACCGCTCCCCCGGCCCGGGCGTGCGACGACGCGAGCGCGCGCGCCCCCGCGTCGTCGGCGCACGCGACGAGCGTCCCGCCCGGGACGATCCGCGCGGCGAAGTCGACGAACGCCTGCTCGAACGCGGCACGGGACCCGTAGTGGTCGAGGTGGTCCGGCTCCACGTTGGTGACGACGGCGACGTCGGGGGCGTAGTTGAGGAACGACCCGTCCGACTCGTCGGCCTCGGCGACGAGGACGTCCGACCCGAGGTGGCCGCCCGCGACGGGGCCGTCCTCGGTGAGCACCGTGCCGCCGATCGCGAACGACGGGTCGAGGCCCGCGCCGCGCAGGACGGTCGCGATCATCGCGGACGTCGTGGTCTTGCCGTGCGCGCCCGCCACGGCGACGGACCGGCCGCGCGCCATGAGCGAGGCCAGCGCCTGCGAACGGTGCAGCACGCGCAGCCCCGCCGCGCGCGCCGCCGCGAGCTCGGGGTTCGTCTCGCGCACCGCGCTCGACACCACGACGGTGTCCGCGCCGGCGACGTGCGCGGCGTCGTGCCCCACCCACACCCGGACGCCGTCGGAGCGCAGGGCGGCGAGCGCGTCGCCCTCGCGCGCGTCGGAGCCCTGGACGGGCACGCCGTGCGCGGCGAGGAGACGGGCGACGACGGACATCCCCGCGCCGCCGACGCCGACGAGGTGGACCGTGCCGAGCGCCTCGAGCGCGAGCGGGCCCTCGCCCGACGCCGCCGTCACGCCCGTGCCCCCGACGCACCGGCGACGGCCTCGGCGACGAGGTCCGCGACCCGCGCGGCGCCGTCGCGCACGCCCGCGCCCGCGGCGGCCGCCGCCATCGCGTCGAGCCGGCCCGGGTCACCGAGCAGCGCCGGGACCTCGCGCGCGACCCACGCCGCGTCGAGCTGCGCGTCGTCGACGAGCAGGCCGCCACCCGCGGCGACGACGGGGCCGGCGTTGAGCCGCTGCTCCCCGTTGCCGATGGGCAGCGGCACATAGACGGCCGGGATGCCCAGCGCCGCGAGCTCGCCCACCGTGCCCGCGCCCGCGCGGCACACGACGAGGTCCGCGACCGCGAGCGCGAGCTGCATCTCGGCGAGGTACTCGCGCACGTCGTAGCGCGCGCCGGGGTGGCCCGCGACGGCGCCGGCCGCCGCCTCGCGCACCGCGCCGTCCTTGCCCTTGCCGGTCAGGTGGAGGATCTGCGTGCCCGCCCCCAGGAGCGCGCCGGCGGCACCGGAGACCGCCTCGTTGAGGCTCTGCGCCCCCAGCGAGCCGCCCGTGACCACGAGCGTGCGCGCGCGGGGGTCGAGGCCGAGGCGCGCCGCGGCGTCCGCGCGCACCCCGGCGGCGTCCGACGCCCGCGCGGCCACGAGGTCCTGGATCTCGCGGCGCAGCGGCAGCCCGGTGACGACGCCGCCCTTGAGCGGCGTGCCCTCGAACGTCACGCCGACGCGCGCGGCCCACCGGGCACCGAGGCGGTTCGCCAGGCCGGGGCGCGCGTTCTGCTCGTGGATCACGACCGGGACGTCGCGACGGCGCGCGGCGAGGTACGCGGGCGTGGAGACGTAGCCCCCGAAGCCGACGACGACGCGCGCGCCGGTCTCGTCGATGACGGCGCCCGCCGCGTCCACGGCGGACTTGAGGCGTCCCGGGAGGTTGACCCACTCCGCGCTGGGGCGGCGCGGGAGCGGGACGCGCGGCACGTGCCGCAGCGGGTAGCCCCGGGCGGGGACCAGGTCGTCCTCGAGGCCGCCCGCGACCCCGAGCGCGGTCACCACCACGCCGGGCTCACGCGCCCGGAGCTCGTCCGCCACCGCGAGGAGCGGGTTCACGTGCCCCGCCGTCCCGCCGCCTGCGAGCACCACCGAACCGATCGTCGTCACGTACCTCGTCGTCCTTCCCTGCGGCAGGTGCCGCGTCCTGTCCGTCGTGCGGAGGTCTGTCGTGCGGGGCGCGGGGCGCCCCACGGGTCCGGCGTCGCGCCCGGAGCGGCTGCGACGGCCGGGAAGGTCATCGCGCGGTCCGGCGCCGGGGGCGCGCCGCCCGGCCGACGACGGCGAGCGAGCGCCGCACGACGCTCCCCCGCGCGGCGAGCGCCTCGGCCGCGCCCGGTTCCGAGCGCGCGAACGAGATGAGCACGCCGAGCGCGGCCATCGTCATGATGAGCGCGGAGCCGCCCGCCGAGACGAGCGGCAGCGGGACGCCGATCACGGGCAGGAGCCCGATGACGACGCCGATGTTGATGAACGCCTGGCCGACGATCCAGCACGCGATCCCGGCCGTCGTGATCTTCACGAAGGGGTCGGGGTGGCGGCGCACGATCCGGCTCGTGGCGACGCCGACGATGACGAACAGCCCCAGCACCAGGAGCGTGCCGAGCAGCCCGAGCTCCTCGCCGATCACGGCGAAGATGAAGTCGTTGTGCGCCTCCGGCAGGTACGACCACTTCTCGCGGCTCGCCCCGAGACCGACGCCCGTGAGCCCGCCCGTGCCGAGCGCGTAGAGGCCGTGCATCGACTGGTAGCACTCGCCGAGGGTGTCGGTGCACTCGCGGTACGTCGCCATGATGCGCGAGAGCCGGTCGCCGCCCGACTGGTTGAGGATGAAGACGTACCCGACGACGAACGCGGCACCGCCCGCCCCGAGGGCGAGCAGGCGCCCGTCGGCCCCCGAGACGAAGAACGCACCCGCGATGATCGCCATGACGACGAGCGCCGTGCCGAGGTCGTGACCCGCGAGCACGAGGCCCACGACCGCGACCGCGACGGGGACCGCGGGGATCAGCACGTGCCGCCACTGCCCGAGCATCCGCTGCTTGCGCCCGAGCACGACACCGAGCCACAGCGCGAGCGCGAGCTTCGCGACCTCGGCCGGCTGGAACGTGAAGAGCCCGAGGTCGATCCAGCCCGTGTTGCCGTTGACGTTCTTCGCGAGCGGCGTGAACACGAGCATCTGCAGCCCGAGAGCCACGAAGAGCGCGGGCCATGCGAGCCGCTTGTACCAGTCGACCGGCACGCGCGTGGCGACGAGCAGGACGGGCAGGCCCATGAGGGCGAACTTCGCCTGGTCGAGGAACGCCCCGAACGGCGACTTGCCCGCGGCGATCTGCGTGACCGCCGAGCTGGAGAACACCATGACGAGACCGATGATCGCGAGCAGCGCCGTCGCGCCGACGAGCAGGTAGTAGCTCGTCACCGTGCTGTTCCACTGGCCGAGCCACGGGCGCTCGGCGGGCTCGGGCCGCGGGCGTCGCGGCTCGCGGGTCGTCGCCCGGCCCCGCGGCACCGTCCGGCTCGTGCCGGCCCGGGGGACGGTGCGCGTCGAGGGCGCGCCTCGCCCGTTCGCGGTCTGGGTCATGGGCTTCCCGGCCTACCCGTGGTCGGGGCGCAGGGCGCGCGCCGCCTCGGCGAACGCGTCGCCGCGGGCGGCGTACGAGCGGAACTGGTCCATCGACGCGCCGGCGGGCGCGAGCAGCACCGTGTCGCCGGCCTGGGCGAGGCGGCGGGCGGAGTCGACGGCGCGGGGCATCACGGTCCCAGTGTCGCCAGGATCCACGCGCACGACGGGGATATCGGGCGCGTGTCGGGCGAGCGCACCGGCGAACGGCTCGGCGTCGACGCCGATGAGCACGACGGCGCGCAGCCGGTCGGCGCGCGCCGCGACGAGCTCGTCGAACGACGCTCCCTTCGCGAGGCCGCCCGCGACCCACACGACGGTCCCGGGCGCGAACGCGGCGAGGGACGCGGACGCGGCGTGCGCGTTGGTCGCCTTGGAGTCGTC
Source organism: Cellulosimicrobium sp. MI9406 (assembly GCF_040595865.1). Classification (NCBI taxonomy): domain Bacteria; kingdom Bacillati; phylum Actinomycetota; class Actinomycetes; order Micrococcales; family Promicromonosporaceae; genus Cellulosimicrobium; species Cellulosimicrobium sp. MI9406. Next base: position 60,616 of record NZ_JALIZI010000007.1, read on the forward strand.
GACGTAGGCGACGCCGTCGACCGAGGCGACCTGCTCGATGCGGTGCGACCCCGTGCGGAACGCGCGCAGCCCGTCGCGGACGGCGACGGCCGGGACGCCGTGCGCCCGTGCGAGGGCGGCCGCGGCGAGCGCGTTCGCCACGACGTGGGCGGGCACGACGCCGTCGGCGCCCGCGAGGTGCGCCAGGTCGCCGAGCGTCGCGAGCTCGGCGGCGTGCGTGTGCCGGTCCGGCGCGTCCGCGGGCGCGTGGAACGCGCGGTCGACGAGCACGTCCTCGATGACGCCGAGCTGGCCGCGCGCCGGGGCGCCGAGCGTGAAGCCGACGGCCCGGGCCCCCTCGACGACGTCCGCCTCGCGCACGAGCGCCTCGGTGCGGGGGTCCGCGACGTTGTAGACGCACGCGACCCGGGCGTCCTCGAAGACGCGGCCCTTGTCGGCCGCGTAGGCGTCGATCCCGCCGTGCCAGTCGAGGTGGTCGGGGGCGACGTTGAGGACGGCGCCCGCCTCGGGGGACGTGGTGTGCGTGAAGTGGAGCTGGAAGCTCGACAGCTCGACCGCGAGCACCTCGAGCGTCGGGTCGAGCGCGGCCTCGACGACGGGCGTCCCGACGTTGCCGACCGCCGCCGTCCGCAGGCCCGCGGTCCGCAGGATCGTCTCGAGCATCTCGACCGTCGTCGTCTTGCCGTTCGTCCCGGTGACGGCGAGCCAGGGCGCGGGCCGCCCCGACGGTCCGGCGACGCGCAGGCGCCACGCGAGCTCGACCTCGCTCCACACCGGCACGCCGCGCTCCGCGGCGGCCACGAGCAGCGGGTGGCTCGGGCGCCAGCCCGGCGAGACGACGACGAGGTCCGTCGCCCCGAGGTCCACGTCCGCCGCGTCGTGCAGGTCGGCATCGGCGGCGCCGTCGTCGAGCGTGACGACCGACGCCGCGCGCGGGCGGAGCGCCGCCGCGGCGGCGCGCCCGGACACCCCGAGGCCGGCGACGACGACGCGCGCACGCTCGAGCGGGACGGCGAGGTCGTGGGGGTCGCGTGCCACTAGCCGACCACCCACTCGGCGTAGAAGATCCCGATGCCCAGCGCCGCGAACAGCCCGGCGATGAGCCAGAAGCGGATGACGATCGTGACCTCGCCCCACCCGGACAGCTCGAAGTGGTGGTGCAGCGGCGCCATCTTGAACACGCGCCGCCCGGTCATCTTGAAGAACCCGATCTGGATGACGTCGGAGAGCACGATGATGACGAAGAGGCCGCCGATGATGAGCGCGAGGAACTCGGTGCGCGTGAGGATCGACAGGCCGGCGAGCGCGCCGCCGAGCGCGAGCGAGCCCGTGTCGCCCATGAAGATCTTCGCGGGGCTCGCGTTCCACCACAGGAACCCGAAGCACGCGCCCACGATCGCGGCGGCCACGATCGCGAGGTCCTGCGGGTCGCGCGTCTCGTAGCAGCTCGGCCCGGCCGACGCGAGGCGCTGGCAGGTCTGGTTGAGCTGCCAGATGCCCACGAGCACGTACGAGCCGAACACGATGAGCGAGACGCCCGTCGCGAGCCCGTCGAGACCGTCGGTGAGGTTGACCGCGTTCGACCACGCGGTGATGAGGAAGTTGGCCCAGAGCACGAACAGGATCAGCCCGACCGTGACGCCCGCGAACGCGAGGTCGAGGTTCGTGTCGCGCAGGAAGGAGATGCGCGTCGACGCCGGCGTGCGGCCGTGCTCGTTGGGGAACTGCAGCGCGAGCACCGCGAACGCGATCCCGACCGCGCCCTGGCCGATGATCTTCGCGCGGGCCGTGAGCCCGAGGCTGCGCTGCTTGCGGATCTTCGTGAAGTCGTCGAGGAAGCCGACGATCCCGAGCCCCGTCATGAGGAACAGGACGAGCAGGGCGGACACGCTCGGGAACCGCCCCGAGACGACGTACGACATCGCCCAGCCGAGCAGCGTGGCGCCGATGATGACGACCCCGCCCATCGTGGGCGTCCCGCGCTTGGTGAAGTGCGCCGTCGGGCCGTCCTGGCGGACGAACTGCCCGTAGTTGCGGTGCACGAGGAACCGGATGAACAGCGGCGTCCCGAAGAGCGCGACGAGCAGGGAGACGCCCGCCGCGACGATGATCGCGATCACGCGCGTTCACCTCCTGCCGCACCGGCGCCCGCGGCCGCCAGCTCGTCGCCGAGCCGCCACAGCCCGGACCCGTTCGAGGCCTTCACGAGCACGACGTCCCCCTCCTGCAGCTCGTCGCGCAGCAGCGCGGACGCCGCCTCGACGTCGGGGACGAAGCGCGTCTCGTCGCCCCACGACCCCTCCTGGGTCGCACCGTCGTGGATCCCGCCGGCACCCTCGCCGACCACGACGAGCAGCTTGACGTTCAATCGGACCACGAGCCGGCCGATGTCGTCGTGCGCGACGCGCGAGTCCTCGCCGAGCTCCAGCATCTCGCCGAGCACCGCGACGGACCGCCGGTCGCGCCCCGCCATGACGGCGAGCGCCTTGAGCGCGGCGCGCATCGAGTCCGGGTTGGCGTTGTAGGAGTCGTCGATCACCGTGATGCCGTCGGGACGCTCGGTGACCTGCATCCGGTGCGGGCTCAGGGCACGCGCGTCGGACAGCCGGGCCACGACGTCGGGCAGCGCGACGCCGAGGCGCAGCGCGGCCGTCGCGGCCGCGAGCGCGTTCGTCACGTGGTGCTCGCCGACGAGGCCGAGGGTCACGCGCGCGCTCGTGCCCTCGCCGCGCGTCGCGTCGCCCGACGCGCCGGGGCGCACGCGCAGCGTGAAGGACGCCCGGCCCGTGCGGTCGATGCCCAGGTCCTCCGCGCGCACGTCCGCCGCGGGGATCGTCCCGAACGTGACGACCTCCCCCGGCGCGACGTCGGCCATCGCCGCGACCCGCAGGTCGTCGGCGTTGAGCACGGCGACGCCGCCGGGCGCGAGGCCCGTGACGATCTCGGACTTGGCGCGCGCCACGGCCTCGATCCCGCCGAACTCGCCGAGGTGGGCGCTGCCCACGACGAGCACGACCGAGACGTCCGGGGGCGCGATGCGCGTGAGGTAGGTGAGGTGGCCCACGCCGCTCGCGCCCATCTCGAGCACGAGGAAGCGCGTGGACTCGTCGGCCTCCAGCACCGTGAGCGGCAGGCCGATCTCGTTGTTGAACGACCCGCGCGGCACCACGGTGGGGCCCTCGGGGCGCAGGAGCTGGCCGAGCAGGTCCTTCGTCGTGGTCTTGCCCACGGAACCCGTGACGCCGACCACGCGCAGGTCTCCGCGCTCGCGCAGCGTCGCGAGCACGTGGCGGGCCAGCTCGCCGAGCGCGGCCTGGACGTCGTCCACGACGACGCACGGCACGTCGAGCTCGCGCGCGGCGAGGACGAGCGTCGCGCCCGCCTCGACGGCACCGGCGGCGTAGTCGTGACCGTCGACGTGCTCGCCCGGCAGCGCCACGAAGAGCGACCCCGGCGCGACCCGGCGCGAGTCGACGACGACGGGCCCCCCGACCCGGACCTCCGGGTCGGCGGACAGGCGTCCGCCGGTCGCTGCGGCCACCTGCGCCGCAGTGAGCTCGATCATGCGTGGTGCTCCTTCAGGTCGGGGGTGTCGTGGGGCGGCGTCGTCGCGGGGCGCTCCTCGAGCGCGGCCCGCGCCTCGACGCGGTCGTCCAGGGGGTGGTCGACGCCGGCGATCTCCTGCCACACCTCGTGGCCGCGGCCCGCGACGAGCACCGTGTCGTCCGGGCCCGCGGCGAGGATCGCCTCGCGGATCGCCCGGGCGCGGGGCGCGACCTCGAGCACGACGACGTCGCGCGGCTCGGGTGCGGCGGCCGTGGCCTCGCGCGCCGCGTGGGCGCCGGGCAGCACCTCCGCGCGGATCGCGGCCGGGTCCTCGCCGTGCGGGTCGTCGTCGGTCACGACCACGACGTCGGCGCCCTCGACCGCGACGCCGCCCATCGTGGGCCGCTTGCCGCGGTCCCGGTCGCCGGTCGCGCCGAACACGACCACGAGCTTGCCCGGCGTGGTGGGCCGCAGCGCGTCGAGCGCGAGGGCGAGGGCGTCCGGGTTGTGGGCGAAGTCGACGACGACGCGCGGCCGGTGGGGTGGCTCCGAGACGACCTCCATACGGCCCGGGACCGCCGGGTCGAGCCCGCCGGACGCCGCGAGCGCCGTCTCGAGGTCGCGCGCGTCCGTGCCCGCCTCGAGCACGAGGGCCAGGGCGAGGGCGGCGTTGGCGACGTTGAAGTGCCCGGGCAGCGACGTCGTCGTGCGCACGCTCCGGCCGTCGCGGTGCCGCAGCGTGAACGCCGAGCCACCCGCCTCCGACGGCTCGACGTCGTGCACGGTCCAGTCCGCCGCGGGCTGCTCGTCGCCCGTGGTCGAGCTCACGCGCAGCGTCGCGACCGGGACGCGCGCGGCCGAGACCATGCGCTCGCCCCACGCGTCGTCGACCACCACGACGCCGCGGCGCGCGTGCTCGGGCGTGAACAGCAGCGCCTTGGCCTCGAAGTACTCCTGGAGGTCGCCGTGGAAGTCGAGGTGGTCCTGGCTGAGGTTCGTGAAGCCCACGACGTCGTAGACGAGCCCGTCGACGCGGTGGAGCGCGAGCGCGTGGGACGAGACCTCCATCGCGAGCGTGCGCACCCCGTCCTCGCGCATCGCAGCGAGCAGCGCCTGGAGGTCGGCCGCCTCCGGGGTCGTCAGGCGGCTCGGCAGCACCCGGTCGCCGGAGCGCATCTCCACGGTGCCGATGAGGCCGCCCGTCCAGCCGAGCGCGCGCAGCGCGTGGTCGACGAGGTACGTCGTCGTGGTCTTGCCGTTCGTGCCCGTCACGCCGAACGTCGTGAGGTCCTGCGCGGGGGCGCCGTACACCCAGGCCGCGACGGGGCCGAGGAGCGCGCGGGGGTCGGGGGCGACGAGCACCGGCACGTCGAGGCCGGCGTCCGCGAGCAGGTCGGCGCCCTCGGCGTCCGTGAGGACGGCACGGGCGCCGCGGCCCACGGCGGCGGGCGCGAACCGCGCCCCGTGCGCCCGGGCGCCGGGCAGCGCCACGAAGAGGTCGCCCGCGTCGGCGGCGCGGTCGTCCGACGCCACCGACCACACCTCGGCGGAGGCCGGTGCGGCGGCCGCGCCACCCGCACGGACGTCGAGCCCGAACCGTGCTGCCAGGTCCGCCACCGACCGACGGGTGGTCGTGGCCGGGCGAAGACGGTCGATCGGGGATGTCACGTGTAGAACCTACCGTGCCGGGACGGGCCGCCCCGCAAGCCCGCGGGGCGCTGCACCCGGGCGGGAGCGCGCTTCACGGGACCTTCACCGGGGACCGGGAGAGGGGCGGTGAGGTTCACCACGTCGTCGGGAGCGGCACGTAGGGCTCGGTGCTCGGCTGGACGCCCTCGTGCTCGAGGGTGAAGCCCATGATCTCGCTGAACACCGGGGCCGCGACGACGCCGCCGAAGATCGACGAGTGCGGGTTCTTGAGGAAGACCGACACGGTGAACCGGGGGTCGTCCGCGGGCGCGACGCCGATGAACGACGCCATGATCCCGGACAGCCGCCCGTCGTCGCCCGCCGCCTCCGCGGTGCCGGTCTTGCCCGCGACGCGGTAGCCGGGCACCGAGGCGCTCGAGCCGGTGCCCTCCTCCACGACGGACTCCATCATGTGCAGCACCGTGTCCGCCGTCTCCTGGGACACGACGCGCTCCGGCGCCGGACGCTCCGCGGGCACGAGCTCGCCGCGCTCGTCCGTCGTCCCGGCGACGATGCTCGGCGTCGCGCGGACCCCGCCGTTCGCGATCGTCGAGAAGACGCTCGTCGCCTGGATCGCGTTGACCGACACGCTCTGGCCGAAGAGCACGGCGTACTCGGTGCGGCCGTCCCACGAGTCCGCCGGGTGCAGGATGCCCGCCGACTCGCCGGGCAGCCCGAGGCCGGACTTCTGGCCGAAGCCGAACTTCCGCAGGTAGTCGTAGCGGACCTGCTTGGGGATCTTCTCGCCGACCTGGACCGTGCCCGTGTTCGACGACTCCGCGAGGATGCCCGCGAGCGTCAGGCGCTCGACGGGGTGGTCGTGCGAGTCCTTGAACGTCTGACCGTTCGGGGTGGTGTAGCGGTCGGGCACCTCGAACCGCGACCCGGCGTCCGCGTGGCCGCCCTCGATGGCCGCGGCCATCGTGATGACCTTGCCCGTCGACCCGGGGTCGAACACGTTCGCGACGGCGCGGCTCGGGCGGGCGACGGCGTCCGTCGAGCGGTCGTTCGGGTTCACCGTGCCCGAGTCCGCGAGCGCGAGCACCTCGCCCGTGCGGACGTCCTGCACGACGGCGATCGCGTACTCCGCCCCGGTCTCGCTCACCGCCCGGTCGATCGCGTCCTGAGCCTTCCACTGCACGTCGCGCACGGTCGTGAGGCGCACGTTCAGGCCGGGCACCGCCTCGACGACGTCGCACCGACCCGTCGGGATGAGCTGTCCGCCGAGCCCTGCCTCGCACCGGCGCGAGCCCGGCGTCCCGGCCAGGACGTCGTCGTACGACGCCTCGATGCCGCCCCCGCCCGTCTGCTCGTCGTTGACGAAGCCCACGAGGTTGCCGGCGACCGTGCCCGCCGGGTAGGTGCGCTCGCTCGTCATCGTCGTGCTGACGAACGCGGACAGCCGCAGGTCGGCGATCTGGCGCTGCACCTCGGGGGTGACGTCCTTCTCGAGGACGAGGTACCGCGACGTGCCGACGAGGTCGGCCGCCAGCTCGACCGCGGACCGGTCGAGGATCGGGGCGAGCAGCTTCGCGACGCCCACCGCGCCGCCCTCCTCGAGCGGCTCGCCGTTGACCAGGTCGCCGGTCCGGGGCTCGAAGCGCGCGATCGCCTGGAGGTCGGCCGCGACGGTGTACCGGTCCACCGAGGTCGCGAGCACCACGCCGTCGGCGTCCGTGATGTCGCCGCGGTGCGCGATCGTCGTCGAGCTGCGCGTGCGGTCGTTCTGGGCCTCGGCCGCGAGCGCGGGCCCGCGGAGCACCTGGACGTTGACGAGCTGCGCGATGAACACCGCGGTGATCACGCCCGCGACGACGATGAGCCAGCGCTGCCGACGCTCGGGCCGGCCCGGCTCGCGGGTCCCCCGGGCCGGACGGGCCGGCGGGCGGCCGGCGCCGCGCGGAGCGCGCGACACCGGGGCGCGCCCCGACGTGCTGCGCGTGGACGACGTGCGACCGGACGTGGTGCGCGCCGTCGAGGCACGACCGGACGTGCCGCGCCCCGCGGCGGTGCCCGTCGAGGCGGCGCGCGCGGGCGCAGGACCACCGGAGCGCGCACCCGCGGCCCGCCCGGCGGACGCAGGACGGCCCCCCGAGGAGGCCCGGGAGGCCGCGGTGGCGGGACGGGGACGCGGGGTGCCCGCCGCCGGTCGTGACCGGCCGGTGCGCCCGGCGCCCGTGCCCTGCGTCACTCCCCCGCCCCCTCCTGCGCCACGCCGAGCACCGTGCCGTCGGACAGCCGGACCATCGCCGGGTCCTGCGCCTCGACCATGCCGAGACCGCGTGCGGTCTCCGGCAGCGCCGTCTTCCGCTCGGCGACCTGCAGCTGCAGGCTCTGCGTGTCCTGGGCCACGCGGCTCACCTCCCGGCGCAGCTCCGACATCTCGTAGGAGTTGCGCGCCATCGTCGTGTTCACCAGGAGAGCACACAGGAGCGCGGCGCCGAGGATCGACATGCAGACGACGAGGAACGGGACCTTGGAGCGCGCCTGCAGCGGCGCCCGGACGAGCTCGAGACGCGAGCGCAGCGCCCGCTCGGACGCGCCGCCCGGCAGGGCGGTCAGCGACGGGCGCGGTGCGGGCGCCGGCCGAGCCGGGCGCGGGAGCGGGCGGGCGGCGGTCGACCTCTGTGCGCTCATCGTGTCGTCTCCCCCGGGTCGTGCGGTCGGTCGGTCGGTCGGTGGCCGGGCGCCGGCGAGCGGCGAGCGGCGGACGGGCGGCGGTGCGGCGGTGTCGGGCGGGTGCGCTCGGCGGCACGCAGGCGCACGGACGCGGACCGCGGGTTCGTCTCGCGCTCCCCGGCCGGCGCCTCCTCGGCCCCCCGGGTCAGCAGGCGCAGGTACGGCTCGTCCTGCTCGGGCACGACCGGCAGGCCGGCGGGCGCGCTGATCGTCGCGCCGGCGGCGAGCACGCGCTTGACGATGCGGTCCTCGAGCGAGTGGTACGACTCGACGACGATGCGCCCGCCCACGGCGAGCACGTCCACCGCGGCGGGGACCGCGCGCTCGAGGACCTCGAGCTCGCCGTTCACCTCGATGCGCAGCGCCTGGAACGTGCGCTTGGCGGGGTTGCCGCCCGTCGTGCGGGTGGCCGCCGGGATCGACGCGCGGACGAGGTCGACGAGGTCCGCGCTGCGCTCCCACGGCTGCTGCTCGCGCCGGCGCACCACGGCCCGCGCGATCCGCTGGGCGAACCGCTCCTCGCCGTAGTCGCGCAGGATCCGGGTGAGCGCGCGCTCGTCGTACGTGTTGAGCACGTCCGCGGCCGTGAGGCCCACGGTCGGGTCCATGCGCATGTCGAGCGGGGCGTCGTGCGCGTAGGAGAACCCACGCTCCGTCTCGTCGATCTGGAGCGAGGAGACGCCGAGGTCCATGAGCACGCCCTGGACCGGTGCGCCGACCACGTCCGCGACGACGTCCTCGATCTCGTCGTACACGGCGTGCACGGCGCGGAAGCGGTCGCCGAACCGGGCGAGCCGGCGCGACGCGCGGTCGATCGCCTCGGGGTCGCGGTCGATGCCGACCACGCGCGCCGTCGGCACCTGCTCCAGGACGGCCTCCGTGTGGCCGCCCATGCCGAGCGTGCAGTCGACGAGCACGGAGCCCGGCTCGCCGAGCGCGGGCGCGAGCAGGTCGACGCAGCGCTGGAGGAGGACCGGGACGTGCCGCTCGGCGGCGTCGTCGGGGGTGCTCGTCACGTCCTCCTCCTCTCCGTGCTGGTCGTCGTGCTCCGGTGCTGCTGCTGGTCGTGCTGTGCTGCGGGCCCCGTACGGTCAGGTCTCCCTCCGCGTCCTTTCTGGCGCCGGGGAAGTGCGCCAGACCGGGCGGGAGGAGGCCTCACCGTGCGGAGCCGGGGGTGCTCGGCCCTAGAAGCGCAGGTCCGGGAACACCTCCTCCGCGGTGTCGGAGTACGCCGACTCCTGCTCCGCGAGGTACGTCTCCCACGCCTGCGCGTCCCAGATCTCGACGCGCGTGCCGGCGCCGATCACGGCGACGTCGCGGTCGAGCCCCGCGTACGCCCGCAGGGGCGCGGGGATCGAGACACGTCCCTGCTTGTCCGGGATCTCGTCGCTCGCCCCCGAGAGGAAGACGCGCAGGTAGTCCCGGGCCTGCTTGCTCGTCACCGGCGCCTGCCGGATCTGGTCGTACATGCGCCGGAACTCGTCCATCGGCAGCAGGAACAGACAGCGCTCCTGCCCCCGCGTCATGACGAGACCCGGTGCGAGCCGCGACCGGAACTTCGCGGGGAGGATGAGCCTCCCCTTGTCGTCCAGACGCGGCGTGAAGGTGCCCAGGAGCAGGCCGGAGGAACCGCCGAGCACGTCGTCCACGAAGCCGGACATGCACCTGGCACCTCCCCTCCTGCTCCCTTCTGCTCCACGGTACTCCACTTCCCTCCACCGCTCTCGGCGAAAGTTCCAGGTTTCACCCGTCTTCGCAGGATCTCCGCAGGTCAGACGGGCTGGAGCGCGGTGGAGGGGAGGACTCCCCAGGGCGCGTCGTGCCCGCCTCCCGAGGGCCGCCGTCGGGCGGCGACCGCTTCCGGGAGCCGTTCGGCGGGTCCTGGGCGGCGGCGCCCGGTGCCCGTGGAGGGAGAGGGAGGGGCACGGGCCGGTCGGGGCGGCCCACGGGCCGGGGTCGGCGGACCTCCCCCCGTCTACTAGGCTCTTCCCACCCGCGGTCTCGCCGGTCCGCGGCCCTGCGCCACCGACGACGGAGGTCCCCGTGCTCCCCGACATCGCCCCTGTCGCGCCCTCCGACGAGCCCGGGTCAGGTCGCCTCGCCGGTCTCGACGAGCTGGTCGAGACCACCGGACGGATCCGCTCCGGCATCGAGTCCGTGGTCACCGGGCGGCCGGACCTCGTGACCGTCACCGTCGCCGTCCTCCTGGCACAGGGTCACCTCCTCGTCGAGGACGTCCCCGGCGTCGGCAAGACGACGCTCGCCAAGGCGCTGGCGCGCACGATCGACTGCAAGGTCGGCCGCATCCAGTTCACGCCCGACCTCCTGCCGAGCGACCTCACCGGCGTCAACATCTACCGCGCCGCGAACCACGAGTTCGAGTTCCGGCCCGGCCCCGTCTTCTCCAACATCGTCATCGGTGACGAGATCAACCGCGCCTCCCCCAAGACGCAGTCGGCGCTCCTGGAGTGCATGGAGGAGGGCCAGACGACGGTCGACGGCACGACCCACATGCTCCCGAGCCCGTTCCTCGTCGTCGCGACCCAGAACCCGGTCGAGATGGAGGGCACCTACCCGCTCCCCGAGGCCCAGCGCGACCGCTTCATGGCGCGGCTGACCGTGGGGTACCCCGACGTCGACGCCGAGCTGCGGATGCTCGACCGCCAGGAGACGGACAACCCCCTCGCGCACCTGCGGCCGGTGACCACCGGGGCGGACGTGCTGCGGTTCGCCGAGGTCGCGCGCTCGGTCCACGCGTCCACGGCCGTCAAGCGCTACGTCCTGGCGCTCGTCACCGGGACGCGCGAGCACCCGGGCCTGCGCCTCGGCGCCTCCCCCCGCACGACGCTCCAGCTCCTGCGCGCGGCGAAGGCCCTGGCCGCGATGGCGGGGCGCGACCACGTCCTCCCCGACGACGTGCAGTACCTCGCGGTGCCCGTGCTCGCGCACCGGCTCGTCGTCACCACCGAGGCACGGCTCTCGGGCCAGGACGCCGAGGCCGTCGTCGCGTCCCTCGTGGCGCAGACGCCGATCCCCGCGCTGGACGCGACCGAGCGACGCTGACGTGCGCGGCCCGTCGTTCCTCGCGCGGCTCCGGCGCAGGACCAGGAGCCTCGCCAGCGCGCGCCCGACCCGCCGCGGCACCGTGGTCCTCGGTGCGGGCGCCGCGCTCGTGGTGCTCGGCGTCACGCTCGGCCTGCCGGACCTCGTCGGGCTCGGCGCGGCGGGCCTCCTCGCCGTGGGCGCCGCGTGGTGCTGGATGGCGGCCCGGCGCATCGACCGGGGGCGCGGCGCGCTCCACGTGACGCGCCGGGTGCAGCCCAACCCCGCCGTGCGCGGCCAGCTCACGACCGCGCGCCTGACCGTCGCGGCGGCGCGCACGACGTCGTCGACGGCCTCCACGCTCGCGCGCCTGCGCATCAGCGAGCAGGCCGCGCACGAGCTGTCCGACCAGGGCTCGTTGCGCGCGCAGGTCGCGACGGTCGGCGACCACATCGCCGTGCGGTACCGCCTGCGACCGCTGCGCCGCGGCCGGTGGCCGCTCGGCCCGCTCCTCACGACGCGGACCGACCTGTTCGGCCTCGTCAGCGCGACGCAGGAGCTCGGCGACCCGACGGCCGTGGCCGTCTGGCCGCGCACCGTCGAGCTGCCCGTGCGCGGGAGCCGCGCGTTCGGCGAGCACGAGCGCTCGGCCTCCGGCGCCCGGCTCGCGTCGAGCGACGACTCGGTCCTGCGCGACTACGTCGCCGGTGACGACCCCCGCCGCGTGCACTGGGTCAGCGCCGCGCGCCGCGGCCAGCTCATGGTGCGCTCCGACGAGAGCGCGGGCCTGCCGCCCGTGACGGTGCTCCTCGACCGCGGCCTCCTGCCCCACCCGGAGCTCGCCGCGTCGAGCCCGCGGGCGCTGGCCGACGGCGAGTGGGCCGTCGAGTGCGCGGCGTCGATCGGGGTGTCGCTGCTCCAGGCGGGGCACCCCGTCCGCCTCGTCCCAACGTCGCTCGCCGCGGTGGTCCCCGGCACCGGCTTCCGCGTCAACCGGTCCGGCGAGGGCCCGGCCGACCTGCTCGACGCCACGGTCGACCTGCACGGGCACCAGGTCGTGGCGGACGCCGACCGCTCCGTCGTCACGACCTGCGAGGCGCTGCGACGCGACCGCCGCCCGGGCGAGATCACCGTCGCCGTGCTCGGCCCGCTCGGCTCCGTCGCGCGGCACACCGTCGCCGCGATGGCCGGGGACGGCGTCCACCGCGCGCTCGTGGTGAGCACCCGCCCGTGGGCCCCCGAGCACGCCGACGCCGTCGAGACCGTCACCGCGCTGCGCTCGACAGGGTGGCACGCCGCGCTCGTCGACCCGTCCGCGTCGCTCGAGCACGCCTGGACCCTGCTCGCGGAAGGCTCACGATGACCGCACCCCGACCGGGAACCTCGGACTCCGCGGGCCTGCGCGTGCTCGCGACGAGCGCACTCGTCGCCACCGCGGTCGTCGCGTCGGCGTACGCGCTGGGGAGCGTCGTCGGGCCGGGCGGGTGGACGGGCACGGTCGTGCGCGTCGTCGTCGTCCTCGCGCTCGTCACCGGCCTCAGCCGCTGGGCGCTCGAGCGGAGCCACGCGGCGCGCGGCGAGGTGCTCGCACCGCCGGCGGCGCTCCTGCCGTCGCTCGCGGGGCTCGTCGTCGGGCTGTGGGCCCTGCTCGGGCTGTACGGCGGGCCGACGGACCGGTTCTCGCTCCTCATCGGCCTGTCCAACGTGGACCGCGTCCTGTCCCGCCTGGGCACCGCGCGCGACCTCACGCTCGCGGAGGTCGCCCCGATCGACCCCAGCCTGCCCATCGCGCTCCTGGCGGTCGGCGGCGCGGTCGTGGTGTTCGTCGTCGCCGACCTCATGGCCGGCGGGTTACAGCTCGGCGCGGGAGTCGCGCTGCCGCTCCTCGCCCTGTGGGTGCCCGGGCTCGTCATCGTCGGCGAGGTCCCGCCGCTCGCGTTCGTCGTGACGGTCACCGCCCTCGTGCTCCTCCTCGCCGTGGACAACCCGCACCGCGCGGTCCGCCGCGGGGCGTCCGCGCGACGCCCGGAGGACCGCGCCGCCGGAGGCCTGCGTGCCGCGGGCGCGCTCGTCGTGGCGGTCGCCGTGGCGGTCACCGCGCTCGGCCTCGGGTCGGCGAGCGCCTCGCTCCCCGAGGTGGCGTCGGCGTCGTGGTCGCGCCTCTTCTCCTCGACCGGCCAGACCGTCCGGCTCTCCGACGACCTGGACATGCGGCGCGACCTCGCCGAGCGGTCCGGCGAGGTCGTCCTGCGCTATCGGACCGACGGCGAGGGCGTCGGCCCCCTGCGGGTCTTCACGCTCACCGGCTTCGACGGCACCAACTGGCGCCGCGGCGCCGACCGCGACGGCACGCCCATCGACGGCGGCGAGCAGCTCCTGTGGCCCGACGACCCGGGCGCGACCGGGGACCCCACGTCGCTGCGCGTCACGCTCGAGTCGCTGCGCGACACCAAGCTGCCCGTCCCGACCGAGCCGCGCGCCGTCGGCATCGACGGCGACTGGGCGTACGACGACGTGCGCGACGAGGTGCTCGGCGAGCAGCCGACGGACGCGGGCACGTCCTACGAGGTCACGGTCTTCCCGCGGCCGCTCGACGCCGACGCGTTGCGCGGCGCCAGCGGCGCGGACCCGGACGACCCCAACTACCTCGACGTGCCCGCGACGGAGCACGAGCAGGACATCCGCGACCTCGCGACGTCCGTCGTCGACGGCGCGACGACGCGCTACGACCAGGCGCTCGCGCTGCAGACCTACTTCCGCGACATCTCGCAGTTCACGTACTCCACCGAGGTGCCCCCGGGGACCTCGGGCGACGCCGTCTGGGACTTCCTCCAGGACCGGACGGGCTACTGCGTCCAGTTCGCGACGTCGATGACGATGATGGCCCGCACGCTCGGCATCCCCGCGCGGCTGGGCGTCGGGTTCCTGCCGGGCGAGCGGGTCGACGAGTCGAGCTACCAGGTCACGGGTCGCGACTCCCACGCGTGGCCCGAGCTGTACTTCCCGGGCCAGGGCTGGGTGCGCTTCGAGCCGACGCCCGCCCAGCAGACCGGTCCGACGCCGACGTGGGCCACCCCGGTCGCCGTCACGCCCGGCGGCCCGGCCGACCCGGGGAACGTCCCGACGCCGGGCGCCACCACGGCCGCGCCGTCAGCGCCGGCGACCCCGACCCCCACCGCCCCGGGGGCCGCCGGCACGACGGACGGCACGCAGGAGGACTCCACCTCGTGGCCGCTCGTCGTGGGCGTGGCGCTGCTCGTCGCGGCGGTGCTCGCCGCAGGGCTGTGGTTCGTGCTGCGCCGACGCACCGAGGCGGAGAGCCTGCGGGATGCCGAGGACGCCTGGGCCGAGCTCGTGGCACGGCTGGGTGCGCTGGACGTGCGGTGGCCGTCGTCCACGACGCCGCGCCGCGTGCCCGCCGTCGTCGTCGCGACCCTGCAGGCGCGACGCGGGGCGGATGCCGGGGACGAGGACCTGGCTGAGACGCTCACGGCCCTCGCGTCGGCGCTCGAGGCGGAGCGCTACGCCCCGCGTCCGCGCGAGACGGTCAGCCCGGAGCGTCTCCAGGCGCTCGTCGACGCTGCCGTCGAGGGGATCGCGAGGTCGCTCAGCGACCGTCCTGCTCGCGCCGACGGTCCCAGCGCTCTTCGAGTCGGCTGAGGAACGGCTTCCGCGAGGTCCTGCTCGCTGCGGCCGGCCGGACGGTGCCGTCGGCCTCGACGGTGCCGACCGGTCCCTTGCGGGAGGCGCGCGGTGCCTGGAAGACCAGCACGACGCCGGCGAACATGAGGACGAAGCCGATGACGCCGAGCCAGGTCTGCGAGAGCGCGGCGCCCAGCACCAGCAGGAGCAGCCCTCCCACGACGCCGACACCGGCCAGGACGTAGCGCAGCGCAGAGCGACGTCGAGGGGCCTGGAGCGTGTTCGCCAACCGCGGATCGTCCGAGGTGAGCGCGCGCTCCATCTGCTCCAAGACCCGCTGCTCGTACTCAGACAGAGGCATGAGCACCCCGATTCTCCACGGTGGTCGTGTGACACCCTCAGGATAGATCGACATCCGCGGGGGTGGTAGTCGAGCGGGCCCGGGCGGGCCCCATCGCGATGGATCTCACCCCGAAACGGCCGCGGACGGCGTCGACGGCCTCCTCCGCGCGCCGTCGGACGGCGTTCGTCTCCACCACGGCCTCCTCGAGCGTGGGCTGGACGACGGCCTCCGCGCGCGGCTCGAGACCTTCCGCACGCACCCCCACGAGCCGGACCGCGAGCCCTCGCAGGTCCACCCCCGCGACGAGTTCGCGCGCGACGAGGTAGATCTCGCGCGCGACGTCCGTCGGGGCGCCGAGCGTGCGGGCGCGCGTGACGGTCCGGAAGTCGCTCGTGCGGACCTTCACGCTCACCGTGCGGGCGACGAGGCCCTGGTGCCGGAGCCGCCCGGCGCACCGGTCGGCGAGCTCGAGCACGCGCGCCTGCACGGCGGCGAGGTCGCGCAGGTCGTGCTCGAACGTCGTCTCCGCGCCGATGCTCCGCTCCGAGCGCTCCGGCTGGACGGGACGCGGGTCGCGACCCCACGCGAGGTCGTGCAGGTGCGCCCCGGACACCTTGCCGACCGCCGTCTGCAGGGACGCCACGTCGGTGTCGGCGAGCTCGGCGACCGTCCGGATGCCCCACTGCGCGAGGACCGCCTCCGTGCGCTCGCCCACGCCCCACAGCGCCCCGACCGGCAGAGTGCGCAGGAACGGCACCGTCGCCGCGGCGGGCACGAGCAGCATGCCGTCGGGCTTGGCGTGCGTGGACGCGAGCTTCGCGACGAACTTCGTGGTCGCGATCCCGACCGAGCACGTGATCCCGTGGTCCGCCTGGACCCGACGCCGCAGCGCGGCCGCGATCCGCGTGGGCGGCCCGAGACGGCGCCGCGCGCCGCTGACGTCCAGGAAAGCCTCGTCGACGCTCACCTGCTCCACGAGCGCGGTGATCTCGCCGAGCGCGGCCATGACCGACCGCGAGACCTCGTGGTACCGCGCGTGGTCCGGCGGCACGACGACCGCCTGCGGGCACAGCCGGCGCGCGGTCGTCATGGGCATCGCCGAGTGGACGCCGAACGCGCGCGCCTCGTAGGTGGCGGCCAGGACGACGCCCCGCTCGGCACCGCCGACGATGACCGGTCGCCCGACGAGCTGGGGGCGCCGCGCGAGCTCGACCGAGGCGAAGAACGCGTCCATGTCGACGTGCAGGATCGAGCAGCCGCTCTCGTCGTCCCCCCAGTCCCGGCGGACGACGGCACGAGGACCCCGGCTCATCGGGTGCTCACCGTGCCCGCGGGCCGACCGGCCGGGTCGTCACGACGCCACCGTGCGCAGCCCGGGCAGCCTGACGAAGCCGGCGTCCGGGTCGACGAGCATCGCGACCTCGTCGCGGAAGTCCTCGGCGCACGCGACGAGCTCGTCGGCGCGACGCGGGTCGACCTCGTCGAACCGCCCGGCGTCCACGGCGGCACGGACGCGCGCGCCGCTCGCGAAGTACACCGACCACGCGGCGAGCGCGGGCTCGGCGTCCGCGAGCTGCTCCCACACCGAGCGGGCGCGCCCACGGCGCACGGGGCGCGCACGGAGCGCGACGACCGCGGCGGCTGCCCGCAGCGCGCCGAGGTGGGCGTGGACGAACCGCTCCCCCGCGTCCTGCGCGAGCGCCGCCGCGACGAGCTCCGCGTCCGCGCGGGCGAGCAGCCGCCGGACCTCGGCGGGAACCACGACCTGCGCCCTCGCGCCTGCTTCGTTCGACATCGCGCACCTCCTGCTCCACTATCGAACACCTGTTCGATTCTGTCAACGTGCCGGGTCCCGGCAGCCCGTACGGTGGGCACATGGCTCGCCCCACCTCCCGACGCCCTCCAGGGTCCTCCGCACCACCCACACCGCCCCGGCGTCGGGGCCCCGCGCGTGGCGGGCCCGCGGCGTCCGACCTCCCGGACGAGCCCGTCGCGACCACGACGGGCACCGCGCGCGTCGAGCGCGACCCCGACCGCCCGTCCGCGGTCACCCTCTACGTCAACGGGGTGCCGAGCTCGTACCTCGACCTGGCCGACCCCGGGATGCTCGCGTTCGAGTACATGCAGCAGATGGCCGCGGTGGTCGACGAGCTGCACCCCGGGCCCGTGCGTGCGCTGCACCTCGGCGCTGCCGGGTGCAGCCTGCCGCGCTGGGTCGAGCACACCCGCCCCGGCTCGACGCAGCTCGGGGTCGACCTCGACGCGCGCCTCCTGGAGCTCGTGCGCGCCTGGTTCGACCTGCCGCGCTCCCCGCGGCTGCGGCTGCGGCCCGACGACGCCCGGCACGCCGTGGAGGGGCTCGCCGACGCGTCGTTCGACGTCGTTGTCCGGGACGTCTTCCACGGCGACCGCACGCCCGACCACCTCGTGACCCTCGGCATGGCCGAGGAGGTGCGGCGCGTCCTGCGACCGGGCGGCGTCTACCTGGTCAACTGCGCGGACCGACCGCCCCTCGCGTCGGTGCGGCGCGAGCTCGCGACGCTCGCCGCCGCGTTCGGGGGCGGCACGGGCGACGGCGCCGTGGAGGAGGGGCGCGTCGCGGCGATCGCCGAGCCCGCACAGCTCAAGGGCCGCCGGTACGGGAACGTGGTGCTCGCCGCGGTCGCGCCGGGCGGTGCCGGGCCTGCCCTGACCGCCCCGGGCCTCGCGCGCACCGTGCGCTCGCTGGCCGTGCCCGCGCGCGTCCTCGTGGGGAGCGAGCTGCGGACCTTCGTCGGCCCGGCGGCGCCCCTCCCGGACCCCACGCCCGCGGACCCCGGGTCCGCGGACCCCGCCTCCGAGGGGCCCGCTCCCGGGGTCACCACGCCCGCGCGGCCGGCGCCCGACGAGCACGCAGGGGCGACGGGCGAGGGCTGACACGCCAGGAGCCGCGCCCCGGAGGGGACGCGGCTCCTGCGCTGCTGCTACGACCGGGTGACCCGACCGCAGGACGTCGTGGACGTCAGAGCGGGCGGACCTTCTCCGCCTGCGGGCCCTTCGGCCCCTGGGTGATCTCGAACTCGACCCGCTGCGCCTCGTCGAGCGTGCGGTACCCGTTCGTCTCGATCGCCGAGTAGTGCACGAAGACGTCGGCACCGCCGCCGTCCTGCGCGATGAAGCCGAAGCCCTTCTCGGCGTTGAACCACTTCACAGAACCCTGCGCCATGCTGTTCCTCTGACCTTCTGTCCATCCGGGGACATCAGCAGGCGGACCCTTCGTCCACCCCCGTGCGCCGCAATGCCATGTCCCACGTCCTTCGCCGGCGCCCCGGCCGTGTGCGGCCGGCAGGCCCGACGCCGGACCGCCCCGCCGGGCGGACCCACGTACCGGCCGTGCACCGGGTCGTGCGCAAGTACGTCACTGCAACAGGCCACAGTGTGGCATGGACCACGTCAGGTCCGCCACGGAGAACGGGCCCTCTCGTGCTGATTTTTCGGCACATACTCCCCGGAGTGGCGGAGGGCGCCGTCACTCCCCCGACTGCTGCGCGAGGAAGCGCTCGAACTCCGCGCCGAGCTCGTCGGCCGTGGGGATCGGCGCCGACTCGGCGAGCAGGCTCGTGCGTCCGACCGAGCGGGCGAAGGCGTCGTACTGCTCCTCGAGCGCCCGGACCACCGCCGCGACCTCCTCGGAGTCGCGCACCTGGCGCTCGACCTCGGTCTTCGCGTCCTGGACCGCGTCCGCGAGGCCGCCGGTGGCGAGGTCGAGCCCCGTCACGCGCTGGACGTGCTCGAGCGCGACGACCGCCGCGGGCGGGTACGACGACTGGGCGAGGTAGTGCGGCACGTGCACCGTGTAGCCGACGGCGTCGTGGCCGGCGCGCCCGAGCCGCAGCTCGAGCAGCGCGGCGAGGCTCGCCGGCACCTTGACGGTCCCGAACCACGACGTGTGCTCGCCGAGCAGCTCGGGGCGCGTGGCGTGCGCCGTCACCGAGAGCGGCCGCGTGTGCGGGATGCCCATCGGGATGCCGTGGAAGCCCACGACGAGCGAGACGCCCAGGCGCTCGACGACGTCGCGCACCGCGGCGACCACGCGCTCCCACTGGACGTCCGGCTCGGCGCCGTGCAGCAGCAGGAAGCCGGTGCCCTCGGCGTCGCGCACGTGGTCGACGACGAGGTACGGCTCGTCGTAGTCGGACCAGCGGTCCGTGCTGAAGGTCATCGTGGCCCGCTTCGAGCGGTAGTCGATGAGCTGGTCGGCGTCGAAGGTCACCAGGCGGGTGACCTCGCCGATCTCCAGCAGGTGGTCGACGGCCACCTCTCCCGCGCTGCCCGCGTCGACGAACCCCGCGACCGCGTGCAGCAGCACCGGCCCGGAGCCCGCCTCGGGCGGCGTGGGCCACAGGCGCGCCACGGCCTGCTCGTCGAGCTCGTAGATCCCGCGAGGGTCCAGCATGCATCCTCCTCGTCACGTCCTTCGCCCGTGCGCCGCCGGTGGCGCGCTGCGGGCCTGACGAGGTAACGCGCCCCGGGCCGGGGATCATTCCCGGCCGGGCGGTGGCGGCGGTCAGCGACCGGGGAGGCGCACCACGGAGACGAAGAAGTCGTCGATCTGCCGCACGACGTCGATGAAGCGGTCGAAGTCGACCGGCTTGGTGACGTAGGCGTTGGCGTGCAGCGAGTAGCTGCGCACCACGTCCTCCTCGGCCTCCGACGTCGTGAGCACGACGACGGGGATCTTGCGCAGCGCGTCGTCGGCCTTGAGCTCGGCCAGGACTTCGCGCCCGTCCATCCGTGGCAGGTTGAGGTCGAGAAGGATGAGGTCGGGCGTCGGGGCGCCCGCGTGCTCGCCCTCCTTGCGCAGGAACTGCAGCGCGCTCACGCCGTCGGACACCACCGAGAGGCGGTTGGTGACCTTGTGGTCCTCGAACGCCTCGCGGGTCATGAGCACGTCGCCCGGGTCGTCCTCCACCAGGAGGACGTCGATCGGCTTGCTGCCGTGGCTCATGCGGTGCTCTCCTCGTCGTCGGGGCGCGCGGGGGCCGGAGCGTCCGGACCGGCGCCGCCGGGGTCGGAGCGAGCGTAGCCGACCTGGGCCTGGACGTAGGCGTGGGCGAGCGTGAAGCGGATGGTCGTCCCACCCTCGCGCGGCTCGATCCAGATGCGCCCGCCGTGGTACTCGACGATGCGCTTGCACAGCGCGAGGCCGATGCCCGTGCCCTCGTACACGTCCTTGGCGTGCAGGCGCTGAAAGATGACGAACACGCGGTCGGCGTACTGCGCGTCGATGCCGATCCCGTTGTCCTCGACCGACAGCTCCCAGTGGGTGTCGCGCGCGAGGACGCCCACGTGCACGGCGGGCGCCCGGTCGGGGTGGCGGAACTTCAGCGCGTTGCCGACGAGGTTCGCGAGGAGCTGGTGGAGGAGCGCCTGCTCGCCCACGACGACGGGGAGCGGGTCGTGCGTGACGCGCGCCCCGGACTCCGCGATCTTGTCGGAGAAGTCCTCGAGCACGCCCCGGAGCTCGACCTCGAGGTCGACGTCGACACGCTCGGTGCCCGTCCGGCCGACGCGGGAGAACCCGAGCAGGTCCTGGATGAGGCGCTGCATGCGCTTCGCGCCGTCGACCGCGAAGTCGATGTACTGGTCGGCGCGGTCGTCGAGCTCGCCCCCGTAGCGCTTCTTGAGGAGCTGCGTGAAGCTCGCGACCTTGCGCAGCGGCTCCTGGAGGTCGTGCGAGGCGACGTACGCGAACTGCTCCAGGTCGCGGTTCGAGCGCTCCAGCTCGCGCGCCTGCTCGGCGAGCAGCTCGTGCGAGCGCGCCGCGTCCTCGTGCGACGCCTTGATCTCCGCGACCTGGCTGACGAGCTCGACGCGCATGTGCTCGACGTCCTGCGCGAGGTCCGCGATCTCGGCGGGCCCGGACGTGACGACCGGCTCGTCGAGGCTCCCGGAGCTCACGCGCCGCACGCGGTGCGCGAGCTCGGCCATGGGTTCGGTGACCCAGCGCTTGAGGCAGACCCACAGGATGATGCCGACCGCGAGCGCCGAGCCGACGAGGACGAGGACGCTCCCGAACAGGGCGCGGCTCCACCGGTCGAGCGCGTCGAGGCGTTCGACGCGCTCGTCGCGCAGCTGGTCGACGTACTGCGCGGTGTCGGCGCGCGCCGCCGCGAAGAGCTCGGCGCCGCGCGCCTGGTCGACGGCGCGCACGCGCCCAGGGCCCTGCGCCTCGGTGGTCGCGATGGCGGGCTCGGCCGCGTCGGAGACCCAGGCGCGCACCGAGGACTCGGCCTGGGTGAGCGTCCCGGCGAGCTCGTCGTCGAGGCCGAGACGGTCGACGAGCGCGGCGTCGGGGACGACGCCCTCGGCGTCGACGCCCACCGCGCGCGTGTAGGCCTCGAGCGCCGTCGCGTCGCCCGTGGCGACGTACGCGCGCACCGCGACCTCGGCGTCGAGCAGGCCGACGTACGCGCCGTCCGCCTCGCTCACGGCGTCGAAGAACGGCCCGGTCACGTCGGTCTGGAGGGTGAGGACGCGCGACAGCGCGATCGCGGAGGTCGCGAGCACGCCGAGCAGGATCACCCCGGCGACGACGAGCGCCCAGCCGAGCCGCCGACGCAGCGTCGGGGCACGACGCTCGCCCGCGCGCCTGCGGTCGCCGGCGGCGCTCACCGGGCCCACTCGTCCGAGTCCGCGAGGGTGGCCGACCGCTCGCCCGGGGAGGTGCCCTTGCCGTCCCACCCGAGCACGAGGAGGGCCGCGTCGTCCGCGAGGGGGCCGCCGTGGAGGTCGCGCACGCGACGGAAGACCCGCTCGACGACGCCCTCGACGCCTTGCTCCAGGGCGCTGTCGACGGCGCGGCGCAGGCCGTCGACCCCGACGCGCTCGGGGCGGGTCCGCGCGTCGCCCGCCCCGGCTCCCGCGACGGTCGCCTCGACGAGGCCGTCGGTGTAGAGCATGAGGGCCCAGCGCTCGCCGAGCTCGACCGGCTGCGACGTCCAGCCGCCCGCGACCGGGATGCCCAGGGCGCGGCCGCGCGACGTCGGCGTGATCTCCGACGCCGTGTCGCGCAGCAGCAGCGGCGCGAGGTGGCCCGCGAGGTAGACCTCGGCGCTGCGGCGGTCCGCGGAGACGACGACCTGGCAGAGCGTGACGAACACCTCCGGGCGCGCGCGCTCGGGGACGAGCACGCGCTCGAGCAGCGGCAGGATGGCCTCCGGCTGGGTCTCGCTGAGGACGATGGTGCGCCAGGCCGTGCGCAGCGTCGCGCCGAGCGCCGCCTCGTCCGGGCCGTGCCCCGCGACGTCCCCGATGACGCACAGGACCGTCCCGTCCGGGCGCTCGACCGCGTCGAAGAAGTCGCCGCCCAGCAGGCCGTTGCCGCCCGGCACGTAGCCGACCATGACGTCGAGGCGGTCGTCCTGCACGAGCGGGGTCGGCAGGAGCGCGCGCTCGAGGCGAGCGGTCTCGGCCGCGCGGACCTCGCTGCGGTACAGCGCGCGCTGCTGCTCGACGGACATGCGGCGCTGGACCGCGTAGCGCACGGACCGCCCGAGCAGGTCGCCGTCGACCTCCCCCTTGACGAGGTAGTCGTCGGCACCCGCGGCGACCGCCTGCACGCCGAGGTCGATGCCCGAGTGGCCGGTCAGGACGACGAGCGCCGGCGGCCGCGACCCCGCGCGCACGCGCTCGACGGCGGACAGGCCCACCGAGTCGGGCAGGCCCAGGTCCAGCAGCACGCAGTCGACGTCGTGGGAGACGACCATCTCGAGGGCAGCGTCCAGGGTCGTCGCGCGGTGCAGCTCGACCTTGAGGTTGCCGTCGGCCAGCAGCTCCTCGACGAGGATCGCGTCCCCGTCGTCGTCCTCCACGAGCAGGATCCGGAGCTCGTCCGTCGGGGCCAGCACGGCGCGCCCCGGGTGCGCCTGGTCCGGTCCGGCGGCGTCGTCGCCGCGCGCGGAGGGTCGGCCCGGGGCCCGACGCTCGCTCCCGGTCACGACGCCCGCTCCCCTCTGGTCGCCATGGGCCACGATCCTAGCCTCAGGCGCGCGTCCGGCCCGGTCACGGCGCCAGGACGCGCCGGTCGTCGGTCCCCGGGACGGCCGTCGTACGCCATAATGGACGGCCGCGCGGGCGGCGCGGCGCCGGTCGAGGAAGGGACAGCGTGGGACGCAACGACGAGCTCCGGCTCGAGCAGGAGGTCGTGGACACCCTCTACGCGCGCCTCGACGAGCTGCGGGCGGCCGCCCGGGCACGCCTCGACGAGGTCCGACGGTCCGGCCCGTCGGGCTCGCCGCAGAACCGCAGCGAGCGCGACGCGTTCGCGACGCTGTACGAGGACCGTGTCGCGCAGCTCGACGCGGTCGAGGACCGCCTCGCGTTCGGCCGCCTCGACCTCGACGACGGCACCCTGCGCTACGTCGGGCGCATCGGCCTCACCGACGAAGAGCACTCGAGCCTCCTCACGGACTGGCGCGCGCCCGCCGCCCAGGCGTTCTACCGCGCGACAGCGGCCCACCCGGAC
Source organism: Cellulosimicrobium sp. MI9406 (assembly GCF_040595865.1). Taxonomy (NCBI): domain Bacteria; kingdom Bacillati; phylum Actinomycetota; class Actinomycetes; order Micrococcales; family Promicromonosporaceae; genus Cellulosimicrobium; species Cellulosimicrobium sp. MI9406. The sequence goes on from NZ_JALIZI010000007.1 coordinate 84,063, forward strand.
GGCGTCGTGCGCCGTCGGCACCTCGTGACGCGCGGTCGTGCCGTGACGGGGCTCGAGGACGAGCTCCTCGACCTCGACGCCCCGGAGGCCGTGACCGGCACGACGCTCTCGGGCGAGGGCGCGCTGCTCGCCGCGATGGCCGCGGGCCGCACAGGACGCATGGGCGACATCGTCGCCACGATCCAGTCGGAGCAGGACGCGATCATCCGCTCCGAGCTCGCGGGGGCGCTCGTCGTCCAGGGCGGGCCCGGCACGGGGAAGACGGCGGTCGCGCTGCACCGCGCGGCCTACCTGCTGTACGCGCACCGGCGGCTGCTGGAGCGCTCGGGCGTGCTGCTCGTCGGCCCCAGCCTCTCGTTCCTGCGCTACATCGACCAGGTGCTGCCGTCGCTCGGCGAGACCGGCGTCGTGAGCACGACCATCGCCGACCTCCTGCCCGGCGTCGTCGCCGACGGCGAGGAGGACCCGCGCGTCGCGCGCGTCAAGGGTCGGGCGGTCATGGCCCGTGCGGTGCGCCGGGCCGTGCGCGCACGCGAGCGCGTGCCCGCGGCCGACGTGCCGGTCCGGCTCGACGGCCACGACCTCGTCATCCGCCGCCGCGACGTGCGCGACGCCATCGCGAAGGCGCGGCGCACCCACAAGCCGCACAACCTCGCGCGGGTCACGTTCGTCCGCGAGATGCTCTCGCGCCTCGTCGAGCAGTACGGGCGTCAGCTCGGCGAGCCGCTCGTCGGCGAGGACCGCGCGCTCGCGCTGGAGGACCTGCGCTCCCACCGCGACGTGCGGGTCGCGCTCAACCTGGCGTGGCTGCCGCTCACGCCCGAGCGCCTCGTCGAGGACCTGTGGACCAAGCCGCACCGGCTCGCCGAGGCCGCGCCCGAGCTCTCCCCCGAGGACCGCCGGCTCCTCGAGCGGGCGAAGGGTGCGCCGTGGACCCCCGCGGACGTGCCGCTCCTCGACGAGGCGGCGGAGCTCCTCGGCGAGGACGACCAGGCGGAGCGGGCCGAGGCAGCCGCGCGCGCGGCGCAGCGCGCGCAGGACCTCGAGTACGCGCGGCAGGTGCTCGAGTCGTCCGGTGCGGGCGGCGGGATCGTCGGCGCCGACGTGCTCGCCGAGCGGTTCGCCGCGAGCGGCCCGCGCCTGACCACCGCCGAGCGCGCCGCGCAGGACCGCACGTGGACCTACGGCCACGTCGTGGTCGACGAGGCGCAGGAGCTGTCCGCCATGGCGTGGCGCATGCTCGTGCGCCGGTGCCCGACGCGGTCGTTCACGGTGGTCGGCGACGTCGCCCAGACGTCTTCGCTCGCGGGTGCCCGGTCGTGGAAGGGCATGCTCGAGCCGGTCTTCCGCGACGCGTGGCGGCTCGCCGAGCTCACGGTCAACTACCGCACCCCGGCCTCCGTCGCGGACGCGGCCCGACGCGCGGCCGTCGCGGCCGGCCTCCCGGTCTCGCCGCTCACGTCCGCGCGCGACGTCGAGGACGCCCTGCGCGTGGTCGAGGTGGCACCGGGTGCGCTGGAGGCACGCGTCCGGGCCGAGGCCGAGGCCGCGCGCGCCGAGTTCGTCGCCGCGGAGTCCGGCCGCGTCGCCGTCGTCGCGGCCGCGCCCGCGGTCCCTGCGCTGCGGGCCGCGCTCGGGCTCGCCGACGCGGCCGGCGAGGACCCGGTCGTCGTGCTCGACCCGGTGCAGGTCAAGGGGCTGGAGTTCGACGCCGTCGTGCTGGTCGAGCCCGCCGACGTCGCGACCGGGCCCTCGGGCCCGTCCGACCTGTACGTCGCCATGACGCGGCCGACCCAGCGCCTCGTCGTCGTGCACGCGCGCCCGCTGCCCGCCGGGGTCGCCCCCGCGCCGTCGGACGACGCACGGGGCGCCGGAGCCTGACAGCGGTGGTGTCCGGGCGCGGGTTCACCTCGTCCCGAGGGTCAAGACCCGTTTGGTCCGGACCGCGGGACGGGCGCACCATGGGGGCGTGCTACGCGCCCTCCTCCTCGAAAACCTGCACCCCCTCGCCGCCTCGAACCTCGAGGCCGCGGGCATCGACGTCACCGTCCGCACCGGGGCACTCGACGAGTCCGAGCTGATCGAGGCGCTCGACGGCGTCCACCTGCTCGGCATCCGGTCCAAGACGAACGTCACGGCGAACGTGCTCGAGAACGCCCCCGACCTGGTGGCGCTCGGCGCGTTCTGCATCGGCACGAACCAGATCGACCTGCGCTCGGCCGCGACGCAGGGCGTCGCCGTGTTCAACGCGCCGTTCCAGAACACGCGCTCCGTCGTCGAGCTCGCGCTCGCCGAGATCATCGCGCTCACGCGCCGCCTCACCGAGCGCGACCGCGCGCTGCACGAGGGCCGCTGGGACAAGTCGGCGGAGGGCGCGCACGAGGTCCGTGGCCGCACGCTCGGCATCGTCGGCTACGGCAACATCGGCACGCAGCTCTCGGTCGTCGCCGAGAACCTCGGCATGTCGGTCGTCTTCTACGACACGGCGGAGAAGCTCGCGCTCGGCAACGCGCGCCGCATGGACACGCTCGACGAGCTGCTCGAGCAGGCCGACGTCGTCACGCTCCACGTCGACGGGCGCCAGGGCAACGCCGGGCTCTTCGGCGCCAAGCAGTTCGCCCGCATGCGCCCGGGCTCGATCTTCCTCAACCTGTCGCGCGGCTTCGTGGTGGACTACGGCGCGCTGCGCGAGGCGATCGTCGAGGGCCGCGTGGCCGGCGCCGCGGTCGACGTCTTCCCGCACGAGCCCAAGCGCAAGGGCGACGCGTTCGACTCCGAGCTGCGCGGCCTGCCGAACGTCATCCTCACGCCGCACATCGGCGGCTCGACGGAGGAGGCGCAGGAGGCGATCGGGCAGTTCGTGTCCGCGAAGCTGCGCGACTACCTCACCACCGGCTCTACGACGCTCAGCGTCAACGTGCCGAACCTCGCGCTCGAGCAGACGACGGGCATCACGCGCATCACGCACCTGCACCGCAACACTCCCGGTGTCCTCGCCGCCGTCAACGCGACCCTCGCCGAGCACGGGACGAACATCGAGGGCCAGCTCCTCGCCACCCGCGGCGAGATCGGCTACGTCGTCACCGACGTCGGCTCGCGCGTGGAGCCCGCCGTGATCGAGGCGCTGGCCGCGATGGAGCAGACGATCGCCCTGCGCATCCTCGACTGACGCAGCCCCGCACCCCGGGACCCTTCGCCGCGCGCGGCCCGTCCGCACGCGGCGAAGGTCCTCGGCGGCCGTGACCTTCGCCGCTGAGCGCCTCTCGCGCGCCGGTGCCACGATGAGGCATGACCGGATACTTGCACGACGCGCCGCAGATCCTCGACGCCGACGCGTCGTGGGACCTCGTGGAGGGGACCCACGTCGCACGCCTCGCCGTGAGCGTGCGGGGCGAGCCGGACATCTACCCCGTCACTGTGCGGGCGCACGAGCGCACGCTCGCGTTCCGCACGGTCCCCGGCACGAAGCTCGCGACGCTCGCGATCAACGAGCGGGTCGCCCTGGAGTGGGACCACGTCGACGACGACGGGGCGTGGAGCGTCGTCGCGCGCGGCACCGCCCACCGTCTGCGCACCGAGCACGAGGTGGATCCCGTCCGGGAGGGTGCGGACCCGCTCATCCCGACCGTCGACGTCCCGACCGAGGAGTGGGTCGTGGTCGAGGCCCACGAGCTCACCGGACGACGCTTCGCGCGCGCGGAGCCGTAGACCCCCGGACGCGCGACGTCCGGCCGCCCCGCAGGGGACGACCGGACGTCGGGGGTGCTGCTCAGCCGGACTTGCGGCGGAAGGTGCGCTGGACCGGGCCGACGGTCTCCGAGCCGTGCACGGAGCCCGTGTTCGACTCGCCGTCCGCCGTGCGGTGGCGCGCGGCGTTCTTCCGGTCGAGCGCCTCCCGGAACTTCGCCTTGGCCTCCTCGGTCGGTGCGGTCTCTGCAGCGGGTCGCTGCTGGTCGGACGCCATGGCGGTCTCCTCGTCGACGGGGAACTCGGTGGGGGCACTGCGGTCGGCCCGACGCTGCGGGCACCCCGCCAGCCTCCCCCACCGGGCGGCCCGACGCCACCTGATTTGTCCGCTCGGCCCGGCCGTCCCGGCCCTGCGAGCGGTGGCGCAGGCGAACGCGCTGCGAGCGCCCTCGACCGCGCGGCGAACGCCGTCGGGTAGCGTCGGGACGTGTCGCCCGATCCCACGCCGCAGGCCTCCCCCGCTCCTCCCCACGCCACAGGCGGTCCCGCGCCGGCGCGTGCCGACCTCCCGCACCGTGCGCTCGGCCGGAGCGGCCTGCACCTGCCGGAGGTCGCGCTCGGGCTCTGGCAGAACTTCGGCGTCGCCGACCCCTTCTCGACGCAGCGCGAGATCGTGCTGCACGCCGTCGACCGTGGCGTGACGCACCTCGACCTCGCGAACAACTACGGACCGCCCGGGGGTGCTGCGGAGGAGTCGCTGGGCCGGCTGCTCGCGCGCGAGCTCCGACCCGTGCGTGACGAGCTGGTCGTGACCACCAAGGCGGGCTACCGCATGGGACCCGGCCCCTACGGCGAGGGCGGGTCCCGGAAGTACCTGCTCTCGTCCCTCGACGCGTCGCTGCGCCGGCTCGGGCTCGACCACGTCGACATCTTCTACTCGCACCGCTACGACCCGTCCACCCCGCTCGAGGAGACCATCGGTGCGCTGGCGACGGCGGTCCGGTCGGGACGCGCCCGCTACGCCGGAATCTCCTCGTACTCCGCCCGGCGCACGCGCGAGGCCCTGCGGGTCGCGGCCGACGTCGGGGTCGAGCTCGTCGTCACGCAGGTCTCCTACTCCATGCTCAACCGGTGGATCGAGGCGCCTGACCCGCACGACGCGGCGGGAGCCACCGTGCTCGACGTCGCGGGCGACGAAGGGCTCGGCGTCGTCGCGTTCTCCCCGCTCGCCCAGGGCATGCTCACGGACCGCTACCTCCACGGGGTCCCGGACGGGTCGCGCGCGGCGCGCGGCGGGCCGCTGCGCCCGACGTTCCTCTCGGAGGAGAACCTCGACCGCGTGCGCCACCTCGACGAGCTCGCGCGCGCCCACGGGCGGACGCTCGCGTCCACGGCGATCCGCTGGGCGCTGCGCGACGAGCGCGTCACGTCGGTCCTGCTCGGCGCGAGCTCGACGCGCCAGCTCGACGACAACCTCGCGGCCCTCGACGCCCCCGACCTCTCCCCCGAGGAGATCGCGGCCGTCGACGACCTCCCCGTGGACACGGGCATCAACATCTGGGCGTCGCGGTCCAGCGACCTGTAGCCGCCTCCGGCTGCGGGGCCCCGCATCCTGGGACCGGAGTCACGAGGCGCGAAATCTCGTGAGCGTCAGGCCTGGGGTGCCGCTTCGCGGTCGGTCGCGGCGTCGTCGGCGGCCTCGGGCGCCGCACGGCCCGCCGCCGCCTCGCGCTCCTCCCGGTCGACGCGCAGCGACGTGATGGCGCTCTCGAAGTCCTCGAGCGAGTCGAACGCCTGGTAGACGCTCGCGAAGCGCAGGTAGGCGACCTCGTCGAGCTCGCGCAGCGGCCCGAGGATCGCGAGGCCGATCTCGTAGGCGTCGAGCTCGGCGCTCCCGCTCGCGCGGATGGTCTCCTCGACGCGCTGCGCGAGGACGGCGAGGTCGTCCTCGTTCACCGGGCGCCCCTGGCAGGCCTTGCGGACGCCGTTGACGATCTTCTCGCGCGAGAAGGGCTCGGTCACCCCGGACCGCTTGACCACGGACAGGCTGGCGGTCTCGATCGTGGTGAAGCGGCGGTTGCACTCCGGGCACTGGCGTCGCCGGCGGATGGAGGCACCGTCGTCGGACGTGCGGGAGTCGACGACGCGGGAGTCCGCGTGACGGCAGAACGGGCAGTGCATGGCGGGCTCCTCCGCGGGTCGCGCCGACAGGTCGGCGCGACGAACGTATGTCGTCGCGGGCGCGCGGTGCAACACGCCGACGACGCGCCCGGCCCCAGGCAGCAGAACGGGGGCGGTCGAAGTCGACCGCCCCCGTCGGGACGCCCCCGTCCCCATCTCGCGCGCGACTCGCCTCGCGCGCGGCGACGTGCACAGGAGTCGCGGTGGTCCGCACACTCCTCGCCTCGTCCGCCCAGCCCCCCAGCCGGCGCGTGAGGTGACACTAACTTAGGCGGACCTAAGGCGCCGGCGCAACCCTCGGCCGCAACCTGTCGCGCGTCGGCGCCGTGTGCTGCGTCACAGGACCAGGAGTGCGCTCGCGCGCGGCGTCACCGTTCGGCGACCGGGAGCAGGATGGTCTGGCCGGCCTGCACGCCGGACGACGACAGGCCGTTCAGCTCCACGAGCCCGCTGACCACCTCACGAAGGTCCTCCCCCGGGGTCGCGACGCCCTGGGCGAGCTCCCACAGCGTCTCCCCCGCGCTCACGACGTGGACGCGGACCTCGACCGGCTCCCCGGGCCCGCTCGCGACGGCCAGCCCGACCCGCGCCGCGAGGACGAGCACGACGGCCACGAGGAGCACGAGGACCGCACGGCCGCGTCGCGTGAGCCGCAGCGGCGCCTCCGGGCGCGCACCTCGCTCCGCTGCGCCGCCCCGCCCGAGCGCGGCCGGCGCTGCCGTCGCCATCGCCACCGTGTCCATGTCCCCTCCGTCCCGGCCCGCGAGCCCGATCGCCTTCCCCGGTCGATCGGACCCGCGCGCCCGTCTCATCTCCGCGCCGACCCGTTGCGGTCGAACACCTGTACGTAGAACATCTGTACGAAGGTCTATCACGAACGACCCACAGAGTCGAGACATGCTCGAACAGGTGTTTGATTCGTGTCGCATCCTCCCCTAGCCTGGGGTCAGGTCGGTTCGCCGGACATGTCCGCTCGGACCCGGAGGAGCGACCGAGGTCCCGGGGCGCACGCCCCCGGGGAGGGGAGGCCGCAGGCCCGGCTGGCGCCGGCGGCACGCGACGGACGAGGGCGGAGCGACCATGGCGGGACGAGGCACGGACAGGGCACGGGGGCTCGCCGAGGTGCGCGAGCTGCCGGACGGGTCGGCAGGGGGTGACGGGCTCACCCCGCGCCAGCGGCTCGTGCTCGAGACCATCCGCGCGTGCGTCGAGCAGCGCGGCTACCCGCCGAGCATGCGCGAGATCGGCGAGGCCGTCGGGCTCACGAGCCCGTCCTCCGTCAAGCACCAGCTCACCACGCTGGAGCGCAAGGGGTTCCTGCGGCGCGACCCGAACCGTCCGCGCGCCATCGAGGTGGTCCAGCCCGACGACGCCCGCCGTGCCACCCCGCTCGCGCCGGCAGGAACGGCCCCCGAGCCCGCGTACGACGAGGCCCACCCCGCGCCGTCGTACGTCCCCGTCGTCGGCCGCATCGCCGCCGGTGGCCCCATCCTCGCGGAGCAGGTCGTGGAGGACGTCTTCCCGCTGCCGCGCCAGCTCGTCGGCGAGGGAGAGCTCTTCCTCCTGCGCGTGCAGGGCGACTCGATGATCGACGCCGCGATCTGCGACGGCGACTGGGTCGTCGTGCGGCGCCAGCCGGTCGCGGAGAACGGCGAGATCGTGGCCGCCATGATCGACGGCGAGGCCACCGTGAAGAGCCTGCGGCGCGCCGACGGCCACGTGTGGCTCATGCCGCACAACGCCGCGTACGACCCGATCCCCGGCGACGATGCCCAGGTGCTGGGGCGCGTCGTCTCCGTCCTGCGCAGCCTCTGAACGGTCCCCGAGCGTCTCCGGGCGCCCCTGCGGGCAGGCTCGGGACAGCACGAGAGCCGGGCGGTCCCTCGACCGCCCGGCTCTCGTCGTGCCGGGCCCGACGGGCCCGTGGGCTCAGAGCCCGAAGCGTCGCGCGACCGCGCGCAGCGACTCCGCGGACGAGCGCAGGCCCGCGAGCTCGTCGTCCGCCAGCGGGACCTCGACACGCTCCGTCGCGCCCCGGCGGTCGACGAGCGTCGGGAGCGACAGGCACACGTCCTCGAGCCCGTAGATGCCGTCGAGGAGCGTCGACACGGGCAGCACCCGGTGCTCGTCGGCGAGCACCGCCTCGATGATCCGGGTGCCCGCGAGCCCGACCGCGTAGTTGGTCGCGCCCTTGCCCTCGATGATCCGGTAGGCCGACTGCACGACCTCGCGCGCGATCTCGTCGCGCACGTCGCCCGTGAGCGGTCCCCGACCGCCGATGCCCTGCCACTCGAGCAGCGGCGCGCCGCCGATCGTCGCGGAGCTCCAGAGCGGGATCTCGCTGTCGCCGTGCTCCCCCGCGATGTACGCGTGCACGTTCTGCACCGCGACGCCGCAGTGCTGCGCCACGAGGAACCGCAGCCGCGAGGAGTCGAGCACGGTGCCGCTGCCGAAGAGCTGCGTCGGGGGCAGCCCCGAGAATTTGAGCGCCGCGTACGTGACGATGTCGACGGGGTTGGTCACCATGACGTAGACGGCGTCCGGGGCCACCTCCACGAGGCCCGGCAGGATCGTGCGCATGAGCCCGATCGTGCCCTCGGCGAGGTCGAGGCGCGTCTGGCCCGGCTTCTGCTTGGCGCCGGCCGTGATCACGACGACGTCGGCCCCCGCGCACACCGCGACGTCGTCGGACCCCTCGACGCGCGCCATGGGCATGAACTGGATGCCGTGCTGGAGGTCGAGGACCTCGGCCTCGACCTTCGCGCGGTTGACGTCGAGGAGCGCCACCGTGCGCGCCGCGCCCCGCATGAGCGCGGCGTAGGCCAGCGTCGAGCCGACGGCACCGGCGCCGACGATCGCGAGCTTCGTCGTCCGCGCTCCCCCTCCCGGACCGCCCGTGGTCGCGTCGCCGGTGCCCTGCGGTGACGTGCTCGTCATGTCGCCTCCGTGAAGTCGCTGGAAAGGGCTCAGCCTAGGGCGGCGAGGCGGCGGAGCGCAGCGGTGGCCACGTCGCGGTCGGTCGTCTGCCAGAACCCCGGCATGGACCGCGTGAGGAACGACCCGTAGCGCGCCGTCACGAGCCGCGGGTCCAGGACCGCGACGACCCCGCGGTCGGCCGTGGACCGCACGAGCCGCCCGGCACCCTGGGCGAGCAGGAGGGCCGCGTGCGTCGCGGAGACCTGCATGAACCCGTTGCCGCCCGCGGCCTCGACGGCGCGAGCCCGCGCCGACTTCACCGGGTCGTCGGGGCGCGGGAACGGGATGCGGTCGATGAGCACGAGCTGGCACGACGGCCCGGGCACGTCCACGCCCTGCCACAGCGACAGCGTGCCGAACAGGCACGTCGCCGGGTCCTCGGCGAACTCCCGCACGAGCGTCGGCAGCTGGTCGTCGCCCTGACACAGGACCGGCACGTCCAGCCGCTCGCGCATCGCCTCCGCCGCGGCCACCGCGGCGCGCCGCGAGGAGAACAGGCCGAGGGTCCGACCGCCGGCGGCCTCGACGAGCGCCGCGATCTCGTCGAGCTGGTGCTCGGTCGACGCCTCGCGGCCGGGCGTCGGCAGGCGCTTCGCGACGTAGAGGATGCCCTGGCGCGGGTAGTCGAACGGGCTCCCGACGTCGAGCCCGAGCCAGCGCGGCGCGTCGCCGTCGCCCGCGTCCGCGGCTCCGCCCGTCGCCGCGGGGCCGAGCCCGAAGGTGCGCGCGACGGCGTCGAAGCTCCCGCCGAGCGCGAGCGTCGCGGACGTGAAGACGCCCGTGCGCTCCGCGAGCAGGTGGGTGCGGATGAGGCCCGCCACGCCGAGCGGGGCGGCGTGCAGGCGGCTCGCGCCGTCGCCGAAGCGGTCGCCGGACCAGCCGCCCTCCCCGGGCCGCGAGCACCACAGCACGTCGTGGCCCGTGGGGTCGGCCGCCATGCGCTCGGCGACCTCGAAGAGCTGCAGCATCGTCGACTGCGCCATCTTCAGGCCCGTGTCCGGCTGGGCCGGCTTGGTCACGCCGGTCTCGGGCTTGAGCGTGGAGAGCACCTCGCGCGCGGCGTCCCGCACCGCCGCGACGGCCGAGCGCGCGGCGTCGGGCAGGCCGTCGGGGAAGCGCTCGGCGGGCAGCGACCCGACGACCGTGCCGAACGCAGCGGACGCGGCGTCGAGCGCGTCCGTCGTGACCCCGCCGTGGCGGCGCGCGAGGCGCGCCGCGCTCTCGATCGCCGGGACCGACAGGTCCACCGTCGCGGCGGCCGTGACGCGGTCCGCGAGCTCGTGCGCCTCGTCGACGACGAGGACGTCGTGCTCGGGCAGCACCCCGGGCGACCCCATGGCCGCGATGCCGAGCATCGCGTGGTTCGTCACGACGACGTCGGCCTCGCGTGCCGCGGCGCGCGCCCGCTCGGGGAAGCACTCGGCGAGCAGCGGGCAGCGCTGGCCCAGGCACTCGAGCGCCGTGACGGAGACCTGCCGCCACGCCTTGTCGCTCACGCCGGGGACGAGGTCGTCCCGGTCGCCCGTGGGCGTCTCGTCGGCCCACTCCCGCAGGCGCACGACCTGCTCGCCGAGGGCCGCCATGCTCGTCCCTCCGCGCGCGGCGGGGTGGTCGGCGGCGCCCGCCGCCTCGCCGGGGAGGTCGAAGAGCGTGGGCTCGTCCGCGGGGTAGCCGCCCGCGATCTTGTGCACGCACAGGTAGTTGTGCCAGCCCTTGAGGAGCGCGATCGACGCGGGCCGCGGGAGGCGGTCCGCGACGGCGTCGGCCACGAGCGGGAGGTCCCGCGTGATGACCTGGCGCTGGAGGGCGAGGGTCGCCGTCGAGACGACGACGCGCTCGTCGGTCGCGACCGCGTGGCGCACGGCCGGCACGAGGTACCCGAGCGACTTCCCCGTCCCGGTCCCGGCCTGGACCACGAGGTGCTCGGAACCCTCGATGGCGTCCGTGACGGCACGCGCCATGGTCCGCTGGCCGTCGCGCCGCGCGCCGCCCAGGCGCGTGACCGCGAGGTCGAGGAGCTCCTCGACGGCAGGCACGTCACCGGCCGCCTGCCCGGGCGCCTCCGTGTCCGGACGGTCGGGCACGGGAGCGGTACGGGTGGAGGGGGGCACCTGCCGATTCTACGGTCGGGCACCCACGCGGCGGGGGCCCTGTGGACCGGCCCGGGACGCACGCGACCCCGCGCAGCCGTGGCTGCGCGGGGTCGTGCGTGGGGCCGACGCCGGGTCCGGCGCGGGGCTGGCCCGCCGCGCCGCCGGGAGGCTCGGGGGCGGATCAGCTCCCGGCGGAGGCGCCCACGAGCTCCGTCGCGAGGGCCTGGGCGACACGGCCGCGCAGGAGCGTGCCCTCGGGCGTGTGCTCCTCGTGGTCGATCTCGCCCTCGGTGTGCACGCGGTGCACGAGGTCGCCCCGGTGGTACGGCACGACGACGTCGATCTCGACGTCCGGGCGCGGGAGCTCGTGCGCGATGAGCTCGCGCAGGTGCTCGATCCCCTCGCCCGTGTGCGCCGACACGACGACCGTGTGGCGCTCGCGCAGCCGGATGCGCGCGATCGTCTCCGGGTCGGCGAGGTCCGCCTTGTTGAGCACGATCACCTCGGGCACGTCCTCCACGCCCGGGATGTCGGCCAGGACGTGGCGCACCGCCGCGATCTGGCCCTCCGGGTCCGGGTGCGAGGCGTCCACCACGTGCAGCAGCAGGTCGGCGTCGCCGACCTCCTCGAGCGTCGAGCGGAACGCCTCGACGAGCTGGTGCGGCAGCGCGCGCACGAACCCGACGGTGTCGGCGAGCGTGTAGACCCGGCCGTCCTCGGTGCGCGTGCGGCGCACCGTGGGGTCGAGCGTCGCGAACAGCGCGTTCTCGACGAGCACGCCCGCGCCGGTGATGGCGTTGAGCAGGCTCGACTTGCCCGCGTTCGTGTAGCCCGCGATCGCGACGGACGGCACGGCGTGCCGCTTGCGCGACGCGCGCTTCGTCTCGCGCCCCGGGGCCATCGCCTGGATCTCGCGGCGCAGCTTGGCCATGCGGTTGCGGATGCGCCGGCGGTCCAGCTCGATCTTCGTCTCACCGGGACCGCGCGACCCCATGCCCGCGCCGGCGCCGCCGACCTGGCCACCGGCCTGGCGGGACATCGACTCGCCCCAGCCGCGCAGGCGCGGGAGGAGGTACTCGAGCTGGGCGAGCTCGACCTGGGCCTTGCCCTCCCGCGACTTGGCGTGCTGGGCGAAGATGTCGAGGATCAGCGCGGTCCGGTCGATGACCTTGACCTTGACGATGTCCTCGAGCACGCGCCGCTGGGAGGGCGCGAGCTCGCCGTCGATCACGACCGTGTCCGCGCCGCTGGCGGCGACGACGTCGGCGAGCTGCGCGGCCTTGCCGGAGCCCAGGTACGTGCCGGGGTCAGGCTTCGCGCGGCGCTGGATCACGCCGTCGAGCACCTGCGAGCCCGCGGTCTCCGCGAGGGCGGCGAGCTCGCGCAGCGAGATCTCGGCCTCCTCGGCGGACGTGGGCGCGCCGTCCTCGCGCGGGTCGGAGCCGGGGCTCCAGAGCCCGACGAGCACGACCTTCTCGAGGCGCAGCTGCCGGTACTCGACCTCGGTGACGTCCTCGAGCTCGGTCGACAGGCCGACGACGCGGCGCAGCGCGCTGCGCTCCTCGAGCTCGAGCTGCTCGCCGTCGTGCTCCGTGTGGACCGTGCCGCCCTCAGCGCGTGCCGTCCCGGCCCGAGCGAGCACCCGCGCCACGACGTCGCTCGCGATGTCCCGCGTCGCGCCGGTCGGCTCGTCCTGAGCCGAGGTGGGGTTCGGAGTGTTCGCAGGGGTTGGGCTCATGTGCCGCCTTCCGTCGGTGGTGGGCGCTCGTGCGTCCGGGTGTGACAACAAGCGTGGCACGCGAAATCGTCCCGAGGCCAGTGGTTAAGCCCCCGACGAGCGGCCCGGTGCGCCGTACCGCCTCCTGACGTGGGCGCGCCCGCGTAGGATCGGCCGACGTGACCGAGGACCAGGACCCCGCCGTCGACCCCGCGCCCGACGGCGCGGCGGACCACTACTTCACCGCCCGGCCCGCGTCCGCCGCCGAGCGCCGCACGATCTCCGTGCGGCTCGCGGGCCGCGACGTCGAGGTCGAGGTCGCCTCGGGCGTCTTCTCCCCCGGCCGGCTGGACCTCGGCACGCAGGTGCTCCTGCGCACCACCCCGCCGCTCGACGACGTCCTCGCGGCCCGGCCCGACGACGGCCCCGCCCACGTCCTCGACCTCGGCTGCGGCTGGGGCCCGGTCGCCCTGACGATGGCCCTGGAGGCGCCGGAGGCGACCGTGTGGGCCGTCGACGTCAACGAGCGCGCGCTCGACCTCGTGCGCCGCAACGCGCAGCGTCTCGGGCTGGACAACGTCCGGGCCGTCCTCCCGGACGACGTGCCCGACGACGTCGCGCTCGCCGCGCTGTGGTCGAACCCGCCGATCCGGGTCGGCAAGGACGTCCTGCACGGGATGCTCCTGCACTGGCTGCCCCGGCTCGCGCCGGGCGCGAGCGCGCACCTCGTGGTGCAGCGCAACCTGGGCTCGGACTCGCTCCAGCGCTGGCTCGCCGAGGCGCTGCCCCCGCTCCTGCCGGGCGCGGTCGTCGAGCGCGCCGCGAGCGCGAAGGGGTTCCGCGTCCTCGAGGTCGTCGCGCCCCGCTGAGCCGGCGGTCAGACCGGCGCGCGGTCGCCCTCGGACGCCGCCGCGACCGGCTCGGCGGGCTGGGCGGTCACGAGGCCGTCCGCGCCCTGGTGCGCGTCGTCCTCCGGCGGGACCGGCGTCCCCGGGACGAGCGCGGCGAGGTCGATCTCCCCCGCGTGGACGAGCACCGCGGGACCGGCGAGCTCGACGCGGCCGCCCGGGAGCGCCCGCACGCGCACCGTGCCGCCCGGGACGTCGACGAGGTAGGTGTCCGGCGCGTCGGGACCGCCCCACACGCGGACCGCGAGCGCCGCCGCGCACGCGCCCGTGCCGCACGACGGCGTCTCCCCGACGCCGCGCTCGTGCACGCGCATGCGCACGTGCCCGACGACGGTGCCGTCGTCCGCGGTCGTCTCGCCGAGGGGCACCACGAGCTCGACGTTCGTCCCGTGGGACGGGTGCGGCTCGACGACGGGCGCCTCGGTGAGGTCGGCGCGCTCGAGCACGTCCTCGCGCGCGACGGCGAGGACGGTGTGAGGGTTGCCGAGGTCGACGCTGAGCGCCGGGCGCGGGACCTCCCAGCCCCGCACGACGACTGTCGCGTCGTAGCCGTCCTGGAGCGCGGGGCGCCCGCCGGGGAGGAACCACGGGCCCATGTCGACGGCGAACCAGCCGTCGTCCTCCTTGCGCACGCGCTTGACGCCCGCGCGCGTGCCGACCGGGACCTCGGTGCCGCCCGCGAAGCTCACGAGCCCGAGGCGCTCGGCGAAGGCCGCGAAGACGCGGACCCCGTTGCCGCACATCTCGGCGACCGAGCCGTCGGCGTTGCGGTAGTCCATGAACCAGATGGCGTGCGGGTCCTCCGCGAGCACGTCGCGCGACTCCGGGACGAGCGCGGTCGGCACGAGGCGGATGACGCCGTCCCCCCCGACGCCGCCGCGGCGGTCGGCGAGCGCACGCACGAGCTCGGGCGTGAGGTCGAGCTCGCCCTTCGTGTCGGCGAGGAGCACGAAGTCGTTGCGGGTCCCGTGGCCCTTGGTGAAGCGGGTGCGCGTCATGAGCCCAGACTACGGCGCACGGGCGCGCCGCTGTCCGCCTCGTCCGGCCCGACGGCGGTGCCCGGCACGGTCGCGGGCTCGTGCCCGTCCGTGCCCTGCGCGGCAGCGCGCGCGTCCGCCGCGGCGACGAGCGCGAGAGCGTCCTCGACGCGCGCCGGCGACTGCGCGTCGAGCCACCCGACGCGCGGGTCCCGGCCGAACCAGCCCATCTGCTTGCGCGCGAGGCGCCGCGTGTTCGCGGTGACGGCCTCGCGCGCGGCGTCCTGCGTGGTCTCGCCGTGGAGCGCGGCGAGCACCTCCGCGTAGCCGACGGCGCGCCGGGCCGTGCGGCCCATGCCGTGCGCCTCGACGCGGCGCACCTCGGCCACGAGGCCCTGCTCCCACATCCGCTCGACGCGGCCGGCGACCCGCGCGTCGAGCACGCCCCGGTCGCAGTCGAGGCCGATCTGCACGGTCGGGCGGACGTAGACCTGACGCGGGAGGTTCGCCGTGAACGGCTCGCCGGTGAGCTCCATGACCTCGAGCGCCCGGACGAGCCGGCGGGTGTTGGCCGGGCCGATGCTCGCGGCGGCCGCGGGGTCGCGCCGGAGGAGCTCGTCGTGCAGCGCGCGCGGGCCCTGCTCCTCGGCGCGCGCCTCGAGCGCCGCCCGCACGGCGGGGTCCGTGCCCGGGAACCGCATGTCGTCGAGGAGGGCGCGGACGTACAGCCCGCTGCCGCCCACGACGACGGCGCGCGCCCCCCGGGCGGCGATCTCGTCGAGCACGCGGCGGGCCTCGCTCTGGTAGCGGGCCACGGACGCGTCCTCGGCGGGGTCGAGCACGTCCAGGAGGTGGTGGCGCACGCCGCGGCGCTCGGCGACGGGGACCTTCGCGGTCCCGACGTCCATGCCGCGGTAGAGCTGGTAGGCGTCGGCGTTGACGATCTCCGCGGGCGCCCCGGGGACGGACAGGCGCTCGGCGAGGTCGAGGGCGAGGTCGGACTTCCCCGTGGCCGTCGGGCCGACGACGGCGACGACGACGCCCGGGCCGGGCGGGGGCGTGCCGGCGGGGTCGTGCTGGGTTTTCACCCGCGCAACGGTACCGTCCGGGCGGCCGGCGGCCCGAGGGGTGTGGGCGGGGATGCGTAGTGTGTCCGTGGTCGGTCCGCCCTCGCGCGCACCGCCGCGTATCACCTGAGCACGACGACCTCGCACGACCTCTCAGACGACAAGGACTCGAGAACATGGGTTTCTTCACCAAGCCGGACGCCGCACCGACGAGCCAGAACGCGCCGCTGACGCGCGAGCGCGTCGAGGCGTTCCTCACGAGCCGCGAGTGGCGGTACTTCGTCGACTCGGACGGGGACCTGGGCGGCAACTGGGACGGCAAGGTGTTCTTCTTCTTCCTCATGGGTGAGAAGCAGGAGATCCTGCAGGTCCGCGGCCGGTGGAACCGGACGCTCCCGGCGTCGGCCGAGGCGCAGGTCGCGCTCGTCGCCAACGAGTTCAACCGCGACAAGATCTGGCCGAAGGTCTACGCGCGCGTCGAGGACGACCAGCTCGCGGTCTACACCGAGGTCGCGACGGACCTGGAGTTCGGCGTCGCGGACGACCAGCTCGGCCAGCTCATCGAGTGCGGCCTGTTCACGGGCCTGCAGTTCTTCGACGCGCTCGACGCCCGCTTCCCCGACACGGCCGCGCAGACCGTGGCCGAGGGCGGCGCCGACGTCGACGCGCGGTGACCGGCACGCACGAGACCACCGCGGGCCGCACCGCTCCGGACGGCGCCCCGGGCGAGGAGGCGACGACGGCCTTCCAGGTCGACCTGCGGGGCGTCGTCGACCTCCTGGCCCGGCACCTGTACTCGAGCCCGCGCGTCTACCTGCGCGAGCTGCTGCAGAACGGCGTCGACGCGATCACCGCGCGCGCCGGGCTCGAGGGACCGCAGGCCCCGGCGCGGATCCTGCTCCGCCCGCTGCCCGGCGGCGGCCTGGAGGTGCACGACTCGGGCGTCGGCCTGACGCGGGACGAGGCGCAGGAGCTGCTCGCGACCATCGGGCGCAGCTCCAAGCGCGACGTCGAGCTCGGGACCGGTCGCGAGGAGTTCCTCGGCCAGTTCGGCATCGGGCTCCTGTCCGCGTTCATGGTCGCCGACGAGATCGAGCTCGTCTCGCGCTCCGCTCGCCGCACGGCGGCGGGCGGAGCGCCCGTCCCCGTGCGCTGGCGCGGCCGTGCCGACGGCCGGTACGAGCTCGTCGAGCTCGCGCCGGACGACCCGGCGGCACCCGCCGAGCCCGGGAGCGTCGTCCGGCTGCACCCGCGGCGGGACACCGAGCACTGGCTCGCCCCGGAGTCGGTGGTCGCGCTCGCCCAGGACTTCGGCTCGCTCCTGCCGGTCGAGCTGCTCGTCGAGACGCGTCTCGACGGCGGCCCCGGCGAGGACCGTGACGGCGGAGCGGGCGGCGACGCCCCGGTCGCGGTGCGCCGGCTCAGCGGGGAGGACCTGCCGTGGCGCGCTGCGCACCCGGCGCCCGCGGCCCGCGACGCCGCGCTCGCCGGCTACGCCGAGCGCACGCTCGGCTTCACCCCGCTCGCACGGATCGACCTCGACCTGCCGCTCGCCGGCCTGACAGGCGTCGCGTACGTGCTCCCGGCCGCGGTCGCGCCGACCACGACGTCGCGGCACCGGGTCTACCTCAAGCGCATGCTCCTGGGCAGCGCGGTCGACGACCTGCTGCCCCCGTGGGCGTTCTTCGTGCGGTGCGTCCTCGACGCGTCCGTGCTGCGCCCGACGGCGTCGCGCGAGGGGCTGTACGAGGACGAGGTCCTGCTCGCGACCCGCGACGCGCTCGGGGCGCAGGTGCGCCGGTGGCTGCTGGAGACGCTCGCGACGGACTCGGTCCTCGCGCGGCGCTTCCTCGAGACCCACCACCTCGCCGTGCGCGCGCTCGCGCTCACCGACGACGAGATGCTCGACGTCGCCGCGCGCGTGCTGCCCTTCGAGACGACGGCCGGGTCCACGACCCTGGCGGACCTCGCGACGGACCACCCCGACGGGCGCCTGCTGTACACGGCGAGCATCGAGGAGTTCCGGCGCATCGCGCCCGTCGCGGCGGCGCAGGGGCTCGCGGTCGTCAACGGCGGCTACGTCTACGACGCCGACCTGCTCGAGCGCGTCGCGGCGCGGTTCCCGCAGTGGCGGCTGTCGCCCGTCTCGGCCGCGGACGTCGCGCACGTCCTCACGGAGGTCGAGCCGCTGCGCGAGCTCGAGGTCGCCGACGCGCTCGCGTCGCTCGACGCCGCGCTCGCCGAGCAGGACTGCGACGTCGTGCTGCGCCGGTACGAGCCGGACGCCCTCCCGGCCATGCTCCTGCACGACCGCGAGGGCGACCACGCGCGCGAGGCCGCACGCGCCGCGGAGACGGACGACCTCTGGGGCGAGATCCTCGCGGGCCTCAGCGCCCCGGCCCGCCCCCGCCGCCTGGTCCTCAACGACGCCAACGCCACGGTGCGCGACCTGCTCGCGAGCCCCGACGCGCAGGTGCGCGCCGCGGGTGCCCGCTCCCTCTACGTCACGGCGGTGCTCGCGTCCGGCAAGGCGCTCCAGCCCGTCGAGGCGACCCTCATGAACGACTCCCTGTCGCTCCTGCTCGCCCGCGCCCTCGCGGCCGGGCAGGACCCCGCCACGGAACCCGACCCCCCTGCCGACGAGGAGAACCGATGACCCGGTCCGTGGACCAGGTGAACGCCGCCCTGTACGACGTCCGCCGCATGCCCTACGGCCTCGCGCGCTCCACGGCCGCCGCGGCCGAGCTCGAGCGCGTCGAGGCCGAGGGCCCCGACGCCGCGCGCGCCTACGCGCAGTTCGTCCTCGTCGAGTCGTACGTGTGGGGCGGCGAGGTGACCAAGGCGTACCTGCCGTTCACCAAGATGCTGCGCTGGTGGGACGAGCACCCCGAGCAGTTCGACGCCGAGGACACGCACTCGCTGTTCTGGTCGTTCAAGTGGATGGTCGGGCACCTCATGGAGTTCCCCGACGTCCCCGCCGCGCAGATCGAGCGCACGCTCGACGACATGGCGCGCCGGTACGCGCTCGCGGGCAACGGCACGAACGCGGTCGCCCTGGAGCGCTTCGAGTGGGCGCGCGAGCGCGGCGGCGCGGACGTCGAGGACGCGTACCGCGCGTGGGTCGCGACCCCGCGCGACGACTACTCGCAGTGCGAGGCGTGCGAGCCGGGCGACCGCGCGGCGTACCTCTTCGAGACGGGCCGGCACGACGAGGGCATCCGGCTGCTCGAGGGCGTGCTCCAGGGATCGCCGTCGTGCGCCACCGAGCCCGGCGACATGCTGTCCCACCTCCAGCTCGCGTACGTGGAGGTCGGCGACGCCGAGGCGGCGGCTCGGACGCACCGCCGCGGGCTGCGCCACCTCGACACCGGGGTGACGATGACGGGCCCGAAGGGTCGTCACGTGGAGTTCCTCGCCCGGACGGGCAACGCGTCGCGCGCGCTGCGCCTCCTCGTGGAGCACCAGGCGTTCCTCACGGAGGCGGACTCGCCGGGCGACCGGCTCGGCTTCCTCACGAGCGTGAGCGTCGCGACGGGGGTCCTGCGGGCCGATCACGGCGACACCGCGCTCGCCCTGCGGGACGTACCCGCCACGACGCTCGCCGAGCTCGACGCGTGGGTGCGCGGCGAGGCGGCCGCGCTCGCGCAGTCCTTCGACGCGCGCAACGGCACGACGGCGGCGTCCGAGCGGCTGCGCGCCGCGTGGGAGCGCGGCGCGCGCACGCTCCCCGTCGACCTGGCGGTGCTCTCCCTGGACGCCCCGCCTGCGTCGCCACGGCCCGTCGCCGGGGCCGAGGGCGCGCCGAGCGGTCCGTCGGACCTCCCCGCCGGGCTCGCGCCGGAGGAGTCCGCGGTCACCGGCGGAGCCCCGGCGGAGGGCACCGACGAGCCCACCGACGCAGACGGCCTGCTCGCGCTCGCCGACGACGTCGCGGGTGACGACCCGGCCCGCGCGGCACGCCTCCTGCGTCGCGCGTCGTCGCAGCTGGAGAGCTCCGGCCACCTCGACCGCGCCGGCTTCGCGCTCGCCGAGGCGGCGCAGCTCGCCGCGCTCGAGGGCGACGACGAGGGCGCCGCGCCCGCGTTCCTGCACGCGCTCGCGCTCCTGCGGGCGGGTGGTGTCGCGCCCCGGTTCGTCGGGCAGGTCGTGCGCGCCTACGCGCGGCTCGAGGCCGGACGGGGCGACGTGACCGCCGCCCTGGCCCAGGTCGAGCGCACGCTCGACGACCTGGCCGCAGCCGGTGACGGCAGCGACGTCGCGCCGGCGCCGCGGGCCGTCGAGCTCGTCGAGCGCGACGCGGCGGCCGACGCGCGCGAGCGTCGCGACCTCGACGACACGCGCGCCCGCCTCCTCGCGACCGCGGGCGACCTCGACGCGGCGGCGACGCTCGCGGAGTCGGTCGCCGAGGAGTTCGCCCGTGCGGGGGACGTCCGCGACGCGGCGCACGCCTTCTGGCTCGCGGGGCGCTCGCGCTGCGCGGCGGGGAAGGACACGGACGCGGTGGAGCTGCTCGAGTCGGCCATGGAGGGCTTCGCGATCGTCCACGACGCGGAGTCGCGCGCGATGGTCGGCAACGAGATGGTCGCGGCGCTGCGCCGCCTCGGGCGCGACGACGAGGCGGCCGCCGTCGGGACGGGCCTCAGCGGCTGACGACGGGCCCCGCCGGGCGGGCGGCGGCTGCGGGGGCGCGGACCTCGTACCGCCGGACCGCCACGGCGGGGTCCGGCTCGTCGGCCGGCGCGACCGGCGCGACCTCGGCGCCCGCCGCGGCGACGAACCCGTCGAGCACGGCCTCCGGCAGGGGCGCACGCGGGTCGTGCACGACGACGAGCCGCGCCCCCTCCCGGGCGAGCTCCGCACCGAGCTCTCGAGCGGCGTCCAGGACGGTCTCCGTCGCCGCACCCGCCTCCGTGCTCGTCTCCGTGTCCGCCTCCGAACTCGTCCCCGAGCTCGTCTCCAAGCTTGTTTCCGCGCTCATTCCTGCTGCCGTCCGCGTCGCCGCGCCACCGAGCTCGACGACGTCGACGGGACCGGTCCAGCCCGCACCGGCGAGCGCGAGGAGCGCCACGGAGGCGGCCGTCCCGGCGACCGGCCGGTCGAACGGTCGCGTGGCGGCGGCCCATGCGGGGTCGATCCACCGGTCGGCGACGCCCGCCGCGGCGAGCGAGGCCCGCGCAGGGCCACGCGTTCCTTCCACGCCCGGGGCGACCACGACGACGGCCGTCGCACCCGCCTCATCGGGTGGGCCCGCCACGAGGTCGGCGAGCGCCGCGAGCGCGGCGTCGCGCACCGGCCCGAGGACCGAGGCGGCACCGGCCGCCCCCGGGACTAGCAGGGCGGTTCCGGGGAGCACGACGGCGCGGACGGTCACCGTCCCACCGTAGTGGTGCCCGCTCCACCACCCTCGCCGCGCCTCCCCGGACGGCCCGCGATGCGGCGTCCGCGGGCGCGCGCGAGTACGGTAGGGAGGTGAGGTTCTTCGGGGCGCGGGACGACGACGACCGGCGGGACGGGAATCCCGGCGGAGCGCAGGACGGGGGCCGGTCCGGCGCGGCCCGGCCGGCGGACGACCTGCAGTCGCAGGTCGAGGACCTGCTGGCACGCGAGCTGGGTCAGGTCGCGACCGACGTCCTGCGGCCTCCCACACCGCTCACGCTCTCGCGGGTCGTCGAGTGGATCACCGACAGCGGGTACAGCTACTTCGTCGACTCCGACGGCGACGTCGGCGGGCTGTGGCACGGCCGCCTGTTCTACTTCCTGCTCTTCGGCAACGACGACGAGATCCTCCAGGTGCGCGGCCAGTGGAACCGCGACCTCGCGCTCGAGCGCCTCGAGGAGATCCTCGAGTTCTGCAACGAGTGGAACGCCGACCGGATCTGGCCCAAGACCTACACGCGCGTCCGCGACAACGGGATGATCCAGGTCTTCACCGAGGTCACGGTCGACCTCGAGCACGGCGTGACGGACGACCAGCTCGACCAGCTCCTCCAGTGCGGTCTGAGCACGGGGTCGATGTTCTTCGACGCGCTCGACGAGTTCTACCCGGACCCCGCGAGGCAGGCGCCATGACGCAGGCCCGCACCAACTGGTTCACGCGCCTGTTCGGCAACCGCCGGCCCAAGGCGCCGGACTCGCTGCCCCGCGAGGAGGAACTGCCGCGCGCGCTGTCGATGGCGCGCATCGGCGACCACCTGACGCGCCGCGGCTACCACTTCCGCGTCGACGACGACGGCGACATCACGGGTACGTGGGACGGGCACCGCTTCTGGTTCCTGCTGCTCGGCGACCGGTCGGAGATCCTCCAGGTCCGCGGCCGCTGGTCGACGACGCTCCCCGTCGAGTCGCGCCTCGTCACGCTCCAGACCGTCAACGACTGGAACCGCGAGCGCATCTGGCCCAAGGTCTACGTGCGGGAGGAGGGCGGCCGGCTCGCGCTCTACGCCGAGGTCTCCGTCGACCTCGAGCACGGCGCGACCGATGACCAGCTCGCCCAGACCGTCTCGTGCGGGCTCGGCACGGCCGTGCAGCTCTTCCACGCCATCGGCGCCCAGCTCCCGCCGGGGACCCTGGACGACTGACGTCCTGGCGCCGTCGTGCGCGCCCGCCGTCGGGGTCCTGGACCCCGCCGCTCAGGCGCGGAGCGTCGGGAGCCCCAGGACGACCGGGCCGGACGGCGCGCCGCCGCCGCGCCCGTGGCCGTGGTCGTCGTCGCCCCCGCCCAGACGGGCGCGCTCACGCCGCGCCCACGCGTCGCCGGAGCGGGTCCGGCGGACGGCGAACGCGCCGCCCGCGAGCGCCGAGTCCGCGATGAGGTGGTGCGGCGCGGAGCGGGTGACCTCGACGGTGACGACGTCGCCGGGACGCGGCAGGCGGACGTCGAGGTCGTCCGCGAGGCGCGGGTCGACGGACCCGGGCGTGCCGGTCCCGTCGGAGGAGGCGTCGTCGGGCGCCCCGGCCACGACGGCCGCGGGGAGCGCGAGGTGCACGAGGCGGTTGTCGGGGGCGCGGCCCGTCACGCGGTGCGTCGCGCCGTCCTTGCGCCCTGCGCCCTCGCCGACGAGGACGTCGATCGTCCGGCCCACCTGGCGTGCGGACTCCTCGCCGGCGATGCGCTCCTGGAGCGCCTGGAGTCGCTCGAAGCGCTCCTGGACGACCTCCTTGGGGAGCTGGCCGTCCATCGTCGCGGCGGGCGTCCCGGGGCGCGGCGAGTACTGGAAGATGAACGCGGAGGAGAACCGCGACGCCTCGACGACCCGCATCGTCTCCGCGAAGTCCTCCTCGGTCTCGCCCGGGAAGCCCACGATGATGTCGGTGGTGATCGCGGCGTCGGGCATGACGGCCCGGACGCGGTCGAGGATCCCGAGGAACCGCTCGGAGCGGTAGGAGCGGCGCATCGCACGCAGCACGCGGTCGGAGCCCGACTGGAGCGGCATGTGGAGCTGGGGCATGACGTTCGGCGTCTCGGCCATGGCCGCGATGACGTCGTCGGTGAACGCGGCCGGGTGCGGCGACGTGAACCGCACGCGCTCGAGCCCGTCGATCGTCCCGCACGCGCGCAGGAGCTTGGCGAACGCGCCCCGGTCGCCGAACTCGACGCCGTAGCTGTTGACGTTCTGACCGAGCAGCGTCACCTCGATGGCACCGGCCTCGACGAGCGCGCCCACCTCGGCGAGGACCTCGCCCGGACGGCGGTCGCGCTCCTTGCCGCGCAGGTGCGGCACGATGCAGAACGTGCACGTGTTGTTGCAGCCGACGCTGATGGACACCCACCCCGCGTAGACCGACTCGCGCTTCGTCGGCAGCGTCGAGGGGAACACCTGCAGAGACTCGGCGATCTCGACCTGCGCCGCCTCGTTGTGGCGCGCACGCTCGAGCAGGACGGGCAGGGCGTCGAGGTTGTGGGTGCCGAACACGACGTCGACCCAGGGGGCCTTCTCGACGATGGTGCCGCGGTCCTTCTGCGCGAGGCAGCCGCCGACGGCGATCTGCATGCCGGGTCGCGCGGCCTTCACCGAGGCGAGCTGGCCGAGGTTGCCGTACAGGCGCGTCGCGGCGTTCTCGCGCACGGCGCACGTGTTGATGACGACGACGTCGGCGCGGTTCGCGGCCTCGTCCTGCGCGCTCGCACGCGTGTAGCCCGCCTGCTCGAGCATCCCCGCCATGTGCTCGGAGTCGTGGACGTTCATCTGGCACCCGAGGGTGCGCACGACGTAGGTGCGGGGGTGCGCGCCGTCGGCCGGCGCAGCGGCGGTGGCGTGCGGCGCGGGGGCGGCCGGGACGGGGGCGGGGGCGATCGTGGACATCACCGTCCAGGGTACGGCTCCGGGTGCCGTGTTACTGAACTGTTGCCCGGTTGTTGCCGGGTGAGGTGGCACCGTGCAACAGAAGGGACATAGTGTCCAGGAATGGCCGACGAAACCCCTTCGCCGTCCGACGCGCAGCGCAGCGCTCAGGACGCTCAGCCCCTCCCCGCCGAGCAGGTCCTCGGTGAGCCGCTCGTCGAGCTGCGCGACGTGAACAAGCACTTCGGCGAGCTCCACGTGCTGCGCGACATCAACCTCACGGTCCGGCGCGGCGAGGTGCTCGTCGTCATCGGGCCCTCCGGCTCGGGCAAGTCGACCCTGTGCCGGGCGATCAACCGGCTCGAGACGATCGACTCGGGCGAGATCCTCGTCGACGGCGAACCGCTCCCCCAGGAGGGCAAGGCGCTCGCGCGGCTGCGCTCCGACGTCGGCATGGTCTTCCAGTCCTTCAACCTCTTCGCGCACAAGACGATCCTCGACAACGTGACGCTCGGGCCCGTCAAGGTGCGGCGCGAGCGGAGCAAGGACGCGAAGGAGCGCGCCCTCGCCCTCCTCGACCGGGTCGGCGTGAAGAACCAGGCGCAGAAGATGCCGGCCCAGCTCTCGGGCGGCCAGCAGCAGCGCGTCGCCATCGCCCGGGCCCTCGCGATGAAGCCCAAGGTCATGCTGTTCGACGAGCCCACGTCGGCGCTCGACCCCGAGATGATCAACGAGGTCCTGGACGTCATGGTCTCGCTCGCCAAGGAGGGCATGACCATGATCGTCGTCACCCACGAGATGGGCTTCGCCCGGAAGGCCGCGAACCGCGTGGTCTTCATGGCGGACGGCCAGATCGTCGAGGAGGCGCACCCCGAGGAGTTCTTCACCGCGCCGAAGAGCGAGCGGGCCAAGGACTTCCTCTCCAAGATCCTCACGCACTGAGGTCCCCCGCCCTCACCACGCACCGACCACCACGGACCGGGCCGCCAGGCCCCCCACACCCGGCCGACCGACGAGGCACACCGTCGTCGGACGACCACCACTCACGAAGGGTAGGAACGATGCGCACACGACACGCAGGTGCTGCCGTGCTGGCCGCTCTCACCGCGCTCACGCTCGCAGCGTGCAGCAGCGGCGACGTCGGCGACGACAGCACGACCACGGACCCCGAGCAGTCCGCCGGAGGCAGCGGCGACGGCGGCGGCGAGACGGTCAAGATCGGCATCAAGTTCGACCAGCCCGGCCTGGGGTTCCAGGACGGGTCGTCGTACACGGGGTTCGACGTCGACGTCGCCACCTACGTGGCGGGCGAGCTCGGCTTCTCCGAGGACCAGATCGAGTGGGTCGAGGCGCCGTCCGCCCAGCGCGAGACGATGCTGCAGACCGGGCAGGTCGACATGATCTTCGCGACGTACTCCATCACGGACACGCGCAAGGAGACCGTCGCGTTCGCCGGGCCGTACTTCGTCGCCGGGCAGGACCTGCTCGTCGCCGAGGACAACACCGACATCACCGGCCCGGAGTCGCTCGAGGGCAAGAACCTCTGCTCCGTCACGGGCTCGACGTCGGCGCAGCGCATCAAGGACGAGTACGCCGCAGGCGTGCAGCTCCTCGAGCGCCCCGGGTACGCCGAGTGCGTCACCGCGCTCACGGCGGGCCAGGTCGACGCCGTCACGACCGACGACATCATCCTCGCGGGCCTCGCGGCGCAGCCGCAGAACCAGGGCAAGGTGAAGGTGGTCGGGGCGCCGTTCTCGACCGAGCGCTACGGCGTCGGCCTGCCCCAGGACAACGACGTCTGCGAGGACGTCAACGCCGCGATCGAGAAGATGATCGAGGACGGCTCCTGGGAGGAGTTCGTCAGCAAGAACACCGAGGGCACCGGGTACACGCCGAACGCGAGCGAGAACCCGCCGACGGTCGACCCCTGCGCCTGACCTCTCTGCCGGGGAGCGGAGCGCGGCGTGCCGCGCTCCGCTCCCCGGCCTCGTCCGGTCGGTCCACGACCACACCCTCCCGGAGGATGACCAACCGTGGGTGACTACCTCTCCCAGTTCACCGAGCTCCTCAGCACCTACGACGTGCTCGGCGCGTTCTGGGTGAACATCCAGCTGACGTTCTGGGCTGCGATCTTCTCCCTGATCCTCGGCACGGCGCTCGCGCTCATGCGGATCTCCCCCGTCTCGAGCCTGCGGTGGGCCGGCTCGACCTACGTGAACCTCCTGCGCAACACGCCGCTGACGATCATCATGACGTTCATGGTCCTCGCGGTGTGGACCCAGCTGCAGATCAGCCTCTCCCCCGACTTCCCGACGAACTTCTTCCGGTTCGCGGTCATCGGCCTGACCGTCTACCACGCCGCCTTCGTGTGCGAGGCGATCCGCTCGGGCGTCAACACGGTGCCGATCGGCCAGGCCGAGGCGGCGCGGGCGATCGGCCTCTCCTTCGCTCCCGCCGCGCGCCTCGTCATCCTCCCGCAGGCGTTCCGCGGCGCGATCGCCCCCCTCGGCAACACCCTCATCGCGCTGCTGAAGAACTCCACCGTCGCGGCCGCCGCGAGCGTCACGACGGAGACGTCGAGCCTCATGCGCACGATGATCGAGTTCAACTCGAACTACATCTACGCGATCTTCCTCACCTTCGCGATCGGCTACGTGATCCTCGTCATCCCGATCGGCCTGCTCACCACCTCGCTCTCGACCCGATTGGCGGTCCGCCGATGAGCGCCCCGCGTCAGTCCGTCCTCTTCGACGCCCCCGGGCCCCGGGCCCGGCGCGCGATCGCCGTCGGCAACGTGATCGGCGCCGTGATCGTGATCGGGATCGCCGTGCTCGTGCTGCTGGAGCTCGGACGCAAGGGCCAGCTCTCGTGGGAGCAGTGGGGTCCCGTCTTCACCGCCAACGCGTGGGAGAACTTCTTCCTGCCGGGCCTCCAGAACACGCTGCGCGCCGCCGGGTTCGCGATCGTCGGTGCCGTGATCTTCGGGCTGGTCTTCGGCTCCGGCCGGCTCTCGCACGTGCGCGCGCTGCGCTGGGCGTGCGGTGTCGTCGTCGAGTTCTTCCGCGCCGTGCCGGTGCTCCTCATGATGATCTTCTTCTGGCTCCTGCTGGGGCTGCAGAAGGTCCCGGACGCCCCGTTCCTCGCGGTCGTGATCTCCCTCGTGCTCTACAACGGCTCGGTGATCGCCGAGCTCGTCCGGTCCGGCGTCGGCAACCTGCCGAAGGGCCAGGGAGAGGCCGGCGTGGCGATCGGCCTGACGCGCGGGCAGACCCTGCGGTCGATCCAGCTCCCGCAGGCGCTCATCGCGATGCTGCCCGCGCTCGTGTCCCAGCTCGTCGTCGTGCTCAAGGACACCGCGCTCGGGCAGATCATCACGTACCCCGAGCTGCTGCGGGCCGCGCAGATCCTCGGCACGGCCTTCGGCAACACCCTGCAGACCCTCACGGTCGCCGCGGTCATCTTTATCGTCATCAACTACGCCCTGACCGCCCTGGCCCAGTGGCTCTCACGCTTCCTCAGCGGGCGCACCGCGGGCGCCACGGCTGCGGGACCGGGCATCGGCAACCCGACGGCGGTCGCGGGCGGCCCCACGGAGGACGCCCCGGCCACCTCTACTGTGCGCTGACGCACCCGTCGCCCGCCCGTGCTCGGGCGGGCGACGGCCCGCTCTGCCGCGGGGGGCCGCCCGCGCTCGTCCGGGCCGGTCGAGCGTCACTCCTCCGCGTCGAGCTCGCGCTGCACGATCTCGAACGCCAGCCCGGGGCTGTAGCCCTTGCGGGCGAGCGCGCCGACCGTCCGACGCACGCGCACGTCGCGGTCGAGACCGCGGGTCCTGGCGAGACGTGCCCGCGCGAGGGCCAGGGCGGCGTCCGCCTCGGAGTCGTCGTCGACCTGCTCGAGCGCGGCCGCGCCGACCTCGCCGTCGATCCCCCGCCGGCGCAGCTCGGTCGAGATCGCGCGGCGGGACAGCCCCCGCTCGGCGTGCCGCGTGCGGACGATCATCTCCGCGTACTGCGCGTCGTCGACGAGCCCGACCTCCTCGAAGCGGTCGAGGATGGGCAGCACGACGTGCTCCGGGTAGCCCTTGCGCGCGAGCGACTGCGTGAGCTCCGCGCGACTCTTCGGTGCCGCGGTGAGGATGCGCAGGACGGTCTCGCGGGCGCGCTCGGCGAGGTCGGCGTCGCTGATCTCGCCGCGCTCCACGAGCTCGTGCAGCGACGGGCGCGGGCGCCGCCCGGCCTTGCGGCCGGAGCGGCGCCCGTCGTCCCCCGCGGACGGGTCGACAGGCTCGGCGCCCTCGACCCCGTCCTGCTCGCCGATCAGAACGGCGACTTCTTCCCCTTGCCGGCCGCGGCGGTCGCCTTGGCCGGAGCGGCCACGGCGGTGTCGGCCGCGACGGTCACGCCGGCGGCCGGGTCGGCCGGTGCGTCGACCTTGGCCCCGACGCCGAGCTTCTCCTTGATCTTCTTCTCGAGCTCGTTCGCGAGGTCGGGGTTGTCGCGCAGGAACGAGCGCGCGTTCTCCTTGCCCTGCCCGAGCTGGTCGCCGCCGTAGGTGAACCACGACCCGGACTTGCGCACGAACCCGTGCTCCACGCCCATGTCGATGAGACCACCCTCGCGAGAGATGCCGACCCCGTAGAGGATGTCGAACTCGGCCTGCTTGAACGGCGGCGCCATCTTGTTCTTGACGACCTTCACGCGGGTCCGGTTGCCGACCGCGTCGGTGCCCTCCTTGAGGGTCTCGATGCGGCGGATGTCGAGACGGACCGAGGCGTAGAACTTCAGCGCCTTGCCACCGGTCGTCGTCTCGGGAGAGCCGAAGAACACGCCGATCTTCTCGCGGAGCTGGTTGATGAAGATCGCGGTCGTGCCGGACGCGCTGAGCGCACCGGTGATCTTGCGCAGCGCCTGCGACATGAGGCGGGCCTGGAGACCGACGTGGCTGTCGCCCATCTCGCCCTCGATCTCCGCCTTCGGCACGAGGGCCGCGACGGAGTCGATGACGATGATGTCGAGCGCGCCCGAGCGGATCAGCATGTCCGTGATCTCGAGCGCCTGCTCCCCCGTGTCCGGCTGGGAGACGAGCAGGGCGTCGGTGTCGACGCCGAGCTTCTTGGCGTACTCCGGGTCGAGGGCGTGCTCGGCGTCGATGAACGCCGCGATGCCGCCGGCGCGCTGGGCGCTGGCCACGGCGTGCAGCGCCACGGTCGTCTTTCCGGAGGACTCCGGGCCGTACACCTCGATGACGCGCCCGCGGGGCAGGCCGCCGATGCCGAGCGCGATGTCCAGCGCGATGGAGCCCGTGGGGATGACCTCGACGGGGGCACGGCCCTCCTCGCCGAGGCGCATGACGGAGCCCTTGCCGAAGCTCCGGTCGATCTGGGCGAGGGCTGCCTCGAGCGCCTTCTCGCGGTCTGCGGGTGCGGGCATGTCAGTCCACCTTCGGTTCGACGTCCATCTGTTCGTTGTGGCCCGACGTTACGGGCAGCCACCGACACGCGGTGCCGACGAGCCCCAGACCTGGGGACCGTCGTGCCGGACCGGCGTCCCGGGCCCGCCGGAGCGCGCCCTGTGCACAACTCTAGTCGAACACGTGTTCGATCACGGAACCCGCCCCGGCGTGTCCGCGACTCGCGGGCTCACCCGTCGTCGTCCGCGGACCACGACTCCCCGGGCCGCAGCACGACGACCCGCGTCCCGGGCGCCTCGCGCTGCGCGGCCGCCTTGAACGCCGCGCCCGCGTGGTCCATCCAGCCGCGCGGCAGGTGCTGGCCGCCCGGCGCGTGCAGCGTCCCCCAGTGCACCGGGACCGCGACCCGCACCCCGACCTCGGCGCACACCCGCGCGGCCTGCACCGGGCCCAGGTGCCCGCCCGAGAGCCGCGGCCCCCACCCGCCGACCGGCACGAGGGCCACGTCCACCGGGCCGCCCGCGAGCGCCGGGAGGTGCGCCATGCCGGGGTGGTGCTCGGTGTCGCCCGCCACCCACACGCGCAGATCGTCGGGACCGGTGGTCCGCACGAGGTGACCGTTCGCGGCGTTGGGCCGGTGCGGCATCGGCCGGTGCCCGTGCACCGCGGTGACGAGCCGCGTCTCGACCCCGGCCCCCGGCGGGCCCACCGCGTGCCACTCGTCGCCCAGCCCGACGCCGCGCAGCCCCTTGCCGCGCAGCCACCGCGCGTTGGCGGGTGCCGTGAGGACCGGCACGTCGCCGAGGAGCCGCAGCGACCGCAGCTCGGCGTGGTCGTGGTGGAGGTGGGACAGCAGGACGGCGTCGCCGCCCCGCCACACCGGGGCCGGCTGCTCGCCGCGCCGGCGGAGCATCCCCGCGTGCCGGTGCAGGAGCGGGTCGGTCACGAGCCGCGCCGTCGGCCCGCCGGGGGTCGCGGCGAGGTCGAGGACCGCGCTCGAGTGGCCGAGCCACGTCACGGTGACGCTCACGCGCCGCTCCCCCGGCCCGGCGCGTCCTCGGCCACCGGCCGCCGTACCCCCAGGTCGGTGAGCCACGCGACGAGCCGGCGGTGCACCGCCTCCGCCCCGACGAGCATCGGCGTGCCGTCGACGTCCTCGAGCTCGTCGTCGGGCACCGCGAGGTGCGCGGGGTGCACCAGCACCGCCTGGTTCTGCGCCCCGCCGAGGCCGCCGTGCGACCCGACCAGGCCCTCGAACGCGTGCACCATCCCGACCTCGTCGACGCTGGACACGAGCACGAGGTCCCCGGCGTCCTCCAGCCCGGCGACGCGCACGAGGTCCGCCGCCGCGCGCGACCCGAACGACGCGAGCGGGTCGGCGCCCACGACCTCGCCCGTCAGCAGGTCGCGCGAGCCACCCCGGCCGTGCGCCCGGACCTCCCCGTGCGGACCGCGCTCGACGACGACGCCGACCGCGGGGTTCGCGACGAGCCCCGGGAGCAGCGCGGGCCACCGGGCGCGGACCTCGTCGCCCGAGAGGCGCCGCGGCTCGCGCGGGAACCACACCATCCCGAGGTTGCCCGACCCGACGACCGCGACCTCGGGCAGCTCGGGCACGGCGGGTGCGGCGTCGGCGCGGCGCTCGGAGCGGTCCGGGCCCACGAGCATGCGACCCGCCTGCGCGTCCGGCTGCCCGGGCCGCAGCGCGTTGAGGGCCGTGTTCGCGGGGCCCCACGCCTCGCTGTCCGGGGCCGTCGCCCGACGCCGGCCCTCGCCCCGGGCGGACCCGGCGCCGTCCCGCGCGCGGCCGTCGTCGTCCGCACGAGCCCCGTCAGCGGGCGGGTCGAGCGCCATGAGGCGTCGCACCTCGTCGAGGAAGGACCGCCCGGTGACCTGCTCGAACGTCGGGCCGAGCGACTGCCCGTGGTCCGAGAGCACGACGACGTCGTAGCGCCGGGGCGCGACCGCCGCGACCTGCTCCCAGAGCCCGACGACGCGGTCCAGGCCCTCGAGCGCGCGCAGCGACTCGGGCCGCAGCGGCCCGGCGTGGTGCGCGATCTCGTCGTAGTCCACGAGGTCGACGCAGACGACGGGCGCCCCGCGCACGAGCTGCTCCGCGACGAGCGTCGTGTTGAGGTCGCGGAGCACGACGTTCGTCACGGCGCGCAGCACCGGGTACCAGCCGAGGCGCGAGACGCGCGGCTCGACGCCGCGCACGGCCTGCTGCCAGCCCTGGTAGAGCTCCTTGAGCAGCTCGCCGAGCGCGACGACCACGGCGCGCACGAGGACGAACGGGCTCGCGAAGAAGTGCACGAACATCTGCCCGGGCCCCAGGCCCTCGCGCGCCCGGCTCATGACGAGCAGGCTCGTCGCCGCGTCCCCGGAGAACATCGTCGAGACGGCGACGCCGCCGCCCGCGAGCAGACCCGCGCCGTCGCTCGTGCGCGCCTCGACCGCCGCCGCGTCCGCGGGCCGGTTCGTCACGACGAGCCGCCCCAGCGCGCGCGACCACCACCGGAAGGCGGGGACGTGCTCGGTCGACCCGTGCAGGAGCCCGACGGTCGAGGCCGGCGTCGTCGCGGGCACGCGGGCCCACCACGTCGTGAGGTGGTGGCTGCCGTCGCCGAGCCACCGCGCGAGCGTCGGGGCCAGGCCGGCCTGGAGGGCGTAGTCGAGCGTGGGGCGCGCGACGCCGTCGAGCAGGACGACGAGCAGGCCCGCCGGGCGCTCCGCGGCGGCGCCCGCGGCGGCGCCCCGGGGCACGCCCGCCTGACGTCGCGCGCGCCGGAGCAGGTCCCCGATCACGTACTCGTTGTCGCTCGCCCCGACGACCCAGCGCCCGAGCGCCATGAGCACGGCCGCGATGACGAGGACGGCGACGACGTCGGTCCACGTCCCGCTGCGGAACCCCGGGAGGTAGGTGAGCGCGGCCCACGCGACCGCGACCTGGGCGACCACGCCCGACACGAGCGCGCCGACGACGCCGGACCGGCGCGCGACCCCGCGCAGCACCGGGCGCAGCAGCGCGTCGCCCACCGCCACCGCGAGCGCCGCGAGGACGAGCGACCAGGGGTTCGTCACCTCGACCCCGGGGACGAGCCAGATCGCGAGCCCCAGCCCGGCCGCCGTCGAGACGAGCGACCAGGCCGCGCCGCGCACGTCGGCGGCGGTGAGGCGCAGCGTGGCGAGGCGGCCGCGGGCGGGAACGCTCATGCCGCCATCATCGCGGGGCACGGCAGGGTACGCCCCTCGGGCGTCCCCGGGTCCCGGGCAGGTCGAGGCCGGGCAGGTGGGGGCCGGGCAGGTCGGGGCCGGTCAGCGGCGCGGCGGTGCCTGGCGGTGGTCGTCGTTCCCCCAGCGCCGCGCGTCGGGCACGTCGAGCGCGTCGCACAGCGCGTGCCAGACGACGCGCGGCTCGACCCCGTCCTCGAGCGCCTGGGCGGCGGTCCGGTCGTCGAGCGCGGACAGCACCTGCTCGCGCACGTAGGCGCGGCCCAGGGCCGCACCGAACACCTCGTCGACCAGCTCGGAGAACTCGCGGTAGCGCACGGACCAAGCCTTGCACGGATCCGTGGCCGCCCGGTCGCGCGCCGGGACGCGCGGGCCGCACCGCGTCGCCCGGGGTCGCCCCGGGTCGCACCGAAGTCGCCCGGGGTCGCACCAGGTCTCTCCGAGGGCGCACGGGCGGGCCGCCGGGGCGCCGGCACGCTGCGGCGGGCGCGTGTGGGTGGGCAGCCCCAGAATGGGCGCGTGACCTCGGACCCGCTCGCCCGCTTCGCCGCGCCCACGCGCGCGTGGTTCTCGGGCGCGTTCGACGCGCCGACCGCCGCGCAGGCCGGTGCGTGGGAGGCCGTGTCGAGCGACCGGCACGCCCTCGTGGTCGCGCCGACGGGCTCGGGCAAGACGCTCGCCGCGTTCCTCTGGTCGCTCGACCGGATCCTCGCCGCGCCCCCGGACGAGGCCCCGGCTCGCGAGGCGCGCTGCCGCGTCGTCTACGTCTCCCCGCTCAAGGCGCTCGCCGCGGACGTCGAGCGGAACCTGCGCTCGCCGCTCGCGGGCATCCGCCAGGCCGCGGTGCGGCTCGGGCTCGACGTGCCGGACGTCGTCGTCGGCACCCGCACCGGGGACACCCCCACGAGCGAGCGCCGCCGGCTCGCGACCCACCCGCCCGACATCCTCATCACGACGCCCGAGTCGCTGTTCCTCGTGCTGACGTCGCAGGCGCGCGCGGGGCTCGTGGGCGTCGAGACGGTGATCGTCGACGAGATCCACGCGGTGGCGGGCACCAAGCGGGGCGCTCACCTGGCCGTGTCGCTCGAGCGCCTGGACGCGCTGCTCGAGGCGCACGAGCGGCCCCCGGCGCAGCGCGTCGGGCTCTCGGCCACGGTCCGTCCCGTCGAGGCGGTCGCGACCTTCCTGGGCGGGCACCGGCCCGAGGCCGAGGGCGGGCGCGAGGTCGTCGTCGTGCAGCCGCCGTCGAGCAAGCGCATCGAGGTCGACGTCGTCGTGCCCGTCCCGGACCTCTCGGACCTCGGGACGGCGGCGCTCGTGCCGGACGCCGGGTCGCGGTCGGACGGCGGCCTGCCGCCCCTGCCCCCCGGCGAGCGCGACCTCACGGGCCCGGCGACGTCGCGCCCGACGGGCGCGCCCGACGTCCGGCCGCCGCGCCCGTCGGTCTGGCCGCACGTCGAGGAGCGGGTCGTCGACCTCGTCACCGACCACCGCTCCACGCTGGTCTTCACGAACTCTCGCCGCGGGGCGGAGCGCCTCACGGCGCGCATGAACGAGCTGTGGGCCGAGCGCCAGGGCGAGGACGTGCTCGACCCGGGCACGGTCACCGCGGCGCAGGTGCAGGCGCAGTCGGGCGCGAGCTCGGGCGTCGAGCCCGTCATCGCCCGCGCGCACCACGGGTCGATGAGCCGGGCCGAGCGCACGCGCACGGAGACCGAGCTCAAGGACGGCCGGCTGCCCGCGGTGGTCGCGACGTCGAGCCTCGAGCTCGGTATCGACATGGGCGCGGTGGACCTCGTCGTCCAGGTCGGGGCGCCGCCCTCGGTCGCGTCGGGCCTGCAGCGGATCGGGCGCGCGGGCCACCAGGTGGGGGCCGTGTCGCACGGCGTGGTGTTCCCCACGCACCGGGGCGACCTCGTGCCGTCGGCGGTCGTCGCCGAGCGCATGCGCTCCGGAGGCATCGAGGAGCTCCACGTGCTCGCCAACCCGCTCGACGTCCTCGCCCAGCAGGTCGTCGCGATGGTCGCGGTCGACGAGTGGACGGTCGCGGAGCTCGCGACGCTCGTGCGGCGCAGCGAGCCCTACGCGCACCTCGGTGACGCGTCGCTGCACGCCGTCCTCGACATGCTCGCGGGCCGCTACCCGAGCGAGGACTTCGGCGAGCTGCGCGCGCGGATCGTGTGGGACCGCGCGTCGGGCCGGCTGACCGGGCGGCCGGGCGCGCTGCGGCTCGCCGCGACGAGCGGCGGCACGATCCCCGACCGCGGGATGTACGGCGTGTTCCTCGCGACGGACGCCGGGACCGGGACCGTCGCGGGCGACCCGGACACCGCGGGCGGCCGCGCCCCGCGCGGCGGCAAGCGCGTCGGCGAGCTCGACGAGGAGATGGTCTACGAGTCGCGCGTCGGCGACACGTTCACGCTCGGGTCGAGCACGTGGCGCATCGAGGACATCACGCCCGACCGCGTGCTCGTCACGCCCGCGCCGGGCATCCCGGGGCGGCTGCCGTTCTGGAAGGGCGACTCCCCCGGCCGACCCGCCGAGCTCGGCCGTGCGCTCGGCGCGTGGGTGCGCGAGACGGACGCGCTCGCCGCCACCGACCCCGACGCCGCGACAGACCGGCTCCGCACGGCAGGCCTCGACGCGTGGGCGAGCGACAACCTGCTGGCCTACCTGCGCGAGCAGCGCGACGCGACCGGGCGCGTCCCGGACGACCGCACGGTCGTCGTCGAGCGCTTCCGCGACGAGCTCGGCGACTGGCGCGTCGTCGTGCACTCGCCGTACGGCGCGAAGGTGCACGCGCCGTGGGCGCTCGTGCTCGCCGCGCGCCTGCGCGAGCGTTACGGGGTCGACGCCGCCGCGATGCACGCCGACGACGGCATCGTCCTGCGGCTCCCGGACACCGGGGACTCGTGGCTCGAGGGAGCGGCCGACGGCTCGGGCGGCCTCGGCGGGGACGCGCCCGTCGTCGGCGTCGAGGACCTGCTCCTCGACCCGGACGACGTGCTCGACGCGGTGCGCGACGAGCTCGGCGGGTCGGTGATGTTCGCGTCGCGGTTCCGCGAGGCCGCCGCCCGCGCGCTCCTGCTGCCCCGGCGTCGTCCGGACCGGCGCCAGCCGCTGTGGCAGCAGCGGCAGCGCTCGGCGCAGCTCCTGTCGGTGGCGTCGGAGTACCCGGAGTTCCCGATCGTCCTCGAGGCCGCCCGCGAGTGCCTGCAGGACGACTTCGACGTCGCGGCGCTCACCGACCTCATGCGCGACCTCGCCGCCGGGCGCGTGCGCCTCGTCGAGGTGACGACCCCGACGCCGTCGCCCTTCGCGCAGTCCCTCCTCTTCGGGTACACCGCCCAGTTCCTCTACGACGGCGACGCCCCGCTCGCGGAGCGCCGCGCCGCCGCGCTGTCGCTCGACCCCA
This sequence comes from Cellulosimicrobium sp. MI9406, assembly GCF_040595865.1. NCBI lineage: Bacteria > Bacillati > Actinomycetota > Actinomycetes > Micrococcales > Promicromonosporaceae > Cellulosimicrobium > Cellulosimicrobium sp. MI9406. Next base: position 120,009 of record NZ_JALIZI010000007.1, read on the forward strand.
CGCTCCTCGCCGAGCTCCTGGGCGGCGACGGCGTCGCGGCCCAGCTCGCCGACCTGCTCGACCCCGCCCAGATCGAGCGGACCGAGGCCGAGCTCGGCGCGCTCGCGCCCGAGCGGCAGGCGCGGCACGCCGAGGACGTGTGGGACGTGCTGCGCCGGCTGGGCCCGCTCACCGAGGCCGAGGTCGCGGCACGGACCCGCGAGGACGTGCGCGCCGACGTCGCGGCCTGGCTGCGCGAGCTCGAGGCCGCGCGCCGCATCATGCCCGTGCGGCTCGCGGGGGTCGCGCCCGAGCGTGCGCAGCAGTGGGCGGTCGTGGAGGACGCCGGCCGCCTGCGCGACGCGCTCGGCGTCGCGCTGCCCGTCGGCATCCCCGAGGTGTTCACCGAGCCCGTCCCCGACCCGCTCGGCGACCTCGTGCGCCGCCACGCCCGCACGCACGGCCCGTTCACCGCCGCCGACCTCGCCGCACGCCTCGGGCTGGGCGTCGCCGTCGTCGTGCAGACGCTCGAGCGGCTCGAGGCGGCCCGGCTCGTCGTGCGCGGGCGGCTGCGGCCGGAGGCGATCGGCGGCACGGGCGACGACTGGTGCGACGCCGAGGTGCTGCGCGTCCTGCGCCGGCGCTCGCTCGCCGCGCTGCGCGCCGAGGTGGAGCCCGTCCCCGCCGAGACGCTGGGCGTCTTCCTCCCGCGTTGGCAGGGGCTCGGCGCGCTGCGCGGCGTCGACGGGCTGCTGCGCGTCGTCGAGCAGCTCTCGGGCGCGGCCGTCCCCGCGTCGGCGCTCGAGACCCTCGTGCTCCCGGCGCGCGTCAGCGACTACACCCCCACGATGCTCGACGAGCTGACGACGACCGGCGAGGTCGTGTGGTGCGGGCACGCCCCGCTGCCCGGCTCGGGCGGCGACGGGCTCGTCAGCCTGCACCTCGCGGAGTGGGCGCCGCTCACGCTGCCCGACCCGGGCCCGGCGCCCGAGACCGGCCTCCATGCCACGCTGCTCGACCTGCTGGAGGGCTCGGGCGGGTACTTCCTCCCGCGGCTGGCCGAGCGCGCCGGCGCGGAGACCGTCCCGACGCTCGAGGCGCTGTGGGACCTCGTGTGGTCGGGCCACGTGACGAACGACGGCCTCGGCTCGCTCCGCGCACGGCTCGGCGCCGCCGGGGGGACCCACCGCGCGCCGCGCGCCCCGGCGCGGGCCCGGCCGCTCGCGCGCGGCCGGTTCGCGGGCCTGCGACCGCCGACGTCGCCCGAGACGGCCCTGCGCGGCGGCGCCGGGCGGTGGTCGGCGCTGCCCCCGCGCGAGCCCGACCCCACCCGCCGGGCGCACGCGCTCGCCCGCGTCCTGCTCGACCGCCACGGCGTGCTCACGCGCGCCGTCGCGCCCGCCGAGGGCGTCGCGGGGTCGTTCCGCGCGGTGTACCGCGTGCTGAGCGAGCTGGAGGCCACGGGGGCGGCGCGGCGCGGGTACTTCGTCGAGCACCTCGGCGGCTCGCAGTTCGCGCTCCCCGGCGCGGTCGACCAGCTCCGGACCGACGCGCAGGACCGTGAGCGCGCGCTCGAGGCCGACGCCGCGGCGGCAGCGTCCGACCCGTTCGCCCCGCTCCCCGACGCGCGGACGTCGCGCGGCGGTCCGCGTCCCGGCGCCGTGCTGCTCGCCGCGACGGACCCGGCGAACCCCTACGGCGCGGCGCTGCCGTGGCCCGCCCGCCCGTCGACCGGACCGGGCGCACCCGGCGCGCCCGGCACGGACGGCACGACCGGCGAGGGCTCGCGCGGCCACCGCCCGGGCCGCAAGGCGGGCGCCGTCGTCGTGCTGAGCGACGGCGACCTCGCGCTCTACGTCGAGCGCGGCGGGCGGTCCGTGCTGTCCTTCGTGGACGGCCCGCGGCTCGCCGAGGCGAGCGCGGCGCTGGTCCGCGCCGTACGGGCGGGCACGCTCGGGAAGATCGTGGTGCAGCGCGTCGACGGCGTCGAGGCCCTCGCGGGCGCCGGCACGACCCGGACCCCGGCGGACGACGCGGTGCGCGCGCTGCTCGACGCCGGCTTCCGCGCGACGCCGCGCGGCCTGCGGGCGGCCTGACGTGCGGCGGTCGTCGCGCGCCCCCGGCCACGGGAGGCGGTCGCGTGCCCGAGGGTGACATCCTGCGTCTCGTCTCGGCCCGCCTCGACGAGGCGCTCAAGGACCGGGTGCTGGTCCGCTCGGACCTGCGGTGGCCGAGCGCGGCGGAGATCGACCTGGTCGGGCGGACGGTCGTCGGGAACCAGGCCTACGGGAAGCACCTGTTCACGCGGTTCGACGACGGCCGGTCCCTGCACACGCACCTGCGCATGGAGGGGTCGTGGCGGCTCGCCCGGACGGGCACCCACGACGCGCGCGGGGCGGAGCCGAACGTGCGCGTCGTCCTCGCGAACGAGTGGTGGACGGCGGTCGGGAACCGGATCGGCATGCTGCACGTGCTGCGCACCGCGGACGAGCGCGTGATCGTCGGGCCGCTGGGTCCCGACGTGCTCGGCGACGACTTCCGGGAGACCGGGCTGCCCGAGGCGGCCGCGCGGATGCGGGCCGACGACGCGGCGGGCGGGAGCGGCCCCCGGTACCGGCCGGAGCGTGCCGCGACGGGCGTGCCCGTCGCGGAGGCCCTGCTCGACCAGCACCTCGTCGCCGGCATCGGCACGATCTACACGGCCGAGTCGCTCTTCGCCGAGCACGTCTACCCGTGGACGCCCGTCCGCGACGTCGAGGACCTCGAGGGCCTCCTGCTCACGGCGCGCACGCTCATGCAGCGCACGGTGCGGCACGGGTTCGACCCGCGCGCCGGCGTCGTGCGGCACGTGCACGGGCGCACACGAAAGGCGTGCCACGTGTGCGGCACGCCTGTCGCGGAAGGTACGGCGAACGAGCCCCCGTACGACCGTCCGATCTTCTGGTGTCCGACCTGCCAGGCACCGCCCGCAGCAGGATGACGGCGGGCGTCGCTGCCCCCGCTCCCGGTGCGGCCGGTCCCGGCCCGACCGTCAGCCGACGGGCTGCAGGTCCTCGCGGCGTGCCGTGCCCTCGGGATGCTGGCGACCCAGCACGGCCGTCGCGAAGTCGGCCGGGATGGTGTCGGGGATCAGCAGACCCTCGGCGACGGCGACCCGGTCGCTGACCTCGCGCAGCACCAACGACATCGGGATGTCGAGCGCCTCGCAGATCGAGCCGAGGAGCTCCGACGACGCTTCCTTCTGACCGCGCTCGACCTCGCTGAGGTAGCCCAGCGAGACCCGTGCGGCGGAGGACACCTCTCGCAGGGTGCGCCCCTGTCGCTGGCGAGCGTCTCGCAGCACGTCCCCGATCTCTCGTCGAAGAACAATCATCTGGCGACCCCCTTCCGTGTCCCGTGCGCCCCCGGGAGCCGGAGAGGCCCCCACCTGGGTGCGCGAACTGCTCGTGCCGGTCTTCCTGTTCACTGCCCCGCGTGACGGGGTCGTCCTACCGTACCCCGCCCGCGGTCCGCTCACGTCGCCGGTGCCCCGTGCGGGACGGGGCGCGGGCGCGTTGTCCGTGCGTCCCACCGGTCGGTTGACGGTCCTGTTGGCGATCACGTGCTGTGCAACGTCGCGACGTGGGGTGTTGTTCCCGCGCCGGGCCTCCCGGCCGCTCCCCCGCGGCACGTTCACGACGTCTCCACGACGCCTCCGGCCCGGTCCACGCCCGGCCGGGCGGCCGACGCTCCCGCCGACGATTTCACCCGGCACGGGGCATCGTCACGCCCTCGGTGGCCGGAGCCCGACCGCCGCGCGCGCGAGCGCCACCGCGGCGGCCACGGTGGCGGCGCGGACGGCCGCGCGGTCGCCCGCCAGGTGCAGCTCTCGCACCTCCGTGCCCCCCGGTCCGCTCGCGGCGACGAAGACGGTCCCCGGGGCCCGGCCGTCCTGCGGGTCGGGGCCCGCGACGCCCGTGGTCGCGACCCCGACGTCGGCCCCCAGCACGCCGCGCACGCGCTCGGCCATCTGGCGTGCGACCTCCGGGTGCACGGCCCCGTGCGCCGCGAGCAGGTCGCCGTCGACGCCGAGGACCGACTCCTTGACGTCGGTCGCGTACGCGACGACGGCGCCCCGGAGCACGCGCGAGGCGCCGGGCACGTCGACGATCGTCGCGCTGAGCAGGCCGCCCGTGAGCGACTCGGCCGTCGCGAGGGTCCACCCGCGGGCCTCCAGAGCGCCGAGCAGCTCGACGACGTCGGGCCGGACGTCCGGGCCGGTGACCGACGAGCTCCCCGGCGGGACCGGAGCGTCGGTCACGAGACGGGCGCGCCGTCCGTGCTCGGACCCCGCTCGACGACCCGGGCCGCGCGCACCGCGTCGCGGCGCAGGCGCCAGCCCTGGTACGCGTACTCCAGGCCGGTCACGACGGTGACGAGGATGGCCGCGGCGAGGACGATCCAGGCGACGACGCCGACGAACGCCGGCAGGTGCGCGAGCGGCAGCACGAAGAGCGTGATCGCGACGGTCTGCAGCACGGTCTTGAGCTTCCCGCCGCGGGACGCGGGCATGACCGCGTACTTGAGGACGGCGAACCGCAGGAGCGTGACGCCCAGCTCGCGCGCGAGCACGACGACGGGGACCCACCAGGGCAGCTCGCCGAGCGGCCACGCCAGCAGCACGAGGGCGGTGCCCACGAGCAGCTTGTCCGCGATGGGGTCGAGGAGCTTGCCCAGGTCCGTGACGAGGTCGTAGCGCCGCGCGAGGTAGCCGTCGAGGCGGTCCGACGTGGCGGCGAGGACGAAGATGCCCGTCGCGACGAGGCGCCACGTGACGGACTCCCCGCCGTCGACGAGCAGCGCCCACGCGAAGAACGGGACGAGCAGGATCCTCGCCATGGTGACGAGGTTCGCGGAGTTCCACGGCGAGGGGACGGCGTTGACCACGTCACCAGCCTAGGGGGTCGTCCGGGGTGCGCCGACCGTCGGCAGCACCACCGGCCGCCCGGGTCACCGCCAGCCCGACTCCACGTCGGCGCCGTCGTGGTACTCCGTCGCGACCGGGGGCATGTGCCCGTCGGTGCCCTCGCCGTAGTCGTGGCCGCCCCCTGCGCCCGGGGGCGCGGGGGCCGCGGCGGGCGCCTGGCCGTCGAAGACGTCCTGCGCGGGCTCGCCCCGGATGAGGGCGAGCGCCGACGGCAGCTCCTCGGGCGTCACGAGCACCTCGCGGGCCTTGGACCCCTCGGACGGCCCGACGATCTCGCGCGACTCCAGGAGGTCCATGAGGCGACCCGCCTTGGCGAACCCGACGCGCAGCTTGCGCTGGAGCATCGACGTCGAGCCGAACTGCGACGTCACGACGAGCTCGGCCGCCTGGAGCAGCAGGTCGAGGTCGTCGCCGATGTCCTCGTCGATCTGCTTCTTCGTGGCCGCCTGCGTGACGTCCTCGCGATAGACGGGCTTGAGCTGGCTCTTCACGTGCTCGACGACGGCGTGCACCTCGGACTCCGAGACCCACGCGCCCTGCACGCGCATGGGCTTGGCCGCGCCCATGGGCAGGAACAGGGCGTCGCCCTGGCCGATGAGCTTCTCCGCGCCGGGCTGGTCGAGCACGACGCGCGAGTCCGCGAGGGACGACGTCGCGAACGCGAGCCGCGACGGAACGTTCGCCTTGATGAGGCCCGTCACGACGTCGACCGACGGACGCTGCGTCGCGAGCACCAGGTGGATGCCCGCCGCGCGCGCGAGCTGCGTGATGCGCTGGATCGAGGCCTCGACGTCGCGCGGGGCGACCATCATGAGGTCGGCGAGCTCGTCGACGACGACCAGCAGGTACGGGTAGGTCGCGATCTTGCGCTCGGAGCCGGGCAGCGGCTTGACCTTCCCGGCGCGGACGGCGGCGTTGAAGTCGTCGATGTGCTTGAACCCGAACGCGGCGAGGTCGTCGTAGCGGGCGTCCATCTCGCGGACGACCCAGTCGAGGGCCTCCGCGGCCTTCTTCGGGTTCGTGATGATGGGCGTGATGAGGTGCGGGATGCCCTCGTAGATCGTCAGCTCGACGCGCTTGGGGTCCACGAGCACGAGCCGCACCTGCTCGGGCGTCGAGCGCATGAGGATCGACGTGATCATGGAGTTGATGAAGCTCGACTTGCCCGCGCCCGTCGCGCCCGCGACGAGGATGTGCGGCATCTTCGCGAGGTTCGCGACGACGTAGCCGCCCTCGACGTCCTTGCCGACGCCCATGACCATGGGGTGCTCGGTGCGCCGCGCGGCCGACGACCGCAGGACGTCGCCGAGCACGACCGTCTCGCGGTCCGTGTTGGGGATCTCGATGCCGATGGCCGACTTGCCGGGGATCGGCGCGAGGATGCGCACGTCGGCGCTGGCCACCGCGTACGCGATGTTGTTGGACAGCGACGTGATGCGCTCGACCTTGACCTTGGGCCCGACCTCGACCTCGTAGCGCGTGACCGTCGGGCCGCGCGTGAACCCGGTGACCTTCGCGTCGACCTCGAACTGCTCGAACGTCTGCGTGAGCGCCTCGACCACGCGGTCGTTCGCGGCGGAGCGCACCTTGTGCGGCGCGCCCTTGACGAGCGCGTCCTCGTCGGGGAGCAGGTAGACCGTGTCGCCCTCGAGCATGGGCTGCACGCCCCGCGGCATCGGGGCGGGCGGGGGCGGCGGCACGCTGCCGGCGCCGTCCTCCGGGGAGGGCGCGACCGCGCCCATCGCGGCCGCCGCCGTGTCCTGCGCGGTCCCCTGCCCGACGGCGGGGACCACCTCCGTGGCGGCGGTGCCGGCGGCCGGCTCCTCCGCGCGACGCTTCTTCCCCCGGCCGCGCGGCGCGTCGTCCTCGTAGTCGAGGAACGCGGCCGTCTCGAACGCCTCGTCGCCCGAGAAGCCGCCCTCGGGCTTCTCGATCTCGGCCGCCTCCGCCGCGCGCTGGGCCTTGGTGCGCCGCGGCTTGCGCGGTCGGCGACCCGTCGGCGGCTCGCTGCCGTCGTGGCGCGAGACGCCCTCCGCGAGCGGGAGCCCGTCGGCGTCGAGCGCGTCGTCCTCGGTGCGGTGGTTGCCGGTGAGCACGTCGTAGAGGCCGCGCAGCCGGCTCGGGATGCGGTGCACGGGCGTCGCGGTGACGACGAGCAGCCCGAAGAACCCGAGGAGCAGGAAGATGGGGACGGCGAACCACGGCGTCAGCCCGGCGGTCACGGGCGTGGCCGCCAGGTAGCCGACGATGCCCCCCGCGTCCTGCACCGCCGCGAAGCCGTCCCGCGGCGCGGGCAGGTCCTCCGAGATGTGCACGAGGGAGCACACGGACACGACGATGAGCGTGAGCCCGATCGCGACGCGCGAGTTCGCCTGGGCGCGCTCGGGGTGCCGCATGATGCGCACCGCGAGCCAGAGCAGCAGGACCGGGACCGCGACGCCGGCGAGACCGAACGTCCCCGCGACGACGCCGTGGACGACCTTGCCGAACGTGCCCTGGATGCCCCACCACTCGCGGGCCGCGACGACGACCGCGAGGGCGATGAGGGTGAACGCGACGCCGTCGCGCCGGTGTGCCGGGTCCAGCTCTCTTGCTCCTCTTCCGATGGTGCGCACGAGCGATCCCACGCCGTGCGCGGCGCCGAGCCAGACCCCCCGCACCGCCCGGACGGGCCACGGCGGCCCTGCCGCCGGGCGACGCGCCGGGCGGCGCGCGCTGGAGGAGGAGGACCGTCCGCGACCGGTTCCGGCGCGCGACGTGCCGCGGGCCGTGGACGAACCGCCGCGCGCCGCGGTGCGGGGCGCTGGTGTGCGGTTGCTCGCGGTCCGACGTGCCTGCGGGGACGTGCGGGTCGCCATAGTGGTCCTAACCTACCTGCGAGGGACGACGGCGCCCGGGACCCCGGGGCGCGTGTCCCCGGCGGACCGGGGTGCGGGCACGTGCCCGCGACCCGTTCCCGCGAGGACGAGCGGAGGACCGATGGACGATCACGCGGGCGTGCGGCGCAGCACCGCCGACGCGACCACGGACGGCGAGCAGGCGCACGCGCGCGACCTCGTGGAGGTCCGCCCGGGGGTCTGGGTGGCCACCGCGACGATCTGGACGACGACGTCGACGGTCGTGGTCGCGCCCGACGGCGCGGCGCTCGTCGTCGACCCCGCGGTCACGGTCGAGGAGGTCGAGGCGCTGGCCGCCGCCGTCCACGGCCGCGGCTGGCGCGTGACGGCCGGGTTCGCGACCCATCCGCACTGGGACCACGTGCTGTGGTCCCGCTCCTTGGGCGACGCCCCGCGCTACGCCACGGCCCGCGGCGCCGACGCCGTCCGGGCGCGGGGAGCGGACCTGGTCGCCGCGACCGACGCCGCGGCGCCCGGCCACGACCCGACGCTCGTCGGCGCGCTCACGCCGCTCCCCCGCGGCGCACGACGCCTGCCGTGGCCGACAGCACCGGACCCCGGGCAGGCCGAGGAGCGAGCCGACGCGCGGGCCGACGGGAAGACCGACGTCGTCGTGGTCGAGCACGACGCCCACGCGCCGGGGCACGCGGCGCTCGTCGTGCGGGGCGTGCTGCTCGCGGGCGACATGCTCTCGGACGTGGAGGTGCCGCTCGTCGACACCGGGTCGCGCGACCCGGTGCGCACGTACCGTGGGGCGCTCGACGCGCTCGAGCTCGCGGCGCGCGACGTCGACGCGCTCGTCCCGGGCCACGGGAGCCCGGCCGTCGGCCGTGCCGCCGTCGCCGCGCGCTTCGCGGCCGACCGCGCCTACCTCGACGCGCTCGAGCATGCGGTCGCGCACGCCGACGCCGTGGTGCGCGACGACCGGCTCACGGGCTACGTCGCGACGTGGCACGAGGAGCAGCTCGCCGCGCTCCGCGCGCGCTGACGTCCCACGGCTCCGGGCTCAGTCGTCGAGCCCGAGCTCGACCGACCGCGCGAGCGCGGCGTCGAGGGCCCGCTCGTCGGTGACGAGGCGGTGCAGGTGCCGCGCCGCGACGTGCAGGGCGTCCAGGTCGGAGCCGTACACGCTCACCATGCCCCCCTCGGGGTCGAATCCGACGGCGCCCAGCACGTCCGGCTCGTGGTCGGTCAGCGTGGCCTGGAGCGCGCCGGAGAAGTCGTAGCCCGAGCCCTCGACGCCGTGCCGCTCGAGCGCACCCTGGTGGTGGTGCCACTCCGGCCCGCCGGGCGAGTAGATGATGCTCCACCCCTGCGCCAGCGTGACGAGACGGACGGGGTCGAGCGGGACGAAGTCCTCGGCGGTGGTCATGCCGGAACCGTAGCGAGAGCCACCCACGTCCGGGCTCCGGGTTCGGTCAGCCGAGGAAGAGGCCGACGGCGAGGGTCACGACGCCCGCCGCGAGGACGACGGCCCCCGCGGGCAGCAGCGCGACGGCCCGGTTCGGCGTCTCGCGACCGGGGCCGACGGCCGACAGGAAGAAGCCGGCCGGGAGCAGGATCGCCGCGACGAGCACGCCGGTCGCCGCGAGCCACCGCCAGAGGCCGACGAGGCCCGTGGCTTCCGTGAGGAGCAGGCACACCAGGCCGAGGATGACGAGCACCCCGGCGTGCGCGTGCCCGGCGCGGAAGAACGACGTCTGGAACGCGGTGGCCGGGACCCGCCGTGTCACGACCCGGACGAGGAAGGCCCCGCCGGACTCGATGCCGACGACGGTGAGGAGGACGATGCCGGCGGTGAGGCGGGCGGCGTCGGTGAGCTCGAGCACGGGGACCTCCAGGAGCGACGCGAGAACTCGCGCACCGATTTACGAACACTGTTATAGAACATCGTTCGCGAACGCTCGTCAAGGCCTCTAGACTCGGCGCGTGGCACGACCTCGACTGCACGACGACGCCCTGCGCGACCGCCTCCTCGACGTGGCGTCGCGCGCCGTCTCCACGCACGGGGAGGCCGCGGTGACGGTCCGGTCGATCGCGACCGAGGCCGGGACGAGCGCATCGGCCGTCTACGCGCTCTTCGGCAGCCGCGACGAGCTCGTCGCCGCCGTCTCCGCGGAGGGCTTCCGGCGCTTCGCCGCACACCTCGCCACGGTCCCCCGCACCGACGACCCCGCTGCCGACCTGGCGGCCCTCGGCCGCGCGTACCGCGACTTCGCGCTGGCGGACCCGCACTTCTACGCCGTGATGTTCGCGCGCGGCGTCCGGCCGGGGCCGGACCGGCCCGAGGCGGTCGAGGAGCCCACGTTCCGCGTGCTGCGCGACGCCGTCGCGCGGCTCGTCCCGGAGGGCGCGGGTGCCGCCGACGTCGCGCTCGGCCTCTGGGGGCTCGTGCACGGCCTGGTCTCGCTCGAGCTCGCGGGCCTCGTGCCCGGCGGGGACGACGCCCGGGCGGCGCGCTACGCCGCGACGCTCGCCGCCGTCGGTCCGGGGCTCGTGCGGCGCGACGCCGACACCTAGGCCGGGAGCAGCAGGCCCGTCCGCCTGCCCACGGCGAGCGGACGCGCGGTCACCGGGCGTCGACTCCCGTGGCGGCACGCTGGCCCGCGGTGATCTCGCGGACGGTGCGCACCCACAGGACGAGCGCGAGGACGACGCCCGCGGTGCCCACCGTCTCCGCGACGGGCAGCAGCGCGAAGGTCCCGGCCGCACCGGCCGAGGAGAGCGTCGTCAGCTGCGTGGCGACGTTCGTCGCGACGCTCCACAGGAGCCACCCGGCCCACCACCACCCGAGGCCGCGGCGCGGGGCGACGACGGTCGCGGCGCGCACGTCGCGCACGACCTGGTACGGGAACCAGAACGCGACGACCGGCACGATCCACCCGAGCCAGACCCACACCCGGCTGCGCGCGTGCCCGCGCGCGGGCGACACGGCCTCGGCGAGCACGCGGCTCTGCCACAGCCACAGGCACGTCACGATCGCCGCGGCGAGCTGGACGGGAAGGAGCAGCAGGCCCACGGCGTCGTACCCGGTGAGGACCTCGGCGCTCGGGGTGCCGGCTCGGGCGGCGCGCTCGAACTCCTCGGCCGCGCCGAACGACGTGACCCAGGCCAGCACCTGCACGGCGGTGACCGCGACCGCGAGCGCGATCGTCCCCGTCGCGAGGCCGCCGGGGACGGGCGGTCGCGGGACGTAGCCGTACCCGCCGCCGTACGCGCCGTACACCGGGGCCGTCGGCTGCCCGTACACGGGTGCCGAGGGCGGCGTCAGCGCGGAGGGACCCGCGGACGGGGGCGCCGCCTGCCCGTACGCGGGGACGGACGCGGTGCCGTACGCGCCATACTGCGGTACCGGCCGGCCGGGCGCCGAAGGTTGTCCGGGGACGGGGCCGCCGGGCTGTCCGTAGGGCGGGACCCCGGAGGGGTCGTGGTGCGTCAAAGGGTGCCTCCTGCGCTGGTCGGGGCGCCAGCATACTGGCGCCCCGACCTGGGCGGAGACCGGTCCGACGCCGGTCGCGGAGGCTACGCCTCGACGACGACCGGGACGATCATCGGACGACGGCGCAGGCGGTTGGAGACCCACCGGCCGATGACGCGGCGCATGACCTGCTGGAGCTGGTGCGTGTCCGTCGCGCCGCCGGCGATCGCGTCCTCGAGCGCCTTGACGACCTCGGGCTGGATGTCCTGGAACACCTTGTCGTCCTCGGCGAACCCGCGCGCGAGGATCTGCGGCCCCGCGAGGACCTTGCCCGTCGCGGAGTCGACGACGGCGAACACGGAGACGAAGCCCTCCTCGCCGAGGATGCGGCGGTCCTTGAGCTCGGCGTCCGTGATCTCGCCGACGCTCGACCCGTCGACGTACACGTACCCGCACGGCACGGCACCCACGACGGACGCGCGCCCGTCGACGAGGTCGACGACGACGCCGTCCTCGGCGAGGACGACCCGGTCGGCCGGCACGCCCGTGCGGACCGCGAGCGCCCCGTTGGCGACGAGGTGGCGGACCTCGCCGTGCACCGGCATGACGTTCTTGGGCTTGAGCACGTTGTAGCAGTAGAGGAGCTCGCCCGCGCTCGCGTGGCCGGACACGTGCACCTTGGCGTTGCCGCCGTGCACGACGCGCGCGCCGAGGCGCGTGAGGCCGTTGATGATGCGGAAGACGGCGTTCTCGTTGCCCGGGATGAGCGACGACGCGAGGATGACGGTGTCGCCGTGGCCGACCTGGACCTTGTGGTCGCCGTTCGCCATGCGCGACAGGGCGGCCATGGGCTCGCCCTGCGACCCCGTGCACATGAGCACGATCTCGTCGTCGCGCAGCGAGTCGACCTTCTTGAGGTCGATGAGCACGCCCTCGGGCACGTGGAGGTACCCGAGCTCGGACGCGATCGTCATGTTGCGGACCATCGACCGCCCGACGAGCGCGACGCGGCGTCCGTGGTGGTGCGCGGCGTTGAGGACCTGCTGCACGCGGTGCACGTGCGACGAGAACGACGCGACGATGATGCGCTTCTCGGAGGCGGCGAAGACGTTGTCGAGCACCGGGCCGATCTCGACCTCGGGCGTGACGAACCCGGGCACCTCGGCGTTGGTCGAGTCGACCATGAACAGGTCGACGCCCTGCTCGCCCAGGCGCGCGAACGCGCGCAGGTCGGTGATGCGCCCGTCGAGCGGGAGCTGGTCCATCTTGAAGTCGCCCGTGTGCAGCACGGTCCCGGCGCCGGTCGTCACCGCGACCGCGAGCGCGTCGGGGATCGAGTGGTTCACGGCGACGAACTCGCAGCGGAACACGCCGAGCTGCTCGACCTGCCCCTCCTTGACCGCGAGGGTCACGGGCGAGATGCGGTGCTCCTTGAGCTTCGCCTCGACGAACGCGAGCGTGAGCTGCGACCCGACGAGCGGGATGTCGCGACGCAGGCGCAGGAGGTAGGGCACGGCGCCGATGTGGTCCTCGTGGCCGTGCGTGAGGACGATCGCCTCGATGTCGTCCAGCCGGTCCGCGATGTAGTCGAAGTCCGGGAGGATGAGGTCGACGCCGGGCTGGTTGTCCTCGGGGAAGAGGACGCCGCAGTCGATGACGAGCAGGCGCCCGTCGTACTCGAGGACGGCCATGTTGCGGCCGACCTCACCGAGACCGCCGAGGGCGACGATGCGCAGCCCTCCGGCGGGGAGCTCGGGAGGCAGGGAGAGTTCGGGGTGGGGATGGCTCACGGGGCCTCCTGTCGTGGCTGAGCCGGGGGTTTCGAGGGCTCCTGCCCTCGCTAGTTCGTGGGTGCGGCAGCGTCTGCCGCGGTGGTCGCGCCCGCGAGCACGCCCGCGGCGGCGAGGGCGTCGCGCACGAGCGCGACGTCGTCCTCGGTCGCCGCGACGTTCGGCAGGCGCAGGAAACGGTTGTCGGTGACGCCGAGCAGCTCGACGGCGGCCTTGGCCATGACGGCCTGGAAGCCGGCACCGTTGAGCGCGTCGATGACGGGCGTCGTGGTGAGGAAGACCTCGAGCGCGCCCGCCGGGTCGCCGGCGTCGAAGCGGCGCACGACCTCCGCGAACTGCGGCGCGACGGCGTGCGCCGACACGGAGACGATACCCGCGGCGCCGTGCGCGAGGAACGGGAGCAGCAGCCCGTCGTCGCCGCTGTAGAAGGCGAGGCCCGTCGATGCCGCGAGCTTCGCGGCGGCGTAGACGTCGCCCGTCGCGTCCTTGGTCGCCACGACCCGCTCGTGCGCCGCGAGGCGCGCGTACGTGTCCGGGGCGATGCGCACCCCGGTGCGGCCGGGGACGTCGTACAGCATGACGGGGAGGTCGGCCGCCTCGGCGATCGCGACGACGTGGCGGTAGACGCCCTCCTGGCCGGGGCGCGAGTAGTACGGGGTGACGACGAGGAGCCCGTCCGCCCCGGCCTCGGCGGCCTGCTCGGCCATGCGCAGCGCGTGGTCGGTGTCGTTGGACCCGGCGCCCGCGAGGACCGCCGCGCGGTCGCCGACCGCCTCCACGACGGCGCGCACGAGGTCCTGCTTCTCGGGGGCGTGGGTCGTGGGCGACTCGCCCGTCGTGCCGCTCAGCACGAGGCCGTCGTTCCCGTCGTCCACCAGGCGCTTCGCGAGCCGGGCCGCCGCCTCGAGGTCGACGGCGCCGTCGGGCGTCATCGGGGTGACCATGGCCGTGAGGACGGCACCGAACGGGCGCGCGGGGGTGGCGGGAAGGACCATGTGCACAAACTACCGTGCGGCGGGTCGTCGCACCGCGCCCGTCCGGCAGCGGCCGGGCGGCGTACGCGGCGGGGGCCCGGCGCTCCGCACCGCTCGCCCGGGTGCGTCCCCGCGACCCCCAGGGCGATACTCGGAGCATGTCCCGCCCCGCCTCGACGTCGAACCTCTCCCCCGCGCTCGTCGCCCACGTGCCCACCGGGCTGCTCGTGGACGGCCACTGGGGTCCTGCGGAGGGCGGGCGGACCTTCGAGGTCGAGGACCCGGCGACCGAGGAGTCGCTGTTCGACGTCGCGGACGCGAGCCCGGCGGACGCGCTGCGCGCGCTCGACGCCGCGCACCGTGCGGCGCCCGCGTGGCGCGCGACGCCCCCGCGCGAGCGGGGCGAGGTGCTGCGCGCCGTCTACGACCGGGTCGTCGCGCGGGCCGACGACGTGGCGGCGCTCATCACGGCCGAGTGCGGCAAGCCGCTCGCCGAGGCGCGCGCCGAGGTGCTCTACGGCGCCGACTTCCTGCGCTGGTACGCGGAGCAGGCGGTCCGCGCCGACGGGCTCGCACGGACGGCGCCCGCGGGCGGCAACCGCCAGCTCGTCTTCCGCCGGCCCGTGGGGCCCGCGCTGCTCGTCACGCCGTGGAACTTCCCGATCGCCATGGCGACGCGCAAGATCGGCCCGGCGCTGGCCGCCGGGTGCACGGTCGTCGTCAAGCCGGCGCGGCTCACCCCGCTCACGACCGCGCTCGTGGCCGAGGTGATCCGCTCCGAGCTCGCCGACCGCGGCCTGCCGACGGGCGTCGTCAACGTCGTCCCGTCGTCGCGCGCCGCCGACGTCACCGAGCCGCTCCTCGCGGACGAGCGCCTGCGCAAGCTGTCGTTCACCGGCTCGACGCCCGTCGGGCGCACGCTGCTCGAGAAGGCGTCCGCCCAGGTGCTGCGCACCTCGATGGAGCTCGGCGGCAACGCCCCGTTCCTCGTCTTCGCGGACGCCGACCTCGACGCGGCGGTCGAGGGCGCCGTCGTCGCGAAGCTCCGCAACGCGGGGCAGTCCTGCGTGGCGGCGAACCGCTTCCTCGTGCACGACGCCGTCGCGCGGGAGTTCTCCGAGCGCCTCGCCGCCGCGTTCGCGGACCTGCGGGTCGGGCCGGGCGCCCAGGACGGGACGCAGGTCGGGCCGCTCATCGAGGCGAAGGCCGTCGACAAGGTCGCCGAGCTCGTCGACGCGGCCGTCGACGGCGGGGCCCAGGTGCTCACCGGCGCGGAGCGGCCCCGCTCCCCCGGGTACTTCTACTCCCCCACCGTCCTGTCGGGCGTCGACCCGGACGCGCGCGTCGTCAGCGAGGAGATCTTCGGCCCGGTGGCCCCCGTCGTCGCGTTCGGCGACGACGACGAGGGCATCGCGCTCGCGAACGCGACCGAGTACGGGCTCGCCGCCTACGCGTACACGACGTCGCTCGACCGGGCCGTGCGCGTCTCCGAGGAGGTCGAGGCCGGCATGATCGGCGTCAACCGCGGCCTCGTCTCCGACGCGAGCGCCCCGTTCGGCGGGCTCAAGCAGTCCGGCCTCGGCCGCGAGGGCGGCGAGGCCGGCCTGGAGGAGTACCTGGAGACGGTCTACGTGGCCCTCTGACGTCCCCCCTCCCTTCTCCCTTCTCCCCCGCCGCCGTCGAGCACGGGGTCACGGACCGGGATCCGACGATCCCGGTCGCCGTCCCCGTGCTCGACGGGCGGGTGAGCCGTCCTCGTCACCGGCAGTGCGGGCGGGCCTGCGGGGCCCTCACGGGGCGTTGGTACCCTGACGCCCCGGTGACGACCGGTGACCGGTGCCCCGCGCGCCGGACGGTCGTCGCCGTCCGCCGTCACCGACTCCCGGAGAGCCCACGCCCGTGCCCTCGACGCCCGCGTTGACCACCAGCCCGAACGTCCCCTCGCCCAGCGCCCGCGTCACCACCGTCGGGTACATGATCTTCGCGTCGCGGTGGCTCCAGGCGCCGCTGTACTTCGGCCTCATCGTGGCCCAGGTGGTCTACGTGTGGCAGTTCCTCAAGGAGCTGTGGCTGCTCGTCGTGGGCGGCTTCACGGGCCGCGCGACGGACCACGCGACGCACGAGGTGGTCAGCTTCGGCGCCGAGGAGATCATGCTCGCGGTGCTCGGGCTCGTGGACGTCGTCATGATCTCCAACCTGCTCATCATGGTCATCGTGGGCGGCTACGAGACGTTCGTCTCGCGCATCCGGCTCGAGGGCCACCCCGACCAGCCCGAGTGGCTGAGCCACGTCAACGCGAACGTGCTCAAGACGAAGCTCGCGATGTCCATCGTCGGCATCTCGTCGATCCACCTGCTGCGCACGTTCATCGACAGCAGCCGGTACACGCCGACGCAGCTCATGTGGCAGACGCTCATCCACCTCGCGTTCGTCCTCTCGGCGCTCGCCCTCGCGCTCATCGACCGCATGTCCCTCACCGCGCACCAGCGCGCGGCGAACGCCGCCGCCGCGGGCGAGGGCCCGGCCGACCCGCACGCATGAGCCGGCCCGACGACGTCCCCCGCCCCCGCGCCGACCCCGCGCCCGAGGGGGCGCGGGCGGCCGCCGCGGACGTGCCGGACGTCGTCGGCGTGCCGGACGCCGAAGAGGTGCCGGATGCCGTCGAGCACGTGGCCGAGCAGGCCGTCGAGGACGAGGTCCGCGCCGCGGTCCGCCAGGCCGTGTCCGTCTCCGTCGCGACGGGCCTGTACGGCATCTCCTTCGGCGCGCTGTCGGTCGTCGCGGGCCTCGACGTCGCGCAGACCATGGCGCTGAGCCTGCTCATGTTCTCGGGCGGCTCGCAGTTCGCGCTCATCGGCGTGGTGGGCGCCGGGGGCGCGCCGGTCGCCGCGATCACCACGGCGGGCTTCCTCGGCGTCCGCAACGCGCTCTACGGCGCGCAGCTCGGCCCGCTGCTCGCGCTGCGCTCGTGGCACAAGGTCGTCGCCGCCCAGTTCACGATCGACGAGTCGACCGCCGTCGCGACCGCGCATCGGTCCCGACGCGCCGTCCGGGCCGGGTTCTGGTGGACGGGCGTCGGCATCTTCGTCCTCTGGAACGCGATGACGCTCGTCGGGGCGCTCGCGGGCGACGCGCTGGGCGACCCGCGCGCGTGGGGGCTCGACGCCGCCGCGGCGGCCGCGTTCCTCGGCCTGCTGTGGCCGCGGCTCGCGACGCGCGCGATGCAGCTCACCGCGGCCGCGGCGGTGGTCGTCGCGGCGGCGCTCGTCCCGGTCGCACCGGGCGGCGTGCCGGTGCTCGCGGCGGCCGCGGTCGCCGTCGTCATCGGCCAGGTCGACGCGCGGCGCCGACGGGCCGCCGACCGTGCGGGGACCGCGGTCGGTCCCTGCGGAGAGGAGCCCTCGTGACCTCAGCGACCGTCTGGGTCGTCGTGCTCACCGCGTCCGCGGTGTGCTTCGCGCTCAAGCTCGCCGGCCACCTCGTGCCCGAGCACTGGCTCGCCGACGAGCGCGTCGCGCGCACCGCCGCGCTCGTCACCGCCGCGCTCCTCGCGGCGCTCGTCACGGTGCAGACCGTCGGCGACGGGCAGGCCCTCGTCGTCGACGCACGCCTGCCCGCGCTGGGCGTCGCGGCCGTCGCGCTCGCGCTGCGCGCGCCGTTCATCGTCGTCGTGGTCCTCGCCGCGGTCACGGCCGCGGGCCTGCGCGCGCTCGGCTGGGGCTGAGGCCGTCCCGGCGCCCGGCCGGGTCTCGTAGGGTGAACCCGTGAGCCTCTTCCGCGAGACCGCCGACGTCTCCGTCCGCCCTGCCGTGCCCGGCGACGACGTCGCGATGACCGCGATCCAGGTCGGGGCGTGGCGCTCCTCGCACGCCGACGTGCTCGGCGACGACGTGCTCGACGCGCTCGACACCGTGCGGATGCGCGAGCAGTGGGCCGCCGCGATCTCCTCGCCGCCCGGCCCCGGCTTCGCGGTGCTCGTCGCGTGCGCGGGGGCCGACGTCGTGGGGTTCGCCGCGGTCGCGCCCGGCCAGGTCCTCGCGCTCGAGGTCGAGCCGCGCCACCAGCGCGGCGGGCACGGGTCGCGCCTGCTGGCGGCGGCGGTCGACCGGCTGCGGCGCGACGGCGCGGACGAGGTCGTCACGTGGGTCCTCGACGGCGACGCCGCGCGCGAGGCGTTCCTCGCCGGGTCCGGGCTCGGTCCCGACGGGCGCACCCGGACGCTCGCGACCGGGCTGCGGGACGTCGTCGAGCGGCGCTGGACGGCCGAGATCTGACGACCGCGGGACCCCGCGTCACTCAGCCGTGACACGCCCGTGACCCGCCCGTCCCCGTGACCTGCGAGGATCGTCCGCCATGGGCATCCTCACCGACTACTTCGCCGCACCGGACGACGCACGGGCCGCGCTCGCCGCGCAGGCGGGACCGGCCTCCCCCGACCCGCTGACCACGCAGCCGGGCTTCGCGACCGTGGAGCTCCGGGGCATCGACCCGTTCGTCGTCCTCGGCACCCTGGCGAGCCTGCTCACCGACCGCCCGTACGCCGAGGTCACGGCGGACGCCCGCCACGGCTCGCTCGTCGCGACCGGGGGTGACGAGGGGCCGTGGGTGGTCTCCGTGACGGACGTGCTCGTCGGGGCGCTCGCCTCCGCGACGCCCGCCGCGCTCGACGAGGTCGCCGTGCGGTGGGCGGCGACGGAGGAGCTCGAGGGGTCGGACCCCGCGGGCCTCGCCGACGCGCTGCACCGGCTCGCGGCGCTGTGCGTCCGCGCCGACGACGCGGGGCACCGGCTCTACTGCTGGACGAGCCTGTGACGCGCGCGCCCGGGCGCCGTCAGGCCCGGCGGCGCGCGCGGTAAAGCGCCGCGGCCTTGCGCAGCGCCTCCCGGGCCCGACGGCGGTCGCGCGCCGCGTCGTAGGCGAACGCGAGGTGGTACCACGCCTCCCAGCTCGTCGGGTCGGCGTCGACCGCGTCCCGGTACGGGCCGAAGGCCGCGTCGGCGGCGTCCCGGTCGATCCGGCCGCCCGGCGAGCGCGGTAGGTCGTCGACGGGCAGGCGGCCGCGGTCCGCGAGGTCGTCGGCCATGCGCTGCACGGTGCCGGCGAGCAGGAACTCGCGCCCGACCAGGCCGACGACGAGCAGCGGCAGCACGAGCACGCCGGCCCCGATCGCCATGGCCACGGGCTCGCCCGTGCCGATGAGGGCGGCGGACCGCCCCGCGACCTGCCACACGTAGAGCGCGAGCAGGAGCGTGACGAGGACCGCCCCGACGATCGCCTTCCATGGGCGCCCGGCGCGCGACCGCGCGCGCGAGCCGCCGTCCCCGGGCCCGGGGCCGTCCGGGCCGGTGGACCCGCCGGGCACGCTCACGCGAGGTCCAGCACGTTCTCGAGGCCGACGGTCAGCCCGGGTCGGCCCACGACCTCGCGCACCGCGAGCAGGACGCCCGGCATGAACGAGACCCGGTCGAACGAGTCCTGCCGGATGACGAGCTGCTCGCCCGTGTTGCCGAACAGGATCTCCTCGTGCGCGACGAGGCCGCGCAGACGGACGGCGTGCACGCGCACGCCGTCGACGTCGGCGCCGCGCGCCTCCCAGCCCGTCTCGGTCGCGTCCGGGCCCGTCCCGAGACCGGCGTCGGCGCGCGCGGCGGCGATCGCCGCGGCGGTGTGCCGCGCGGTGCCGGACGGCGCGTCGACCTTGTCCGGGTGGTGGAGCTCGATCACCTCGGCCGACTCGAAGTAGCGCGCGGCCTTGGCGGCGAACGTCATCGCGAGGACGGCGGACAGCCCGAAGTTGGGCGCGATGAGCACGCCGAGCCCCGGCGCGCCGGCCGCGGCGGCACGACCGAGGTGCGCGACGACGCGACCGCGGCTCTCCTCCGTCCAGCCCGTGGTCCCGACGACGGCGTGCACGCCCGCGTCGATCAGCGCGTGGACGTTCGCCTCGGTCGCGGCCGGGACCGTGAAGTCGACGGCGACGTCCGCGCCGCCGAGCGTGGCGGCGGCGACCTCGTCGCCCGCGTCGAGGCGCGCGACGAGCTCGAGGTCCGCGGCGCCCTCGACGGCGGCGCAGACGGTCGCGCCCATGCGTCCGGCGGCGCCCAGGACGGCGACCCGCAGCGGGCGACCGGGCTGCCTGCCGGGGGCGGTCGGTGCGGGATCGGGCGCGGGGGTGCTCTGCTCGCTCACGCCCGTCACCCTATCGCCGGAGCGCGCGCCGAGCGGTGCCGCGTCCGCCGCACCGGGCAGTGGGTCTGCCCACAGCACGACGGCGGCCGCCCTCCGCGAGGAGGACGGCCGCCGCGAGACGCGTGGAGGCGGGCTCAGTCGCCGAACGGCCCGACGCGCACGACGGAGCGCGGGCGCGACGCGAGGTCGTCGGCGAGCTTCTGCACGTCGTCGGCCGTGACGGAGCGGATCGCGTCGAGCGACTCCTCGACGCTCAGGAGCTCGCCGTAGACGAGCTCGGCCTTGCCGAGCCGGCTCATGCGCGAGCCGGAGTCCTCGAGGCCGAGGACCATGCCGCCCGAGAGCTGGCCGATGCTGCGGTCGAGCTCCGCGCCGGTGATGCCGTCGGCCGCGAGGCGGTCGAGCTCGCTGTGCAGCAGCGCGGTCACCTCGTCGACCTTCGACGGCGCGCACCCGGCGTAGAGGCCGAACGTGCCGATGCCGCCGTGGCCGGACGCGAACGAGTAGGTCGAGTATGCGAGGCCGCGCCGCTCGCGGATCTCCTGGAAGAGCCGCGAGCTCATGCCGCCGCCGAGGACGGCGCTGAGCACGGAGAGCGTGAAGCGGCGGTCGTCCGTCGCGGCGAGACCGGTGCCGCCGATGACGACGTTCGCCTGCTCGACCGCCCGGTGGACCGACAGCTCGACGCTCGCGGCCCCGACGCCCGCCAGGGCGGGGTCCGCGGGGTCGCGCCGCGCCCGGGGTGCGCCCGACGCGTCGAGCGTCCAGCCGCCGTCGCGCAGCGCCGTGCCCACCTGCTCGACCAGCGTGTCGTGGTCGACGCCGCCCGCCGCCGCGACGACGAGCGTCTCGGGGCGGTAGTGCCAGCGGTAGTGCTCCCACACGGCGTCCCGGGGCACGGCGTTGATCGTGTCCGGGGTGCCGCCGATGGGCCGCCCGAGCGGATGGCCGGCGAGGACCGCCGCGGCGAACTCCTCGTGCACGACGTCCGAGGGGTCGTCGTCGTTCATCGCGAGCTCTTCGAGGATCACGCCGCGCTCGGTCTCGAGCTCGTCGGGGTCCAGGCGCGCGGAGGTCACCATGTCGGTGATGACGTCGACCGCCATGGGGAGGTCGGCGTCGAGCACGCGCGCGTAGTAGCACGTGTGCTCCTTGCCCGTCGCCGCGTTGGCCTCGCCGCCGACGGCGTCGAACGCCTCGGCGATGTCCATCGCGGAGCGGCGAGCCGTGCCCTTGAACAGCAGGTGCTCGAGGAAGTGCGTCGACCCGAAGTGGCCGTCGGTCTCGTCGCGCGAGCCGACGCCGACCCACGCGCCCACCGTCGCCGAGCGCAGGCCCGGCATCGACTCGGTGAGCACGCGGACCCCGCCGGGCAGGACGGAGCGACGGATCGTCGCGCCGTCCTGCCCGGCGGTCAGCTCGGCCCCGGCGTCACCCGCCGGGACGAGCGGAAGGTCCCACGGCACGTCAGGCGTCCGCGTCCTCGGTCGCGGGAGCGTCGGCCGGAGCCTCGTCCTCGACCACGGCGTGCAGCGAGAGCTTGCCGCGCGGGTCGATCTCGCCGATCTCGACCTGGACCTTCTGGCCGATGGACAGCACGTCCTCGACGTTCTCGACGCGCTTGCCGCCCACGAGCTTGCGGATCTGGCTGATGTGCAGCAGACCGTCCTTGCCCGGGGAGAGCGAGATGAACGCGCCGAACGACGTCGTCTTGACGACCGTGCCGACGAAGCGCTCGCCGATCTCCGGGACGTGCGGGTTGGCGATCGCGTTGATCGCCGCGCGGGCGGCCTCGGCCGACGGGCCGTCGACGGCGCCGATGTACACGGTGCCGTCGTCCTCGATGGAGATGTCCGCGCCCGTCTCCTCCTGGATCTGGTTGATCATCTTGCCCTTGGGGCCGATGACCTCGCCGATCTTGTCGACCGGCACCTTCACGGAGATGACGCGCGGGGCGTTCGGGGACATCTCGTCGGGCACGTCGATGGCCTCGGCGAGCACGTCGAGGATCGTCAGGCGCGCGTCGCGCGCCTGGGTCAGCGCACCGGCGAGCACCGAGGCGGGGATGCCGTCGAGCTTGGTGTCGAGCTGGATGGCCGTGACGAACTCGCGCGTGCCGGCGACCTTGAAGTCCATGTCGCCGAACGCGTCCTCGGCACCGAGGATGTCGGTGAGCGCCGCGTAGCGGGTCTCACCGTCCACCGTGTCGGAGATGAGGCCCATCGCGATGCCCGCGACGGGGGCGCGCAGCGGCACGCCCGCGTTGAGGAGCGAGAGCGTCGAGGCGCACACGGAGCCCATGGACGTCGAGCCGTTGGAGCCGAGGGCCTCGGACACCTGGCGGATCGCGTAGGGGAACTCCTCGCGGCTCGGCAGCACCGGCACGAGCGCACGCTCGGCGAGCGCGCCGTGGCCGATCTCGCGGCGCTTCGGGCTGCCCACGCGGCCGGTCTCGCCGGTCGAGTAGGGCGGGAAGTTGTAGTTGTGCATGTAGCGCTTGCGCGTCTCCGGACCGAGCGAGTCGATCTGCTGCTCCATGCGGAGCATGTTCAGCGTGGTGACGCCCATGATCTGGGTCTCGCCACGCTCGAAGAGCGCGGAGCCGTGCACGCGCGGCAGCACCTCGACCTCGGCCGAGAGGGTGCGGATGTCCGCGAGCCCACGACCGTCGATGCGCACGCCGTCGGTGAGCACGCGCTGGCGCACGAGCTTCTTCTGGAGCGCGCGGTACGCGGCGGAGAGCTCCTTCTCGCGGCCGTCGAACCCGGCCTGGAGCTTGCCCACCATCTCGTTCTTGATCTCGTCGAGACGGTTCTCGCGGTCCTGCTTGTCCGCGATGGCGAGCGCCTCGCGCAGGTCCGTCGCGACCTCGGCCTCGACCGCGGCGAACGCGTCGTCCTGGTAGTCCAGGAAGACCGGGTACTCCTTGACGGGCTTCGCGGCCTGCGCGGCGAGCGCCGACTGCGCGTCGCACAGCGCCTTGATGAACGGCTTGGCCGCCTCGATGCCCTCGGCGACGACCTCCTCGGTCGGCGCGGCCACGCCCTCGTCCTTGACGAGGCCCCAGGCGCCGTCGGTCGCCTCGGCCTCGATCATCGCGATCGCGACGTCGTCACCGACGACGCGACCGGCCACGACCATGTCGAAGACCGCGCGCTCCTTGTCGGAGTACTTGGGGAACGCGACCCACTGGCCGTCGACCAGCGCGATGCGGACCGCGCCGACCGGGCCGGAGAACGGCAGGCCGGAGATCTGGGTCGACGCCGACGCGGCGTTGATCGCGAGCGTGTCGTACGCGTCGTCCGGGTGGAGCGCGAGGACCGTGATGACGACCTGGACCTCGTTGCGCAGGCCCTTGACGAAGAGCGGGCGCAGCGGGCGGTCGATGAGGCGGCACGCGAGGATCGCGTCCGTCGAGGGGCGGCCCTCGCGGCGGAAGAACGAGCCGGGGATGCGGCCCGCGGCGTACATGCGCTCCTCGACGTCCACCGTCAGCGGGAAGAAGTCGAACTGCTCCTTGGGGTGCTTGCCGGCCGTCGTGGCCGACAGGAGCATGGTCTCGTCGTCGAGGTACGCGGCGACGGAGCCGGCGGCCTGACGGGCGAGGCGCCCGGTCTCGAACCGGACGGTGCGGGTGCCGAAGCGACCGTTGTCGATCGTGGCCTCGGCGAACTGGATCTCGGGACCCTCCACGGGTGCCCTCCCTTTCTCGAAGCGCCGCCCGGGTAGCCCTGTCGAGGGTTCCGGTCCGCGCCCCGGCGCGTGGCGCAGGGGCTCCGGTCGCACTCGACGCTCGGCGGTCTTCGATCGAGGTCCACGGCGGTTCCCGCACCGGTCCGTCCGAGGACGGTGCCGTGGGGGTCCGTGAGCCACTACCGAGGACCGAACGAGAGGCCGGCGGCGCGGTGGGTGGTGTGCGGCTGGGTGGTGCTCAGCCGGGGTGTGACGGGTACATCACACCAGACCAGCCCGGTCCCCGCAGGGACCGGGCTGGCGGTGTCGTGTCAGCGACGCAGACCGAGGCGCTCGATGAGGCTCCGGTAGCGGTTGATGTCGACCTTCTGCAGGTAGCCGAGCAGGCGACGGCGCTGGCCGACGAGGAGGAGCAGACCACGACGGCTGTGGTGGTCGTGCTTGTGCTCCTTGAGGTGCTCGGTGAGGTCCTTGATGCGCTGCGTGAGGAGCGCGACCTGGACCTCGGGCGAACCGGTGTCGCCCTCGCTCGTCGCGTACTCGGTCATGATGCGCTGCTTCGTGGCAGTGTCGAGCGGCACGGTTCTCCTTCGGGTTCGTTGCGCGGTGCGCCGGGACGGATCTCCCGGGCTCTCTCTGTCCGCGGCCGGTCAGACGGCGCATCCATCTTACCAGGTGGACGCGCCGTCGCCCGCCGCGGCCCCGTCGTCCCGGCCGGACCGCGCGTCGTGCCTCAGGGGGCGCCGTCGTGCCCGGCCGTGCCGTCACCGCGGAACCGGCCCGCGGCGTCGGGCAGCACCCCGGCGAACCGGAGCAGGTCCGGCAGCGTGAGGACGAGCGACCCGTCCTCGAAGTGCACGCCCTGCGCGGGCGTCCAGTGGTTGCTCGTGCGCACGTACGGCGTGTCGTCCTGCCGCAGCAGGTACACGAACGTCTCCGCGAGCACGCGGCTGCCGACCTCGCCGAGGAAGCTGCCGTCGCCCTGGAGCTCGGCCTCCTTGAGGACGTAGTACCACAGCGGGGTGCCGCCGTGGTCGCCGTCCCGCAGGGCCGCGAGCGCCTGCTTCACGTCGTCGCCCGCCCGGTCCTCGAGCTGGGCCGGGGTGAGCGGGACGACGCCGAAGGCCGCCGCGACGGCCTCGCCCGTGGGCAGCGCGAGCATGTAGCCGCGCAGCAGGTTGCGCTGCGCGAGCTGCTTCTGGAGCGCGCTCGCGACGAGCTGGGCCGGCGTGTGCGCGGGCGGCTCGGGCGGCAGGTTCCCCTCCTTGACCATCGTGCCCAGGCTCGGCGCGAGGAACGTGTCGATCTTCTCCGCCGCGCGGAACGTCCGCGGGTCGCCCTTGTCGACGAACCGGGCCCACTCGATCGGCCAGTTGGACGGCAGGACCGGGGTGCCCTGCGGTCCCGGACGCAGGCTGCCGCCGTTCCCCGTGAACTGGAAGAGCTGCGTGAGGCTCGCGTTCGCGGGCGGCGGGCCCGTGAAGTTGACGTTGAAGTCGTAGGAGTCGCGGATCATCGAGTGCCCGAACCGAAACGCCGCGACCGCGAACTCGAGCGGCATGGAGATCGGGTACCGGGGCCGGAAGAACGACGTGTCGCGCAGGAGCGTCGCGTCGAGCACGCCCGGCTTGGTGAGGGTGCGCAGGTAGTCGTTGACCACGAGCCACTGGTAGTGCCACCGCACGAGCTGGCTCGCGCGCTCGAACACGCCGCGCTCCCCGCCCGTGAGCCGGGTCCAGGGCTCGACGTCGTCCACCCAGTCCACGACGGCGTTGTGGAACCGGATCATCGCGAGGTGGAGCTGGGCGACCACGAGGTTCTCGTCGTTGCGCCCGTCCGGGATCAGCGGCGCGCCGCCGTCGTCGCGCGGCAGGTCGCGCTGCGCGTCGTCGCCGGGCGCCACGAGCGAGAACGACGGACCGCCCGGGATGACGAGCGGCTCGGTCGAGATGCGGCCGAGCCGCAGCTTCGCCGAGCCCGGCACGTACGACGCCTCGCTGCGCGTCGTGCGGTACCCGCGCTCGCCCTCGAACCGCGGCCCGCTGCCGTACAGGGAGTCGAGGTTGAGCGCCGGGTGGCGTCCGTTGTGGAGCGAACGGACCACGACCCACGGCGCGAAGACCCGGAAGGGCACCGCGTCGACGTCGCCGAGCGCCTGGTCCCCGTCGCGGCCCGTCGTCGTGTCGGGGCCGTTGGTGTTGAGCGTGATGTCGTGGTCGATGAACTGGCCCCAGTACGTGTACACGGCCGGCACGTGCGAGTCGAGGCTGCGCGGCGGCTGCCCGGGCGGGGTGACGGGCCGGGCGACCATCGCCGCCCCGAGCGTCTTCAGCGCGGCGACGGTCGCGGCCGTCGCGCCGTTCCCGACCGGGAGGTGGAACCGCGGGAAGCGCTCCGCGAGCTGCGGGAACAGGTAGTCGAACGCGGTCGTGGAGTCGTACCGGTGGTGCTCGAGGTCGCGCGCCACCGCGGCCTCGGCCGCGGGCAGGAGCGGTGCGTCCGACTCCGCCGGGTCCACGTCCGCGTCGGTCGCGACCTCGTCGGGGACGACGGCCGACCCGTGCCCGACGCTGCGGACGGTCCGGCCGACCGGGGTGGACGCCTGGTCGACGGCGTCGGGTGCGACGTCGTCGACGACGGTCTCGGCGACGGGAGCCGCCGTGTGCTGCTGAGCCTCCATGGCTCTGCCCTCTCTGTCGGAGGTCTTCGTGCGGCCCGCGCGGCGGGCCGCCGGCGCCCCCGCGGGCGTGCGCGCGCGGGGACGGGTGCGACCGCCCCCGGGCCGCAGCCCGAGGACCGCGCGGCCGCCTGGGCGCCGTGCACGACGGCGCCGCTCACCCGGAGGGAGGGCCCGGCGCCGGTGTCGTGACACGGCCGGGCAGCGCCCGCAGGACGGTGCGGTGACGGTCTCGAGGACGGTCCCGACGACGCCCGTCCGACGGCTCGGGCGAGTACCGGCGAGGACGCGCCGCGACGGACCCGGCCGGGCTCAGCCCCGCAGGAGGCCGCGGCGCCGGGCCTCGGCGACCGCGGCCGTGCGCGACGGCGCGCCGAGCTTGTCGTAGACGTGCACGAGGTGCGTCTTCACGGTCGCGCGCGAGAGGAACAGCTCGTGCGCGATCTCGTCGTTCGTGCGCCCCTCGGCGACGAGCGCGAGGACCTCGAGCTCGCGCGCCGTGAGCGCCGTGCCCGGGCTGCGCAGCCGGCCGAGCAGCCGCCGCTGCACCGCCGGGCCGAGGGCGACCTCGCCCGCCGCGGCCGCGCGCACGGCGGCGACGAGCTCGTGGGTCGGCGCGTCCTTGAGCAGGTAGCCGCGAGCGCCCGCCTCGACCGCGGCGAGGATGTCGGCGTCCGCGTCGTAGGTCGTGACGACGAGCACGGGCGGACCGTCCGTCGCGACGATCTCGCGGACCGCGTCCACGCCCCCGAGGCGGCCGGGGCCGAACTGCAGGTCGAGCAGCACGACGTCGGCCCGCAGCCCGGCGCGCAGCCGGGCGAGCAGCTCCTCGGCGGAGCCGACCTCGGCGACGACCCGCACGTCCGGCTCGGCCTCCAGGACGGCGCGCAGGCCGGTCCGCACGACGGGGTGGTCGTCCGCGAGGACGACGTCCACGGCGGGCCCGGTCATCGCTCCTCCTCGGTGCCGGCGTCGGTCTCGGTCCGGGTGTCGGCCGGGCGGTCGGCGGGGCGGTCGGCCGGGTCGTCGGCCGGGTCGTCGGCCGGGTCGTCGGCCCGGTGGTCGGCAGCCGCGCCCGACCGGGTCCCGGTGGTCGCCGCGAGCGGCACCCACGCGGCCACCGCCGTGCCCGCCCCCGGCGCGGACTCCACGGACAGCGTGCCCCCGAGGTCCGCGACCCGCGCGCGCATGGCGCCGAGGCCGAAGCCGCCGGGCCGGTCCGCCGCCGGCGCGGGGACGGCGTCCGGGTCGAAGCCGCGCCCGTCGTCGACCACGTCGAGCGCGACCGCGTCGTCCCCCGGCCCGGTGCCCGCGAGGAAGCTCACGGTGACGGCGGCGCGCGTCGCACCGGCGTGCCGCTCGACGTTGGCGAGCGCGGACTGCGCCACGCGCAGCAGGGCGGCCTCGACCTCGGTCGGCAGCGGGACGGGCTCGCCGCTCACCCGCACGACGACGCGCGGCCCGCCCTCGGCGGCGCGTCCGGACGCCCGGTCCGCGACGCGGCGCAGGGCCCCGACGAGGTTCGACGACGCGAGGTCGGCCGGCGCCAGCGCGCGCACGACGCGGCGCGCCTCGGCGAGGTTGTGCCGCGCGACCTCGCGCGTCTGCTCGACGTACCCGCGCGCGGTCTCCGCGTCGCCGGCGTCGAGCGCGGTCCGGGCCGCGCGCAGGAGCAGCTCGGCGGACGAGAACCCCTGGGCGAGCGTGTCGTGGATCTCGCGCGCCAGGCGCTCGCGCTCGGCCGCCACCGCCCGCTCCCGCTCCGACGCCGCGAGCTCGTCCCGGGTGCGCACGAGCTCGTCGAGCGTGCGCTGGCGCTCCTGGGACTCCCGCACGACCGCCTCCAGCGCGAGGACGACGACGACCGCGACGGCCCCGCCGATGGCCGGCCCGAGCACGAACGGCAGCGCGACGCGCGCGGTCCACGCGGCCATGACGCCCACGACGAGCACGACGACCACCGCGACCGCGACCGGGCCCCGGCGCGGGCCGAGGACGTGCATCGCCACGAACATCAGGGGGAACGCGACCCAGACGGCGGTCGTCGTGACGAGCGACAGCCCGACCCAGAGGGCCACGAGACCGGTCACCCACGCCCCCGCGGGCCACCACCCACCGCGCGGCGCGCGCACGTCGACGGGCACGGGGACGCGACGACGGCCCACCACGTACAGCGCGAGCAGGGCCGCGCCGAGCAGCACGGCGCCCACGCCCCGCGCCGTCGACGTGACGAGCGCGCCCGCGACCGCGAGCACGACCAGCCCGACGAGCAGCACGTCCAGACCACGCCGCAGCCACCGCGTCGCGGTCGGCACGACCGGCGCGACGCGACCGGCCACCGACATCGCGGGGGCTACCGATGCATGGCCCGACGACGCACGGCCCGACGGCGCAGCACGGCCCGCGAGCGCGGCAGGCTCGGCGGCCTCGGGTCCGGGCGGGGTCACGCCGTCACCCTAGCCACGGCGCCGCGGCCCGGCATCGTCCGAACGGTCGATCCCGTGATCGTCCCTGCGGCGCCCCAGGACCGGCCGGACCGGTGATCCGCGGCGCGCCTCGACGCGGGACGGTGGACGGGACGTCGGGACGGGCCCTGCGGCGCACGACACTCGCGCTCGCCGGACCGTGTACCCGCCCCCGCTCCCTGTCTCTCACTGCCCCTCGGACCCCGGAGGTCTCCCCGTGTTCCTCGCCCTGCGCGACCTGCGCCACGCGCGCGGTCGCTTCGCGCTCATGACGGTCGTCGTCGCACTCATCACGTTCCTCGTCGCGTTCCTCGCGGCGCTCACCGCGGGCCTCGGCCGCGCGAGCACCTCGGCGGTCACCGACCTGCCGGTCGACCGCGTCGCCTTCGCGCCCCCGGCCGAGGGCGCGTCCCCCACCTTCACGGAGTCCGAGGTGACCGCCGCGCAGACGGACGCCTGGGCCGCCGTCCCCGGTGTCGACGCCGCGGAGCCGCTCGGCGTCGCGACCGTGCGTGCTTCCGGCGACGCGACCGCCGCCGTCACCGCGTTCGGGGTGCGGCCCGGTGCGGGGCTCGTGCCCGGCACCGACGACGGCGGCGCCGACGTCTCCCCCGGCGCCGTCGTGCTCTCCCGCGGCGCGGCCGACGCGCTCGGCGCCGACGTGGGCGACCCGGTGGACGCCGGGCCGCTCGACCTGACGGTCTCCGCCGTCGCGGACGTCGAGGCGGACTACGCGCACACGCCGGTCGTCTGGGTGGCCCTCGACGACTGGCAGGCCGTCGGCGCGCGGGGCGGCGCCTCGCCCGCGGGCGCCTCGACCGACGAAACGACGGACGGGCAGGTGGCCACCGTCGTCACCCTGCGGTTCGGCGACGACCCACCGGCCGCGGACGCGCTCGCCGCCACGGACGCCCACGTCGGCACCGTGACCGCGACGCCGCGCGAGGCGCGCTCGGCCATCTCGTCGTTCACCGCCGAGAACCTCTCCCTGACCCTCATGCAGGTCTTCCTCCTCGCGATCTCGGCGCTGGTCGTCGGCGCGTTCTTCACCGTCTGGACCATCCAGCGCGCGGGCGACGTCGCGGTGCTGCGCGCGCTCGGTGCCTCGACGCGCTACCTGCTGCGCGACGCGATCGGCCAGGCCGGCGTCGTGCTGGGCGTGGGCGTCGGCGTCGGCACGGCCCTCGCGGCCGGCGCGGGACTGCTCGCGTCCCAGGTCATGCCGGTCGTCGTCGACCTCTCGACGACCCTCGTGCCCGCCGTCGTGCTCGTCGTGCTCGGCGGACTCGGCGCGGTCCTCGCCGTGACGCGCGTCGCGCGCGTCGACCCGCACGCGGCGCTCGCGGCCCGCTGACCCTTCTCCCTCTCGTCCGTACCGACCCTCAGGAGCTCCCCGTGGACCTCGTCCTCGACCGTGTCCGTCTCACCTACCCCGACGGCGACGGCGTCCTCGTCGCCGTCGACGACGTCTCCCTCACCGTGCCCTCGGGCACCACGACAGCGCTGCTCGGCCCGTCCGGCGCCGGCAAGTCCAGCCTGCTCGCCGTCGCGGCGACGCTCACGCCGCCGACGTCGGGCGTCGTGCGGGTGGGTCCCGACGTCGTCAGCGCACCGCTCGACCCCGGCACCAAGCCCGGGGACGCGGCCGGACGGCGCGGCCGGCGGCGCGCGCGGCGCGCGGCGGACCGGGCGGCGGCGCTGCGCCGCGAGCGCATCGGGCTCGTGTTCCAGCAGCCGCAGCTCGTCGCGTCGCTCACCGTGCTCGAGCAGCTCGAGCTCATGAGCCACCTGCGGGGGCGCTCCCCCGCGTCGCGCCGCGCGCACGCCCTCGCGCTGCTCGACGCGGTCGGGGTCGCCGACCGCGCGGGCCGCCGGCCCGAGCACCTCTCGGGCGGGCAGCGCCAGCGCGTCGCGATCGCCCGCGCCCTCATGAACGACCCCGAGGTGCTCCTCGTGGACGAGCCGACGTCGGCGCTCGACCACGAGCGGGGCGTGCAGGTGGTGGAGCTGGTCGTGCGGCTCGCGCGCGAGCTCGACGCCGCGACGCTGCTCGTCTCGCACGACGAGGCGACGCTCGACCCGGTCGACGCGCGGGTCCACCTCGCGGACGGCCGCCTCGTCCCGGCGCCCGCGGCGGCCTGAGGGCGCGCTCGTGCCGCCGTCGGGTCAGCGGACCGCGCGCACGCGGGTCGCGACCGCGACCGCCACGACGGCGGCCACCGCCTGGGCCACCACGACGCCCCACCCGGGCGTACCGACGAGCAGCGCGACCCCGAGCGGGACCGCGCCGAGCACAGCGACGTCGGGCCCCTTGCGCAGCACGGCCGCGGCGCCCGTCGGCAGGCCGCCCGAGGGTGTCGCGAGCAGCGGCCCGCCCCAGTCCGGCGGCTCGCGGTAGGCGCTGCGCACGGCGGCGGCGCCCTGGACGACCGCCGCGAGCACCGCGACCCCGACCCAGCGTGCGTCCCCCGTCCCGAGCGCGAGCGGGGCCGCGCCCGCGACGAGGCAGGCCGTCGCGGTGAGCGTCGGGACGACGCCGCGCGCGAGCCGCGTCCAGCGCGCGCGGAGGGGCACGAGCGCGTCGACGACCGGGGCCATCTCGGCCGTGCGCGCCCCCTCCGCGCCGAGCACCGCCGCGCCGAGGCCCGCCACGACGAGCAGGGCGAAGAGACCGAAGCCGGAGCCCAGCCCGGGCACCTGCTGCGCGACGACCGTGAGGGCGGCGAGACCGACGAGCTGGGCGAGCGCCGACGGGCTGCGGCCCAGCAGCACGAGGTCGGCCGCGACCACCGCGCCGACGGGACCGCGCACCGCGGCGAACCGGTGCGGCCGGCGGACCCGGACCCGGGCGGCGCCGGCCCGGCGCAGGGCCCGACCGAGGTCGCGCGTGTCGAAGGACAGCACGGCGCCGCCCACCTGGTCCGCGACCGCGCTCTGCGCGCGCAGCACCGTCGCGCCGAGGGACTCCAGCCCGCGCCACCACCGCAGCACGAGCAGCGCCGCGACGGCGAGCAGGCCGAGCACGACGACGAGCGGCGCACCGAGCGGCGGGAGACCGGGGCGCCCGGCGACGACGAGCGCGAGGCCCGCGACCGGCACGGCCGCGACCGCGACGTCGCTCGCCCGCGCGAGCACCCCAGCGGCGCGGGCCGACGGCTGGGCGAGTCCCGCGACCGCGACGAGGAGCAGGCCGAGGGCGCCGCCGGTCGCACCGGCGCGCAGCGCGGGCACCGCGTCCAGCCCGGCCGCGACCGCGACGACGGCGCTCCCCAGCGCGCCGAGCACGGCCCCGAGCACGACGGCGCGCGCGAACGACGGCGACACGAGCCCCCGCCGGTCGGCGGGCGTCGGCACCCACCACCGCACCCCGCCCCCGCCGGCGCCGACCGGGCCCAGGCGCACGGCCGTGCCCGTGAGGAACGCGAGCAGCGCCGTCGTCCCGAGCGCCTGGACGGCCCCCGGTCCCAGCACGGAGGGCCCGCCCGCCGGCGCGGCGGTCGCGAGCGTCGAGCGCAGCATCGAGGCGAGCCCGACGACCCAGCCCGTCGCGAGCGCGACGGACACCACGGCGTAGGCGACGTCGACGACGATCTCGCCCGGCCCGGCGTCGGCCCGCGCGGCCGCGGCACGGGCGGTGAGACGGCGCAGCTCGCGGCCCGTCAGCAGCTCGTCCGGGTCGGAGCGCAGCGCGCTCGCTCCGTGCGTCACGGTCAGCGCACCGCCAGGAGCGCCGCGTGGACGTCGGCCGGGGCGAGCGGGACGCACCGGTCGTCGCCGACGAGCAGGCCGCGCGCGCCCGTGCGCTCGATGAGCTCGGGGTCGTGCGTGGCGAGGACCACGGCCACGCCGCTGCGCGCGTCCTCGACGAGCAGCGCCGCGAGGCGCTCGCGCATCCCCGGGTCGAGCCGCTGCTCGGGCTCGTCGAGGACGAGCAGCTCGCGGGGCCGCACGAAGCCCGAGGCGAGCAGGAAGCGTCGCCGCTGGCCGGAGGAGAGCGCCGACGGGAGCGACCGGCCCTGCTCGGCGATCCCGAACCGGTCGAGCAGCTCGTCCACGACGGCCCCGGCCCCCGGCACGCCGTGCCCCCGCGCGACGAGGACGAGGTGCTCACGGACCGTGAGCGCCGGGAAGAACGCGTCGTCGTCGAGAACGCCCGCGACGCGCGCCCGGAAGTCGCGCTCGCGCTCGTCCACGTCGCGCCCGAACGCGCGCACCGCACCGCCGAGCGGCGCCTGGAGACCGAGCAGCGTGCGCAGGAGCGTCGACTTGCCGCTCCCGTTGGCGCCGATCACCACGACCAGCTCGCCCGGCGCCACGGCGAGGTCGACGGGCGCGCACACCGCGACGTCCGCGTAGCCGACGCGCAGCGCGCGCGCCTCGAGCACGGGTGCCGGGGCGGCCACGGTCAGGCGCCCGGCGTCGTCGCGACCGGCTCCCCGCCCGGGGCGGCGAGGAGCTCCCGGGCGCGCGCGACGTCGTCGTGCATCTGCGCCACGAGGGGCTCGATGCCGTCGAAGCGCAGCGTCGGGCGCAGCCGCTCGACG
The DNA here is from genome assembly GCF_040595865.1 of Cellulosimicrobium sp. MI9406. Classification (NCBI taxonomy): domain Bacteria; kingdom Bacillati; phylum Actinomycetota; class Actinomycetes; order Micrococcales; family Promicromonosporaceae; genus Cellulosimicrobium; species Cellulosimicrobium sp. MI9406. The sequence continues at coordinate 153,601 of NZ_JALIZI010000007.1, forward strand.
AGCTCCAGGACCACGTCCTCGTCGTACAGGTCGAGGTCCGCGCGGTCGAGGACGTACGCCTCGACGCGGCGCTCGACGCCGTCGAACGTCGGGTTCGTGCCGATCGAGATCGCCGCCGGCAGGCGCACGTCCGCGTGGCGGGGATCGGCACCCGCGAGCTGCGGGCGCTCGAGCCAGCCCGCGTAGACGCCGTCGGCGGGGACCATGCCGCTGATCGACCCGAGGTTGGCCGTCGGGAAGCCCAGCTCGCGCCCCCGCGCGTCGCCGTGCACGACGGTGCCGCGCACGCGGTGGGACCGGCCGAGGATGCGGGCCGCCTCGCGCACGTCGCCCGCCGCGAGCAGCGCGCGCACGCCCGTCGAGGACCAGCGCACCTGCGAGTCGCCCGGCGTCTCCTCGTCGGTGACCGGCACGCCCTGGTGCTGGCCGACGTCGTCGATCGCCACCACGTCGAAGCCGTACCGCGCGCCGAGCGCGACCATCGTCTCCATGGTGCCCGCGTTGTCGCGGCCGAAGCGGACGTCGTGCCCGACGACGACCGCCCCCGCGTGCAGGCCGTCGACGAGGTAGGTGCGCACGAACTCCTCCGGCGTCTGCCGCGCGAACTCGAGCGTGTACTCCACGAGCAGGACCGCGTCCAGGCCCGTCGCGGCGAGCAGCTCGACCCGGTCCGCGATGCCCGTGATGAGCTCGGGCGCGCTGTCCGGGCGGTGCACGGCCGACGGGTGCGGGTGGAACGTCACGGCCACGGCGCGCGCGTCGCGCTCGCGCGCCAGGTCGACGATGCGTCCGAGCACCTGGGCGTGCCCGCGGTGGACGCCGTCGAAGTTGCCGATCGTCACGACCGACGGGCCGAAACCCGGGGGAACCTGGCTCAGGTCCGTCCACAGGTGCACGCGAGAACTCCTCAGGTGAGCAGGAAGGCTGCGGGTGCCGCCCGGGGCGGCCGCCCGTGCCGACGGGGGGCGGCGGACCGGACGGGGAGGCACCGGGACCGCGCTGGACAAGACTGCCACGCCCCGGGCACGACGCCGAACCGGACGCGTCAGGCAGGGGCGAGCACGAGGACCGGCCGGGCGAGGTCCTTGCCGCCGCGGCGGGTGTCCTCCACGAGCGCCACGAGCTCGCCCGTCGGGGAGATCGCCGCCGTCGTACCGGGCGTCCCGCTCGCGTCGACCCACTGCCCGTACGACAGCGCGGTCGCCTGCTCCGGGGTCAGCTCGCGCACGGGGAACGTCGCACGGGCCGCCTGGGCGAGCGGCAGCGTCGCGAGCACGCCGTCTCGGTCCGCCTGGGCCTCGAGCTCCTCGAGCGTCGAGGCGACGTCGAGCCCGTACCCGCCCACCCGCGTGCGCCGCAGCGCCGTGAGGTGGCCGCCGACGCCGAGCGCCGACCCGAGGTCGCGCGCGAGCGCACGCACGTACGTCCCGGACGACACGGTCACGGTGACGTCGACGTCGAGCGCGGGCGGCGCGTCGTCGGGGACGCCCTGCTCCCCCGGCGCCACGGGCCGCACCGCGAGCACGTCGAAGCGCGAGACGACGACGGGCCGCGCCGCCAGCGCGACCTCCTCGCCCGCGCGGGCCCGCGCGTACGCGCGCTGCCCGTCGACCTTGATCGCGCTCACCGTGCTCGGCACCTGGAGGATCTCGCCGGTGAGGCCGGCGATCCCCGCGTCGAGGTCGGCCCGCACGACGGCGGACGCGTCCGCCCGCGAGAGCACCTCGCCCTCCGCGTCGTCGGTCGTGGTCGCCGCACCGAGGCGGATCGTCGCGTCGTAGTCCTTGTCGGCGCCGACGACGTACGTCAGCAGCTTCGTCGCGCGCCCGACGCCGAGCACGAGCACGCCCGTGGCCATGGGGTCGAGGGTGCCCGCGTGGCCGACCTTGCGCGTGCCGGCGAGGCGTCGGCCACGGCCGACGACGTCGTGGCTCGTCCAGCCGGCGGGCTTGTCGACGACGACGAGACCGTCGGGAGCGACGGGGCGTCGCTCCCGACGGTCGGTCGCGGCCGGGCGTGCGCCCACGCGGTCAGGCCCGGTCGTCGTCGGCGACGGCGTCCGCGTCCTCCGACGTGCGGTACGGGTCGGCGTCCCCGGCGAAGGGCTTGCCCTCGCGCAGGGCGGCGAGCTCGGCGTCGCGCCGGCGGGCCTCGACGAGCGCGGCGTCGAGGTGCGCCGCCGTCTCGGGCACCGCGTCGAGGTGGAACTCGATCGCCGGCGTGAGGCGGATGCCGGTCTGCTTGCCGACCTCCGACCGGATGAGGCCCTTCGCGCTCTCCAGCGCGGCGGCCGTCCCGGCCCGCTCCTCGTCCGTCCCGTAGACGGTGTAGAACACCGAGGCGTTCTGCAGGTCGCCCGTGACACGGACGTCCGTGACCGTGACGAACCCGAGGCGCGGGTCCTTGATCCGCGTGTCGAGCATCTGCGCGACGATCTCCTTGATGCGGTCGGCGAGCTTCCTCGCCCGGGGGTGGTCGACCATGTCTTCTTCCTTTCGTGCCGAGCCTTCCGGCGACGGTCCCGACGACCGTACGTCGAACGGCGCCCACCGGCCGGGTGGGTGACCGCGGTGGGGTGCTGACTGACGACTGCGGGTGATGACGACCGCGGGGTGACGAACGCCCGGGGGCGGCCACGATGACCGTGACCGCCCCCGGGCGTGACGAGCGTCAGGAGCGCGGCTTCTCGCGCATCTCGAACGTCTCGATGGTGTCGCCGACCTGGAGGTCGTTGAACGAGCCCAGACCGATACCGCACTCGAAGCCCTCGCGGACCTCGGTGGCGTCGTCCTTGAACCGCTTGAGCGACTCGACCGTGAGGTTGTCCCCCACGACCTTGCCGTCGCGCAGGACGCGCGCCTTGGCGTTGCGGCGGATCTCGCCCGACCGGACGATCGAGCCGGCGATGTTGCCGAACTTGGAGGAGCGGAAGATCTCGCGGATCTCCGCCGTGCCCAGCTGGGCCTCCTCGTACTCCGGCTTGAGCATGCCCTTGAGCGCGGCCTCCACGTCCTCGATCGCCTGGTAGATGATCGAGTAGAAGCGGACGTCGACGCCCTCGCGCTCGGCCAGGTCCTCGACGCGCTCGCCGTACTTCACGTTGAAGCCGATGATGATCGCGTTGTCGACCGTCGCGAGGTTGACGTCGTTCTGCGTGATCGCACCGACACCGCGGTGGATGACGCGCAGCTCGACCTCGTCGCCCACGTCGATCTTGAGCAGCGCGTCCTCGAGGGCCTCGACGGCACCGGACACGTCGCCCTTGAGGACGAGGTTGAGGGTCTCGACCTTGCCCTGCTGGAGAGCCTGCGTGAAGTCCTCGAGGCTGATGCGCTTGCGGCGCTTGGCCAGGAGGGCGGCGCGCTCGGCGGCCTCGCGCTTCTCGGCGATCTGACGGGCCGTGCGCTCGTCGGGCGCCACGAGGAACGTGTCGCCCGCGCTCGGCACGGACGCGAGACCCAGCACGAGGACCGGACGGGCGGGGCCCGCCTCGGTCACGGCGTTGCCGTGCTCGTCGAACATCGCGCGGACACGGCCGTGGGCCGTGCCGGCGACGATCGCGTCACCGACGTGCAGCGTGCCGGACTGGACGAGGACGGTCGCGACGGCGCCGCGGCCCTTGTCCAGGTTCGCCTCGATGGCGACGCCGCGCGCGTCCTTGTCGGGGTTCGCACGCAGGTCGAGCGAGGCGTCGGCCGTGAGCAGGACGGCCTCGAGGAGGTCGTCGATGCCCATGTTCTGCTTCGCGGACACGTCGACGAACATCGTGTCGCCGCCGTACTCCTCGGCCACCAGGTTGTACTCGGTGAGCTGCTGGCGGATCTTGGCCGGGTTCGCCGACTCCTTGTCCACCTTGTTCACCGCGACCACGATCGGCACGTTCGCCGCCTGGGCGTGGTTGAGCGCCTCGATGGTCTGCGGCATCACGCCGTCGTCCGCGGCCACGACGAGGATCGCGATGTCCGTCACCTGGGCACCACGGGCACGCATGGCGGTGAACGCCTCGTGACCCGGGGTGTCGATGAAGGTGATGGCGCGGTCGACGCCCTCGTGCTCGTGGCGCACCTGGTACGCACCGATGTGCTGGGTGATGCCGCCGGCCTCGCCCGCGACGACGTCCGTCTGGCGGATGGCGTCGAGGAGCTTGGTCTTTCCGTGGTCGACGTGACCCATGACGGTGACGACCGGCGGGCGGGCGGCGAGCTCGTCGTCGCCCTCGGCCTCGAGCTCCGCGTCCAGGTCGATGTCGAACGACCCGAGCAGCTCGCGGTCCTCCTCCTCGGCCGAGACCATCTCGATGACGTAGCCGAGCTCGGACGCGAGGGCACCGAACGTGTCCTCGTCGAGCGACTGCGTCGCCGTGGCCATCTCACCGAGGTGGAACAGCACGGTCACGAGGCTCGCGGGGTTCGCGTCGATCTTGTCGGCGAAGTCGTTGAGCGACGAGCCGTGACGCAGCCGCACGACGGTCGAGCCGTTCCCGCGGGGAACCTGCACGCCGCCGAGCGACGGCGCCTGCATCTGCTCGAACTCCTGGCGCTTCGCGCGCTTCGACTTCCGCCCACGGACCGGGCGACCGCCGGCGCGCCCGAAGGCGCCCTGCGTCGAGCCACGACCGGCGCCACCGCGGCCACCGCCACCGGGACGGCCGGCGAAGCCGCCGCCACCGCCGGGAGCACCGCCACCGCCGGGACGACCGCCGAAGCCGCCGCCACGACCGCCGCCACCGCCACCGGGACGACCACCGGGAGCAGGACGCTCACCGGGACGGCCGATCGAGGTGCGGCCGGGCATCATGCCCGGGTTGGGGCGCGGGCCGCCGGGACGCGGCGCGGGACGCGGGCCGCCCGGGCGAGGACCGCCCGAGCGCTCGCCGGACGCCGCCGCCGCACCCTCGGTGCGCTCGGGGCGCGACCCGGGCCGGGGCATGCCCTGGCTCGGGGCGAACGGGTTGTTGCCCGGGCGCGGGGCGCCCGGACGCGGGCCACCCTGCCGGGGCATGCCCTGGCTGGTCGCGAACGGATTGTTCCCCGGACGCGGTGCGCCGGGACGTCCGCCCGAGCCACCGGGGCGCGGGGCGGGCGCGTTCGTGCCGCCGCCCGGCTTGGGCGAGGCGGTGGGCTTCTGCGCGGGCGCGGGCGTCGGACGCTGCGCCGCGGGAGCCTGGGGTGCCGGAGCCTTCGGGGCCGGCGCCGCGGGTGCCGGAGCCTTCGGGGCCGGCGCGGCCGGCTCGGCGGGGGCAGCGGCCTGCGGGGCCTGCGGGGCCGGCTCGGCCTTGACCTCCGGCTTCGGGGCCGGCTTCGGCGCGGCCGGACGCGCGGCGGGTGCCGCGGGCTTGCTCGCGCCGCCGCCCCCGGCGGGGAAGGCGTCGCGCAGCTTGCGGACCACCGGTGGCTCGATGGTCGAGGATGCCGAGCGGACGAACTCACCGAGCTCCGTCAGCTTGGTCATGATGGTCTTGCTTTCCACCCCGAGCTCCTTCGCGAGCTCGTAGACGCGGACCTTTGCCACAACTCTCCTGTCTCGGCCCGCCCCGGACAGGGAGGACCGTCGTTAGTGCTGGGTGCTCATCGCTGGGTACTCATCGGGTGCCCATCGGCTTCTAACCCGCTTCCTTGTCGACGTGTCGTGCTGGCGGCCCCGTACGGACGGGGCCGTGACGCATGGCTCAGAGGTGCTCTCCCGGACGGGCCTCGATCGCGGCGCGGACCGCGGCGAGGTCGAGGGGCCCGGCGACACGCAGGGCCCGCGGGACGGCCCGCCGGCGTTCCGCCGTCTCGAGGCACCGGGTCGACGCGTGGAGCCACGCACCGCGACCCGGCAGCGACCGCCCGGCGTCCACCACGAGCCGTGGCTCGTCGGTGCCCGCGCCGGACCGGTCGAGGACCAGACGGAGAAGAGCTGACCGCAGGTCGCGCTGCCTGCACCCGACGCACGTGCGGACCGGACCCGATCCCGTGGGAACGGGGCGGGTCGTGGAGTCCGGGGGCATGGTCGAGGTGCGGGCTCGCGGCCCGGTCGATGACAGTCTACCGCGCCGGTCCGTCATCCGTGACCGTCCCACGCCCCGCGGCTACCGGTCGGCAGCGCGAGGACCTGCGGGAGCGGCACCGTCCGACCCCTCGGCCGGGGCGCCGCCCTCGTCCGAACGGATGTCGATGCGCCACCCCGTGAGCTTCGCGGCCAGGCGGGCGTTCTGCCCCTCCTTGCCGATCGCGAGGGAGAGCTGGAAGTCCGGGACGACGACGCGCGCGGCGCGCGCCACCTCGTCGACCACCGTGACCGACGACACACGCGCCGGGGACAGCGCGTTGGCCACGAACTGGGCCGGGTCGTCGCTGTGGTCGACGATGTCGATCTTCTCGCCGTGGAGCTCCGCCATGACCGCGCGCACGCGCGAACCCATGGGCCCGATGCACGCGCCCTTGGCTCCGAGCCCCGGGACGCGCGAGCGGACGGCGACCTTGGTGCGGTGCCCCGCCTCGCGCGCGATGGCCGTGATCTCGACCGAGCCGTCGGCGACCTCGGGGACCTCGAGCTCGAAGAGCTTGCGGACGAGGTTCGGGTGCGTGCGGCTCAACGTGATCTGCGCGCCCTTCATTCCCCGGGCGACCTCGAGCACGTAGGCGCGCAGGCGCTCGCCGTGCACGTACTCCTCCGTGGGGACCTGCTCGTGCGGCGGGAGCACGGCCTCCGTGCCGCCCACGTCCACGAGCACGACGCGCGGGTCGCGGCCCTGCTGGATGACGCCCGCGAGGACCTCGCCCTCCTTGCCGCGGAACGTGCCGAGGATCTGGTCGTCCTCCGCGTCGCGCAGGCGCTGGACGATGACCTGGCGTGCGGTCGAGGTCGCGATCCGCCCGAAGTCGGCGGGCGTGTGGTCGAACTCGGGACCGTACTCCACGGGGCCGCGCGGAGCGTCCTCGTCGTCGGTCTCGGGAGCCGGAAGCTCCTCGCGCGCCCACACCGTCACGTGGCCCGTCTTGCGGTCGAGCTCGACGCGCGCACGGGTGTACGCGTCGGGGGTGCGGTGGTACGCCGAGAGCAGGGCCTGCTCGATCGCCGCGACGAGCACGTCGAGGCTGATGTCCCGCTCGCGCTCCAGCAGGCGCAGCGCGCTCATGTCCACGTCCATCGTCAGGCCTCCTCGTCGTGGTCGGTCGTCTCGTCGGCGGAGCCGTCGAGCTCGGGCAGGTCCGCCTCGAGGGCGCGCTTGAGCTCGACCTGCACCTCGCCGCGTACGACGTCGGCGAGCGGCACCACGCGCTCCGTCACCGCGCCGCGCGCGCCGGGGACGTCGAGGACCAGCTCGGTCTCGACCTCGGAACCGGAGCGCAGGCGACCCTCGAGCGTGCCGCCGTCGGCTAGGACGAGCCGCACGAGACGGCCACGGGCGCGCCGGAAGTGGCGCGGCTCGGTGAGCGGACGGTCCGTGCCCGGCGTCGAGACCTCGAGCGTGTACGCGCCGTGGAGCGGGTCCACCGTGTCCAGCGCCGCGGAGATCGGGCGCGTGGCCTCGGCCACCGCGTCCAGGTCGAGGCTGCCCTCGACGTCGTCGGGGAGGTCCAGCACGACGCGCACCACCGAACGGGCACCCGCGCGCGACACCGTGACGTCCTCGAGGTGGAGCCCGGCGTCGCGGACCGCGGGCTCGACCGCCTCGCGGACGCTCTCCCGGAGCGCGTGCGCCGCCGCGTCGCCTCCGGACCCTCTGCCGGACTGACCGCCCGCCTGCCCTGCCATGACTCAGCTCCTGTCCGTGTCCCACGCCGGGTACGCCAGACGACCGGTGTGTTGTTGTCTCGGGTGCTCCGAGCCCCGCTCGCGGGACGTCGGAACGGGGACCAGCCTAACGACTCGCGGGCCCCGGACGTGACATCATCGCCCCCGATGACTCCCCACGCGACCGCGGCCGACGCCGCCCCCCGAGCCCGGCGGACCCGTCCCGCGGCCCGTGCCGGCCGTCTGCTCGCGGTCGTCACGGTGCTCGCGACGGGCGTCCTGGCGGCCGGGTGCGGCGTCCGGCTGGACACGGAGCCACCCACGGAGCCCTCCCCCGACACGGTCGAGGTGCTCCGCTCCGGGGCGGTCGACGACGCGCTCGCGGTCGCCGCGCTGGTGGCGGACGTCACGCCCCGGGTGACCGACCCGACCGCGCTCGCGGTGCTCGGCGAGGCCGCCGCGTTCGCCGAGCAGCACGTCGACGCGCTCGGCGGGGTCTACGACTCCGGCCTCGAGGACCCCGCGGAGCCCGAGGGCGACGTCGCCGGCGACGCCGGGACCGGCACCGCGGGGACCGACGCCCCGGGGACCGGCACGGACGGGACGACGTCGGACCCCGGGAGCACGGGGACGAGCACCGGGACGAGCACGGAGGCGAGCACCGACACGGCGGGCACGCCCGCCCCCGGCACCGCGACGACGGACGACGTCATCACCGCGCTCGTGGGCGCGGCCGAGCGCACGGGCGCGGCGGCGGACGCCTCGCCGGACGCCCGGCTCGCGCGGCTCCTCGCGTCGGTCGCCGCCTCGGAGCACGTCTCGGCGCAGCGGCTCGCCGCGGCCACGGGCTCGACGGCCGCGGCGGGCCTCGCCGAGCCTCCGCCCGTCGACGAGGCGCCCGGCGGGGTCGGCGCCGCGGACCTCGCGACGCTCGTCGAGGCGGAGGACGCGGCCGGGTACGGCTACGAGGTGCGCGCCGCGCAGTCGGAGGGCGACGTGCGAACCGCCGCGGTCGCGCGCGCCGCCCAGCACCGCGCCCGCGCGCAGGGCTGGGCCCTCGCCGCGGGCACCGACGGGACGCCGCAGGACCCGCGTCGCGTCGCCTACGCGCTGCCCGACGGCACGGACGCGGCCGCGCTCGCACGCCAGGTCGAGTCGGGGCTCGCGCAGACGTACGCGAGCCTCGTCGCCGCGGCGGCACCGACGTCCCGGACCGAGGCCGTCGCGCTCCTCGCCGATGCGTGGGCGAGCGCCGTCGCGTGGGGCGAGGCGCCCGTCGCGTTCCCGGGCCTGCCGGAGCAGACGGCAGGCTGAGCGCGCCCGGCTCGCACGCACGGGCGCGACGCCGACTCTCGCTGGCGCCCTGGTGCACCGACGACCCCGCGCAGCGCGCACCCGGAGCGCCACACCGCACGGCCGTGAGCGCAGCAGAGCGCCCCGGCCCGGAGGTCCGGACCGGGGCGCCCCGAGGCTGCGCGGACGGTCAGCCGAGGAGCTCGGCGACCCGGCCCGCGACGTGCTCGACGGCGTCCTCGACGGCGACCTGCGCCGCCTCGCCCGCGCGCGGGCGGACCTCGACGACGCCGTCGGCCAGGCCGCGGCCCACGACGAGCAGGAGGGGCACGCCGAGGAGCTCGGCGTCCTTGAACTTCACGCCGGGCGAGACCTTGGGCCGGTCGTCGTAGATCACCTCGACGCCGCGGCCGGAGAGCTCGGTCGCGAGTCGCTCGGCCTCCTCGAACACGCTCGCGTCCTTGCCCGTCGCGACGACGTGCACCTGCGCGGGCGCGACGTGCGCGGGCCACGCGAGCCCGGCGTCGTCGTGGTTCGCCTCCGCGAGCGCCGCGAGGACGCGCGTGACGCCGATCCCGTAGGAGCCCATCGTCACGACGACCTGCTTGCCGTTCTCGTCGAGCACCGTGAGGCCGAGGGCCTGGGCGTACTTGCGGCCGAGCGCGAAGATGTGGCCGATCTCGATGCCGCGCGCGAGCTCGAGCGGGCCCGAGCCGTCGGGCGCGAGGTCGCCCGCGCGCACCTCCGCGGCCTCGACCGTGCCGTCGGCGGCGAAGTCGCGCTCGGCGACGAGGTCGAACACGTGGCGGCCGGGCGCGTTCGCGCCGGTGATCCAGCGCGTGCCGGCGACGACGCGCGGGTCGAGCAGGTAGCGCACCGAGTGCCGCTCGGGGGCCTCCCCCGCCGACGCGTCGGGCGCGTCGGCGTCCGCGGGTGCCTCCCGGCGCGCGTTCGGGCCGAGCACCTGCGGGCCGATGTAGCCCTTGACGAGCTCGGGGTGGGCGGCGAAGTCGGCGTCCGTGGCCGGCTCGACCTCGGCGGGCTCGAACGCCGCGCCGACGCGCTTGAGGTCGACCTCGCGGTCGCCCGGCAGCCCGACGACGACGACCTCGCGGCGGCCGTCCGGGTGCGTCAGGGCGAGCACGACGTTCTTCAGCGTGTCGGCCGCCGTCCACGCGCGGTCCTCGCGGGGGTAGCGCGCGTTCGCGAGCTCGACGAGCGAGGCGATGGTCGGGGTGTCGGGCGTGTCCTCGACGTGCGCGGCCGGGGCGTCGGCGTAGTCGACCGCCTCGGGCACCGGCGTGACCACGGCCTCGACGTTCGCGGCGTAGCCCCCGGGCGAGCGCACGAACGTGTCCTCGCCGATCGCGGTCGGGGTGAGGAACTCCTCGGAGCGCGACCCGCCCATCGCGCCGGACGTGGCGGCGACGATGACGTACTCGAGCCCGAGCCGGTCGAAGATGCGCCGGTAGGCCGCGCGCTGCGCCTCGTACGAGCGCTCGAGGCCCTCGTCCGTCGTGTCGAACGAGTACGCGTCCTTCATGACGAACTCGCGGCCGCGGATGAGGCCCGCGCGGGGACGCGCCTCGTCGCGGTACTTCGTCTGGATCTGGTAGATCGTCAACGGCAGGTCCTTGTACGACGAGTACAGGTCCTTGACGAGGAGCGTGAACATCTCCTCGTGGGTGGGCGCCAGGAGGTAGTCGCCGTCCTTGCGGTCCTTGAGGCGGAAGATGTTCGGCCCGTACTCCGTCCAGCGGCCCGTCGCCTCGTACGGCTCCTTGGGCAGCAGCGCCGGGAAGTGCACCTCCTGCGCGCCCGCGGCCGCCATCTCCTCGCGGACCACGTCCTCGACCTTGCGCAGCACGCGCAGTCCGAGCGGGAGCCAGGTGTAGATGCCGGGGGCGGCGCGACGGATGTAGCCCGCCCGCACGAGGAGCCGGTGGCTCGCGACCTCGGCGTCGGCCGGGTCCTCGCGCAGCGTCCGGACGAACAGGGTGGACAGGCGCAGGAGGTCGGCGCCCCGGACGCGGGTGGAAGCCGCGGCGGGCGCGCCGGACGTGACGGAAGACATGCGCCCCACCCTACCGGCGGGGAGGATGTCCCCATGCCCGAGCTGCCCGAGGTCGAGGCCCTCGTCCGGTTCCTCGACGACCGCGCGACCGGTCGCACCGTCGTGGCCGCGGACGTCGCGCAGATCGCCGCGCTCAAGACGTTCGACCCGCCGATCTCGGCCCTGGTGGGGCGGGTCGTCACGGGCGCCCGACGGCACGGCAAGTGGCTCGACCTCGTGCTCGCCGAGACCGGCGTCGGGACCGGCGCGCCCGGGCCCGACGCCGAGGTCCACCTCGTGTTCCACCTCGCCCGGGGCGGGTGGCTGCGCTGGTCCGAGAAGGCGCCGACGACGCCCGTCCGCCCGCGCCTCGGCGGCAGCGGTGGCGGGAAGGCCGCGGTGCTCGCGCTGCGCGTGCGGTTCGACGACGGCTCCGGGTTCGACCTCACGGAGGCCGGGACGCGCAAGCGGCTCGCGGTGCACGTCGTGCGGCACCCGGAGGAGGTCCGGGCGATCGAGACGCTGGGCGTGGAGCCGCTCGACCCGGCCTTCACGCCCGAGGCGCTCGGGGCGCTCATGGCGGCGCGCAACCAGCAGGTGAAGGGGCTGCTGCGCGACCAGTCGTCGATCGCCGGGATCGGGAACGCCTACTCCGACGACATCCTGCACGCGGCGCGCACGAGCCCGTTCAAGCTCACGCGCTCGTTCACGCCCGACGAGGTCGCGCGCGTGCACGCCGCCGTGGGCGAGGTGCTCGCCGAGGCCGTGGCGGCGGCGTCGGGCAAGCCGGCCGCCGAGCTCAAGGACGCGAAGCGCGCGGGGATGCGCGTGCACGGGCGCACGGGTCTGCCCTGTCCCGTGTGCGGTGACACCGTGCGCGAGGTCAGCTTCGCCGACCGCAGCCTCCAGTACTGCCCGACGTGCCAGACCGGGGGCCAGGTCCTCGCCGACCGGCGGATGTCGCGCCTGCTCAAGTGAGGACCCGCCGGGCGGGGCGCGCCCTGCGGGGCGGGCGCCGTCAGAACAGCACGGTCGCGTAGGTCCCGACCTGCTCGAACCCGACCCGGCGGTACGTCGCGAGCGCGGCCGCGTTGTAGTCGTTGACGTACAGCGACACCACGGGAGGCGCCGCGCCGCGCGCCGCGTCCGCGAGCCCGGGCTCGCGCGCGAGACGCACGACGGCGGCCATCCCCGGAGCGGCGAGCCCTTGCCCGCGGTACCGCGGGTCGACCCACACGCCCTGCACCTGCGCGACGCGCGGCGTCACCGCGCCGAGCTCCGCCTTGAAGACCACGTGCGGCGAGCGGCCGGGCTCCGCGGCCGTGCGGACGAAGGACCGGCCCGCGAGCACGAGCGAGCGGACGCGCTCCTCGTACGCGCGGCCCCCGCCCTCGACCGGCGAGTAGCCGACCTCCTCGGTGAACATGCGCACGCACGCGGGCAGCACCACGGGGACCTCCGCCGGGACGGAGCGGCGCACGTGCGGGTCGGGCTCGACGTCCGGGTCGCGGTCGATCGCGAGCGACGGCTGGTTCGCCCGGATCTCGCGCGGCGCCGGCCAGTGCGGGGCGAGCAGCTCCCACAGCGCCAGGACGGCGTCGCGCTCCCCCACGACCGACGACGACCGCCGCCCCGCGTGTCGCGCGAGCGCGGCGAACGCGGCGACCGCCGTGCGCGCGCGGTCGGGGTCGAGCGACGCCGGCACGACCGGCACGAGGTTCGCCCCGGCCCAGCACACCGCCTCGAGCGGGCCGACGGCGGGGAAGCCCCACGCCTGGCCGCCCGCGGCGTGCAGGCCGGCGTGCTGCGCGACGGCGAGCCGCGCCGCCGCGAGCGTCGACGCGACCGGGTCGCCCGCGCACACCGCGAGCGCCTCGGGGACGTCCGCGTCGGACAGGACGCGGGCCCGCTCGGCCGCGTCGTCGCCCGACCCGGCGCGCGCCCGTGGCCGCAGTGCCGGGACGGACGGGCGCCAGCGGCTCACGAGGGCGTCAGCCGACCGTGACGACCGGCGGACCGGCCTGCGCGTCGTTCTCCGGCGTCATGGTCTCCGCGATGCGCAGCGCCTCCTCGATGAGGGTCTCGACGATGAGCGACTCGGGGACCGTCTTGACGACCTCGCCCTTGACGAAGATCTGCCCCTTCCCGTTGCCCGACGCGACGCCGAGGTCCGCCTCGCGCGCCTCGCCCGGGCCGTTGACGACGCAGCCCATGACGGCGACGCGCAGGGGCACCTCCATGCCCTCGAGCCCGGCCGTGACCTTCTCCGCGAGCGTGTACACGTCCACCTGGGCGCGGCCGCACGACGGGCAGGAGACGATCTCGAGCTTGCGGGGGCGCAGGTTGAGCGCCTGGAGGATCTGGTTGCCGACCTTGACCTCCTCGACCGGGGGCGCGGACAGCGAGACGCGGATCGTGTCGCCGATGCCCTTGCTCAGCAGCGCGCCGAACGCCGTGGCCGACTTGATCGTGCCCTGGAACGCGGGGCCGGCCTCGGTCACGCCGAGGTGCAGCGGCCAGTCCCCCGCCTCCGCGAGCAGCTCGTACGCGCGCACCATGACGACCGGGTCGTTGTGCTTCACCGAGATCTTGAAGTCGTGGAAGCCGTGCTCCTCGAACAGCGACGCCTCCCACACGGCCGACTCGACCAGCGCCTCGGGCGTCGCCTTGCCGTACTTCGCGAGCAGGCGCGGGTCGAGGGAGCCGGCGTTCACGCCGATGCGCAGGGACACGCCCGCGTCGGACGCCGCCTTCGCGATCTCCTTGACCTGGTCGTCGAACTTGCGGATGTTGCCCGGGTTCACGCGCACCGCGGCGCAGCCCGCGTCGATCGCGGCGAACACGTACTTGGGCTGGAAGTGGATGTCGGCGATCACCGGGATCTGCGACTTCTTCGCGATCGCCGGCAGCGCGAGCGCGTCGTCCGCGCTCGGCACCGCGACGCGCACGATGTCGCAGCCCGACGCCGTGAGCTCCGCGATCTGCTGGAGGGTGGCGTTGATGTCCGTCGTCGGCGTCGTCGTCATGGACTGGACGCTGATCGGCGCGTCGCCGCCGACGTCCACCTTGCCGACCTTGATCTTGCGGCTCTTGCGGCGCGGCGCGAGGACCGGCGGCGGCGCGGCAGGCATTCCGAGACTGATGGGTACGCTCACGCCCCTAGTATCCCCCGGCGAGCGTCGAACGGGGCACCGCCGGGTGTCCGGGACGTCACCTTCCCGTGCGGTCCCGCACATCTTCGCGGCACCTCCACGCACGCCTCCCGGTGGAGCAGAGGCCTCGGGCGACGCGCCGGGCTACGTGAGGCGGACGGGGTCGATGATGTCGGCGAGGATCAGCAGGGCGCCGACGCCGACGAGGACCACGAACATCACGTACGCGACCGGCATCATGCGCGCCAGGTCGGCCGGTCCCGGGCGCGGGCGACCGCGGACGCGCGCGACGGTGCGCTTGGCTCCCTCGTAGAGCGCGTTGACCACGTGCCCGCCGTCGAGCGGCAGGAGTGGGATGAGGTTGAAGACGAACAGCGCGACGTTCAGCGCGGCGAGCAGCAGGAGCATGGTCACCACGCGGTCGAGCACCGGGCTCTCCGCGCCCGCGACGTCCACCGCGACGCGGCCGACCCCGACGACGCTCATCACGGAGTCCTGCCCGCGGGGCGCGTCGGTGAACGCGGCCTGGGCGGCCTCGTAGACCTTGACCGGGAGCGTGACGATGATGCCCGCCGTGCCGCTCACCTGCTGCCACGTGGCCTCCGCGGCCACGCCGATCCCGGCGGGCGTGCGCTCGACGGTCGGCGCGAACCCGACGAACCCGGCGGGCTTCGTGACCGGCTCGCCGTCGTCGTCGACGACGGGCGTGCCGTCCTCGGCGACGACCTGGCGCTCCACGTCGACCGGCGTGATGGTGAGGTCGACCTGCTCGCCGTCGCGCTCGACGACGACCGGCGTGGCCTGCCCGGCGGCGCCGCGGATCATGCCGGAGAGCTGGTCCCACGAGGTGACGTCCTCGCCGTCGAACGCCACGATCGTGTCGCCCGGCTGGAGCCCCGCGGCGGCGGCCGGCGAGGGGTCGGCGTCGGCGGCGCACTCCTGCTCCTCGTCCGTCACCGCGGACGGGACGCACGCGTTCACCGAACCGACCGTGGTGGTGACCGCAGGCAGGCCGATGCCGACGCACACGATCGCCATGAGGACGAACGCGATGAGGAGGTTCATGAAGGGGCCGCCGAGCATGACGACGACCTTCTTGGGCGCGGAGAGGTTGTAGAACGCGCGGTGCTCCTCGCCCGGCCGGATCTCCTCCGTGCTGGCGTCCCGCGCGTCGGCCACGACCTGGGAGAAGAACCCGCCGCCGCGGGGACGGGCGCCCGCGGGCGCGGGCGGGTACATGCCCACGAGGCGCACGTAGCCGCCGAGCGGGATCGCCTTGAGGCCGTACTCGGTCTCGCCCTTGGTGCGCGACCACAGGGTCGGGCCGAAGCCGACCATGTACTGGCTCACGCGGACGCCGAACTTCTTCGCGGGCACCATGTGCCCCACCTCGTGCAGCGCGATCGAGACGACGATCCCGACCACGATCACCAGGATGCCGATCAGCGTGGCCATCGTTCCCTCTGCTCCCTCTCGACGTCCAGGGCGGTCGTCCCGCCCCGACGGTTGCTCGTCACCGGCGGTCCAGCAGCTCGTGGGCTCGCGCGCGCGCCCAGGTCTCCGCCTCCGCCACGTGCTCCAACGTCAGCGCGTCCGCGGGGGTTCCGTCGTGCGCCGCGAGCACGCGCTCGACCGTCGCCACGATGTCACCGAAACCTGCGCGTCCGCTGAGGAACGCCGCGACGGCCTCCTCGTTCGCCGCGTTGTACACCGCCGGGTGCGTGGCGCTCGCCGCCACGGCCGCACGCGCGAGGTTCACCGCGGGGAACGCCGCGTCGTCGAGCGGCTCGAACGTCCACGACGTCGCGGCGGACCAGTCGCACGGCGGCGTCACGGGGTCGAGCCGGTCGGGCCACGACAGCCCGAGCGCGATGGGCAGGCGCATGTCCGGCGGCGACGCCTGCGCGATCGTCGAGCCGTCGACGAACTCGACCATCGAGTGCACGACGGACTGCGGGTGCACGACGACCGTGATGTCGTCGGCCGGGACGTCGAAGAGCAGGTGCGCCTCGATGAGCTCGAGACCCTTGTTCATGAGGCTCGCGGAGTTCACGGTGACGACCGGGCCCATGGCCCAGGTGGGGTGCGCGAGCGCCTGGTCGACGGTCGCGGCCTTGACCGCGTCGGCCTCCCAGCCGCGGAACGGGCCGCCCGAGGCGGTGAGGATCAGCCGGCGCACCTCCGGTCGCGTCCCCGACCTCAGGCACTGGGCGATGGCCGAGTGCTCGGAGTCCACCGGGACGATCTGGTCCGGGCGCTGCTGGGCCGCGCGGACGAGCGCTCCCCCGGCGACGAGCGACTCCTTGTTCGCGAGGGCGAGCGTCGACCCGGCGCGCAGCGCGGCGAGCGTCGGGCCGAGGCCCACCGACCCCGTGACCCCGTTGAGGACGACGTCGCTCCCCCGCGCCGCGAGCTCGGCCGCGGCATCGGGTCCGGCGAGCACCTCGGGGACCTCCTCGCGACCGGCGCAGGCCGTCGACAGCGCCTCGGCCAGGTCCGCCGCGCGGGTCGCGTCCGCCACGCCGACCGCGCGCACGCCCAGGTCGGCGGCCTGGCGCGCCAGCAGGTCCACGTCGCTCCCGCCCGCCGAGAGCGCCTCGACCCGGAACCGGTCGGGGTGGGCCCGGACGACGTCGATCGCCTGCGTGCCGATCGACCCGGTCGAGCCGAGGATCGTCACGGTGCGCGGGGTGGGTGCAGGTCCGTCGGGCATGGTTCCCATCCTTCCAGGCCGCGGGCGGTGCGTGGCACCGCACCGGCTCGTCGTCCGGTCAGCGCGGCGCCGTCCACTCGAGCGTGCACCGGAAGAACAGCCGACGACGCACGCGCGCGCCCGGCAGCAGCGCCCGGGCCGTGCGGGCGACCTCGTCCACGGTGTGCCGCGGGTCCCGGACGGGCATGCCCGGCGCGTCGGGCCCGGGGTCCTCGGGCCGGGCGCGGCGGGGGTGCTTCAGGAGGCCCACGAGCGGGTTGAGCAGCGCGGACGCGACGTCGACGGCGAGGTCCCGGGCCGTGGCGACCCGGGCGAGCCCCACGACCAGCAGACGGCCGCCCGGCGCGAGGAGGTCCCGCGCGTGCCGGAGCGCCTCGTCGAGCTCGAGATGGTGCAGCACCGCGACCATCGTCACCGCGTCGTACCCGCGGTGCTCCGCGGATCCGGCCCCCGGCCCGGGCGTCCCGCCCGGCGAGCGGACGTCGTCGGGCGAGCGGACGTCGTCGGGCGAGCGGACGTCGTCGAACCGGAGCCGGCGCACCGTCACGGCGGGGTCGGCAGCGTGCCGCGCCCGGGCCTGGGCGACCATGCCCGCGTCGGCGTCGATCCCGTGCACCTCGGCGACCCGGGCCCGCAGCCGGCCCAGGAGCACGCCGGCGCCGCAGCCGACGTCGAGCACGACGCGGGCGTCGTGCGGCACGCGCCGCACGACCCAGCTGTGGAAGTGCTCGTTGTGGTTCCAGGGGTGGCGGGCGTTGAACGCCGCGAGCGACGCGACCGCGCGCCGCAGCGGGCGGATCGACGTCGCCCGGGGATCGAGGCTCACGCGCGGTGGGGCGTCGTCACTCGACGCCGAGCAGCACCTCGATGGCGCGCGCGAAGAACGCGTCGACCGGGCCCTCCGCGTAGCCGTCGCGCCCGCGCGCCCGGCCGAACGTCGCGGACCGGATCTCGGCCGCCGTGATCGGGACCTGGCGGTCGAAGTAGGCGACGAGCCGGTCGCACAGGTCGTCGACGTCGTCGATGTCGTAGGCCGGCTTGCCGCGCTCCGCGAGCGCGAACTTCTCGCCGTCGGGACGACCGAGGCGCCCGTAGAGCGTCCGCGCGCGCTCGGCGAGCGCGTTCATCCACGCCTGCTGCCCGTGCGCCGCGACGTACTCGGCCCGCTGGCGCGCGATGAACGCGCCCTCGAGCCGGTCGAGGGCGGCGTCGACCTCGTGCGTGTCGTAGCCGCCACGGACCAGGTCGAAGACCGACGCCTGGATCTCGGTGCTCGTGAGCCGCTCCGACACCCGGCCCTCGTAGACGTCACGAGCGTGCTCGAAGAAGTCGTCGACCTCCTCGGGGTCGTACCCGTTCCGGGTCTTCGACACCGTGGTGAACAGCGAACTCACTCGTCCTCCTCTGCAGCGAGCTGCCCGCAGGCGCCGTCGATGTCGCTGCCGCGGGTGTCACGGATCGTCGTCGGGATCCCGTGACCGCGCAATCGTGCCACGAACTCCGCCTCGACGGCAGGGTCGCTGGCCGTCCAGATCGATCCGGGCGTCGGGTTGAGCGGGATCGGGTTGACGTGGACCCAGCCGCGGCCGCGCGCGTTGAGCTTCTCGCCCAGGAGATCGGCACGCCACGCGTGGTCGTTCATGTCCTTGATGAGCGCGTACTCGATGCTCACGCGGCGGCCCGTGACCTCGAAGTAGTGCCGGGCCGCGTCGAGCGTCTCGTCGACGCTCCACCGGGTGTTGATCGGCACGAGCTCGCTGCGCAGGTCGTCGTCCGGGGCGTGCAGCGACAGCGCGAGGGTCACCGGGATCCCCTCGTCGGCGAGCTTGCGCATCGCGGGCACGAGCCCGACCGTCGACACCGTGATGTTGCGGGCGGACATCCCGAGCCCGTCGGGCGCGGGGGCGACCAGACGGCGCACCGTGCCCATGACGGCCTTGTAGTTCGCGAGCGGCTCGCCCATGCCCATGAACACGAGGTTGTTGAGGCGCGCCGGGCCGCCCGGGATCTCGCCGTCCGCGAGCGACCGGGCCGCGGAGCGCACCTGCTCGACGATCTCCGCGACCGAGAGGTTGCGCGTCAGGCCGAGCTGCCCCGTCGCGCAGAACGGGCACGCCATGCCGCAGCCCGCCTGGCTCGACACGCACAGGGTCGAGCGCTGCGGGTAGCGCATGAGGACCGACTCGACCTTCGCGCCGTCGAAGAGGTGCCACAGCGTCTTCACGGTCGTGCCGCCGTCGGCCTCCATGCGCCGCGCCGCCGTGAGCAGCGGCGGGAAGAGCGCCTCGGCGAGCACGTCGCGGGTCGCCTTCGGCAGGTCCGTCATCGCCTCGGGGTCACGCGTGAGGTGCGCGTAGTAGTGCGTCGCGAGCTGCTTGGCGCGGAACGGCTTCTCGCCGAGCTCGACGACGACGTCCCGCACCTCCTCGGGCGCGAGGTCGGCGAAGTGGCGCGGCGGCTTGCCGCGGCGCGGCGCTGACATGACGAGCGGCAGCGGCTTCGACTCCGCGGACGGGCGGACGGAACGGACGGTCATGAGGAGGTCCAAGCGTGGGGGGCGGTGCGGACGGGTGCGCCGCGCCGTGAGCCGGGCCGTCAGACGGCCAGGGCGAGCAGCACGTACACGAACGGGGCGGTGAGGAGCATGGAGTCGAGCCGGTCGAGGATGCCTCCGTGGCCGGGCAGGAGCGACCCCATGTCCTTCAATTCTAGGTCCCGCTTGATCATGGACTCGGCGAGGTCGCCGATCGTCGCCGTGAGCGGCGCCAGGACGCCCAGCGCGACGCCGAGCAGCGGGCTCGCGCCGAGCCCCACCACCGCGCCGACGACCCCGACGGCGGTCGCCAGCACGAACGACCCGGCGAGCCCCTCCCACGACTTCTTGGGGCTGACGGACGGGGCGAGCGGGTGCCGTCCGAACAGGACGCCCGCGACGTACCCGCCGACGTCGTTCGCCACCGCCAGCAGGATGAAGAGCAGGACCCGCACGCGCCCGTCCGGTGCGGCGAGCATGAGCATGACGAAGCCCGCCATGAACGGCAGGTACGCCGCCGCGAAGGTCGCGGCGGCGGCGTCGCGCACGGCGGCCGTGCCCGACCCGTCGATCACGCGCCAGACCACCGCCCCCGCCACGGTGAGCATGAAGGAGACGAGCAGCGCCTCGGGCCCCGAGTAGTACGAGGAGACGAGGATGCCGACCGTGCCCACGAGGAGCGGGAGCAGCGGGAGGTGCAGGTCGCGGCGCCGGAACGCCTGGGCGAGCTCCCACAGCGCCGCGCCCACCGCGACGGTCGCGAACAGCACGAAGAGCTCGGGCCGGAAGGCGAGGCTGACCGCGACGAGCGCGAGCAGGCCGAGGCCCACCGCGATCGCCACGGGGAGGTTGCGGCCCGCCTTGGGTGCGCGCGCCGCGGTCGTGCCTTCGCCTGCGGACGTCGAGGAGGTGTCGGTCATCGGTGCGTGGAGGAGCTCGCCGGACGAGGTGCTCAGACCTCGAGCAGCTCGCTCTCCTTGCCCGCGAGCAGCGCGTCGACCTGGTCGACGTGCGCCTTCGTAAGGACCTCGAGCTCCTTCTCGGCGCGCGCGACCTCGTCCTCGCCGGCCTCGCCGTCGCGCGCGATGCGGTCCAGCTCCTCCTTCGCCCGACGGCGGACGTTGCGGATCGCGACGCGTGAGTCCTCCGCCTTCGACTTCGCGAGCTTCACGAAGTCACGACGACGCTCCTCCGTGAGGGCGGGCAGGACGACCCGGACGACGTTGCCGTCGTTCGAGGGGTTCACCCCGAGGTCGGAGTCGCGCAGCGCCTTCTCGACCGCGGTCATCGAGCTCTTGTCGAACGGCGAGACGAGGATCGTGCGCGCCTCGGTCACCGTGAACGACGCGAGCTGCTGCAGCGGGGTCGGGGCGCCGTAGTAGTCGACCGTGATCTTGTTGAACATCGCGGCGTTCGCACGGCCCGTGCGGATCGCGGCGAAGTCCTCCTTGGCCACCTCGACGGCCTTGTCCATCTTCTCCTCGGCCTCGAGGAGGGTCTCGTCGATCACCAGTGCTCCTTCGTCGTTCGTCGTGGGTCGGTCCGTGCGGTCGTGGCCGGGGTCACCGGCCTGGTCGCACCGGTGTCAGTCGGTCGTGACCAGTGTGCCAATATTCTCGCCGACCAGGGCGCGCGTGACGTTCCCCGGCTCGCTCATGCCGAACACGCGCATGCGCACGTCGTTGTCCCGGCACAGGCTCAGCGCCGTCGCGTCCATGACCCCGAGGTCGTTGACGAGCGCGTCGGTGTACGTGAGGTGGTCGAGCTTCGTGGCCGACGGGTCCGTGCGCGGGTCCGCCGTGTAGACGCCGTCCACGCCGTTCTTGCCCATGAGGACCTCCTGGCAGTGCGTCTCGAGGGCGCGCTGCACGGAGACCGTGTCGGTCGAGAAGTACGGCATCCCGGCGCCGGCGCCGAAGATGACGACGCGGCCCTTCTCGAGGTGCCGGATCGCGCGCAGCGGGATGTACGGCTCGGCGACCTGGCCCATCGCGATGGCGGTCTGCACGCGCGTCTTCACCCCCGCCTGCTCGAGGAAGTCCTGGAGCGCGAGGCAGTTCATGACCGTGCCCAGCATGCCCATGTAGTCGGCACGTGCGCGGTCGAGCCCGCGCTGGGAGAGCTCCGCCCCGCGGAAGAAGTTGCCGCCACCGACCACGATGGCGACCTGGACGCCCTGCTCGACCGCGGCCGCGATCTCCTGGGAGACGCGCTGGACGACGTCGGGCGCGAGGCCGATCTGCCCGCCGCCGAACGTCTCGCCCGACAGCTTGAGGAGCACCCGCCGGTGCTCGGTCCCCGTCCGGGGCTCGGTCTGCTCGCCTGCCGTCACTGTCGACACCTGTCCTTCGTCCTGGCCCGGTGGGGCGGGGTGGTCCTGCTCCGCCGTCGTCCACCTGATGGTGCGGCACGTCGGCGGTCGTCGCGCGCCCGGGCCGGGCCCGGGTGCGCGGTCGGCCCGGACCCGCCGTCCACGAGACGACGGGGCCGGGCCGACGGGGGCGTCAGGCGCCGACGCGGTAGCGCACGAACTCCGTGATGGTGCCGCCGGCCTCGGAGACGACCTGGCCGACCGTCTTCTTCGGGTCCTTCGCGAGCGGCTGGTCGACGAGGACGACGTCCTTGAAGAAGCCGTTGAGGCGACCCTCGACGATCTTCGGCAGCGCGGCCTCGGGCTTGCCCTCGTTGCGCGAGGTCTCCTCGGCGATGCGGCGCTCGTTCTCGACCGTCTCGGCCGGGACCTCGTCGCGCGAGAGGTACGTCGGGGACATCGCGGCGACGTGCTGCGCGACGTCCTTCGCGACGGCCTCGCCCGCGGCGTCCGTGGCGACGACGACGCCGATCGACGGCGGCAGGTCGCGCGCGGTGCGGTGGAGGTACGCGGTGACGCGCTCGCCCGCGACGCGGGTCACGCGGCGCAGGACGATCTTCTCGCCGAGCGTCGCGGCCTGGTTGTCGATGACCTGCTGGACGGTCTCGCCGTCCGCGTCCGCGGCGAGCGCCGCGTCCGCGTCGCGCGCGCCGGCCTCGGCCGCGGCCTTGAGCACGCGGTCCGCGAGGGAGATGAACGTGTCGTTCTTCGCGACGAAGTCCGTCTCGGAGTTGAGCTCGATGAGCGTCGCGACCTGGCCACCCTCGGTGTCGCGGATGTCGACGGCGACGAGGCCCTCGGAGGTCGAGCGGCCCTCGCGCTTGGCGACGCCCTTCAGACCCTTCACACGGATGATCTCGAGCGCCTTGTCCGCGTCGCCGCCCGCCTCGTCGAGAGCCTTCTTGACGTCGAGCATGCCGGCGCCGGTGCGCTCGCGCAGGGCCTTGATGTCAGCGGCGGTGTAGTTCGCCATGGTGGTTCCTCACTCGTGGTTCGTCACGGGTACTTCGTCACAAGCGACGTGCTGGCGGCACCGCGTGGGTGCCCGGTACGCCGGTGGTACGGCACGGGGTGCGCGACGGTCGCCCGTCGCGCACCCCGGGACGTCACTTGGTCTCGTCGGCCTCGGCGTCGGCGACCACGGCCTCGGCGTCCGCGACGACGGCAGCCTCGGCGGCGGCCTCCTCGACGACCTCGGCGGTGGCGTCACCCGGCTCCTCGGCGGCGACCTCGGCGGCAGCCTCGGCCACGCCCTCGGCCGCGGCGGCCTCGACGTTCGCCTCGGCGGCCTTCTCGTCCGCCTCGAGCTGCTGCTCGGCGCCGGCGAGGAGCTCGCGCTCCCACTCGGCCAGCGGCTCGGCGGAGGCGCCCGCCTCGGCCTCGGCGCCCGAACGGCCCGAGTGACGCTGGAGCAGACCCTCGGCGACGGCGTCCGCGATGACCCGCGTGAGCAGCGTCACGGAGCGGATCGCGTCGTCGTTGCCCGGGATCTTGTAGTCCACGACGTCCGGGTCGCAGTTCGTGTCGAGGATCGCGACGATCGGGATGTGGAGCTTGCGCGCCTCGTCGACCGCGAGGTGCTCCTTGTTCGTGTCGACGATCCACACGGCGGAGGGGACCTTCGCCATGTCGCGGATGCCGCCGAGCGTGCGGGCGAGCTTGTCCTTCTCGCGACGCAGGACGAGGAGCTCCTTCTTCGTGAGCGCCGAGCCGGCGACGTCGTCGAAGTCGATCTCCTCGAGCTCCTTGAGGCGCTGGAGACGCTTGTGCACCGTGGTGAAGTTGGTGAGCATGCCGCCGAGCCAGCGGTGGTTCACGTAGGGCATCCCGACGCGCGCGGCCTGCTCGGCCACGGGCTCCTGGGCCTGCTTCTTGGTGCCGACGAAGAGGATGGAGCCGCCGTGCGCGACGGTCTCCTTGACGAACTCGTACGCGCGGTCGATGTACGACAGCGACTGCTGGAGGTCGACGATGTAGATGCCGTTGCGCTCGGTGAAGATGAAGCGCTTCATCTTCGGGTTCCAACGGCGGGTCTGGTGCCCGAAGTGGACACCGCTCTCGAGGAGCTGGCGCATGGTCACGACGGCCATGACACGTCCTTTCGCCGTGCGGCCCGGGATCCACCCGGTGCGCGCACGCTTCTGGCGGCCCCTCCCGTGGGACGGACCGCGGTGCGGTTGTCGGTGACGACCCTGGTGGTCGCACCCCTGGCGCCACCCGTGCCGACGCCTGCGACGCACCGTGGACGGTGCGAGCAGGACCGACGCCGGACGCGGCCCCACCCCGACCCGGACGGACCGGGAGACGAGGGCGAGGACGTGACGCGCGAAGTCGACCGGCTCCGTCCTCGGCCGAGGTGGTCCCTCGGGCCGGGCACGGCGAACGCGCCGGTCGCAGCGGCAAGTCTACCCGACGGCAGGGCCGACCACAGCCGCCGTCGTGCGCCGTCGCGCGGACCGCTCGTCCACAGCCGGGCCTGCCGCGGACGCGCCCGCTCGCGCCCCTCCGGCACGCTGGCGCCGTGACCTCGCACCGCGCCCGCCTCCCGTCCGCCCGCCTCCCGTCCGCCTGCCCGTCCGGCCGCCGGGCGGTCCGCCCCGCCGACCGCACGCGCGGCCGCGCGGTCTCGCGACGTGCCCGGCTCCGCGGCGCCGCCCTGGTGCTCGGCGCGGTCGTCGTGCTCGGCGCGCCCGTGGCCGGGGCGGCGACGCCCCCCGACGCCGGGCAGGGAGCCGCGACGGGCGGGTGGGTCCCCCCGCTCGACCGGAGCCTCGACCGGCTGGGCGTGCTGGCGCCGTTCGACCCGCCGGAGCACGACTGGCTGCCGGGGCACCGGGGCGTCGACCTCGCGGCCGCCCCTGCGGAGACCGTCCGCTCCCCCGCCCCCGGCGTGGTGTCGTTCACCGGGCCCGTCGCGGGGCGCGGCGTGGTCGTCGTCCTGCACGACGACGGTCTGCGCACCTCGCTCGAGCCGGTGACGGCGTCGGTCGAGCGCGGCGAGCGCGTGACGTCCGGGTCCGTGCTCGGCACGGTGCAGGCCGCGGAGAGCGCCGCGGGGAGCCACTGCGCCGCCACGTGCGTGCACTGGGGCGTGCGGCGCGGCGAGCGCTACCTCGACCCGCTGGCTCTCCTCGGCGACCGGCCGCCGATCGTGCTGCTGCCGCTCGGGGAGGGCTGACCGCGCGGGCTGCGGCGGTTCACGGCGGATCGCGCCAGATCAGGGCGGATCGCGCGTCCCGTCAGGCGCGCGGGAACGCCTGCTCGAACGAGGTGCGCAGCCGCTCCGCGGTCACGTGCGTGTAGCGCTGCGTCGTCGCGAGCGAGGAGTGCCCGAGGATCTCCTGCACGCTGCGCAGGTCCGAGCCCCCGGCGAGGAGGTGCGTCGCGGCGCTGTGCCGCAGGTCGTGGGGGGCGACGTCGTCGACGCCCGCCGCCGCGGCGAGGCGGTGCACCGCCTCGCGGACCTGCCGCTGCCCCCAGCGTCCCCCGCGGTCGCCCAGCAGGAGCGCGGGGCCCGAGCGCGCGGTGACGAGGGCGGGCCGGCCCACGTCGAGCCAGCGGGTCACCGCGCGCGCCGCCGGCACGCCGAACGGCACGACGCGCTCCTTGTCGCCCTTCCCGAGCACCCGGACCACGCGCTGCGCGAGGTCCACGTCGTCGACGTCGACTCCCGCGAGCTCGCCGACGCGGATCCCGGCCCCGTAGAGGAGCTCGACGGCGGCCCACTCGCGCAGCCGGGCCGGCTCACCCTCGACGGCGGCCTCGCGCGCGTCGTCGAGCAGGCGCGCCGCCGCGTCGACCGCGAGGACGGTCGGCAGGGTGCGGGGCACGCGCGGGCTCGCGAGCCGCGCCGCCGGGTCGGAGTCGACACGCCCCGTGCGCCGCGCCCAGTCGAAGAACGCGCGCGCCGCCGCGCCGCGTCGGGCGAGGGTCGCCCGGGCCAGCCCGCGCTCCGACTGCGTCGTGAGCCACGCACGCAGCGCGGCGAGGTCGACGTCGCGCGGGGCCGCCGCGCCGTGGCGGACGGCGTGCCGCAGCAACGACTCGACGTCGCCGGTGTAGGCGCGGACCGTGTGCGCCGACGTCCCCTGTGCCACCTCGAGGTGCACCGCGAAGTCCGCGAGCGCCGCACGCATCGCCTCGGGCAGCGCGACGGCGGGTTCCGCGACGCGCTCGTCCGCGGGGTGCTCCTCGGAGGTGTCTGCTCGTGTCACGCCCCCAGTCTCGCGCGCGGCGAGCCCTGGCCCGGGGAGGCGCTCCGCTCTGCTCGCCGCTCAGGGCCCACGCACGCTCAGCGCACCTCGCACGGCCCATGACTCATGGCTCACGCACGCGCCGCCAGCCGACGGGCGACCGCTCGGCGAGCCCCCGGGCCTCGAGCCTCCCCAGCGCACCGACCACGTCCGCCACGGCAAGACCCGCGGCGCGGGCCATCGCCTCGGTCGAGGCTCCCGCACGCAGCGGGAGCGCGTCCCACGTGCGCGTCTCGACGGGGTCCAGGTCGTCGTACGGGGCGTCGTGGGGTGCTCGCCACGAGGTCGCGGCGGGCGCGGCGGGCGCCGCGTCGCGCGCGAGGTCGCCCGCGAGCTCGACGACCTCGTCCGCGTCGGTGACGCACACCGCCACGCCGTCGCGCAGCAGCCGGTGGCACCCGGTCGACGCCATCGACGTCACGGGGCCCGGCACGGCACCGACCGGACGGGAGAGCTCCGCGGCGCGCGACGCCGTGCTCAGCGAGCCCGAGCGCCAGGCCGCCTCCACGACGACCGTCGCCCGCGCGAACGCCGCGATGAGCCGGTTGCGCAGCAGGAACCGCACCCGGCTCGGGACGGACCCGGGCGGGACCTCCGAGACGACCGCGCCGCCCGACTCGACGACCGAGCGGAGCAGCTCGACGTTCCCGGCCGGGTAGAACCGGTCCACGCCCCCCGCGAGGAACGCGACCGTCGGTCCACCCGAGAGGATCGCCGCCCGGTGCGCCGCCGCGTCGATCCCGTACGCGCCCCCGGACACGACGGTGAACCCTCGCGCCGCGAGGCCTGCTGCGATCTCGCCCGTCACGTGGCGGCCGTAGTCGGTGCAGGCGCGGGCGCCGACCACCGCGACCGAGCGCGCCGCGAGGTCCTGCACCGCGGCGCTCCCCCGCACCCACAGCGCGAGCGGGCGGACGGGCCCGAGGTCGTCGAGGCCGGACGGCCACCGGTCGTCGCCCGGCACGACGAGCGTGCCGCCGAGGCGCTCGAGCACGCGCAGCTCACGGCGCGGGTCCAGCCCGTCGAGGCGGGGAGCCCAGCGCCCGACGGCCCGCAGGAGCCGCGCCACCGACCGGGCGCGCGGGTCGTGGTCCGTCACGCGTGCGTCGGTCGACCGTCCCACCGCGTCGCGCTCCGCCACGCGCCGGCCGGCCGACCGTGCCGCCGGGTCGGGCGCGTCCTCGCGGGCGCCGGGAGCGGGACCGACCACGGGGACACCCGTCGGCCCTTCCCGTGCCGGAGAGGCACCGCCCGGCGCGCCGTCGTCGGCGAGCCGGACCAGCGCGCGGCGCGCGCCGGCCGGGTCACGGGCCGCCTCGTGGAGCCACTCGAGCGCCGGACCGGCGCCGAGCTGCTCCACGAGCGCGACCGCGACCTGGTCCCCCGGTTCCGCGACGCGCGACCACGCCGCGCGCGCGAGGCGCTCGTCGAGGACGTCGAACACCGGTCGTCCGTCCCCGGACCCGCGGTCAGGCACGGTAGCCCCGCGTGCGCAGCGCGAGCCCGGTCCCGACGTCCGCCCGGGTGGGCGCGGCGCGCCCGGCGAGGTCCGCGACGGTCCAGGCCAGGCGCAGGACGCGGTCCGCGCCGCGCAGGCTGAGCGTGCCGCGGTCGAGCGCGCGGTCCACGTCGGTCAGGAGGCTCGCGTCGGCGCCGAGCTGCTCGCGCAGCCACGTGCCGGGCACCTCACCGTTCGTGCGCCAGGGCGTGCCGTCAAGCCGGGACGCGGCCGCCTCCCGGGCCGCGGCCACGCGCGCCGCGACGACCGCGCTCGGCTCCGGCGCGGCGGCTCGCGCGCGCTCGACCCGCGTCACCGGCCGGACCTCGACCTGCACGTCCACGCGGTCGAGGAGCGGGCCGGAGAGCCGACCGAAGTACCGTCGCTGCGCCACGGACGAGCACGTGCACTCGAGCCCCTTGCCGACGCCCTGGCCGCACGGGCACGGGTTGGCGGCGAGCACGAGCTGGAAACGGGCGGGGTAGCGCGCCGTCCCGCCCGCCCGGTGGATGACGAGCTCGCCGTGCTCGAGCGGCTGGCGCAACGTCTGGAGCACGCGCGCGCCGAACTCGGGCGCCTCGTCGAGGAAGAGCACGCCCCGGTGCGCCCGCGACGCGGCCCCGGGTCGGGGCAGACCGCTGCCCCCGCCGACGATGGCGGCGGGCGTCGCGGTGTGGTGCGGGTCCTCGTAGGGCGGGCGGTGGACCAGTCCCGCGCCCGGGTCGAACACCCCGGCCACGGAGTGGACGGCGGTGACCTCGACCGCCTCGCTCTCCGTGAGGTCCGGCAGGATCCCGGGGAGCCGCGACGCGAGCATCGTCTTGCCTGCGCCCGGCGCCCCGACGAGGAGCAGGTGGTGGCCGCCCGCGGCCGCCACCTCGAGCGCGTGCCGCGCCTCGTCCTGGCCGACGACCTCCGAGAGGTCTCCCGGACGGGCCGCCGGCACGACGGGGCGCGGGACCACGACCGGCGCGGCCGCCTCGTTTGCGCCCTCGAGCGACGCGCCGTGGAGCCGCGCGACGTCCGCGAGGCTCGCCGCCCCGACCACCCGGGCCCCGGGCACGAGGCGCGCCTCCGCCACGTCGGCCGCCGGCACCACGACGTCCGGGAACCCGGCCGCGACCGCGGCCGCCACGGCGGGCAGGACGCCGCGCACGGGCTGGAGCCGACCGTCGAGGCCCAGCTCGCCCAGGTGTACGACGCCGTCCGCCGCGCCCGCGGGCAGCACCTGGGCACCGGCGAGCAGCGCGACGGCGATCGCGACGTCGAAGCCCGTCCCGGACTTCGGCAGCGCCGCCGGCGAGAGGTTGATCGTGACCTTGCGCTGGGGCCACGCGATGCCCGACGACGTCACGGCCGCGCGCACGCGGTCGCGCGACTCGCTGAGCGCGGTGTCCGGCAGCCCGACGAGGACGAAGCCGGGGACGGACGCCGCGAGGTGGGCCTGCACCTCGACGACGTGACCGGAGAGCCCGACGAGCGCGACCGCGCGCGTGGTCCCGAGCCCCATCAGGCGCTCACCCCGACGAGGTGCTCGACCCGTGCCGCGCCGGCGCGAGCCACGAGGACCGCGACGACGTCGATCCGGACCGACCGGGCGCGGACGTCGTGCGTCGCGAGCCACTCCCCCGTGAGCCGGCGCAGACGGCCGAGCTTCGCGGGCGTGACGGCCTGCGCCGGGTGCCCGAACCCCGTGCCGCGCCGGGTCTTGACCTCGACGGCCACGAGCACGTCGCCGTCGAGCGCGACGACGTCGAGCTCGCCGCGCGTCCCGCGCCAGTTGCGGTCGAGGAGCGTCCAGCCCGCCTCGACCAGGTGGGCCGCGGCCACCTTCTCCCCGTACCGCCCGACGGCGTCGTTCGCTCCCATGGGCTCACCTCCGCGGCCCACCGTGGGGCACGGCGCGGGAGCGGCGCCAGGTGCGCCGGGGGGCCTGTGGGACCGCCGTCAGACAGTGGTCCTGTGCACGGCCACGAAGGGCGTCAGAGCTGGAGCTCGGCCTTCGCGAGCTCCTCGACGTTGACGTCCTTGAACGTCACGACGCGCACCGACTTCACGAACCGCGCGGAGCGGTACACGTCCCATACCCACGCGTCGGCGAGCCGCAGCTCGAAGTAGACCTCACCCGCGGCGGAACGCACCTGCAGGTCGACCTGGTTCGCCAGGTAGAAGCGGCGTTCGGTCTCCACCACGTACGAGAACAGGCCCACCACGTCGCGGTACTCGCGGTACAGCGCGAGCTCCATCTCGGTCTCGTAGTTCTCCAGGTCTTCGGCGCTCACGGCTCCATCATGGACCATCGGCGGCCGCCGGACCGGACGGGGGACCCCGGTCAGCTCGTCGGCAGACCGGCCTCGGGGTCGAGCTCGAGCACGTCGACCGGGTCGCCGTACGCCGGGACGCCGATGCCCTCGTCACCGCGCTCGGGCAGGCGCCACGACCGCCGGTGCTGCGGCGTCGGGCCGTGCTCGCGCAGGGCCTCGACGTGCGCCGCCGCCCCGTAGCCCTTGTTCTGGTCCCACCCGAAGGCGGGGTACTGGCGCGCCAGGCTCGTCATGAGGCCGTCGCGCTCCGTCTTCGCGAGCACGCTCGCGGCGGCGACCGACGCGCACTGCAGGTCCGCCTTGACGAGCGTGCGCACACGCGGGTCGACGAGCCGGACGTCGTCGTGCGGGTCGAGGTCGAACGCCTCGAAGAGGTCCACCGCCGAGGGGCGGCTCAGCCAGTCGTGCTTGCCGTCGAGCAGGACCGCGTCGACGTCGCCGACCGTCCGGCGCACCTGGGCGAGCGCACGGCGGCCCGCGAGCCGCAGCGCGCCCACGATCCCGTGCGCGTCGATCTCGGCCGGGCCGGCGTGGCCCACCGCCCACGCGACGCACCACGAGCGCGCGAGGGGCACGAGCGCCTCGCGCGCCGCCGCGGTGAGGAGCTTGGAGTCCGTGAGCCCGGGCGGGCACGGCTTCGTCGCGAGGTCGACGACCACGACCCCGACCGACACCGGCCCGGCGAGCGCGCCGCGACCGACCTCGTCCATCCCGGCGACGAGGCGGGCGCCGTCGCGCAGCATGGCGCGCTCCTGGCGCAGGTCGGGCCGGCGACGCGCGGGTGCCCGGCGCGCCGGTGCCCGCGCGGGCTCCGGACGCGCGACGGCGTCGAGCGTCACGGCTCCACCTCGGGGACGTCGGCGAACACGTCGCCGGGGTTGCGCAGCAGACCGACGTGCGACAGCGGCCACACCTTGACGAACGCCGTCCCCACGACGTTGCTCATCGGCACGAACCCGCCTCCGGGCTTGCCCTGGTTGTAGCGAGAGTCCGCGGAGTTCTGCCGGTTGTCGCCCATGACGAACAGCATGTCGGCGGGGACCGTGCGGTCGAACGCGTCCTGGCTGGGGATCGACCCCGGCTTGATGTACGTCTCGTCGATCGGCACGCCGTTGACGCTCACGCGGCCCTCCGCGTCGCAGCACACGACGTGGTCGCCCGGCACGCCGATGACGCGCTTGATGAGGTGCTCCCCCGTGTCCTGCGGCAGCAGGCCGACGAACGTCAGCGCCGCACGGACGGCCTCGGACACCGGGCTCTCGTCCTGGGGCTCCTGCGGCGGCAGCCAGCCGCCCGGGTCCTTGAACACGACGATGTCGCCCCGGTGCACGTCGAACGCGCCGGGCACGAGACGGGACACCATCACGCGGTCGCCTTCGACGAGCGTGTCCTCCATCGAGGCGCTCGGGATGAAGAACGCCTGGACGAGGAACGTCTTGATGAGCAGGGACAGCACGAGCGCGCTGACCACGATGATCGCGGTCTCGCGCAGGAGCGACGACCTGCGCGGGCGCTCGCGCGGAGCGACCTCGTCCCCTTCGGCCGCGAGGTGCTGGCCGTGCGGGGGGCGCCCGTCGTCCTCGGGGCCGAGCGCCGCGCGCTCGGTGCCGGCGTCGGGGTGCGGGCCGCGGGGCGGGGCGCTGTCGGTCACGCGTTCACAATGCCACCTCGGGAGGCGATCCGGGAAACGGAACCGGCCCGCGGACAGCGGCCCCGGGGTACGCCGACGGCGGCCGCCCCGGGAGGGACGGCCGCCGTCGGAACGAGCGGAGCGGCGGTGTCGCCGACAGCCGATCAGCGGTTGGGCGCGGTCTCGCGCTTCTCCTTGATCTTCGCCTTCTTGCCGCGCAGCGCGCGCAGGTAGTACAGCTTGGCGCGACGCACGTCACCGCGCGTCACGACCTCGACGGACTCGATGGAGGGCGAGTGCACGGGGAACGTGCGCTCGACACCCACGCCGAAGCTGATCTTGCGGACCGTGAACGTCTCGCGGACGCCGCTGCCCTGACGGGCGATGACGACACCCTGGAACGCCTGGACGCGGGAGCGGGTGCCCTCGACGACCTTGACGTTGACCTTGAGCGTGTCACCGGGGCGGAACTCCGGGACGTCGCTGCGCAGCGATGCTGCGTCGACGCTGTCCAGCGTGTGCATGGTGCTTCTCCTCGCCCGCCACAGGTCGGACGCGTGCTCGTGGCCCGGGCAGACCGGGCCGTCGTCGTATCGGTGGGGTGTGCCGTGCTGCGCGTGGACGGTCGTCGACCTCGCGGTCGTCGGGTCCGTCGTGCCAGTCCGCCCGAGGATCGGGCGCGGGCTCCCCTGTGGCAGAGGTCCGGGGCGGCACACACCGATCGACCATTCTGCCACACCCGTCGGCCCGGGCGGCAGTCCTCGCGGGTCACGGGCGCGCGCCGGGAGGGTACCCGCTCAGCCGTCGGCAGGGGCGGTGCGCTCCAGGTGGCCGTCGACGACGCCCCAGCCGGCCCCCGCGAGGACCTCCAGGTCGTACCGGTCGAGGGCGGCGACGTCGAGCGCGCGCACCATGTCCGGGCGGCGGCGGG
Organism: Cellulosimicrobium sp. MI9406; assembly: GCF_040595865.1. Taxonomy (NCBI): domain Bacteria; kingdom Bacillati; phylum Actinomycetota; class Actinomycetes; order Micrococcales; family Promicromonosporaceae; genus Cellulosimicrobium; species Cellulosimicrobium sp. MI9406. The sequence goes on from NZ_JALIZI010000007.1 coordinate 186,074, forward strand.
CGGTACGACGCAGGGCCTGGTCCCTGCGCCAGCGCCGGATCCGGGCGTGGTGCCCGGACAGCAGGACGTCGGGCACCTCGAGGCCGTCCCACACGGGCGGCTTCGTGTAGACCGGGTACTCCAGGAGCCCCGCGGCCCCGTGCGACTCCTCGACCAGCGACTCCGGGTTGCCCACGACGCCCGGCAGCAGCCGCCCGACGGCCTCGATCATCACCAGTGCCGCGACCTCGCCGCCGTTGAGCACGTAGTCGCCGATCGAGAGCTCGCTGACGCGCATCCCGGCGGCACGGTAGTGCTCGGCCACGCGCGCGTCGATGCCCTCGTAGCGTCCGCAGGCGACGACGAGGTGCTCCTCCGTCGCGAGCTCCTCGGCGGTGCGCTGGGTGAAGGTCGCGCCCGACGGCGTCGGCACGACCAGGTGCACCGCGCTCGCCTCTCCCGCGACCGCGTCGGTCGACAGACCGGACACGTCGTCGATCGCCCGGCCCCACACGTCAGGGCGCATGACCATGCCCGCGCCGCCGCCGAACGGCGTGTCGTCGACCGTGCGGTGCCGGTCCGTCGTCCAGTCGCGCAGGTCGTGGACGCGCAGGTCGAGGATCCCGGCCGTGCGGGCCTTGCCGACGAGCGACAGGTCCAGCGCGGCGAGGTAGTCGGGGAAGATCGTGACGACGTCGATCCGCACGTCAGGCCTCGCCGTCGGTGGAGGCGTCCTGCGGCCCGGGCCCGCCCGCCGCGTCGCCGGCGCTCGGCGCCGCGACCTCCAGGTGCTCCGCGTCCGACGCGAGCAGCCCGCCGGGCGGGTCGAGCACGACCCGGCCGCCGGCCACGTCGACGACCGGCACGATCTGCCGGACGAAGGGCACGAGCGTGCGGGCGCCGTCCGGCTCGCGCAGCACGAGGACGTCGTGCGCGGGCAGGTGCTCGAGGCCCTCGACGCGGCCCAGCACGCGGCCGTCCGTCCCCTCGGCGCGCAGCCCGGCGAGCTCGTGCGGGTACCACGCGTCCTCCTCGTCGGACGCCTCGGCCTCGACGACGAGCTCGACGCCGCGCAGCGCCTCGGCGCCCGTGCGGTCGCGCACGCCCTCGAACCCGACGAGCCAGCGGCCCTGGTGGACGCGCACGGTGGCGACGGTCAGGGGGCCGGCGTCGGCGGGCCGCGTCTCCAGACGCTCACCCACCGCGAGGCGTTCCTCGGGGTCGTCGGTGCGCAGGTCGAGGGCTACCTCGCCCCGCAGCCCGTGCGCCTTGCCGACGCGCGCGACGGTCAGCTCCATCGTCGTGACTCCTCGTGTGGTGCGGGATGGGACGGTGCGCGCCGGTCCTCCGACGACGGACGCAGGAAGGCCCGGCCCGCCGGTGGCGGGCCGGGCCTTGCCCGTCGCCCCTCGCGGGGCGTCGTCGTGCGGGCCTCAGCGGCGGTCGACGTCCACGACGTCGACACGGACCGGCCCGTCGGTCGCGAGCGCGCCGACGACCGTGCGCAGGGCACGGGCGGTGCGCCCGCCGCGACCGATGACGCGGCCGAGGTCCTCCGGGTGCACCCGGACCTCGAGCAGGTCACCGCGACGCAGCGTCTTCGTGGCCACGCGGACGTCGTCCGGGTTGTCCACGATGCCGCGCACGAGGTGCTCGAGGGCCTCGGCGATCATCAGGCCTGCTCGTCGGCAGCGGCCTCGTCGGCCGCGTCGGCGGTCTCCTCGGCCGGAGCCTCGGTCTTCTTCTCGGCAGCCTTGGCCTTGACCTTCTCGGCGTCCGCGGCGGCGGCCTCGATGGCGGCGGTCGGGTCGACCTTCTCGCCCTTGACCTTGAGCGTGCCCTCGGCGCCGGGCAGGCCCTTGAACTTCTGCCAGTCGCCGGTGACCTTGAGGAGCGCGAGCACCTGCTCCGTCGGCTGCGCGCCGACGCCGAGCCAGTACTGGGCGCGGTCCGAGGTGATCTCGATGAACGAGGGCTCCTCGGTGGGGTGGTACTTGCCGATCTCCTCGATCACACGACCGTCGCGCTTGGTGCGCGAGTCGGCGACGACGACACGGTAGTACGGCGCACGGATCTTGCCGAGACGCTTCAGACGAATCTTGACGGCCACAGTGGTGGTCTCTCCTGGTTCTGTTTCGGGCGAACCCGCGATCGTCCCGTGGGGACAGGACGAGGAAGGGGTTCAGGACACGGCACGCGCCGGAGAGAGGGGCCGGGGCACGCCGAGTACCGGGACATTGTGCCAGACGGCGAGGGCATCGACCAACCTGCGGGCGGCGCCGGACCGCGTCAGGCGGCGGGCGCGACGATCTCGCCGCGCAGCACGACGGCGGTGGGGGCGCGCAGGACGCCGACGTCCTTGCGCGGGTCCTGCGGGTAGACGACGAAGTCGGCCGACGCACCCTCGACGAGCGACGTGTAGCCGAGGTACTCGCGACCCTGCCAGCTCGCGGCCGCGACGACGGCGGCGTCGGGGATGCCCGCGGCGACGAGCTCGGCGCACTCGTCGGCGAGGCGGCCGTGCCCGATCGTCCCGCCCGCGTCGGTGCCGACGAGGATCTGGATGCCGGACTCGTACAGCGACCGGGCCTGCTCGTACCGGCGCTCGTGCAGGCGCCGCATGCGCGCCGCGAACACCGGGTACCGGGCGTCCGCCTGGCGCGCGATGTTCTCGAACTGCCCGATCTGGAGCAGCGTCGGGGTGACCGCGACGCCGCGCTCGGAGATCTCGTACATGAGGTCGGGGTGGATCCCCGTCCCGTGCTCGATGCCGTCGACGCCCGCGGCGAGCAGCGACGGGATCACCTCGTCGGAGAACGCGTGAACGGTCACACGGGCCGCCTCGGCGTGCGCGGCCGCGACCGCCTCGGCGAGGACGTCGTCGGGCCACAGCGGCCGCAGGTCGCCCTGCGCACCGAGGTCGCGGTCGATCCAGTCCCCCACGATCTTGACCCACCCGTCGCCCTGGCGCGCCTCGCGGCGCACGGCCTCGGGGAGCTGGGCGACGTCGTCGAGCTCGAGCCCGTAGTGGCGCAGGTAGCGCTTGGGCCGGGCGAGGTGGCGCCCCGCCCGCACGAGGCGCGGCAGGTCGCGACGGCCGTGCACCCACCGGGTGTCGAGCGGCGAGCCGGCGTCGCGCACCAGGAGCACCCCGCTGTCCCGGTCCGTCAGCGCCTGCTCCTGTGCGGTCGTCGCGTCGACGGCGCCCTGGGCGCCCAGCCCGACGTGGCAGTGCACGTCGACGAGGCCGGGCAGGGCCCAGCCCTCGAGCTCGACCATGTTGGTGCCCTGCGCCGACGGCCGGGTGAGGCTGATCCGCCCGTCCTTGACCCACAGGTCGCCCACCTCGCGGTCGTCGCCGACGATGACGTGGCCGCGGACGTGCAGCGTGGGGCCTTCCAGCGCGGACATGCGGCTCCTGGGTGAGGACGGACGGGACGGGGAGACGGCCCGGTCGGGGGCGCGGTGCGGCACCGGGCGGTGCCACGGACATAACCTAGCGCCCGGGCGGCTGCGGGTCGCACCCGGGCTGGAGGACGGCCGTCCGGGACGGCCGCTGCTCAGCGGCCGCCGAGCAGCTTCTCGAAGCCGGGCGGGAGCTGGAGGTCGTCCGGCGTCGGGGAGGACGGCGCGTCCGTGCCCCGCACGCCGAACGCGGAGCCCGACGGCGCCGCGGGACCGGTGAGCTCGCCCGCCGCGCGCGCGGCGGCCGCGCGCTCCTGCGCGGCCCGCTTCGCCGGGTTGCCCGACTTGCCCTTGACCTTGCGCTGCGGCGCCTGGCGGCCCCGCGCCTTCTTGCCGCCCATGCCCGGGAGGCTGCCCATGCCCGGCATCCCCGGCATGCCGCCGCCGCGGCTCATCTGCCGCATCATCTTCTGCGCGCCCGCGAAGCGCTCGAGGAGCTGGTTCACGTCGCTCGTCGTCACGCCGGAGCCGCGGGCGATGCGCGCGCGCCGCGAGCCGTTGATGATCTTCGGGTTGTCCCGCTCCGCGGGCGTCATCGACCGGATGATGGCCTCGATGCGGTCGACCTCGCGCTCGTCGAAGTTCTCGATGGCCTCGCGCATCTGGCCCATGCCCGGCAGCATGCCGAGCATCTTCTTCATCGAGCCCATGTTCTTCATCTGCTGCATCTGCACCAGGAAGTCCGCGAGCGTGAAGTCCTGCCCCGTGGCGACCTTCTCGGCCATCTTCGCGGCCTGCTCGGCGTCGAACGCCTTCTCGGCCTGCTCGATGAGCGTGAGGACGTCACCCATGTCGAGGATGCGCGACGCCATGCGGTCCGGGTGGAACGCCTCGAAGTCGGTGAGCTTCTCGCCCGTGGACGCGAAGAGGATCGGGCGACCGGTGACCCCGCGGACGGAGAGCGCGGCACCGCCGCGCGCGTCGCCGTCGAGCTTGGTGAGCACGACGCCGGTGAAGTCGACGCCCTCCTCGAAGGCCTTCGCGGTCGCGACGGCGTCCTGACCGATCATCGCGTCGATGACGAACAGGACCTCGTCGGGCTGCACGGCGTCGCGGATGTCCGACGCCTGCTGCATGAGGACGGCGTCCAGGCCGAGGCGGCCCGCGGTGTCGACGATGACGACGTCGTGCTGGCGCTGCCGCGCCGTCTCGACGCCCTCGCGCGCGACGGCGACCGGGTCGCCGATCACGTCGTCGACCTCGACGCCGCTCTGGTTGCCGGGGTGCGGCGCGAACACGGGGACGCCGGCGCGCTCGGCGACGACCGAGAGCTGGGTGACGGCGTTCGGGCGCTGGAGGTCGGCGGCGACGAGGAGCGGCGTGTGCCCCTGCTCACGCAGGTGCAGGGCGAGCTTGCCCGCGAGCGTCGTCTTGCCCGCGCCCTGGAGGCCCGCGAGCATGATGACGGTCGGGGGCGTCTTGGAGAAGCGCAGCCCGCGGCTCTCGCCGCCGAGGATGCCGACGAGCTCCTCGTTGACGATCTTGACGACCTGCTGCGCCGGGTTGAGCGCCCCCGAGACCTCGGCCGAGAGCGCGCGCTCGCGCACGGTCGCGCTGAACTCGCGCACGACGGGCACCGCGACGTCGGCGTCGAGCAGCGCGCGCCGGATCTCCCGGATCGTCGCGTCGATGTCCGCCTCGGACAGCCGGCCCTTCGCACGCAGGTTCTTGAAGGTCGAAGTCAGTCGGTCCGACAGCGTGTTGAACACCGCGTCATCCTCACCAGTCGTCGGAAGTCTCGTGCGCGTCGGCCCTCCGTCGTCCCCGCTCCCCGGCAGACGTGGAGCGGGCACGGGACGGGCCGTCCGCGAGGGTCCAGCCTACCCGGCGGCGCCCGGTCCCCCCGGCACGGCGCCCAGCGCACGGAGCGTCTCGCCCACGAGGTCGTCCACGAGGCGCGCGCGCCATGCCGTCCACGCGCTCGGGCCGAGCGACGACGCGTCCGCCTCCGTGAGCGCACGCAGCACCACGAGCAGGTCGGCGCGGTGGTCGACGGCGTCCGCGAGCTCCGCGACCGTCGCCGGGTCGTCGGGGTCCTCGCTCACGGCGAGGCGCGAGAGGGTGAGGTGGTGGCGCACGAGGCGCTCGACGTCGGCCACGACGTCCGGCTCGAAGCCCATGCGGCCGAGGATCGCGGGCACGAGCCGTGCGCCCTCGACGGAGTGGTCGGCGGCGCCGGCCCGCTTGCCGATGTCGTGCAGCACCGCGGAGAGCAGCAGCAGGTCGCTGCGCTCGACCTCCTTGCGGGCGCGCGCGGCGCGCGCCACGACCTCGACGAGGTGCCGGTCGACGGTGTGCCGGTGCACGGCCGCGCGCTGCGGCCGGTTGCGCACGCCCGCCCACTCGGGGATCCACGTCGTGACGACGCCCGCGAGGTCGAGCGCCTCCCACACCGCGACCTGCGCCTGGCCGGACCCGAGCAGGGCGAGGAACGCGGCCCGCGCGGCGCGCGGCCACGGCTCCGGCAGGGCGGGGCAGCGCGCGAGGCTGGCGACGGACACGGGCGAGAGCGTCAGGCCCGTGCGCGCCGCGGTCGCCGCGGCGCGCAGCGACAGGAGCGGGTCCGACTCCGGGTGGGCGTCCACGGCGAGCACGAGCTCGCCGTCGTGCTCGACGAGCCCGTCACCGACCGGCCGCAGCCGCGGCGCGGCGCGGCGTCCCCGCACGAGCACCGGGCGGCGGGCGACCGACGGCCGCTGGAGCGCCTGGCGGGCGCGCCGGACCGTGGTGTCGAGCGCGTAGGAGATCTCCCGGCCCGCCGCGGCGAGGCTCGCGAGCAGCTCGTCGGGGTCGTCGTACCCGGACAGCGCGGCGACCTCGTCGAGGTCGGCGAGCAGGAGGCGGCTCGTGTGCCGGCCCGTGACGACCTGGAGCGTGTCGCGGACGTCGAGCAGGTGGGCGTGCGCCCGGTCGACCGACCCGTGCGGGCGGTCGGTGAGCCACGTCGCCGCGAGCGCCGAGAGCACGACCGCGTCCCGGATGCCGCCACGCGACTCCTTGAGGTCGGGCTCGATGAGGTAGGCGAGCTCGCCGGACCGCTCGGCGCGCTCGCGCGTCGAGGAGAGCAGGTCGGGCAGGCGGCGGCGCGACGCGGAGCGCCAGTCGGTGAGCACCGCGGACGAGGCGCGGTGCACGACGAGCGCGTCCCCCGCGACCGCGCGCACGTCGAGCCACCCGACGGCGGCGGGGACGTCCTTCGACGCCACCTGGCGGCACTGCGACAGGGAGCGCACCGCGTGGTCGAGGTCGACGCCCGCGTCCCACAGCGGGTACCAGAGCCGCTCGGCGACGCGCGCGACGTCGTCGGCGGTGTGGGTGCGGCCGTCGTGGACGAGGACGAGGTCGAGGTCGCTCGCGGGGCCCATGTCGCCCCGCCCGAGGCTGCCGACCGCGGCGAGCGCGAGCCCCTCGGGCGCGACACCGCCGGTCGCCTCGAGCCAGAGGCCCGCGAGCGAGGACGTGACGAGGTCGACGACGGCGGCGCGGCGCGCGACCCCGCTGCGGCCCGGTCCGCTCATGGACCGTGCGACGTCGAGCATCCGCGCACGCAGGTCCCGCACCCCTTCGGGGTGCGGGACCTGCGTGCCGTGCTCTCCCGGCCCTGCCGGGCGCCCCGCCGATCCCCCTGCGACCCCGCCCGTGGTCGGGGTGTCGGCGTGGTGGGTCATCCGAGGGTCCGTCTCCTCACAGGGCGCCGGGGCCGTGCTCGCCCGTGCGCACCCGGGCGACGTCGTCCACGGTCACCGTCCAGACCTTGCCGTCGCCGATCTTGCCGGTCTGCGCCGCCTTGACGATCACCTCGGTGACCGCGGTGGCGTCGGCGTCGTCGACGAGGACCTCGATGCGGACCTTGGGGACCAGGTCCACCGTGTACTCGGCGCCGCGGTAGACCTCGGTGTGGCCCTTCTGGCGGCCGTACCCGCTGGCCTCGCTGACCGTCATGCCCCGCACGCCCGCGGCCTCGAGCGCCGACTTCACGTCGTCGAGCCGGTGCGGCTGGATGATTCCCGTGACGAGCTTCATGCCCGCACCTCCCTGATGACGCTGCCCTGCTGGATGGACTCGTACGCCGTCTCGCCGTGGACCGCGAGGTCGATGCCGCCGACCTCCGCGTCCTCGCTCACGCGCCAGCCCATCGTGACCTTGAGGATCAGGCCGATGACCGTCGTCGTGATCGCGGTGAAGACGATCGCGACCAGCGCGATGAGCACCTGGACGACGAGCTGCTGCGCGCCGCCCCCGAAGAAGAGGCCCCTGTCGGTCGCGAGGAAGCCGATCGCGACGGTACCCCAGAGGCCGGAGACGAGGTGGACCCCGACGACGTCGAGCGAGTCGTCGTAGCCGAAGCGGTACTTCAGGCCCACCGCGAGCGCGGAGAGCGCGCCGGCGACGAGGCCCAGGACGATCGACGTGACCGGGTTGAGCGCGCCGGCGGCGGGCGTGATCGCCACGAGGCCCGCGACGACGCCGGACGCGGCGCCGAGCGACGTGGCGTGACCGTCGCGGATCTTCTCCGTGACGAGCCAGCCGATGATGCCGGCCGCCGTGGCGCTCGTGGTGTTGATCCAGGCGAGGCCGGCCGTCTCGTTCGCGCCGAACGCGGAGCCCGCGTTGAAGCCGAACCAGCCGAACCACAGCAGGGCCGCGCCCAGCATGACGAACGGCAGGTTGTGCGGGCGCATCGGCTCGGTGCCGAAGCCCTTGCGCTTGCCGATGAGGAGCGCGAGCACGAGCGCCGCGACACCGGCGTTGATGTGGACGACGGTGCCGCCCGCGAAGTCGATCGGCGCGACCGTGGCGGCGCCGTCGGTCACCCCGAACACCTTCGCGGCGAGACCGTTCTCGTTGGCCGAGAGGAAGCCGCCGCCCCACACCATGTGGGCGAGCGGGAAGTACGTGACCGTGACCCAGATCGCCGTGAACGCCAGCCACGTGCCGAACTTGACGCGGTCGGCGAGCGCACCCGAGATGAGCGCGACCGTGATGATCGCGAACGTCACCTGGAACGCGATGTCGACCACGTTCGGGTAGTTGCCGAGCGTGCTCGCGACGGCGCTGCCGTCGGCGTCCGTGATCGCCCCCGAGAGACCGAACTGCGCGAACGGGTTGGCGAACAGGCCACCCGTCCCGGCCTCGCCGTAGGACATCGACCAGCCCCACAGCACGTAGACGACGCCCACGACGGCCATCGCGCCGAAGGACATCATCATCATGTTCAGCACGGACTTGGCGCGGACCATGCCGCCGTAGAAGAACGCCAGTCCGGGCGTCATCAGGAGCACGAGGGATGCTGAGGTCAGCATCCACGCGGTCGCCCCGGTGTCCCACTCCATCGGATCATCTCCCCTCGCCGGCCGGGCGGCCGGTCGGGGACTACGGTGGTGCGGGCGGGTTTCCCCGGCGGTGTCGCCGCGTTACGCCGGCGTGACAAGGGCGGCCCGGACGTAAACGTTCGGTTTCGCCGCACCGCGCGGGCGCCCGGAGCCCGGCGCCGCGACCGGGCCGTGATCGCGCCGTGACACGACCGTGACCCGCCGGGCGACCCGGACCGGCACCCGGCCGGGCACTATGGCCGGGCGTTGAGGCCGGGCGTCGCGCCCGGCCGCGCCCGCGCCTCAGGCGCCGAGGAGCCCGTCGACGAACTGCTCCGGGTCGAACGGGGCGAGGTCGTCGGGCCCCTCCCCCAGGCCGACGAGCTTGACGGGCACGCCCAGCTCGCGCTGGACCGCGACCACGATGCCGCCGCGCGCGGTGCCGTCGAGCTTCGTCAGGACGATGCCCGTGACGCCCGCGACCTCGCCGAAGACGCGTGCCTGGTTGAGGCCGTTCTGCCCCGTCGTCGCGTCGAGCACGAGGAGCACCTCCGACAGCGGGGCCTCCTTGGTGATGACGCGCCGGATCTTGCCCAGCTCGTCCATGAGGCCCTGCTTGTTCTGCAGGCGCCCGGCGGTGTCGACGAGCACGACGTCCGCGCCCTCGGTGCGGCCGCGGCGCACCGCGTCGAACGCGACGGCCGCCGGGTCGGCGCCGTCACGGTCGGACCGCACGGTCGGGACCCCGACGCGCGAGCCCCAGGTCTCGAGCTGGTCGGCGGCTGCGGCGCGGAACGTGTCGGCAGCGCCCAGCACGACGCTGCGGTCCTCGGCGACGAGCACGCGCGCGAGCTTGCCGACGGTCGTCGTCTTGCCGGTGCCGTTCACGCCCACGACCAGCACGACGGCGGGCACCGTGGACCCGTCCTCGGCGGTGCGCGGGGACGTCGCGAGCGAGCGGTCGAGCGTCGGGTCGACGAGCGCGACGAGCTCGGTGCGCAGGAGGTCGCGCACGCTCGCGGCGTCGCGCACCCCGAGGACGCGGACCTTGGTGCGCAGCGCGTCGATGAGCTCGCCGGCCGGCCCGGCGCCGACGTCCGCGAGGAGGAGGGTCTCCTCGAGCTCGTCCCAGTCGTCCTCGGTGAGGTGGTCCCGCGAGAGGACGGACAGCAGGCGGGCGCCGAGCGGCGACCCGGAGCGCGCGAGGCGCTCCCGCAGCCGGACGAGCCGACCACCGACCGGCTCCGGGCGCTCGAGCGCGGGCGGGGCGGCGACGTCGGGCTCCGGCGGCGCCTCCACGGTCGCCGTGCCGGGCGGCGCCTCCACGACGTCCGGCGCGGTCGCGGGGGGCGCGGCAGTGGCCGAGGGCGGAGGTTCGACGCGGTCGCGGCGACCGCGGCGACGGGCCGACACGGTCCCGGCGGTGACGAGGCCGACGACCAGGAGGACGCCGAGGACGATCCAGAGCGGGAGGAGGTCGTTCACCCCGGAAGTCTCTCAGACCGACGCGGTGCTCACGCCTCGGGAGGGCGCTCCCCCGGGTGCAGCGGGCGCACGCGCTCGCGCGCGCGGTGCAGGACGTCGGTGAGCTCCTCGGCGTCGACGTACGCGTTGGACGACACCTGCGTGGCCGTGAAGAAGTCGTCGATGCTCGTGTCCACCGGCCGCGGCATGCGCACGGTCGCGACGTGCTGGCCCGGGTTGTCACCGCGGCGGCGACGCCGCCGCAGCCCCGAGCGGAAGTCCCGCCAGAAGGCGCGCATCCCCTGCTCGCCGTCCCGTCGGTCACCCGCCGCACCGGTCGACTGCGCCTCGGCGCGCGCGACGACGCTCGCGAACAGGAACACGACGGCGGCGACGCCGAGCGTGAGCCCCAGCCACACGAACATCCAGACCATGCCCTCCAGTATCCGGGCGCCCGAACGCGTCGCGACCGCAGCCACGCCGGGGCTCGGCGATCAGCACCACATCTTCACAAGGCCCGGAATTGCAACGATCCTGGAGGTTCCGCCCAGGTCCGGACGAGGCGGACGGACCGCCCCGCGCCGGTCAGACGGGGACCTCCTCGCGCGCCTCGGACATGCGCTGGCTGATGACCGTCGTGACGCCGTCGCCGCGCATCGTCACGCCGTAGAGCGCGTCGGCGATCTCCATGGTGCGCTTCTGGTGCGTGATGACGATGAGCTGCGAGTCCTCCTGGAGCTCGCGGAAGATCTCGAGCAGGCGGCCGAGGTTCACGTCGTCCAGGGCGGCCTCGACCTCGTCCATGACGTAGAACGGCGAGGGCCGCGCCTTGAAGATCGCGACGAGGAGCGCGACCGCCGTGAGCGAGCGCTCGCCGCCGGACAGCAGGGACAGGCGCTTGACCTTCTTCCCCGCGGGACGGGCCTCGACCTCGATGCCCGTGGTCAGCATGTCGTCCGGGTCGGTGAGGACCAGGCGCCCCTCGCCGCCCGGGAACATGCGGGCGAACACGCGCTCGAACTGCTCGGCGGTGTCGCGGTACGCGTCCGAGAACACCCGCTCGACGCGCTCGTCGATCTCCTTGACGATCTCCAGCAGGTCGGCGCGCGACTTCTTGAGGTCGGCCAGCTGGTCGGCGAGGAACTTGTGCCGCTCCTCGAGCGCGGCGAACTCCTCGAGCGCGAGCGGGTTCACCTTGCCGAGGCGGCCGAGGTCGCGCTCCGCGGCGCGCAGGCGCTTCTCCTGCTGGGCGCGGTCGTACGGGACCGTGCGGGGCTCGCCGTCGTCGGAGGGGACGGGGACCTCGCGGTGCGGGCCGAGCTCCTCGACCAGGACGGCCGGGTCGAGCCCGAGCTCGTCGACGCTGCGCGCCTGGAGCTGCTCGATGCGGAGCTGCTGCTGCGCGCGCGCCACCTCGTCGCGGTGCGCGACGTCGGTGAGCTCGCGCAGGCGCGCCGCCAGGTCGTCGACCTCGCGGCGCGCGGCGGTCACCGCGGTGTCGCGCTCGGCCCGTGCCGCCTCTGCGGCGTCCCGCTCCGCGCCCGCCCGGCCCAGCGACCGGTCGATCGCGGCGAGGGCGAGCGTCGCGCCGTCGCGCACCGCGGACGCGCGGCCCGCCTGCCGCACCCGCGCCGCCTCGCGCCGCGCGGCCCGCTCGCGCGCGTCGCGCTCCGCGGCGGCAGCCCGGGCCAGCGACTGGGCCCGGCCCGCGACCGCCCGCGACCGCTCCTCGCTCGTGCGCAGGGCGAGCCGTGCCTCGGTCTCGGCCGTGCGCGCCGCCGAGGCACGTGCGAGGAGGCGGTCGCGCTCGGCGCTCGCCTCCGCCACCGCGTCCTCGGACTGCTCCGGCGCCGCCTCCGCGACCTCGAGCCGCTCGACGAGCCCGGCGAGCGTCTCGCGTGCGTCGTCGAGACTCTGGGACGCCCGCTCCAGCGACGCGCGCACGCGCTCGGCCTCCGCGGCGGCCGAGCGCGCGGTCGCCCCCAGGTGCCCGAGCTGCTCCGCGACCGCGGCGAGCTGCGCGTCGGACTCGTTGAGCCGGTCGAGCGTGTCCTCGTACCGGGCGCGCGCCTGCTGCGCCGCCTCGCGCGCGCCCACGAGGGCGAACCGGGCGCGCTCGGCGCGGGCCGTCGCGTCGGCGTGCGCCGTGCGCGCCTCGTCGAGCGCCGACTGCAGGTGCAGCACGCTCGGCGCCGACGCCGACCCGCCCCACGCGCGCGTCGTCGCGAGGAGGTCACCGCCCCGCGTCACGACGGCGACGCCCGGGTGCCGCGCCACGAGCGCGCGCGCCTGGCCCAGGTCGTCGACGACGGCCACGCCCGCGAGCAGGGACCGCACCGCCTGGCCGACGCCCCCGGCGGCGGTGACGACGTCGACGGCCCAGCGCGCGCCGTCGGGCAGGTCGACGGCGGCGGGGCCGGGTCCGGGCTCCGCGGTCGCCACGAGGAGGCCCGCGCGCCCGGCGTCCTCCGTGCGCAGGTACCGCAGCGCGTCGACCGCGGCGTCGACCGACTCGACCGCGACCGCGTCGGCGGCCGGGCCCAGCGCCGCGGCCACCGCGTCCTCGTAGCCCGCCTCGACGCCGAGCAGGGCCGCGAGCGACCCCACGACGCCGACGCCGTCCGCCGCGAGCAGCGCGCCCGCGCCGTCCTTGCGGTCGAGGCTCAGCTCGAGCGCCTCGATGCGCGCGCTCCACGTCGCGCGCTCCTGGTCCGCGGCCGTCGCGTCCGCCTCCAGGCCCGTCACGGCGGCGCTCGTGCGCTCGACCGCGTCCGCCGCGGCCTCGTGCTCGGCGTCGAGGCCCTCCTCGCCCTCCTCGGCGCCGACCACCTGGGTCTCGAGCACCGCGAACTCGGTGCGCGCCTGCGTGCCCCGGTGCTCGGCCTCCGCGAGCGACTCGCGCAGCCGTCCGATCTCGGCCTCCGCCGCCTCGACGCGCGTGCGCTGCGCCGCGACCTGCCCCGCGAGCCGCGCGAGACCCTCGCGGCGGTCCGCGGCACCGCGCAGCAGCGTCGCGACGGCCCGCTCCGCCTCCCCCGCGGCCTGCTCGGCGTCCTCCCGGTCGGTGACCGCGGCGGCGAGCGCGTCGCGCGCGCGGGCGACCTCCGCCTCGAGCTCCGCCTCGGTCGCGCGCACGCGCTCGGCCTGCGCCTCGAGCTCGTCCGGGTCCTGCCCGCGGGGCGCCGCCTCGGGGCGCCCGAGGAGACGCACGCGCTCCTCGGCGAGCGTGCGCGTGCCGCGCAGCCGCTCGCGCAGCGACGAGAGCCGGAACCAGACGTCGGTCGCGGCCCCGAGGGCGGGCGCGGCCTCCGCGGCCTCGCGCTCGAGCCGGCCGAGCGTGTCGCGCGCCGTCGCGAGCGCGCGCTCGACCTCCGCCTGCTGCGTGCGCAGGGCCGCCTCGTCGGCCATCTCCTGCTCGAGCGTCGCGGTGAGCTGGGCGAGGTCGTCGGCGAGGAGCCGGGCCCGCGCGTCGCGCAGGTCGGCCTGGATCGTGGCGGCCTTGCGCGCGATCTCCGCCTGCCGCCCCAGCGGGCCGAGCTGGCGCCGGATCTCCGTCGTGAGGTCCGCGAGCCGCGTGAGGTTGGCCTGCATCGCGTCGAGCTTGCGGAGCGCCTTCTCCTTGCGCTTGCGGTGCTTGAGGACGCCCGCGGCCTCCTCGACGAAGCCGCGGCGGTCCTCGGGCGTCGCGCGCAGGACGGCGTCGAGCTGTCCCTGGCCGACGATCACGTGCATCTCCCGGCCGAGGCCCGAGTCGGAGAGGAGGTCCTGGATGTCGAGCAGGCGGCACGCGCTGCCGTTGATCGCGTACTCGGACCCGCCGCTGCGGAACAGCGTGCGGGAGATCGTCACCTCGGTGTAGTCGATCGGCAGGGCGCCGTCGGTGTTGTCGATCGTCAGGGACACCTCGGCGCGCCCGAGCGGGGGCCGGCCGGAGGTGCCGGCGAAGATGACGTCCTCCATCTTGCCGCCGCGCAGGGTCTTGGCGCCCTGCTCCCCCATCACCCACGCGAGCGCGTCGACGACGTTCGACTTGCCCGAGCCGTTCGGCCCGACGACGCACGTCACGCCGGGCTCGAAGCTCAGCGTCGTCGCGGACGCGAACGACTTGAAGCCGCGCAGCGTCAGGGTCTTGAGGTGCACGGACCCGAGCCTAGTGCGGCGCTCCCACGATCCTGCGGACGTCCGCGACCGGCCGTGGCGGACCGCGCACACCGCGGCGGGCACGCGAACGCCCCGCCCCGGAGGCCCGGGACGGGGCGGACGTGCGCGTGCGGGTCAGCCGAGCTCGGGGAACCAGAGCGCGATCTCGCGCGCGGCGGACTCGGGCGAGTCCGACCCGTGCACGAGGTTCTGCTGGACCTTGAGGCCCCAGTCGCGGCCGAGGTCGCCGCGGATCGTGCCGGGCAGCGCCTCGGTCGGGTTGGTCGCGCCGGCGAGCGAGCGGAAGCCGGGGACGACGCCCTGGCCCTCGGCCACGACCGCGAGGATCTTGCCCGAGAGCATGAAGTCGACGAGCGGCTGGAAGAACGGCTTGCCCTCGTGCTCGGCGTAGTGGGCGGCGAGCAGCTCGGGCGTCGCGTCGAGCAGGCGCACGGCGGCGAGCGTGTAGCCCTTGGCCTCGACGCGCCGGAGGATCTCGCCGGACAGGCCGCGGCGGACGCCGTCGGGCTTGACGAGGATGAGGGTGCGCTCGATGGTCTCGGTCAGTGCGGGTGCGACGTCGGTCATGGTCGCCGAGCCTACCGGCCGTCGGACCGTGCGCCGCGCCCCGCGGGTGGCCGCCCGGCCGCGTGCGCGCCGTGCCGTCAGCCGGCGTTGGGCGCGGTCTCGGGGTGCTCGGCGTCGTAGGCCGCGCGCTCGCGGTCGATGCGCCCGCCGAGGCGGATCGAGACGATCCACAGGACGACGAAGAGGCCGCCCACGAGGAACATCATGGGCACGACCAGCCCGAGCGCGAGCACGGGCACCTGGACCACGGACCCGGCGACGTACCCGCCGGGCGTGCCCACCATCCGCGACAGCACGACGAGCACGACGGCGAGCACGCCGCCCACGACCCAGATCGACGTCGCGGAGGGCAGCTCGAGCGGGCCGCGCGAGTACGGCACGTCGCGCAGGCCGTAGGCCACGAGCGTCGCGAACACGACGAGGAACGCCTCGAGCAGGAGCGTGGTCGACGCGAACTGGACCTTCGCGGGCTTCTTGGGCTTGATGCGGTCGCCCGGGGACGGGCGCACCGGGCCCGCCGCGCGGCCGTGGCGGGACGGCTGCGCGGCGGGCTGCGACGGCGAGGTGCTCACCCGGTCAGGATACCGGCGCGCCGTCGCGCTCCCGGCTCCCGGGGCGCTCGTCGTCCGGTCCACCGCCGCCCGCGGGCACGACGACCGCGGCACCGTCGACCTGGCCCGTCGCGGGGGCGTCCTCGCGCAGGTCGCCGTGGTCCGCGACGGCCTCGCCGCGCGCGACCATCCCCGCGACGTCGGAGAGCTTGACCTCGCGCAGGAACAGCGCGAGCACGAACCCGACGAGGACGAGCGGGACCAGGTACCAGAACGCGGGGGCGAGCGCGTCGGTGAACGCGTCGACGACGCCCGTGTGGATCGGCTCCGGGAGCTGCTGCACCAGCTCGGGCGTGAGCGAGGAGCCCTCCGCGCCGGCGGGGGCCGCACCGCCCGGCACGCCCGCGAAGACGCCTTCGAGGTTGTCGGCGAGCCGCGACGTGAAGATGGTGCTGAACAGCGCCGTCCCGACGGCCGCGCCGATCTCGCGGAAGAAGTTGTTCGCGCTCGTGGCGGTGCCGATCTCGTGCGGGTCGACCGAGTTCTGCACGGCGAGCACGATCGTCTGCATGACGAGGCCCATCCCGGCGCCCATGACGAAGATCATCGCGCCGAAGAGCCACATCGACATGTCGCCCGTGATGCGCGTGAGCCAGACCATCCCGGCCGCGGTGATCGCGAGCCCCACCACCGGGTAGATCTTGTACCGCCCGGTCTTGGTGATGGCGATACCGGACCCGATGGCCGTGATCATGACGCCGACCATCATCGGGAGCATGAGGAACCCGGACTCGGTGACCCCGGCGCCCGTGGACATCTGCAGGAACGTCGGGAGGAACGCGAGCGCCGAGAACATGCCCATGCCGAGCACGAGGCCGATGAGCGTCGCGATGGTGAAGGTCCGGTTCTTGAAGAGGTGCAGCGGGAGCAGCGGCTCCTCGGCGCGGTTCTCGACGAGGACGAACGCGACGACCGACACCACGACGGCCGCGACGAGGCCGAGCAGCCACGGGTCGGACCAGTCGTAGCCCGACGACGTCGTCAGGGACTCCCAGCTCGTCACCAGGACGATGCCGGACGTCGCGACGACGAGGAAGAAGATGCCCGCGACGTCGATCTTGCGGCCCGCGCGGTGCGAGGGGAGCTTGAGCGCGACCCACGCCACGACGAACGCGGCGACGCCGATGGGCACGTTGATCCAGAACGCCCAGCGCCAGCCCGGGCCCTCGGTGAACCAGCCGCCGAGGAGCGGCCCGATGACCGCGGCGATGCCGAAGAGCGCGCCCATGGGCCCCATGTACTTGCCGCGGTCCTTGGCGGGGACGATGTCGGCGATGATCGCCTGCGACAGGATCATCAGACCGCCGCCGCCGAGGCCCTGGACGCCGCGCCAGGCGACGAGCTCGGGGAACGACTGCGCGAACCCGGCGCCGGCCGACGCGACCGTGAAGAGGCCGATCGCGACGAGGAACGGCCAGCGGCGGCCCCAGAGGTCGCCGAACTTGCCGTAGAGCGGCATGACGATGGCGATCGCCAGGATGTAGGCCGTGATGACCCAGCCCTGGTGCTCGACGCCGTGGAGCTCGCCGACGATCGTCGGCATCGCGGTGCCGACGATCGACTGGTCGAGCGAGGACAGGAACATCGACGCCATGAGCGCGCCGAAGATCACCCACACGGTGCGCGGGGTGAGCACGACGAGCGGCTTGCCGCCGTCGACGGGTGGTGCTGCGGTGGAGGAGGCCATGAGGATCCGGTTCGGTCGGGACGGACGGGCGCGCGCCGACGGGCGCGGCCCGTCGTCGGGTGGGGGCTGGAGGTGCGGCCGGTCGGGTGGGAGGCCCGAGCCGGTGGAGTCCTCGCGCGGGGCGAGGGGTGCGGTCAGGGGGCCGCGGGATCAGGGGCGCGCGTGTCGCGGAGCAGCGCGCGGAGCTGGTCGACGACGCCGGGCAGGTGGTCCACCGGCTCGCCCTCGCGGCCCCGCTGCTGCCACTCGACCGTGCTCGCCCGCAGGAGGCTCATGACGACGAGCGCCAGGAGCTCGGGGTCCGGGACGAACGGCCGGACCGCGCGACGCGCGACGAGCATCTCGACGAGCTCCGCGCGGTGGCCCTCGACCCACGCGACGTGACGCGCGACGAGGTGCGGCTCGCGCTGCACGAGCTCGAGCGTGCGCGCCATGCGCTCGGGAGTGACGACCTCGTGCGCGAGCACGTCGGCCACCACGACCTCGAGGTCGTCGAGGAGCGCGCCCGTCGGACCGCCGGAGACGAAGGCCGCGACGACGTCCGGTCGGACCGAGAACTCCTCGAGGCCGAGCACGGCGTCGTCCTTCGCGGGGAAGTAGTTGAAGAACGTGCGGGGCGAGACGCCGACGGCCGCGCAGATGTCCTCGACCGTCACGGCGTCGAGGCCGCGGTCGAGGACGAGGGTCTGCGCGGCGTCGACGAGGGCCTCGCGGCGCGCGCGCTTCTTGCGCTCCCGCAGCCCGCCGGGCGACGGCACGAGGCATGCCGCGGCCCGCTCGGCCACGGAGGGGCGAGCGGGCACGTCAGGCGGAGTCGTCGGCACGAGGAGCATTCTTGCATCCTCTGCAATTTTGCACCAACTGCAATATCGGGTGACGGAGGTCACACCTCCGCGGCGTCAGACCTCGCCGAACCCGCCCTCCACCGCCTCGACCACCGCGCGCACGGCGTCCGCGGCCTGCGGGCCCTCCCCCGTGACCGTGAGCTCCTGCCCGCCGGTCGCGCCGAGCTTCATGAGCTCGAGGACGCTCGCCCCGTTGACGCCGTCGATCGCGACGCTCGCGTCGAACCCGGCGACCAGGCGGGCGAGCACGGCGGCGGGCCGGGCGTGCAGGCCGAGCGGGTTGCGCAACGTCACGACGGCGCGGGCCTCCCCCGCCGGCGGGGCGCCGTCCGCAGGGTTCTCCTCCCCCGCCTCCGGTGCCGCGGCGGGGACGGCGAACGTGCCGCCCGCGTGCTCCGCGGACGCGAGGACCTCGGCCACGTCGCCGCCGCCGTGCGCGGTGACGGCCGCCGCGACGGCGCCCTCGACGAACGGCGCGTCCGCGAGCAGCACGCGCCCGTCGAAGCCGTCCTCCAGGTCCAGCACCGACTCGACCGTCATCACGGCCGAGCCCAGGTCCGCGAGCACGACGACGCCGTCCGCGACGCACAGCGCCTCGTCGATCGCGCCGGAGACGCGGTCGTAGCTCGTGCCGAGGCCGCCGTCGTCCGTCCCGCCCGCCGCGAGCAGCAGGACGCCGGGCGCCATCTGCGCGGACAGCTCGACGGCCCCCTGCGCGAGGCGCTGCGAGTGCGAGACGAGGACGAGCGCGACCCGGGCCCGGGTTCCGACCGGTCCG
Source organism: Cellulosimicrobium sp. MI9406 (assembly GCF_040595865.1). Lineage (NCBI taxonomy): Bacteria > Bacillati > Actinomycetota > Actinomycetes > Micrococcales > Promicromonosporaceae > Cellulosimicrobium > Cellulosimicrobium sp. MI9406. Next base: position 204,943 of record NZ_JALIZI010000007.1, read on the forward strand.
GCCACGCCGCTCACGCCGTCGCCGCGTCGCGCGCGGCCTCGAGCAGGATCGCGGTCGACGTCGCGCCCGGGTCCTGGTGGCCCGCGCTGCGCTCGCCGAGGTAGCTCGCCCGGCCCTTCGTCGCCACGAGCGGCGCGGTGGCCTCGGCGCCCTCGCGCGCGGCCCGGGCGGCGGCACCGAGGACGTCGGCCGTCGAGCCGCCCGCGTCGGCCGCGGCCTCCGCCGCGTCGACCGCGGGCTGCCAGGCGTCGACCATCGTCTTCTCGCCGACCTGCGCCTTGCCGCGCGCGGAGATGCCCTCGAGCGCTCCCTCGAGCAGCGCGACGACGCCGTGCGCGTCGAGCTCCGCGAGGCCGGTCACCTTCGCGGCGCGCAGGTAGGCGGTCCCGTAGAGCGGGCCCGAGGCGCCGCCGACGGACGACATGAGCGTCGTGGCCACGAGCTTGAGCACGTCGCCGATCTGGCCGGGCGGCTGCTCGCCGTCGGCCGCCCCGTCGAGCTTGGCGACCACCGCGCGGAAACCCCGGTCGAGGTTCTCGCCGTGGTCGCCGTCACCGATCTGGCGGTCCAGCTCCGTCAGCTCGTCCCGCGCCGCCGCGATCCGCTCCGCGCTCAGCCGGGTCCATCGCTCGGCCCAGGCCACGTCCAGCGTCATGCCCCACCTCTCCTCGCCGTCGAGCCGGCGGTGCGCCGGCTCCAGGAGACTGCACGAAAGGGCACCCGCTCACCAGCGCAGCGCGGCCGTGTGGACGGGAGCGTCCCACAGGGCGGTGAGCTCGTCGTCCAGGCGCAGCACGGTGACCGACGCACCCTGCATCTCCAGCGACGTGACGTAGTTGCCGACGAGCGAGCGCGTCACGCGTACGCCGCGCCCTTCGAGCAGCCTCCTCGCCTGACGATAGACGACGTACAGCTCGGACAGCGGGGTACCGCCCATTCCGTTAACGAACAGCAACACGTCCTCGCCGTCGGCGAGGCCCAGGTCGTCGGCCACGGGATCGACCAGCCGCTGCGTGATCTCGTCCGCCGACGCGAGCGGGATCCGGTGCCGCCCGGGCTCGCCGTGGATCCCGATGCCGATCTCGACCTCGTCGTCGCCGAGGTCGAAGCTCGGCCTGCCCACGTGCGGCACGGTGCACGCCGTGAGGGCGACGCCCATCGAGCGCACGTTCGCCACGACGCGCCCGGCGATCTCCGTCACGGTGCCGAGGTCGTCGCCGCGCTCGGCCGCCGCGCCCGCGATCTTCTCGACCGCGACCGTCCCCGCGACGCCGCGCCGACCCGCGGTGTAGAGCGAGTCCTCGACCGCGACGTCGTCGTTGACGAGGATGCTCGTGACCTCGGTGCCCTCGGCCTCGACGAGCTCGACCGCCGTCTCGAAGTTCAGCACGTCGCCCGTGTAGTTCTTGACGATCGCGAGCACGCCGGCGCCCGAGTCGGCGCCGAGGATCGCCGGGACGATCTGGTCGGGCGTCGGCGAGGTGAACACCGCGCCCGGCACCGCGGCGTCGAGCATCCCCGGCCCGACGAAGCCCGCGTGCAGCGGCTCGTGGCCCGAGCCGCCGCCCGAGACCAGCCCGACCTTGCCGGCCACCGCGCCGCCGGCGCGCGACACGTACGGGGGCGCGAGGTGCACCTGCACGAGGTCGGCGTGCGCCTGGCCGAAGCCCTCGAGGGACTCCGTCACCGCGTCCTGGGGATCGTTGAGCAGCTTCTTCACCGGTCATCCCTCCATCGGTCCGTGCGCCCGGTGCTCCGGGCGCCGACAGCCCCCGCGACGTCGGCAGGCCGCGCCCGGCGTGCCCGCCGCCGTCGTCGCCTCCATCAAACACCCGGCCGCCGCGCGCCGCGCGGCGTCCGGGCGTCAGCCGCGACCGAGCAGGACGCGCGCGTCGGCCACCGTCACGACCGAGCCGGTGACCAGGACGCCCGTGCCCGTGCCGACGCCCACGGCGTCGTCGCGCTCGACGAGGTCGACCGCCACCTGGAGCGCCTCGTCGAGGCGCTCGGTGCTGTGCACGCGGTCCTCGCCGAAGACGTCGGCCGCGAGCTCGGCGAGCTCCGTCGGGTCGGCCGAGCGCTCCGAGCTGTTGCGCGTCACGACGATCTCCGCGAGCACCGGCTCGAGCGCCGCGAGGAGCGGCTCGGCGTCCTTGTCGGCCATGATCGCGACGACGCCGACGAGGTGGCGCAGGTCGAACGCCTCGCCGAGCGCCGTCGCGAGCGCCTCGGCCCCTGCGGCGTTGTGCGCCGCGTCGACGAGGACGGTCGGGCTGGACCGCACGACCTCGAGCCGTCCCGGCGACGTGACGTCCGCGAAAGCCGCCTCGACGAGCGTGCCGTCGAGCGCCCGGCCGCCGAGGAACGCCTCCACCGCGCCGAGCGCGAGCAGCGCGTTGTGCGCCTGGTGCTCACCGTGCAGCGGGAGGAACACCTCGGTGTAGAGCGCAGCGGGCGTGCGCAGGTCGAGGAGCTGGCCGCCGACCGCGACCTGGCGCGCGGCGACGTCGAGGTCGACGCCCTCGCGCAGCAGGCGCGCGCCGACGCGCTCCGCCCGGGCCCGAAGCACCTCCTCGACCTCGGGGCGCTGCGCCGCCGAGACGACGGTCGCGCCCTCCTTCACGATGCCCGACTTGACCGTCGCGATCTCCTCGAGCGTGCTCCCGAGCCACCGCTCGTGGTCGAGCGCGACGGGCGTCACGACGGCGACCTCCGCGTCGACCACGTTGGTCGAGTCCCACTCGCCGCCCATGCCGACCTCGACGATCGCGACGTCGACGGGCGTGTCCGCGAACGCGGCGAACGCCACGCCCGTGAGGACCTCGAAGAAGCTGAGCTGTGACTGCCCGCTCTCCGCGAGCTCCGCGTCGACGACCTGCACGTAGGGGTAGACGTCCTCCCACACCTCGACGAACCGGCGCGCCGAGAGCGGCTCGCCGTCGACGACGATCCGCTCGGTGACGCTCGTCAGGTGCGGGCTCGTGAACAGGCCGGTGCGCAGGCCGTGCTCGCGCACGAGACGCTCCGCGACGCGCGCGGTGCTCGTCTTGCCGTTGGTCCCGGTGAGGTGGATCGTCCGGAACGCGTGCTGCGGGTCGCCGAGCAGCTCGAACAGGCGCCGCACCCGGTCGATCGTCGGGTCGAAGTCGTGCTCGGGAGCACGGGACACGATGTGCTGGTAGACGCGCTCGAGGTCCGCCTGCGCGGCGGCGCCCTCCGCCACCGCGCGGGCGTCCTTCGCGCTCTGCCGTCGTGCGGCGCCGGAGTCCTTGCGTGCGGCGCTCACAGGTTCGCCTCCTCGACGGGGCCAGCGTCCGGGACGGTGCCGTCGGCCTTCTCGACGCGCACGGAGCGCACGTCGGTCGGCGACGTCTCGACGACGACCTCGAGCGCGAGCGTCTCGCGCGCGACGAGGTCGCGGTGCTCCTCGACGGCCGCGAGCCACTCGCCCGGCACGTCGAGCGAGAGCCGGATGCGATCGGCGACGTCGAGCCCGGCGGCCTTGCGCGCGTCCTGCACGTCGCGGATCACGTCGCGCGCGTAGCCCTCGGCGAGCAGCGCGTCGTCGAGCGCGAGGTCGAGGACGGCGAACCCGCCGCTCGCGAGCACCGCGGCGGCGATGCTCGGCGCCTCCCCCTCGGCGACGCCGCGGTCGGCGACCACCGTCGTCAGCTCGTACTCCGCGGGCAGGAGCGCGACGTCGCCGTCGTCCGTCGTCACGACGACCTCCCCGGCGTCGTCCACGCGCCACGCACCGGCCTTGGCGGCCTTGATGACGGCCTGGACCCCGCGGCCCAGGCGCGGGCCCGCGGCGCGGGCGTTGACCGCGAGGCGCTGCGTGATGCCGAAGCGCTCCGCGGCGTCCGAGTCGGTGGACTCGAGCTCGACGGCCTTGACGTTGAGCTCGCGCGCCAGCAGGTCCGTGTACGGCGCGAGCGCCCCCGGGTCGTCCACGACGACCGTGAGCCGCGCGAGCGGCTGGCGCACCCGGAGCTGGTGCGCCTTGCGCAGGCCGAGCGCGGCCGACGCGACGGCGCGGACCTCGTCCATCGCGGCGACGAGCGCCGGGTCGGCGACGAGGGACGCGTCCGGGACGTGACGCACGGCCACGGCGGACGAGCCGTCCTCGCCGACGAACCGCTCGCCGACCTCCTCGGTGGACGCCGGCCAGTCGGTGAGGTGGACCGAGCGCCCGCCGGTCAGGCCGCGCCACACCTCCTCCGCGAGCAGCGGGGCGAGCGGCGCCATGACGCGCGTGAGCGTCTCGAGCGCCGTGTACAGCGTGTCGAACGCGTCGGCGTCCTCCGCCCAGAACCGGTCGCGCTGGGTGCGCACGTACCAGTTGGTCAGGACGTCGAGGTGCTCGCGCACGGTCTCGCACGCGCCGGCGATGTCGTACGCGTCGAGCTGCCCCGTGACGCGCACGACGAGGTCGTGGGTCCGGGCGAGCAGGTAGCGGTCGAGGGCCGGGAGCCCGGCCACGCGCTCGGGCGCCACCTTCTGCGCGACGTACCCGGCGGGCTCGACGGGCTCGCCCGCCCGCGCCTGCGCCTTCGACGTGTTCGCGTACAGGCTGAAGAAGTAGTACGTGCTCCACAGCGGCAGCAGCACCTGGCGCACCGCGTCGCGGATCCCGTCCTCGGTGACGACGAGGTTGCCGCCGCGCAGGATGGGCGAGCTCATGAGGAACCAGCGCATCGCGTCGGAGCCGTCGCGGTCGAAGACCTCGTTGACGTCCGGGTAGTTGCGCAGCGACTTGCTCATCTTGCGGCCGTCGGAGCCCAGCACGATGCCGTGCGAGACCGCCGAGCGGAACGCCGGACGGTCGAACAGCGCGGTCGCGAGCACGTGCAGCGTGTAGAACCAGCCGCGCGTCTGGCCGATGTACTCGACGATGAAGTCGCCGGGGTTGTGGTGCTCGAACCAGTCGGTGTTCTCGAACGGGTAGTGCACCTGCGCGTAGGGCATGGAGCCCGAGTCGAACCAGACGTCCATGACGTCCTCGACGCGGCGCATGGTCGAGCGGCCCGTCGGGTCGTCCGGGTTGGGGCGCGTGAGGCGGTCGACGAACGGCCGGTGCAGGTCCGGCTCTCCCTTCTCGTTGCGCGGGAGGGTGCCGAAGTCCCGCTCGATCTCGGCGAACGAGCCGTACACGTCGACGCGCGGGTGCTGCGGGTCGTCCGAGCGCCAGACCGGCACCGGGCTGCCCCAGAACCGGTTGCGCGTGATCGACCAGTCGCGCGCGTTCTCCAGCCACTTGCCGAACTGGCCGTGCTGGATGTGGTCGGGCGTCCAGGAGATCTGCTCGTTGAGCTCGACCATGCGGTCCTTGAACTTCGACACCGCGACGAACCACGACGACACGCCCATGTAGATGAGCGGCTTGCGGCAGCGCCAGCAGTGCGGGTAGGAGTGCGCGTACGACTCACGGCGCAGCAGCACCGTGCCGGGGCTCGTCGCGCCGAGCGGGAGGTCCGGCGTCTCCTCCCCCTGCGCGGCCGCGGCGTCGTGGCGCGTGCGGCCCTTGAGGTGGTCGATGATGAGCGCGTTCGCGTCGAAGACCTGGAGGCTCTCGTAGTCGACGACGGGGAAGACGAACTTGCCGTCGCACGCGACCGGCAGCACCGGCTCGACGCCCTCGCGGTCGGAGACGACCTTGTCCTCCTCGCCGAACGCGCCGGCGTTGTGCACGAGCCCGGTGCCGTCCGTGGTCGTGACGAAGTCCGCCTCGACGACCCGGTGCGCACCGGCGTGCCCGGCGAAGTACGAGAACGGCGGCGTGTACGACCGCCCGACGAGGTCGGCGCCCGTGAGCCGCTCGACGACCTGCGTCGTCACGTCCTCGACGCCCTCGTCGGCGAGCTCGCGCGCGTACGCCCCGAGGCGCTCGGCGGCGATCACGTAGCGCTCCTTGACGCCCGTGACCGACGACTCCACGACGACGTACTCGACGTCGGGGCCGACCATGACGAACAGGTTCGACGGCAGCGTCCAGGGCGTCGTCGTCCAGATGAGCGCGAGCTCGCCCGTCTCGAGCCGGAAGCCGACGGTGACCGCCGGGTCCTGGCGGACCTGGTACACGTCCTCGTCCATGCGCAGCTCGTGGTTGGACAGCGGCGTCTGGTCGTTCCAGCAGTAGGGCAGCACGCGGAAGCCCTCGTAGACGAGGCCCTTGTCGTAGAGCTGCTTGAACGCCCACAGGACCGACTCCATGAACGTCGGGTCGAGCGTCTTGTAGTCGTGCTCGAAGTCGACCCAGCGCGCCTGGCGGGTCACGTAGTCCTGCCACTCGCTCGTGTACTTGAGCACCGACGCGCGGCACGCGTCGTTGAACCGCTCGATCCCCAGCTCGAGGATCTCCTCCTTGGTCTTGATCCCGAGCTGGTCCATCGCCTCGAGCTCGGCGGGCAGGCCGTGCGTGTCCCAGCCGAAGCGACGCTCGACGTGCTTGCCGCGCATCGTCTGGTAGCGCGGCACGACGTCCTTCGCGTAGCCCGTGAGCAGGTGCCCGTAGTGGGGCAGGCCGTTGGCGAACGGCGGGCCGTCGTAGAAGACGAACTCGTTGCTGCCGTTCTCCCCGGCGGGGTTGCGCTCGACCGAGGCGCGGAACGTGTCGTCCGCCTCCCAGTAGGCGAGGACCTCGCGCTCGATCGCGGGCAGGTCCGGGGAGGCGGGGACGCCGAACGCGGCTCCGGGGTGCGCGTCGGCGGCGGACGAGGGTGCGCGGTGCAGCGGGTAGGCCATGGTCTCGAGGACTCCGGTGAGGTAGCGGTCGGCGGGGTGTCCGCCGTGGTGGTACGGGTCGGTCGTGCTCTCCTGCGAGGACGACTCCCCCACCTGGGGCGGGCTCGCCGCGGTACCACCTCGCTTGCCGGCGCCGTGCCCGCAGGCGCCCGACGCCGTCGGGCACCACGGGCGGTCGCCGACCGCTCGTCGCAGGCTGTGACGGGCCCACCCGTCCGGGTCTAGTGAGGACCTGCCGCGGGCCGTCAGGCCTGCCCCGCGGCGGGGTTCCCGTTCTTCCGGAGGCTCGCCGGTGATGGCCGGGTCGACGCCTGTGCCTCCATGGTAGCCGCCGCCCGGCGGCGCGCCGTGTAGGCGTCGATGTCGCGCGCGACGAGCCACTCGAGCGTGAGCGGCGGCGCGTCCGCGGGCGGCGCGGCGAGGACGGGCGCCGGGGACGGCACCGTGGTCGGGCGGTAGCGGGGGAAGTGCGGGGGAACGTACATGGTGGTCTCGCGTCCTGTGCTCGGCTGGCGTCCGTGGGTGCAGACCCGGTCGTGGCGTCGGACTCATCGCTGAGCCGTGGCGCGGGACCGGCGACCGTCACGCCCCGTCGCAGGGAGGGAGGGGCGGGAGGCTGCTCACGGACACCAGGTCGAGGCTGCGCAGGGCGCCGCGAGCCCTCAACAACAGGTGGCGGTGAGGACCAGCGGGCGCGCGAGGACGAGCGTGCTGCTCGTGGGGCGCGCGGAGGTCACCCGCACATGGTGCCAGCACGCCCGTCGCGGGACAACCTCCGGTCCAGGACCCGGGCCTCTCGCCTGCCCCTCGCCTGCTCCCCTGTTCCAGGCACGGGCCGGGCCGGTCACCGGACGCGGACGGCGACCTCGTGCCAGCCCGATGCGCCGTCGGGCGCGGGCGGGGCGACGTCGGCCGTCTGGGTGCGCCCGTCCGCGTCGGTCGCGCGGACCGTCAGCCGGTGCTCCCCCGGCGTCGCGTCCCACGCGTACGACCACTGCCGCCACGTGTCCGGGCCGACCGTGGCGGCGAGCGTCGCGGCGCGCCACGGGCCGTCGTCCACGCGCACCTCCACGCCCTCGACGCCCGTGTGCTGGGCCCAGGCCACGCCCGCGACGACGACGTCCCCCGCCTCCACCGACGCGCCGTCGCGCGGGGTGTCGACGCGCGACGCGAGCTTGATCGGTCCCCGCTCCGACCACCCGCGCGTGGACCAGTAGGCGACGTCGTCGGCGAACGTCGTGACCTTGAGCTCGGTGACCCACTTCGTCGCGGACACGTAGCCGTACAGCCCGGGCACGACGAGCCGGGCGGGGAACCCGTGCTCGGCCGGCAGCGCCTCGCCGTTCATCCCGACGGCGAGCAGGCTCGCCCGGTCGGGGTCGGTGAGGGCGTCGAGCGGCGTGCTCGCCGTCCACCCGTCGGCGCTCGTGGAGAGCACCATGTCGGCGCCGTCCTGCACTCCGGCGCGCGCGAGCAGCTCGCGGACCGGGTACCCGAGCCACCGCGCGTTGCCCACGAGGTCCCCGCCGACCTCGTTGGACACGCACGTGAGCGTGAGGTCGTGCTCGACGAGCGGGAGCGCGAGCAGCTCGTCGAGCGCGATCTCGAACGGGTCGTCGACGAGCCCCGAGACGCGCAGCGTCCACGACGCCGGGTCGACCTGCGGCACGCGCAGCGCCGTGTCGATGCGGTAGAAGTCCGCGTTCGGGGTGACGTACGGCGCGAGCCCGGGGACCCGCAGGTCCGCTCCGGCGGGCACGGCGGGGGCCGGGGTCGCGGGGGCGGGCAGCCGCAGCGCGTCGCGCGCGGCCGTCACCGCACGCGAGCCGGCGGACACCGCGCGCGACGTCGCGAGCGCGACGACGCCCGCCACCGCCGCCAGGCCCGTGACGAGGAGGAACCGGCGGCGGTCGAGGCCGCCGGACGTCGTCGTCGCGTCGTCGGAGCCGGAGGGCCCGGCCGGGCCGCGCAGCGTCCGGAGCGTCGCGCGCAGCAGCAGCACGGCGACCCCCACGCCGACCAGGCTCGGCAGCGCCCAGGCCACGTCCCCGCCCGGCCGGGAGGCGGCGACGACCGCCCCGACCACCCCGACGGCGGCGAGGAGCAGCGCGCCGGACGGCGGACGGCGCAGCTCGAGCCAGCCGCTCAGGGCCGCGCCCGCGGCGAGCACGACGCCCATGACCCCGAGCAGCACCGCCTTGTCCGCGGTGCCGAAGGTCGCGACGGCCCAGTCCTTGAGGGGCCCCGGCACCGCGTCGACGACGCCCGCCCCGGCGGCGAACAGCGGGCTCGACCCGGGCGCGACGACGGCCGCGACGAGCTCGGCGACGGCGAACCCGACGGCCGCCGCGACGACGCCCGCGAGCGCCGCCCGTGCACCCGCGTGCCCGGCTGCCTGCCGCTGCCCCGTCATGCGCGTCCTCCCGTGGTCCAGTAGACGCCGGGCCGGCCCCGGGCGCCATCGTCGGTTCGGAGCGGCTCCGCTCCCGGACGGGTCGGGGTCAGCGGGCGGACGCGTCGGCGTCGGGCGCGGGCTCCACGCCCTTCGGGACGAGCGGCGCGCGCCACAGGGAGTACGTGGAGGCCTGCGCGACGGGCCGCAGGATCAGCGAGTCGATGTTCACGTGGTGCGGGCGCGTGACGGCGAACGTCACGACGTCGGCGACGTCGTCGGCGGTGAGCGGGTCCACGACGCCCGCGTAGACGGCGTCGGCCCCGGCCTGGTCCCCGTGGTAGCGGTTGAGCGAGAACTCGGGCGTGTGCACGAGGCCCGGCGCGATCTCGATGACGCGGATCGGCTCGCCCACGAGCTCGAGGCGGAGCGTCTTCGCGACGCCGAGCAGCGCGTGCTTGGACGCGACGTAGCCGGAGCCGCCGACGTACGTGTCGTGGCCCGCGGTCGACGTCATGAGCACGATGTCGCCACGGCGCGACGCGCGCAGGAGCGGCAGGAACGCCCGGGTCACGCGCACCGTGCCGAGCACGTTCGTCTCGTACATCGCGCGCCACTCGTCGATCTTCGCCTCGTCGACGGGGTCGACGCCGAGGCCGAAGCCCGCGATGTTGAGCAGCGCGTGCACGGGCCCGCGAGCGCCCGCCTCGGCGACGAGGCGCGCGACGTCGTCGTCGGAGGTCACGTCGCCCACCACGGGGTGGGCGCCCGTGCGCTCCGCGACCTCGGCGAGCCGGTCCGCACGGCGCGCGAACGCCACGACGTCCCAGCCGCGGGCCCGCAGGAACCGCACGCACGCCTCCCCGATGCCCGACGACGCACCGGTCACCACGGCGCGCAGGGGCGGGGTCGCAGGAGCGGGGGCGGGCGGGTTCGACGTCTCGGTCACGACGCACACTCTGTCACGGTCGCGTGTGTAGGCTGGACGACGGACCGCGAACCCCTCGATCGTTCGCCGGAGCGACCTCGTCCTTGGGTCGCGGGTCCGCCCGACGCGAGATGGCGCGTCCGACCCTGGAGAGCCCGCGTCCCCGCCCGGGGACCGCCGTCCGGCTCTCTCCCCGTCTCGCACCCGGAGCAGCTCCGTGCCCTCGCGCCCCACGCCGTCCCTCGTCTCCCGCCGACCCGTCCGCGCCGCCGTCGGCGCGTCGGCCCTCGCCCTCGTGCTCGCCGCCTGCTCGTCCGGCACCACGCCCGGGGGCGACCCGACCTCTGCGGGCGGCGCGACGTCGTCGAGCACGCCCGGGAGCACCGCGTACCCGCTCACGCTCGACGACTGCGGGTTCGAGGTGACGTTCGACGCTGCGCCCGAGCGCGTCGTGACGATCAAGTCGAGCACCACGGAGATGCTCCTGGCCCTCGGGCTCGGCGACCGGATCGTCGCGAGCGCGTTCGCCGACGGGCCGGTGCCCGACTCGCTGGCCGACGCCGCCGCGGACGTCCCCGCCGTCGCGGAGCCGCTCTCGGACCAGGTCCCGGGCGCGGAGGCGGTCCTGGAGACCGAGCCCGACCTCGTCTACGCGGGCTGGGAGTCCAACCTCACGGCCGACGGCGCCGGCGACCGCGAGACGCTCGCGCAGCTCGGCGTCGCGACCTACGTCTCCCCCGCCGCGTGCAAGGCGCCGGAGTACATGCCCGACCCGCTGACGTTCGACGACGTGTTTGCCGAGATCACCGAGGTGGGCACGATCTTCGACGCGCAGGACGCCGCGGCGGACCTCGTCGCGGAGCAGCGCGCGACGCTCGACGGCGTCGTCCGCGACGACCGCGGCCTGACCGCCCTGTGGTACTCGTCGGGCGACGACATCCCGTACGTCGGGGCGGGCATCGGCGCGCCGCAGATGATCATGGACGCCGTCGGGCTCGAGAACGTCGCGGGCGACGTGCACGACACCTGGACGTCGTACGCGTGGGAGGAGGCGGTCGCCGCCGACCCGGACGTGCTCGTCCTCGTCGACGCCGCCTGGAACACCGCCGAGGCGAAGATCGAGCGGCTCGAGTCCAACCCGGCCACGGCCGAGATGACGGCCGTCCGCGAGGGCCGCTACCTGACGATCCCGTTCCCGGCGACCGAGGCGGGCGTGCGCAACGTCGACGCCGTCGTCGACCTCGCCGCGCAGCTGGAGGCGCTCGACCTGTGACGACCCTGCGCACCCGGCCCGCGCCCGCCGCGGCCGACCGTCGCCCGGACGGCACCGGCCCGGCCGGTCGCGCGCGGCGCGGCGCGGCCTGGTGGGTGCCGGCCGGCGTCGTCGCGCTCGTCGCGACGGTGCTCGTCACGGTGACGATCGGGCCGGCCGACCTCGCCGTCGGCGAGGTGTGGCGCTCGGTCGCGACGCACCTCGGGCTCGGCGGGCCGCTGGGCCTGGAGCCGCTCGGCGCCCTGCAGGACGGCATGGTGTGGCAGCTGCGGCTCCCCCGCGTGCTCACCGCCGCGGCCGTGGGGGCCGGTCTCGCCGTGTGCGGCGTCGTCATGCAGTCGCTCACGCGCAACCCGCTCGCCGACCCGTACCTGCTCGGGCTGTCGTCCGGCGCGTCGCTCGGCGCCGTGCTCGTGCTGGTCGCGGGCTGGACGGTCCTGCTCCCCGTCGCGGCCTTCGGCGGCGCGGTGCTCGCACTCGTCGCCGCGCTCGGGCTCGCGGGCGCGCTCGGGGCGCTCACGCCCACGCGGACGGTGCTCGCCGGGCTCGCGGTGAGCCAGCTCGCGGCGGCCGCGACGAGCTTCGTCATCTTCTGGTCCGCGACCGGCGACTCGTACCGCGAGATCCTGTCGTGGCTCATGGGGTCCGTCGCGGGCGCGACGTGGACCTCCGTCGCGGTCGCGGGCGGCGCGACGCTCGTGCTCGGGACGTTGCTCGCGTCGACCGGCTCGGTGCTCGACGCCTTCACCTTCGGCGACACGGCGGCCTCCGCGCTCGGGGTCGACGTCGCGCGCGTGCGCTGGACGCTCCTCGTGGGCGTCGCGCTGCTCACCGGCGCGCTCGTGTCCCAGTCGGGGTCCATCGGGTTCGTCGGCCTGATCCTGCCGCACGCGGTCCGGCTCCTCACCGGCGCGCGCCACCGGCTGCTCCTCCCGCTCTCCGCGCTGTTCGGCGCGACGTTCCTCGTCTGGGCCGACACGCTCGCGCGCACGGTCTTCGCGCCGCGCGAGCTGCCCGTCGGCATCGTCACCGCCGCGATCGGCGCTCCGGTGTTCGCCCTGCTGCTGTGGCGCGGACGGAGGACCGCGTGAGCGCCCCCGCCGTCGTGGGCACGACCGGGCTCGACGCGGAGCGCGTGTCGTGGTCGGTCGACGGTCGCCTCGTCCTCGACGGCGTCGACTGCACCGCGCCCGCGGGGGCGGTGAGCGGGCTGCTCGGCCCGAACGGCTCCGGGAAGTCCACGCTCCTGCGCGTGCTCGCGGGCGTCCGGGCGCCGTCGGCGGACCCGGGCCGGGACGGCGCCCGCGTGCGGTTCGACGGCGCCGACCTGCTCGCGCTGCCGCGCCGGCAGCGGGCGCGGGTGCTCGCGCTCGTCGAGCAGGACGCGACGACCGACCTCCCGCTCTCCGTGCTCGACGCCGTGCTGCTCGGCCGCATCCCGCACCGCTCGCTCCTCGCGGGCGACTCCGCGACCGACCGCGACCTCGCCCGCGCAGCGCTCGCCCGCGTCGGGATGGCGGGGTTCGCGGACCGTGAGGTCGCGACGCTCTCCGGCGGCGAGCGCCAGCGCGTGCACCTCGCGCGCGCCCTCGCGCAGGAGCCCGCGCTCCTGCTGCTCGACGAGCCGACCAACCACCTCGACATCGCCGCGCAGCTCGACACGATGCGCGTCCTGCGCGACCTCGCGGACGACGGCGTCACCGTGCTCGCCGCGCTCCACGACCTCAACCTCGCGGCCCAGACGTGCGACCACGTCGTCGTGCTGGCGGACGGCCGCGTCGTGGCGGCGGGCGACGTCCACGACGTGCTCGTGCCCGACGTGCTGGACCCCGTCTACGGCGTGCGGTGCGAGGTCCTCAGGCACCCGCGCACCGGCAGGCCGGTGCTGACCTTCGAGCCCCCGGCCTGAGGGACCCTCAGAAGCCGCGCAGCCGTTCGAGGCGCACGCGCAGCGTCACGGCGTAGTCGTCGTGGAAGCCGTCGGGCGTCGTGCCGAGGCCGCGGATGCCGTCGTCGTACTTCGCGTCGTACGCCGCGCGCTCCGCGGCCGAGAGACCGTCGTCGTCGACCGACGCCGTGCCGGTGAGCACGACGACGTCGCCGCCCGACGGGGTGCTGTTGAGGTGCACCGCGACGCGGGGGTTCGCGCGGACGTTGCGCAGCTTGGCCGTGCGCGGCTGGGACTTCACGACGATCTCGTCGGCACCGTCCCAGCGGAACCAGACCGGCGTCGGCTGCGGCGTGCCGTGCGGGTCCACGGTGACGAGCCACACGACCTGCTCGTCGGCGAGCCGCGCCGCAGCGCGTGAGCCGAGGCGCGTCGTGGTGTCGACCGCGGGCACGGTCAGGCCTCCTCGGCCGCGGCGAGGCGCGGCAGCTCGATCGCGGGGCAGCGGTCCATCACCATGTCGAGGCCCGCGTCGCGCACGCGCCGCGCGGCGTCCTCGTCGATCACGTCGAGCTGGAACCACACCGCCTTCGCGCCGATCGCGATCGCCTGGTCGGCGACGTCGCCCGCGAGCTCGGACCGCACGAACACGTCGACGACGTCGACGGGGAACGGGACGTCCGCGAGGCTCGCGTACCCCTGCTCGCCGTGGACGGTCTCCGCCGACGGGTGCACGGGCACGACCCGCTTGCCGTGCTGCTGCAGCACGCGCGCGACCCCGTACGCGGCGCGCGCGGTGTTGTTCGACAGGCCGACGACGGCCCAGGTCTCGGTGCCCTCCAGGACCCGACGGACGGTGTCCTGCTCGTCGGCCGGCACGGCCGCTGTGACGTCGCTCATGTCGTGCGCAACCGGGTCCCGGCCCCGGCTATTCCGCGGCGGGACCCGGCGCTCGCACGCGCGCACCTGGAGCCACGCCTCAGACGAGCGCGAGGGCGAGCAGCGCGCTGGACGCCGCGCCGGCCGCCGTCCGCACGTGGTTCCACGCGAGCCAGCGCGGCAGGAACGCCGTCCACGCCGCCGCCAGGTCGCCCTCGCGCGCTGCGGCGTCGAGGCGCTCGTTGAGCGGGACGTTGCCCACGGCCGTCACGCCGAGGATCCCGACGAGCGCGACGACCGCGCCCGCGAGGGCCCACCCCGCCCCGGCCGCGCCAGCGACGAGACCGACGACGGCCGCCGCCGCGGGGAGCAGGACGCTCGCGGCGAGCAGGAGCACCAGCGGCGGCCGGAGCGCGTCGCGGTTGATCGCGACCATCGCGGCTCCGCCCTCGCCCGGCGGGAGGCGGCGCAGCCCGCCCATCACGAACGTCGAGAACGCGAAGAGCACGCCGCCCGCGAGCCCCGTCGCGACGGCGGCCGCCACGACGAGGGTCGCGAACGCGGTCACGGCGCGGTCCCCACCGTGCGTGTGCCGGCGCCGGTGCCCGCGACCCACGCGCCCGCCTCGCGCGCCGCGTACTCGTGGAAGTCCCGCGGCTCGCGGCCGAGCGCGGCGCGGACGCCGTCGGCCACGGGGGTCCCGCGCCCGTCGAGGACCTCGGTGAAGAGGTACCGCATGAGGCCGACGACGTCGTCGGGCAGACCGGCCGCGGCGAGGCCCGCGACGAACGCCTCCATAGGGACGGGCTCGTAGCGGACGCCGCGCCCGCTCGCGGCGGCGATCTCCGCGACCGCCTCGTGGAACGTCAGCGCGCGCGGCCCGGTGAGCTCGAGGACGCGCCCCGCGAGGGCATCGTCCGTGAGGGCCGCGACCGCGACGTCGGCCACGTCCTCGAGGTCGACGAACGGCTCCGCGACGTCGTCGACCGGGAGCGCGAGGACGCCGTCGAGCACGGGCTCGAGGAGGAAGCTCTCGCTGAAGTTCTGGTCGAAGAACGCGCACCGCACGACCGTGCGCGCCGGGAACGCCGCGCCGACGAGCTCCTCCGCGCGCTGCGCCTCGTCCTCGCCGCGCCCCGAGAGCAGCACGAGGCGGCGCGCACCGGCGTCGTGCGCGCGGGCCGCGAGCCGGGCCACGGTCTCCGGGGCGCCGGGGACCGCGAGGTCGGGCGCGTACGCGACGTACACGGCCGCGGCCCCCGCGAGCGCGGGCTCCCACGTCGTGTCGTCGTCCCAGTCGAAGCGCACGTCGCCCGAGCGCGACGCCCGGCGCACGGGGACGCCGGCCGCGTCGAGCCGGTCGGCGACGCGGCGGCCGGTCTTGCCGGTCGCACCGAGCACGAGCACGGTCCCGGGCGCAGGTGCCGGTGCCGGTGCCGGTGCGGCGGTCGGCGTCGACGTACGGGCGGGCGCCGCCGACGGGGTGGCGGTGGGCGGGGTCGAGGCAGGCATGGTGTCTCCCGAGGTGCGAGTGGTGGAGCGGTACGGGTCCCACCCAACCGCCCCGCCGCGAGACGTTCCATGGCCGACCGGCTCGCGCGCATACGCGATCGTCTCGCCACGCCCCGGCGTACGCTGGCGCGATGGACGTCGTCGCCGGGCTGCTCGACGGGCCGCGCGCCCGCGGCGCCTTCCTCCTGCGGAGCCACCTGCGCGCGCCGTGGGGCATGCGCATCGAGGACGAGGCGCCGCTGACGATCGTGCCCGTCCTGCGGGGGTCCGGGTGGGTCGGCCCCGGGGCCGGCGGCACGTCGTCCGACCCGGGCGAGCACGTCGCCGCGGGCGACGTCGTGCTCCTGCGCGGCCCGGACCACTACGTCGTCGCCGACGCGCCGACCACGGCGCCCCAGGTCGTCGTCGGCCCGGCGTCCGACATGTGCCGGGCGGTCGACGGCGGCCCCTCCCCCATGACCGTGCTCGGCGTGCGGTCGTGGGGGAACGACCCGGACGGCGAGACCGTCATCGTCACGGGCACGTACCCGCTCGACGGCGAGGTCGGGCGCCGGGTGCTGCGCGTGCTGCCCCAGCGCGTGGTCCTGCGCCGCGGGGACGTGGACGGGACGCTCGTCGAGATGCTCGCCCGGGAGGTCGTGCAGGACCTCCCGGGGCAGGAGGCGGTGCTCGACCGCCTCCTCGACCTCCTCCTCATCTCGTGCCTGCGCACGTGGCTCTCGCGCGACGACGCGCCGGGCTGGTACCGCGCCGACGCCGACCCCGTCGTCGGGGCCGCGCTGCGGCTCATCCACCACGACCCGGCGCGCGCCTGGACCCTCGACGCGCTGGCGCGGGAGGTGGGGCTGTCGCGCGCGGCGTTCTCGCGCCGCTTCGCGGCGCTCGTCGGCGAGCCGCCGATGGGCTACCTCACCGGCTGGCGGCTCGACCTGGCCGCCGACCTCCTCCTCGAGCCGGACGCGACGCTCTCCGCGGTCGCGCGCGCCGTCGGGTACGCGACGCCGTTCGCGCTGAGCGCCGCGTTCAAGCGCGTGCGCGGCGTGAGCCCGGCGGAGCACCGGGCGCGCGCCGGCGCGGCGTGAGCACTCAGCGCGGGACGGGCACGAGCTCGACGTCCCGCAGCGCGCCGTCGTCGACGACAGCCGTGAGGAACGTCCCGACCGGCTGCCGACGGCGGTCCGTCGGCGAGCCGGGGTTGAGCAGGCGCAGGCCGCCCGGCGACGTGGTGTCCCAGGGGATGTGGCTGTGCCCGAACACGAGCACGTCCACGTCGGGGAACGCGGCGTCGGCGCGACGCTCGCGCCCGTCCTTCCCGCCCGTCTCGTGCACGACGGCGAGCCGCAGCCCCTCGACCGTGGTGCGCGCCACCTCGGGCAGGCGCGCGTGCAGGTCGGGGCCGTCGTTGTTCCCCGCGACCCCGACGAGGCGCGCCGCGCGGGCCTCGAGCGCGTCGAGCAGGTCGGCGCTCACCCAGTCGCCCGCGTGCACGACGACGTCCGCGTCGTCGACCGCGCGCCACACCTGGTCCGGGAGCGCCCGGGCGCGGACCGGGACGTGCGTGTCGCTGAGCAGGAGGAGTCGGGTGGGCACGCCGCCACGATAGGTCGCGGTCCGGGGGCACGCCGGGTGACGATGGGCCCATGCCGATCCCGCGCTGGGTGACCCGCAGCAACAGGCGCTTCCTCAACCCCGTCATGCTTCGCGTCGCGACGGGCGTCGGGCCGATGGCCGTCGTCCGCCACGTCGGGCGGCGCAGCGGGCGGGAGTACCGCACCCCGGTCTTCGCGTTCGCCTACCGCGACGACCCGACCGGTCCGGTCCGCGTCGCGTTCGCCCTCACGTACGGCCCCGACGTGGACTGGGTCCGCAACGTCGAGGCGGCCGGGGAGCTCGTCCTCGAGCGGCGCGGCGTGGAGTACGTCGTCGACGACGTGCGTCGCGTGACCGGCGCGGACGGCCTGCGGCTCCTGCCCGGCTGGACGAGCGCGATCCTCCGGCGCGCGGGCGTCGACGAGTTCCGGACCGGACGGCCGCGCCGGGCACCCGGCGGCCGGCTGCCATGATGGGGGCATGACCGACCAGCTCTGGATCACCGGCGACCCCGACGCGGACGCGCTGCTCAGCGACGACGCGTTCGCGCTCCTCGTGGGGATGCTGCTCGACCAGCAGTACCCGATGGAGCACGCGTTCGCCGGGCCCCGCAAGATCCGCGACCGCCTCGGCTCGATCGACCCGCGCACCGTCGCGGACACCGACCCCGACGCGTTCGTCACGCTCGCCACGACGCCGCCCGCGATCCACCGCTACGGGCGGTCGATGGCGGGCCGGGTGCAGGAGCTCGCGCGCGTCGTCGTCGACGAGTACGACGGCGACGCGACCCGGATCTGGACCGCGCCGGGCGCGGACGGCGAGCCGACGGGCGAGGAGGTGCTCGCGCGCCTGCGGGCGCTGCCCGGGTTCGGCGACCAGAAGGCGCGCATCTTCCTCGCGCTCCTGGGCAAGCAGCGGGGCGTGCGGCCCGCGGGGTGGCGCGAGGCCGCCGGCCACTACGGGGACGAGGGCTCCCGCCGGTCCATCGCCGACGTCACGAGCCCCGAGTCGCTCGCCGAGGTGCGCACGTTCAAGAAGGCCCAGAAGGCCGCCGCCAAGGCCGCGAAGGGCTGACCCGCCGCGCCGCGCGCGGACGCCCGGGTGCGCGACGCACCCCGGCGGTTATCGTCGGCGCGTGACCACGACGACGCCTCCCGCCCCGGGGCTCCCTCCCGCCACGCGCACGCTCCTGGCCCTCGCCGCCGGCGTCGTCGTCCTCGCCGGGGTCCACGCCGCCCGCGAGGTCCTCGCCCCGATGTTCCTCGCGGCAGTCATCGTCATCATCTGCCACCCCGTGCGCTACCCCCTGGAGCGTCGGGGCTGGCCGCGGTGGGCCGCGACGTCCGCCGTCGTCACGGTCGCGTACCTCATCCTCGCGGCGCTCGTCGCGATGCTCGCGTTCGCGGGCGTCCGGTTCGTGGATCTCGTCCGCGAGTATCTCCCCGCCCTCGTGCGCGCGGTCGACGACGTGGTGGACCAGCTCGCCGCGGTCGGCATCGACACGGACATCGCCGAGGCGGCCACGTCGTGGCTCGACCCGGGACGCGTCGTCAGCCTCGCGGGCAACGTGTCCGGCATGGCCCTGGGCATCGCGACCGCGTTCTTCTTCGTGCTCGCCTACGCGATCTTCATGGCCGCCGACGCCGCGCGGTACTCCACCGCCGGCTCGGTGTTCGGCGCCGAGCGCGCCGCGACGGTCGACCGGGCGACCCGGTTCAGCGGCGGGGTGCGGCGCTACTTCGTGGTCAACGCGTCGTTCGGCGCGGTCGTCGCCGTGATCGACGGCGTCGCCCTGTGGCTCCTGTCGGTGCCGGCCCCGACCGTGTGGGCGATCCTCGCGTTCGTCACGAACTTCATCCCGAACATCGGCTTCGTCCTGGGGCTCGTGCCGCCCGTCGTCATGGCGTTCGTGGTCGGGGGCTGGCAGCTCGCGCTCGCCGTCGTCGCGGTCTACTGCGTGGTGAACGTCGTGCTCCAGGTGCTCGTCCAGCCGAAGTTCGTCGCCGACGCGGTGAACCTCAGCCTCACGTTGAGCTTCGTGTCCGTCGTCTTCTGGACGTTCGTCATCGGGCCGCTCGGGGCGATCCTCGCGATCCCGCTCACGCTGCTCGTCCGTGCGCTCGTGCTGGAGCCCGACCCGGGCTCGGGCTGGCTGCGGTGGCTCTCCGGCGACGACGCGCCGCGGCCCGCCGAGGACCTGCGCGGCACGGACTCCCTTCCCGCCGCCGACGCCGTGCCGGACGGGGACGACGCCGCTCCGTCGGAGCCCGCGGACCCCGAGGCCGACCCTCAGGTGGAGCCTGAGGGTTCCGCCGTCGAGCGCTCCCCGGCGCCGGACGAGCGCTGACCCCGGTCGCACGGTCCGGCCGGGCCCTGGTGCGCGCGGCACCGCCGTCCCTAGGCTGGTGCTCGGCGGGTGTCCGCCCGTCACCGGCACGGGGAGGAACCATGGCGCACGGAGACATCACGCACATCGACATCCCGGTGAGCGACAACGGCAGGGCCACGCAGTTCTACGGCGAGCTCTTCGGCTGGCAGATCGCGGAGGTTCCCGGCTTCGAGGGCTACCCCATGTGGCAGGCCCCGAACAAGATCAGCGGCGGCGGCCTCGCCCCACGCTCCGAGGGCTTCACGAGCCCGCGCAGCTACGTCGAGGTCGACTCCATCGAGGAGACGCTCGCCAAGGTCCGTGAGCTCGGCGGGCGCGTCGTGCTGGAGAAGTCGCAGATCAGCCCCACCTCGTGGTGGGCCGCGTTCGAGGACGCCGACGGGAACCAGATCGGCCTCTACGAAGGCACGACGGACGCGGGCTGACCGCGCGCGGCGCTCAGCCGCACGGCCGTCAGGGTCGGGACGACAGGACGCGGCCGTCCGGGTCGTCGGGCCGGCGCGGTCGCAGCGTGGGCGGGGGCGGCCACGGGAGGTCGTAGCGCTCGACGGGGACGTCGATCGCCCCGAAGTCGTCCGTCTGCACGACGACGCCGTCCGGCGTGACCTCGACGAGCCGGACCCGCAGCGGCGGCGCGTCGTCCTGCTCGAGCATCCAGACGTCGGCGAGCCACGCGAGGCTGCTCGCGTCGAGCGCCTCCTCGGCCTCGAGCCAGTCGACCGGTCCGGTGAGCTCGTGCCCGAGCAGCGACACGGCCACCCAGGCGTCGCCCTCGGGGCGGATCCAGCCCACGTGCTCGCGGTCGTCGGGGCGGCGGTGCGCGATCCAGTCGGAGGGGAGCATCCGGGCAGGCTAGCGACGACGACGGGGCGCACGCCAGGGGATTCGCCGCCGCGGGGCGCACCCCGCCTCAGTCCGCGACCGGCTCGTTCCCGGAGCCCTCGCGGTACCCCTCGGCGAACCCGGCGCGGTAGCCGTCGGCGTACGCGGCCTCCCGCGCGGCGTCGCCCTCCTGGTCGCGGCGGGCGTCGGCCTGCCCGCGGGCGTACGCCTCGGCGCTGCCCTCGCGGAACAGGTCGTCGCCCGAGCCGCGCACGAGCACGCGGGCGCCCGGACCGTCCTCGCTCCCGACGTACCGCCCGAGCCCGCGCACCACGGCGACGGGCCGCCCCGCCGCCTTGCCGCGCACGAGCTCGCTCGCGGCCGCCACCTCGTCGACGACGGCGGTCACGGTGACCGACAGCGGCCGCCCGTGGGAGTCCACGCCGCCGCGCAGGTCCTCCGCGACGACGACCCCGGCGGCCCCGATGCCGATGTCGACGAGGCCGTCGCGCCACGCCCGGCCGGAGGTGTCCGTCACGACGACGCCCAGCCGGTCGAGGCCGAACCGCTCGCGGAGCGCGCCGCGCAGCGCCCGCGCGGAGGCGTCGGGGTCGAGCGGGAGCAGCAGGACCGTGCCCTCCGGGGTGTTCGAGGCGTCGACGCCCGCCGCGGCCATGACGAGGCCGAGCCGGTTCTCGACGATGCGCAGCGGCGGCTGGCCGGGACGCTCGCGCGTCGCGACGACGCGCACCGTCTCGTCCGTGATCGCCTGCTCGCGGTCCGCCGCGGCGACGACGCGTCCCTCGGCCTTCGAGACGATCTTGCTCGTCACGACGACGACGTCGCCGTCCGCGAGCGCCTCGCTCGCGAGCAGGTCGCCCACGAGCGCGGTGAGGTCGTCGCCCGGACGGACCTCGCCGAGGCCCTCGGGCGCCCACACCGTGAGGCGCGCGGACCGGTCGGGGCCCGCGCCGCCGTCGGGCCCGCCGGGTGCGGCGTCGTGCTCGCTCATCGCGTGAGCTTCGGGAGCACCTCGCGGCCGAAGACCTCGATCCACTCGCGCTGGTTGCGGCCGACGTTGTGCAGGTAGATGCGGTCGAACCCGAGGTCGACGAACTTCTGGATGTACGCGCGGTGCTCGTCCGGGTCGGCGGAGATGACCATGCGGCCCTCGAAGTCCTCCGGGCGCACGAGCTTGGCCATCTGCTCGAAGTCGTGCGGCGAGCGGATGTCCGCCTTGGGGAACTTCATGCCGCCGTTGGGCCACTCGGTCATCGCGTTCGCAAGCGCCTCCTCGTCGGTCGCGGCCCAGGAGAGGTGGAGCTGGAGCACCTTGGGCATCGCCTCGGGGTCGCGGCCGGACTCGCGCACGCCGTCGTCGAACTTGCCGAACAGCATGGAGATCTTCTCGAGCGGCGCCCCCACGGTGATGAGGCCGTCGGCGTGGCGGCCCGCGCGCTTCGCGGTCACGGGGCCGGCGGTCGCGACGAGGATCTCGGGCGCGACCTCGGGCATGGTCCACAGCCGCGTGGACTCCATCTTGTAGAACTGCCCGGAGTGCTTGACGTCCTTGTTGTCGAGCCCGGACTGGAACAGCTTCTTGATGACGTCGATCGCCTCGAACATGCGGTTGATGCGCTCGGGCGCCTCGGGCCAGTAGCCCGCGACGACGTGCTCGTTGAGCGCCTCGCCCGAGCCGAGCCCGAGCCAGTGCCGGCCGGGGTACATCGCGGCGAGCGTCGCCGACGCCTGGGCGACCATCGCGGGGTGCCAGCGGAACGTCGGCGCGGTGACCCCGGGGCCCAGGTCGCCCCGGGTCCGCTCGCCGAGCGCCGTGAGCACGTTCCACACGAACGACGACTCGCCCTGCGCCGGGACCCACGGCTGGAAGTGGTCGGCCGCCATGGTCCCGGAGAAGCCGTGCTCCTCCGCGTAGGCCGAGAGCGCGACGGCCTCGGTCGGGTGGAACTGCTCGAGCATGGCGGCGTAGCCGATCGTCAGACCCATGGGCCGACCTTAACCCTCCGCGGACCGTCCTGGGCGAGCGGGCGCCGGCGCCCGTCCCGCACCGGTCCGGTCCTCGCGGGAAGAGGACCGGACCGGGCGCGTCAGACGTACAGCGGCGTCAGGTCCGCGTATTCCTCGACCGAGCCGCCGCGCAGGCAGACCTCGATGATCCGCCGACCCAGCGGGTCGAGGTCGTCGGTGAGGAACTGCCGGAGCTCGCTCGCGAAGAAGTCGGTGATGATCCGCGCCCCGGCGTCGTAGGCCTCGACCCCCACCTGGGACTGCAGCTCGGGCCGCAGGAAGGTCGGGCGCACGAGCTGGCCGTCGATCTTCATCTCCGTGAGCGTGTAGCCGAACAGGGGGCAGCGGGCGGGCGTCAGCTCGTCCGGCCGCAGCCGGCCCCCGCCGCGGCGCGCGAGGTACTCGCGCGTGAGCCACTCGGCCGCGAAGTCCACCCGGTAGGCGCCGATGTGCTGGTTGGGCGTGAGTACGTAGCGCGTCCGGCGAGTCTCCACCAGCTGGCGCAGCAGGAGGTTCGCCGCCGCGACCTTCGTCCCCGTCGCGAACGGCCAGTACGACCCGACGCCCTCGGCGACCATGCCCCCGTGGGCGAGCGCCTCCGTCGCCGTGCGCGACTCGCCGATCGACGGGTTCTTGTCGCCGCGCGGCGCGACGAGCCGCCAGATCCAGGCGAGCGCCGCGGGCACCACGTGGGTCATGCCCATGATCCCGTAGGTGGGGTGGTCGCGCGTGCAGGCGGGCATCCGGGCGCCGAACGTGCGCACGTCGACCTCGGCCGGCCCGGCGACGTCGGTGAGCAGGTGCCGCGGCACGACGACGCGCGGGTTGGGGCACCGCCGGCCGTCGGCGTCGAGCGAGTGCTCCCAGGGCAGCACGGTCGCGTCGGGGACGCCGTCGATGTTGAAGAACACGAGCGGCACGTCGGGGTGGATGCACGCGCGCTCGAGGTGCGCGTCCTGCCCGTACCCGGTGAGGTTGTCGACACGCACGAACCAGCCCTCCTCGGCGTCGGTCACCACGAGGCGGCCGTCGCCGGTCTGGAGCGCGGAGTGGCACAGGGTCATGTCGTCGGTGACCGGGGCGAGCGCGCTCGTCTCCCCCAGCGTGATGACGTACGGCTCGCGCGTGACGACGTTCGTGCCGAGCAGGATCCTGCCGTCCTCCTGGCGGCGCAGGTCCTGGCACATCTCCGACTTGCCGCCGCCCGAGGCGCCCTCGTGCATGATGACGGTCTCGTTCTCGTACGGCGTGGTGACGCGGACCGACGACGCGTGCGCGGTGACCCAGCCCTCCCGCTCGCCGACGTCGAGCAGGACCGAGAACACGCCCTTCTTGGCGCTCGGCCCCGGGTAGAGGTTGTAGGCGAACACCTCGTGGAGCGTCTCAGAGCGGTCGTGCACGACGACCTGGCGCCCGTCGAACCGGGTGTGGCGCAGCGGCGGCGCGACGTAGAGGATCGAGCGCGGCGCGAACGGGCCGAGCTCGTCGAACGTGGCCCAGCCCTGGAGGTCGACGAGGGCGAGCGCGAAGAACGCCGCGTTGACGGGGCAGACGGCGAGCGACGGGTAGCCGTGCGTGCGCCCGCCGGCGCGGAACGGCACGACGACGAGCTCCTGCGCGGCGAGCCACGCGAGGGTCTCGTCCTTGACCGGGCCGAACTCCGCACCGAAGACGTCCCGGTAGCGCGGCTTGTCGGTCGGCAGGTCGTCGGCGATCCGCATGCAGTCCGGGTCCCGGCGGCGCATGTAGTCCTCGGGGTAGTTCACGGCGATCCCGTTGCGGCACCGCACGACCTCCGCCTCGACGACGCGCTCGCCCCCGGCGTCGTACTCGACGGCGAACCGCGGGCCGCCGTCGGGGCCGAGCGCGAGGCGGTAGAGCTCCTCGCGCGAGGCCGGGACGACGAGGCGCGGGCACGCCGCGAGCGCGGCGGCGAGGGCGGGCGGCAGGACGACGCCGGGCGGGAGCGCCCCGTCGGCGCGCGTGCGGTCGGTGGTCGTGGCGGTCATGGGTGCTCCAGGGGTCGGCGCGGGGATCGGGTCGAGGTGCGCCCACGAGCACCTGTCGCTTTGCGTGCAGATTACGACTCGATGACCATTCGACCCAGGGACCTTCGGCCCGTCTCGGTCCGCACGCCGCGGACGGCCCTCGCCGACGCCGCCGGACGCCGAGACGGCGTCCGGCACGGCCCCGGGATCTGGGAGAATGGGCGACCATGAGCGACTTCCCGACGAACGCGCCGACGGGCGCGGCCGAACCCGCTGCAGCAACGACCTCCTCCGCCGGGCACGTAGCCGGTGACGTCGTCCGCGCGGTGGTCGCGGGAGTACCCGACCGGGTGAGCCTCGACGGGCTCGAGGACACCTACGACGCGCGCTGGGCCGAGCAGGGGACGTACGCGTTCGACCGTTCGAAGACCCGCGAGCAGGTCTTCTCCATCGACACCCCGCCGCCGACCGTCTCGGGCTCGCTGCACGTGGGCCACGTGTTCTCCTACACGCACACCGACGTCGTCGCGCGGTTCCAGCGCATGCGCGGCCTCGAGGTGTTCTACCCCATGGGCTGGGACGACAACGGCCTGCCCACCGAGCGGCGCGTCCAGAACTACTACGGCGTCCGCTGCGACCCCACGCTCCCCTACGTCGAGGGCTTCGAGCCCCCGCACGAGGGCGGCGAGGGCAAGTCCGTCAAGGCCGCCGACCAGGTGCCGGTGAGCCGCCGCAACTTCATCGAGCTGTGCGAGCGGCTCACGGCCGAGGACGAGAAGCAGTTCGAGGCGCTGTGGCGCCGGCTCGGGCTCTCGGTCGACTGGGCGCAGCACTACCAGACGATCGACGCGCGGTCCCGCACCGCGGCGCAGCGTGCGTTCCTGCGCAACCTCGCGCGCGGCGAGGCGTACCAGGCCGAGGCCCCCGGCCTGTGGGACGTGACGTTCCAGACCGCCGTCGCGCAGGCCGAGCTCGAGGCGCGCGACTACCCGGGCCACTTCCACAAGGTCGCGTTCCACCGCGTCGCGCCGGGCACCCCGGACGACGGCGCACCCGTCCTCATCGAGACCACGCGCCCCGAGCTGCTCGCGGCGTGCGTGGCGCTCGTCGCGCACCCCGACGACGAGCGGTACCAGCACCTGTTCGGCACCTCGGTGCGCTCGCCGCTGTTCGACGTCGAGCTGCCCGTCCTCGCCCACCCCGCCGCCGAGCGCGACAAGGGCGCGGGCATCGCGATGTGCTGCACGTTCGGCGACCTCACCGACGTGCAGTGGTGGCGCGAGCTGCAGCTCCCGACGCGCTCGATCATCACGCGCGACGGCCGGATCGTGCGCGAGACGCCGGACTGGATCACCTCGCACGCCGGCCAGGGCGTGTTCGCCGAGCTCGCGGGCAAGACGACGTTCTCGGCGCGCCAGGTCGTCGTCGACGCGCTGCGCGACGCGGGCGACCTCGACGGCGAGCCCGTGCCGACCCAGCGCAAGGCGAACTTCTTCGAGAAGGGCGACAAGCCCCTCGAGATCGTCACGTCGCGCCAGTGGTACATCCGCAACGGCGGCCGCGACTGGACGACGGCCGACGGCACGACGCGCGACCTGCGCCAGGAGCTGCTGAACCGCGGCAAGGAGCTCGCGTTCCACCCCGACTTCATGCGCGTGCGCTACGAGAACTGGGTCGGCGGCCTCAACGGCGACTGGCTCATCTCGCGCCAGCGCTTCTTCGGCGTCGCGATCCCGCTGTGGTACCCCGTGCTCGAGTCGGGCGAGATCGACCACGACCACCCGATCGTGCCGTCCGAGGACGCGCTGCCCGTCGACCCGTCGTCCGACGTGCCGGCGGGGTACACCGAGGACCAGCGCGGCGTGCCGGGCGGGTTCGTGGGCGAGAACGACATCATGGACACGTGGGCGACGTCGTCGCTCACGCCGCAGATCGCGGGCGGCTGGGAGGTCGACCCCGACCTGTTCGAGCGCGTCTTCCCCATGGACCTGCGCCCGCAGGGCCAGGACATCATCCGCACGTGGCTCTTCTCCACGGTCGTGCGATCGCACCTCGAGTTCGGCTCGCTGCCGTGGAAGAACGCCGCGATCTCCGGCTGGATCCTCGACCCCGACCGCAAGAAGATGTCGAAGTCCAAGGGCAACGTCGTCACACCCATGGGCCTGCTCGAGGAGCACGGGTCGGACGCCGTGCGGTACTGGGCGGCGTCGGCCCGCCTCGGCACGGACGCGGCGTTCGAGGTCGGCCAGATGAAGATCGGCCGCCGCCTCGCGATCAAGATCCTCAACGCGTCGAAGTTCGCGCTGTCGTTCGGGGTCGACGCCGAGACCGGGACGGGCGAGATCGTCCTCGACCCGGCGCTCGTCACCGAGACGCTCGACCGTGCGATGCTCGCGGGCCTCGCGACCGTCGTCGAGAAGGCGACCGAGGCGTTCGAGGCGTACGACCACACGCGCGCGCTCGAGGTCACCGAGACGTTCTTCTGGACGTTCTGCGACGACTACCTCGAGCTCGTCAAGGACCGCGCGTACGGTGCCGGGGCCGCGGCCTCCGACGTCTCCGCCGAGACCCGGTCCGCGCGCGTCGCGCTCGCGATCGCGCTCGACACGCTCCTGCGCCTGTTCGCGCCGTTCGTGCCGTTCGCGACGGAAGAGGTGTGGTCCTGGTGGCGCGCCTCGGAGGGCTCGATCCACCGCGCGCCGTGGCCCACGCCCGACGTCGCGCGCTCGGCCGCGGGCGACGCCGACCCGGCCGTCCTCACCGCGGCGGGCCACGCGCTCGCGGCGCTGCGCAAGGTCAAGTCGGAGGCGAAGGTGTCGATGCGCACCCCGATCCTCGCGGCGCAGGTCGCGGTGCCGGCGGCGTCGCTCCCCGGCGTCGAGGCGTCGGTCGTGGACGTCCGCAACGGCGGGCGCGTCACCGGCACGCTCGACCTCGTCGCGGCGGCCGAGGGCCAGGGCGACCCGGCCGTCCAGGGCGGGATCGTCGTCGTCTCCTCCGAGCTCGGCGAGCCCGAGGCCCGCAAGAAGGGCTGACCCCGCACGACGACAGCACGACGACGCCCTCCCCGGCTGCGGCCGGGAAGGGCGTCGTCGTCGGTGGCGGCGGGCCTAGATGATCTCGCCGCGCAGCCGCGAGTCGTCGCCGGACATCGTCGCGGCGACCTCGCGCGGCGTCCCCTCGTCCGCCCAGCGGAGCGTGGCGCCCACGCCCTCGATGAGCTCGACGCTGCCCTCGGGCGCGAACGTCAGCCCGGCGTCCTGCCCGACGGCGGCCCGCACGAGCGCGACCGTGGCGGGCAGCTTCTCCAGGCCGTCGGTCACGCCGAGGGACTCGATCTCCTCGCGAGTCGCCGCGATGTGCAGGGGGCTGGGCCCGATCCACAGCGAGCGGCCGTCGAGCGCGCCGTCCTGCCCGTACTCGTCGGCCAGCACGAGCTCCTTGACCTGGCCGCGCGCGAGCACCGCGACGACGTCCTCCACGGACGTCACCGCCCCGGACTCCCGGCCCTGCTCCTGGCGGAACTCGGCGAGGACCTTCTCGCGGCGACGCTCCCGGTAGCTGTCGAGCGCGTCGGCCACGTTCGCCTCGAACGAGGCCTCGTTGATGCCGGCGCCCCGGCCGCCGCCCGGGACCTCGACCACGAGCTCGGAGATCGCGTGCCCGAGCGCGCCCCGCACGAGCGGCACGGCACGCACGTCACCGGTGAGCAGCACGAGCTCGGGCCGGTACTCGGCCGCCTGGCGCTCCAGCTCAGCGGCGACCGCCTCGGCGTTGCGCTCCCAGGAGTCCTCCGCGCGGGACTCGATGCGCTTGTGCGACAGCCCTCCGGTGCGGACCTTGTTGATGACGTCGTGGCCGCCCTCGACCGTCTCCGGCTCCGCGTAGGGCAGGTGGCCGCCCGCGACGGACCACGTGAGGTCCGCGCCCTGCCGGTCGACGACGACGCGCACGTAGTCGACCGACTCGTCCGCCGCGCGCGCCGCCTGCAGCAGCGCGGGCACAGGTCCCCAGGAGCCCTTCGTGAGCGCCGGCGGGTCCTTGACGACCCGGTCGACGAGCACGCCCGTGTCGTCGGCGATCAGCACGCGCCCGTGGGTGCCGCCCACCCGCGTCGGCCGCAGCACCACCTCCTCGAGGTCGTCGAGGACCGCGTCCGGCGCGCCCTCCTGGTGCAGCTGGCGCCGCACTCCCTTCCAGCGGTTCTCGACCTCGCGGTCCCCGGCCTCGTTGGCGCGCGTCGCGTCGATGTACACCGTCGCGAAGGGGCCAGGATGGCCGAGGAGGGGCTTGAGCCAATCGATCTTCATGCGAACACCTCATGACGTCCGTCGGCGTGGCGGGAGGGCCGCCCGACGCGGCGGTGCCGACGCCCGGGGCCCGCCCTGGGTCCCCACCAGGGTCCGTCAGATCGACGGGGGTCGCCACCGCGCGTCGGGCCCGGGGGGCACCTCGCGCCGGCCTTTCGACCCTCGCCCGGTCCGCTCCCGGGCCGTCAGGAATAGGTGTCGAGGACCGGGGTCCCCTCGCCCGAGGCGGCGTGCTCGGCGGCGATGCGCTCGTGGTGGCGGATGACCTCGTGGACGATGAACGCGCGGAACTGCTCGGCGAACTCCGGGTCGAGACCGGCGGAGCTCGCGATGCCCGTGAGCCGGGCGATCTGCTGGCGGTCCCGGTCCGGGTCCGCGGGCGGGAGCCCGCCCTGCGCCTTGAGCTCGCCCACGCGGCGCGTGAACTTGAACCGCTCCGCGAGCAGGTGCATGAGCGCCGCGTCGATGTTGTCGATGCTGTCGCGCAGGCGGAGGATCTCGTCGGGGACGGCGGGCTGCCCGGGGTCGTTCGTCACCCACCGATCCTAGGGGTGCCCGTCGGGCGTCGAGGAACTCGATACTCGGAGTACGGAGTAAAGTGGCTCGCCGTCCCTCCCTACCGTCCCACTCAGCGGAGAGTTTCATGACGGAACACACGTCGCCGAGCCTCGTCGAGGTCTCCCCCACGGCGACCATCAGCACCCTCCTCACCGACCGTGTCGCGCGCGACCCCCGGGCGACGCTCGTCGAGCGCCGCACCACCGCCGACGGTCCGTGGGAGCGCGTCACCGCGCAGGAGTTCGAGGACGACGTCGTCGCGGTCGCCCGCGGCCTCCTCGCGCGCGGCATCGAGCCCGGCGACCACGTCGCGATCATGTCGCGCACCCGCTACGAGTGGACCCTCCTCGACTTCGCCGCCTGGGCCGTGGGTGCCGTGCCCGTCCCCGTCTACGAGACGTCGTCCGCCGAGCAGGTGCACTGGATCCTGTCGGACGCCGGCGTCCGGCTCGCCGTCGTCGAGACGGCGGCCCACGCGGCCGAGGTCGCGACCGTGCGCGACCGCCTGCCCGGCCTGGAGGACGTCCTCGTCGTCGAGGACGGCGCCGTCGACGCCCTGCGCGCCGCCGGGGCCGACGTCTCCGCCGCGGAGGTCGAGCGTCGTCGGGCCGCGCAGCGCGTCGACGACCTCGCGACGGTCATCTACACGTCCGGGTCGACCGGGCGCCCCAAGGGCGTCGAGCTCACCCACCGCAACTTCGTGCACCTCGCGCTCAACGGCCGGGCCGGCCTCGCCGAGATCCTCGACGCCGACGGCGCACGCACCCTGCTGTTCCTGCCGCTCGCGCACGTGTTCGCCCGGTTCATCCAGGTCGTCGTCGTCGCGTCGAACGCGGTCCTCGCGCACTCCTGGGACACGAAGAACCTCGTCGCGGACCTCGGCTCGTTCCACCCGACGTTCCTGCTCGCCGTGCCGCGCGTGTTCGAGAAGGTCTACAACACCGCCGAGCAGAAGACCGGGACCGGCGCCAAGCGCAAGATCTTCCACTGGGCGGCCAAGGTCGCCATCACCTGGTCCCGGGCGCTCGACACGCCGGGCGGCCCCGCGCTCGGGCTGCGCCTCCAGCACGCCGTCGCGGACCGGCTCGTCTACTCGACGCTGCGCGCCGCCATGGGCGGCCGGCTCACGTACTCCATCTCCGGCGGCGCGCCGCTCGGCGAGCGGCTGGGCCACTTCTACCGCGGGGTCGGGCTGCGCATCCTCGAGGGCTACGGCCTCACCGAGACCACGGCCCCCACGGCCGTGAACCTGCCCGGCCTGACGAAGATCGGGACGGTCGGGCCCGCGTTCCCCGGCACGTCCCTGCGCATCGACGCGGACGGCGAGCTCCTCGTCAAGGGCGACCACATCTTCCGCGGCTACCGCAACCAGCCCGAGCTCACCGCCGAGGCGCTCCAGGACGGCTGGTTCCGCACCGGCGACCTCGGCGCGTTCGACGACGACGGCTACCTGCGCATCACCGGCCGCAAGAAGGAGATCATCGTGACCGCCGGCGGCAAGAACGTCGCGCCGGCCGTGCTCGAGGACCGGCTGCGCGCGCACCCGCTCGTGAGCCAGGTCGTCGTCGTGGGCGACCAGCGACCCTTCATCGGCGCCCTCGTCACGCTCGACGCCGAGATGCTGCCGGGCTGGCTCGCGACGCACGGCCTGCGTCCGATGGACGTCGAGACGGCCGCGCACGACGCCGACGTGCTCGCCGCGCTCGACCGCGCCGTCGCGCACGCCAACGAGGCCGTCTCCCGGGCCGAGTCGATCCGCAAGATCACCGTGCTCACGACGGACTTCACCGAGCAGAACGGCTACCTCACGCCGTCGCTCAAGGTGAAGCGCCGCCTGGTCATCGACGACTTCGCCGACACGATCGACACGCTCTACGGCTCGAAGGTCGGCGCCGACGCCTGACGACCCACCCCCGGCCCCGGTCACGGGTCGAGCAGGAGGTCCTGGTGCGTCCGGGTGACGAGACGGACCAGGACCACCTGCTCGGCCGAGCTACATCGCCTGTTCGACGGTCGGTGGGGTCAGGCGGACTTCTCGCGCGGGGTGCGTGCTCGCGCGGTCGTGGTGCGCGGCACGATCGTGGGATTGACGTTGTCCAGCACGACCTCGCGCGTGATCACGACCCGCTCCACGTCATCACGCGACGGCACGTCGAACATCACCTGCTGCAACACCTCCTCCATGATCGCGCGCAACCCCCGCGCCCCCGTCCCACGCAACAACGCCTGCTCCGCGACCGCCTCGACCGCACCCTCGGTGAACTCCAGCTCCACCCCGTCGATCGCGAACATCCGCTGATACTGCTTCACCAACGCATTCCGCGGCTGGGTCAAGATCCGCACCAACGCCTCACGATCCAACGCCGCCACCGACGCGATCACCGGAAGGCGCCCGATGAACTCCGGGATCAACCCGAACCGGTGCAGATCCTCCGGGCGCACCTGCGCGAACAGGTCCTCCCCCGCACCCGTCTCGATCGGCGCACCAAACCCCACACCCCGCTTGCGCGCCCGCGCCGCCACGATGTCGTCCAACCCCGCAAAAGCCCCCGCCACGATGAACAGCACGTTCGAGGTGTCCACCTGGATGAACTCCTGGTGCGGATGCTTACGACCACCCTGCGGCGGCACCGACGCCGACGTGCCCTCGATGATCTTCAACAACGCCTGCTGCACACCCTCACCCGACACGTCCCGCGTGATCGAGGGGTTCTCCGCCTTCCGCGCCACCTTGTCGATCTCATCGATGTAGATGATGCCCGTCTCAGCCTTCTTCACATCGAAGTCCGCCGCCTGCACCAGCTTCAGCAGAATGTTCTCCACGTCCTCACCGACATACCCCGCCTCGGTGAGCGCCGTCGCGTCCGCGATCGCAAAAGGCACGTTCAACATCCGCGCCAACGTCTGCGCCAGATACGTCTTGCCCGTCCCCGTCGGACCGATCAACAAGATGTTCGACTTCGCCAGCTCCACGTAGTCCGCGTCGTCCGGGTTCGAGGGCTTGGCCTGCTCGCCCGCCTGCACGCGCTTGTAGTGGTTGTAGACGGCGACGGCCAGAGCCCGCTTCGCGGCGTCCTGGCCGATGACGTACTGCTCGAGGAACTCGAAGATCTCCTTGGGCTTGGGCAGCTCCGTGAGACCGAGCTCCGTCGCCTCGGCGAGCTCCTCCTCGATGATCTCGTTGCAGAGGTCGATGCACTCGTCGCAGATGTACACGCCGGGGCCCGCGATGAGCTTCTTGACCTGCTTCTGCGACTTGCCGCAGAACGAGCACTTCAGCAGGTCGGCACCGTCTGAGATACGAGCCACTACGCGTCTCCTTGTCCCGGTGACCGGTCCTCCGCCCGTCGGGTTCGACGGCGCGGGGCCCGGGCACGGCCGAGCGGGTCCTGCTCCCCATTCCACACCACGGGGCCCCCGTTGTCAGGTGGGCTCTCCGCACGGGGCGCAACGTGTCGCGCCGCCGACCCCGGCGGGGACGGCGGCGCGGCGCGTGGTCAGGCGGACCGGGTCACGGCTTGTTGACCGCGACGGCCTTGCGGCTCTCGAGGACCTGGTCCACGAGGCCGTACTCCTTCGCCTGCTCGGCGGTGAGGATCTTGTCGCGCTCGATGTCCTGGCGGACCTGCTCGACCGACTTGCCCGAGTGCAGCGCGAGGGTGTCCTCGAGCCACTCGCGCATGCGGATGAGCTCGTTCGCGTGGATCTCGATGTCGGACGCCTGCGCGTAGCCGCCACCCTCCATCGCGGGCTGGTGGATGAGCACGCGCGCGTTGGGGAGCGCGAGACGCTTGCCCGGCTGGCCCGCGGCGAGCAGCACGGCCGCGGCGGAGGCCGCCTGGCCGAGGCAGACCGTCTGGATCTGGGGCTTGATGTACTGCATCGTGTCGTAGAGCGCGGTCATCGCGGTGAACGACCCGCCCGGCGAGTTGATGTAGAGGATGACGTCGCGGTCCGGGTCCTGGCTCTCGAGCACGAGGAGCTGGGCCATGACGTCGTCCGCGGACGCGTCGTCGACCTGGACGCCCAGGAAGATGATGCGGTCCTCGAACAGCTTGGTGTAGGGGTCCTGTCGCTTGAAGCCGTAGGCGGTGCGCTCCTCGAACTGCGGGAGCACGTAGCGGGCGGACGGCGCACCGCCCGGCAGGGCGATGCCGCCGGGGCGGGCCGCGGGGCCGGCGAGGCGCTGGGCGGTGGACAGGTACTGGGACTCGGCGCTGAAGCTCACGGGTTCTCCTCGGTGAAGTCTGGTGTCCGGTGCGGGGTCAGGAACCCGTGGTGCCGCCGCCGCCGGTCACGGACGACGCGTTGGTGACGACGTGGTCGATGAAGCCGTACTCCAGCGCCTCCTGCGCGGTGAACCAGCTGTCCCGGTCGTTGTCCTTGAGGATCTGCTCGAGCGGCTTGCCGGTCTGCTCGGCCGTGAGCTCGGAGAGCACCTGCTTCATGTGCATGATCAGCTGCGCGTTGATGCGCACGTCGGTCGCCGTGCCGCCGATGCCGCCGGACGGCTGGTGCATCATGACGCGCGCGTGCGGCGTCGCGTACCGCTTGCCCTTCGTGCCGGACGAGAGCAGGAACTGCCCCATCGACGCCGCCATGCCCATGGCGATCGTCGCGACGTCGGGCTGGATGTACTGCATCGTGTCGTAGATCGCCATGCCGGCCGTGATCGAGCCGCCGGGCGAGTTGATGTAGAGCCAGATGTCCTTGTCCGGGTCCTCCGCGGCGAGCAGCATCATCTGGGCGCAGATGGCGTTCGCGTTCTCGTCGCGCACCTCCGAGCCGAGCCAGATGATGCGCTCCTTGAGGAGCCGGTTGTAGATGGAGTCGTTGAGTCCGAGGCCCGGACCCTCGGCGCGGTTCACCGGGGCCGTCGCGTCGGACGGCAGGTACAGCTCGTTCACATCCATCTCCTTCGTCGCTCCCGCGGGTCGCCCCCGCCTGCGCTGCCCTGGCCGGCCGGGACGGCGTCCCGGTCCAGCCGTGCTGCAGTGACCCTAACGCGGTCCGTGCCCGCCGTTCGTCCCGGCGGGCCGCGTTTTCGCTGACGGCGCACCAGCCACCACGCCCCTCGCCGACGACGACGGCCCGCACCCTCGCGTGGAGGGTGCGGGCCGTCGTGGGGACCGTCCGGCCGGGGGCCGGCGACGCGTCAGGCCTTCGTCGCGTCCTTCTCGTCGTCCTCGACCGGGGCGTCGGCGGCGGGGGCGGCCGAGTCGTCCACGAGCGCCTCCTCGACCGGCTCGCCCGCGACGTCCTCGACGGACTCGTCCGCGGCGGCGTCCTCGTCGTCAGAGCCGATGAACTCGGTCAGGTCGACGACGTTGCCGGCGGTGTCCTTGACCTCGATCTGGCGCAGCGCGACGGCGAGCGACTTGGAGCGCGCGACCTCGCCGACCATCGCGGGGATCTGCCCGCCCTGGTCGAGCGACTGGATGAACTGGTTCGGGTCCATCCCGTACTGGCGCGAGGCGCTCACGAGGTACTCGAGGAGCTCGTTCTGCGCGACCTTGATCTCGAGCTGCTCGGCGAGGGTGTCGAGCAGGATCTGGTTGCGCAGGGCGTCCGTCGCCTCGACCGTGACCTCGGCGCGGTGCGTGTCGTCCTCCAGGCGGCCCTCGGACTCGAGGTGGCGGTGCACCTCGGCCTCGACGGCGCCCGCGGGGACGGGGATCTCGACGGCGTCGTTGAGCGCCTTGAGCAGCTCGTCGCGCGCGGCGACGGCCTGGTTCGACGTCTTGATGCTCGCGACCTGCTCGCGCAGGTCCGCGGTGAGCTCCTCGAGCGTGTCGAACTCGGAGGCGAGCTGGGCGAAGTCGTCGTCGGCCTCGGGGAGGTCGCGCTGCTTCACGGAGGTGGCGGTGACGGTGACCGCGGCCTCCTTGCCCTCGTGCTCGCCGCCGGCCAGCGGCGCGTTGAACGTGGTCGTCTCCTCGGCCGAGAGGCCGGTGAGCGCCTCGTCGAGGCCCTCGAGCATGTTGCCCGAGCCGATCTGGTAGCTCACGCCGGAGACGGAGTCGACCTCCTCGCCGTCGATCTCGGCCTTCAGGTCGAGCACGACGAAGTCGCCCTCGGCCGCGGGGCGGTCGACGCCGACGAGGGTGCCGAAGCGCTCGCGCAGCGCGTCGAGGCGCTCGGTGACGTCCTCGTCCGTGACCTCGGCGGGCTCGACGGTGATGGCGAGCGAGTCGAGCGCGGGCAGCGTGATCTCGGGGCGGACCTCGACCTCGGCGGTGAAGACCAGCTGGCCCTCGCCGGCCTTCGCCGGGATCTCGGTGACCTCGACCTCGGGCTGGCCGAGGGGGCGCAGGTTCTCCTCGCTCGCGGCCTGGCGGTAGAAGCCGGAGAGCGCGTCGTTGACGGCGTGCTCGATCACGGCGCCCCAGCCGACGCGCTGGTCGATGACGCGGGGCGGGACCTTGCCCTTGCGGAAGCCGGGGATGTTCACCTGCTCCGCGATGTGCTTGTAGGCGTGGTCGATGCTCGGCTTGAGCTCGTCGTACTCCACCTCGACGGTCAGCTTGACCTTGGTGGGGTCCAGGGTCTCGACGGCGCTCTTCACTTCGATGATCTCCAACTGATCGGGGCGGGCCGCGGGCGGCCGGGGACGGCACCGCACGCGGGCGTACGGGCAACCGTCCCATCGTACGCGAGCGGTCAAGCGCGCCCGACGCGCGGACCCGACCTCGATCCTCGCCCCGAACCTAACGGTGGTCCCGACTCCGATCCTCACCTCGACCCGGGCCGCGGTCCGGGCCGGGGCACGACGAGCAGCACCGCGAGCGCGACGACCGCGGTCGCGACGACGGTCGGCCAGCGCAGCCCCACCACGCCGAGCACGTCGAGCAGGACCGCCATGACCATCTGGCCCCCGACGACGGTCAGCGTCAGGACGAACGTGCCGAGGTGGCGGACGGCGAACGCGGCCGCGACGGTGACGACCGTCCCGAGCGGCCCGCCCAGGTAGAGCCACCACTGCGGGGGCAGCACGACGCCGTCGAGCACGCCGAACGGGACGCCGAGCGCGCACACGAGCGTGATCCCGGCGAGCCCGCCCGTGACCGACGTGAGGGTCGCCACGACCGGGTCGCCCGTGAGCTGCGTGACGCGGCCGTTGCCCGCCTGCTGCCCGCACAGCACCGCGCCGCCCACGAAGAGCGCCGCACCGGCCGCGACGACCGCCCACCCGGGACCGCCTGCGCTGCTCCCGAGCACCGCGATGCCCAGACCGGCGAGCGCCGCGAGGCCGGCGCCCGCACGACGCGGCGTGAGCCGCAGCGGCGCGGGCAGCCCGACGCCCCGCGCGTCGAGCGCGAGCCCGGCGACGGTCTGGCCGGCCACGGAGCAGACGGACGCGACCGCGACCCCGACGAGGGGGATCCCGGCAGCCATGGCGACGACGATCGGCACGCTGCACAACCCGACGGCGAACCACCACCATGAGGCGGACGAGCGCACGACGGCGAGCGTGGACCGGACGCGGCGGCGGGCGACCACCACGAGCACGGTCGCGAGGAGGGTGCCCACGTAGGAGAGCCACGCGGCGAGGACGGGCCCCGTGCCCGCCGCTCCGAGGTCGCCGTTGAGGCGTCCCTGGAGCGAGAGGACCGCACCGCTGCCCGCGGCGACGAGCGCGGCGAGGGTCACGCGGGCTGCCGGACCGGCGGTCGCGGAGGACGGGGTCAACGGGCACCTCCCAGGACGGGACCACCACGGCGGCCCGGACGTCGACGACGTCCCGCGGCGCCCCGCAGGGCGCCGCGCGAAGGTCGGGGTGACAGGATTTGAACCTGCGACCTTCCGCTCCCAAAGCGGACGCGCTACCAACCTGCGCCACACCCCGTCGTCCGCCACGGCGGGCGGACCAGGGGCAAGTGTACTGGCGGGACGGGGCGCGACCGACGTGCCGCCGCGTGGGGAACGCCGCGGCACGGGCGGCCCGCCAGACGTTTGCTAGGGTGGCGGCCGCAGGTCGGTGGCACGCCGTCCCGGGCGGCCGCACAGGCCGACCACCGGGCGAGCCGAGGCCCGCGCGGGCGTAGCTCAATGGTAGAGCCCCAGTCTTCCAAACTGGCTACGCGGGTTCGATTCCCGTCGCCCGCTCCGTTCGTCCCACGACCCCACGGGCGCCCCGCCTCCCCGGCGAGGCGCCCGTCGTCGTTCCTGGGCCCCGCGGACGGCGTTGCAGGGCCGCGCCGCGGACCGATAGCCTCGGGGCACGCGCGCCGTCGGCCCGCCCGGAGCTCCGGGCGACTCCCCCGGCGCGACCGACCAGGAGGAGCGAGGAATGACCGCGACGACCGCGCGTCCTGCATCGCTGCACCGCGCCGCGCCGCGCACCTCCTGTTGTCGCTGTCTCGGCTGCCGCTGACGACGGCCGTCCCCGCGTGCCCCGGCACGCCCGCGCACGCCCCTCGTCCCGCCCGAGCCCGTCCCGTCGCCCGCGCGCGCCCGCGCCGCCCCCGCGAGACGCTGGACCCCGGCCACCGGGCGCGCCCCGCTCCCCATCGGTACCCCCACCCGGCTCACCCCGAGCCGTCGACAGAAGAGGAAGACATGGCACGCATCTACGACGACGTCACGCAGCTCGTCGGCAACACCCCGCTGGTCCGGCTCAACAAGCTCACCGAGGGGCTCGGCGCCACCGTGGTGGGCAAGCTCGAGTTCTACAACCCCGCCAACTCGGTCAAGGACCGCATCGGCGTCGCGATCATCGACGCCGCCGAGGCGTCCGGCGAGCTGAAGCCGGGCGGGACGATCGTCGAGGCGACGTCCGGCAACACCGGCATCGCGCTCGCGATGGTGGGTGCGGCGCGCGGGTACGACGTCGTGCTCACGATGCCGGAGACGATGTCGAAGGAGCGCCGCGCGCTGCTGCGCGCGTTCGGTGCCGAGCTCATCCTCACGCCGGGCTCCGAGGGCATGAAGGGCGCGGTCAGCCGCGCGGACGAGATCGTCGCCGAGCGCGAGGGCGCGATCCTCGCCCGCCAGTTCGCGAACGAGGCGAACCCGGAGATCCACCGCCGCACGACGGCCGAGGAGATCTGGGCCGACACCGACGGCGCGGTCGACATCGTCGTCGCGGGCATCGGCACGGGCGGCACCATCACGGGCGTCGGCCAGGTGCTCAAGGAGCGCAAGCCCGGCGTGCAGATCGTCGCGGTCGAGCCCGAGGAGTCGGCCATCCTCAACGGCGGCCAGCCCGGCCCGCACAAGATCCAGGGCATCGGCGCGAACTTCGTGCCCGAGATCCTCGACACCTCGGTCTACGACGAGGTGATCGACGTCAACGCCGAGACCGCCGTCGAGTACGCGCGCCGCGCCGCCAAGGAGGAGGGCCTGCTCGTCGGGATCTCCTCGGGCGCCGCGATCGCCGCCGCGCTGCAGCTCGCCGCGCGTCCCGAGAACGCGGGCAAGCTCATCGTGACGATCATCCCGTCGTTCGGCGAGCGCTACCTGTCCTCCGTCCTCTACGCCGACCTGCTGGACTGACGTGACCGACCCCCACCCCCGCGCACGGACGGCCGGCCACCGGCTGCGCCGGTTCGTGCGCGTGCTCGGCGAGGACCTCGAGGCGGCCCGACGGCGGGACCCCGCCGCGCGCAGCCGCCTCGAGGTCGCTCTCGCGTACCCCGGCGTGCACGCCGTGTGGGCCTACCGGCTCGCGCACCGCATGTGGCGCGAGCCCCTGCTGCGCCTGCCGGCGCGGCTCGTGTCGCAGGCGGCGCGCGCGCTCACCGGCGTGGAGATCCACCCCGGCGCGCGCATCGGCCGACGGCTGTTCATCGACCACGGGATGGGCGTCGTCGTGGGCGAGACGGCCGTGGTCGGCGACGACGTCGTGCTGTTCCACACGTCGACGCTCGGCGGGCGCTCGATGAAGCGGGGCAAGCGGCACCCCACGCTCGGCGACCGGGTCGTCGTCGGCGCCGGGGCGAAGATCCTCGGGCCGGTGTGGGTCGGCGACGACGTCCAGGTCGGCGCCAACGCCGTCGTCGTCAAGGACGTGCCCCCGGGCGCGGTCGCCGTCGGCGTGCCGGCCACCGTCCGGATGCCGGCGGGCACGCCCGCCGCGCGGGAGGCCGTCGAGGACCCGTCGCTCCTCATCGAGTACGTCATCTGAGGAGGACGCCGGGGGCGGCCCCGGATCGGCTAGTGTGGTCGTGGGCGGTACCTGAGACCGCGCGTACCGGATACCCCCCTGCCCGGTGCGCCCTCGGGTACCGCCCGCTCACCGCCGGCCGCAGCCGCCCGTCCGTGGCCGCCGGTCCCGGCACCACGACCCTCGACGAGGAGGAGCGCGCATGCGCCTCGGCATCCACACCGGCTACTGGTCCGCCGGTCCCCCCGACGGCATCCAGGACGCGGTCGTCGCGGCCGACCGCCTCGGCGTCGACTCTGTCTGGACCGCGGAGGCCTACGGCTCCGACGCGTTCACGCCGCTGGCGTGGTGGGGCTCGCGCACGACCCGCATCCGCCTCGGGACCGCCGTCGCGCAGGTCTCCGCGCGCACCCCGACCGCGACGGCGATGGCCGCGCTGACGATGGACCACCTCTCGGGCGGCCGGTTCGTCCTCGGCCTCGGCGTCTCCGGGCCGCAGGTGGTCGAGGGCTGGTACGGCCAGCCGTACGCGAAGCCGCTCGCACGGACCCGCGAATACGTGCAGGTCGTGCGCGACGTCCTGCGCCGGGAGGCGCCCGTGACGTCGTCCGGCCCGCACTACCCCCTCCCCCTGCCCGACGGCGTCGGGACCGGGCTGGGCAAGCCCCTGCGCTCGACCGTCCACCCGCTGCGCGCCGACCTCCCGATCCACCTGGCGGCCGAGGGGCCGAAGAACATCGCGCTCGCCGCCGAGATCGCGGACGGCTGGCTCCCGCTGTTCTACTCGCCGCGCATGGACGCGACGTTCCGCGAGCTCCTCGCGGACGGCTTCGCGCGCCGCGCGCCCGAGCGCTCGCCCGAGTCCGCGTTCGAGGTGAGCGCGACCGTCCCCGTCGTCGTGCGCGAGCACGTCGAGCAGGCCGCGGACCAGGTGCGCCCGTTCCTCGCGCTGTACGTCGGCGGGATGGGCGCCAAGGGGGCGAACTTCCACCGCGACGCGCTCGACCGCCTCGGGTACGCCGAGGCGTGCGACGAGATCCAGGCGCACTACCTCGCGGGACGCAAGGACCTCGCGGCCGCCGCCGTCCCGACGGCGATGGTCGAGGACGTCGCGCTCGTCGGCCCCCCCGAGAAGATCGCGAGCGACCTCGCGGCGTGGCGCGAGACGGCGGTGACGACGCTCCTCGTCCAGGGCGACGCGACGGCCGTGCAGACGCTCGCCCCGCTCCTCGCGGCCCCGACCCCGGGCTGACCGGCCCGGCGCCGCGCGGTCAGCCGTCGGCGCCGGGGAACCACACCGCCCGGCGCAGGTCCACGCGACGCCCGTCGCGCGACAGCGGGCAGCCCTCGGCGCGGAGCTCCGCGAGCGCCGCGTCGAGGTGGTGCGCGGGCGGCGACCCCGCCGCGTTGACGATCCGCCACCACGGCACGGGGGTGCCGTCGTCGTCCACCCCGGACGACCCGGCGAGCACCTGCCCGACCTGGCGCGGGCCGCCCCGCCCC
Source organism: Cellulosimicrobium sp. MI9406 (assembly GCF_040595865.1). Taxonomy (NCBI): domain Bacteria; kingdom Bacillati; phylum Actinomycetota; class Actinomycetes; order Micrococcales; family Promicromonosporaceae; genus Cellulosimicrobium; species Cellulosimicrobium sp. MI9406. The sequence continues at coordinate 245,852 of NZ_JALIZI010000007.1, forward strand.
AGCGACTCCGCGACGATCTCCGCGACGAGCCCGTAGGTCATGGCCCGCGCGGGCGGGACGCGCCGCACGAGGTCGAGCACCGCGGTCGCGTACTCCTGGGCGAGGGCGCGAGGGTCGGCGCGGTCGTCGCCGCCGCGTCCGGGGGTGCGTCGTGCCATGGCGCCCGACCCTAGCCGTCGCGAATGTCCTGGCGCGAGCACGGCCCGGGACAGGAGGATCGGGGGCATGAGCGACCACCGACCCGCACGCCTCCCCGACGGCTACGAGCTCGTCCCCCTCACGTCCGCCGACCTGCGCGACGTGCTCGACCTCGACACCACGACGTTCCCCTCGCCGGTGGAGGTCGACGAGCTCGTCGACCTCCCGTTCCCGCTCACGTGGGAGCGCGCGCTCGGCGTGACGGTCGAGCGCGAGGACGCGGACGCGCCGCCCGTCGACGGCGCGCGTCCCGTGCGGCGCGAGCTCGTGGGGATGCACGCGTCGTACCCGTTCGCGCGCTTCCCGGTCCCCGGCGCGACCGCTCCGGTCGCGGGCCTCACCTGGGTGGGCGTCCACCCCGCGCACCGGCGGCGCGGCATCCTCAGCGCGATGATCGACACGCACCTCGCCCGGTGCCGCGAGCGGGGCGAGCCGGTCTCGGCGCTTTTCGCGGCGGAGGCCGCGATCTACGGCCGGTTCGGGTACGGCAAGGCGGCCGACGACGTGCGCCTCACCGTCCCGCGCGGCGTCGCGCTGCGCGACGTCCCGGGCGCGGAGCGGCACACCGTCCGCATCGAGCGCGCGGACCGCGCGCGGCACGGCGAGCTCGTCGCGACGATCCACGAGCGCGCGGGCGCCGACCCGACGGGCCAGGGCGCGGGCATCAACCGTCCGGGGTGGGCGACACGCGAGACCCCCGAGCTCCAGGCGACGTTCTGGGACGACGCCAAGGTCTGGCGCAAGGACCGCGAGCCCACGCGCATCGCGATCGTCGAGCTCGACGGCGAGCCGCGCGGGTACGCGCGCTTCCACCGCAAGCTCTCCTGGGAGGTGACGGGCCCGCGCGGCCCGGTGAGCACGGGCGAGGTCGTCGCGCTCGACGCCGCGGCCGCCCGCGCGCTGTGGGGCGTGCTCACCGACCTCGACCTCACGCACGAGGTGACGCCCTTCATGCTGCCGGTGGACGACGTCGTCACGAGCCTGCTCGTGGACCCGCGCTCCGCGTCGCCGCGCCTCGCGGACAACCTCTGGGTGCGGGTCGTGGACGTGCCCGGCGCGCTCGCCGCGCGCCGGTACGCCGCGGACGTCGACGTCGTGCTGCACGTGACCGACGAGCGACTGCCCGACAACGCGGGGCGCTGGCGGCTGCGGGCGGAGGCCTTCGGCCCGGCGACGGCCGAGCGGACCGACGACGCGGCGGATGTCTCCCTCGACGTGCGCGAGCTCGGCGCGACCTACCTGGGCGGGACGTCGCTCGCGGCCCTCGGCGCGGCAGGTCTGGTCACCGAGCACTCCCCCGGCGCGCTCGCGCGCACGAGCGCGGCCCTCGGCTGGCCCGTCGCCCCGGTGTGCAGCTGGGTGTTCTGACCGGTCGGGCGCACCCGGTCCCGGGTGCGCCCGCCGTCACGTCTGGCAGACGCCGCACCAGAAGAGGTTGCGCCCCGCGAGCTCCTTGAGGAGCACCGGCGTGCCGCACCCCCGGCACGGCAGCCCGTCGCGGTGGTACACGTAGAACGCCTCGTCCGCGGGCACGGCGCCGGGAGCGACGTCCGTGTTCTGCCGCACGCGCCGTCGTCCCGCTCCCGCCTCGTCGGGGGCCTCGCCCGCGCCGTCGTCGCGGTGCTCGGGGCGCGTCGTGACGATCGCGCCCGTGCGCGCGCCGTCGCGCATGAGCACGACGAGGTCGTCCCACAGGGTCCGCAGGTCCTCGGCGGGCACGTCGCGGCCGGGGCGCATCGGGTCGAGCCCGGCCCGGAACAGCGCCTCCGCGCGGTAGATGTTCCCCACGCCCGCGACGACGTCCTGGTTCATGAGGAGCAGCCCGACGGGGCTGCGCGAGCGCCGCACCGCGGCGACGAACGCGTCGCGCGGGTCGGGCTCGCCGGGGCCCGGGTCGCGGATCGGGTCCGGACCGAGCCGGTCCTCGACCGCACGCTTCTCGTCGTCCGTGACGACCTCGCACGCCGTCGGGCCCGTGAGGTCCGCGACCGCGTGCGCGCCGACGAGCCGGACGCGCACGGCGCCGCGCGGCGGCGGGGGCGACCAGGCGTCGTCGGGCGCGCCGGGCACCTCCCCAGGGCCCGCCGGGACGGTCTCGCGCTCGCCGATCCGGCGCCGGGGCGCGCCGATCGCGTGCACGACGGCGGTGCTGCCGTCGCCCGCGAACGTCCACGCGCCGTAGAGGCCGAGGTGCACGCGGAGCCAGCGGACGTCGTCGGACGCGCCGCCCGGCCCCGCGAAGCCGAGGAACATCTGCTTGCCCCACGCCTCGCTCGCGACGAGCACGCGGCCGTCGAGCAGGGCGGCTCCCGCGGCGAATCGGCCCTGCGGGCTGCTCACCGCGAGCGGCTCGCCCGTGAACAGCTCACCGAAGGCGCGCGCGAGGCGGTGGACGGTGTGGCCCTCGGGCACGTCAGGCCGAGGTGCCGCGCGCCGCCTCGTACGCCGCGAGCTGGTCGATGCGGCGCTGGTGGCGCGGGTCGCCGCTGAACGGCTCCGCGAGGAACGCGTCGACGAGCGCGACCGCCTCGTCCACCGAGTGCTGGCGCGCGCCCACCGCGACCACGTTCGCGTCGTTGTGCTGGCGCCCGAGGCGCGCGGTCTCCAGGTTCCAGGCGAGCGCCGCGCGCACGCCGACGACCTTGTTCGCCGCGATCTGCTCGCCGTTGCCCGAGCCGCCGATGACGACGCCCAGCGAGCCGGGCTCCGCCGCCACCGCCTCGCCCGCCGCGAAGCAGAACGACGGGTAGTCGTCCTGCGCGTCGTAGGTGTGGGCACCGTGGTCGACGACGTCGTGACCCGCCGCCCCCAGGTGCTCGACGAGATGGGTCTTGAGCTCGTAGCCGGCGTGGTCCGCGGCGATGTGAACGCGCATGGGCTCATCATGCCCCAGCGGGCCCCCTCGCCGCCGGGGTGAGGCCGTAGCCTGAGACGCATGACACAGACCTCCCCGACGTCCACGCCTCCGTCCTCGTCCGGCCCGGCCGACGCGGCGCGCTCCGGCATCGACCTCGACGCGCTGGACCCCGCGGTCCGCCCGCAGGACGACCTGTACCGCCACGTCAACGGCCGCTGGCTCGCGACGCACGAGATCCCTGCCGACCGCGCGATGGACGGCGCGTTCCGGGCGCTCCACGACCAGGCCGAGGTGCACGTCCGCGAGATCATCACGGACCTCGGGGAGCAGGTCGCGGCAGGCGGCGCGGACGTCGGGCCGGACGCGGCGAAGGTCGGGGCCCTCTACGCGAGCTTCATGGACACCGAGCGGATCGAGGCGCTCGGCACCACGCCGCTGCAGCCCGACCTCGCGCTCATCGCGTCCGCCACGACGCAGGCCGAGCTCACCGGGGCGCTCGGCGCCCTCCAGCGCACGGGCGGCGCGGGCGCCGTCGGCTTCTGGGTCGACAACGACGCGAAGGACCCCGAGCGCTACGTCGCCTACCTCTACCAGTCCGGGCTCGGCCTGCCGGACGAGGCGTACTACCGCGAGGACCAGTACGCCCCGGTGCGCGAGAAGTACGTACCGCACGTCGCGCGCATGCTCGCGCTCGCGGGCGTCACGTCCGAGACGTGGGGCGCGTCGCCCGAGGACGCCGCCGAGCGGATCGTGGCGCTCGAGACGAGGCTCGCCGCGAAGCACTGGGACGTCGTGCGCGACCGCGACGCCGACCTCACGTACAACCCGCGGACGCTCGCCGCGCTCGTCGAGGAGGCCCCCGGGTTCGACTGGCGCGCGTGGGTCCTCGCGCTCGGCGCGCCGCAGGGCTCGCTCGACGACGTCGTGGTCCGCGAGCCGGACTTCGCGGCCGGGTTCGCCGAGCTCTGGGCGAGCGAGCCGCTCGAGGACTGGAAGCTGTGGATGGTGTACCACCTCGTCACCGCCCGGGCGCCCTACCTCTCCGACGACCTCGTCGAGGCGAACTTCGACTTCTACGGGCGCACGCTGTCGGGCGCGCAGGAGGTGCGCGAGCGCTGGAAGCGCGCCGTCTCCGTCGTCGAGGGCGCGCTCGGCGAGGCCGTCGGCGCGCAGTACGTCGCGCGGCACTTCCCGCCCGCGCACAAGGCGCGCATGGAGGAGCTCGTCGCCACCCTCGTGGCCGCCTACCGCGAGTCGATCACGACGCTCGACTGGATGACGGACGAGACGAAGGAGAGGGCGCTCGCCAAGCTCGAGGCCTTCACCCCGAAGATCGGCTACCCCGTGCGGTGGCGCGACTACTCGGCGCTCGTCGTCGACGCGCACGACCTCGTGGGCAACGTGCGCCGCGCCCACGCGTTCGAGCAGGACCGCGAGCTCGGCAAGATCGGGCGCCCGCTCGACCGCGACGAGTGGTTCATGACGCCGCAGACGGTCAACGCCTACTACAACCCGGGCATGAACGAGATCGTCTTCCCCGCCGCGATCCTGCAGCCCCCGTTCTTCGACCCCGAGGCCGACGACGCCGTGAACTACGGCGGCATCGGCGCGGTGATCGGCCACGAGATCGGTCACGGCTTCGACGACCAGGGCTCCAAGTACGACGGCGCGGGCCGCCTCGAGGACTGGTGGACGGCGCGCGACCGCGAGGAGTTCGAGAAGCGCACGACGGCGCTCGTCGCCCAGTACGACGCGTACCGCCCCGCGCAGCTCGGCGAGGACGGCCCGCACGTCAACGGCGCGCTGACCATCGGCGAGAACATCGGCGACCTCGGCGGTCTGTCGATCGCGCTCAAGGCGTACCGCATCGCGCTCGGCCGTCCGCTGGAGGAGGCGCCCGTCGTCGACGGGCTCACGGGCATCGAGCGCGTGTTCCTCGGCTGGGCCCAGGTGTGGCAGTCGAAGGGCCGGGACGAGGAGGTCGTGCGCCGCATCGCGACGGACCCGCACTCGCCCAACGAGTTCCGCTGCAACGGGGTCGTGCGCAACGTGGACGAGTTCTACGACGCCTACGACGTGCAGCCGGGCGACGCGCTCTACCTCGCCCCCGAGGAGCGCGTGCGCATCTGGTGACCCCGGACGCGCGAAGGGCCCGCGGCGGGTCGTCCCGCCGCGGGCCCTCCTGCGTGGTGGTCGGGCCGGTCAGAGCGTCCGGATGCCCGCGCGCGCGATGGTGAAGCCCTTGCCCGTGGCGTCGTCGCGGCACGTCATGCCGGTCTCGGCGCTGTCGCACGTGAAGGGGCCGACCGTCGTGGACGTGCCGTAGTCGAGGATCGCGGTGTCCCCCGGCGCGGGCTGCGGCTGCTCCGCCGCGGGCACGCACGGCTGGTCGACGCTGCCGTCGGCGTCCAGGACGACCTTGTAGCCGACCGTGCCGTCGCACCCGTCGACCGGGGCGGGCTGCGTGCCGAGCTGGGCGATCACGCACGTCGCGCTGACGTCGGTCACCTCGCACGTGATGTTCCGCGACTCCGACGCGAACGTCTCGGACACCGTGGGCTCGGCAGGCGCCGGCTCCTCGGCACCGTCCGTGGCGGTCGCCGCCGGGGACGTCGACGCCCCGCCGAGCGGTTCCTCGTCGCCGCCGCCGAGCAGCGAGATCGCGAAGACGATCGCCCCGAGGACGAGCAGCGCGTCGACGACGATGAACGCGATCCACCCCGCGCCCAGCCGGTTCGAGCCGCGACCGCCGCCGTCCCCGCCGCGCCCGTCGCGCCGACCGGTCGACGGGCCGGACGGGGCGCCCGTCCCTCCCGACGAGGCTCGCGGGGCGGCGGCGGCCGGGGCTGCCGAGGCCGGCGGGTGGTAGGCGGGCTGCTGCGCGGGCGGCGTGGCGGCCGCGTAGGCGGGCTGGGCGGTCGGCTCGTACGCCGCCGTCCCGCCCGCGTACGGACCGGCCGCGGCGTGACCGGCTGCCGTGTCACCCGGCGCGTAGCCGGGACGGCCCGCGGCCGTCCCGACCGGGGCCGCGACGCCGAACCCGTTCTGCTCGGTCGCGTAGCGCACGCGCTGCGGCGGCACCGGTGACGGCGAGGGCGCCGGGACCGCGGGCTGCGCGGCCGTCGGGAGCTGGGTGATCGGCGTCACGTGCTGGACCGTCGTCGCCTGGAAGGACGCCGCCGACGCGACGACGGTCGGCTGGCCGTCCGCGGGCGTCGCGCGCGGCGCCTGGGCCGTCGGGCCGCTCGTCGGGGCGAACGAGGGCGGCCCCGAGGTCGCGTGCGCGGGCACGGGGGCGAACGCCGTGGTCGGCTGGGCGTCGTCACGACCGACCGCGGCCCCCGGGACGCCGCCGGGAGGCGGCGGCGGCGGTGGCACGGGTGCGTTCGGGGACATGCTCGGCTCCTCGCGGGCTTCCTCGGCGGACTCGCCCGGCGCGACCGGGCGGCGGGCGCTCCTGACACCGCCCGCGAACTGACGAAGCATGGCACGAGCCACCCGCACCGGTCGAACCCCGGGAGCACCGCGACGCCCTCGCCCCCGGGGCCTGCACGACGTCCGCACGACGTCCGCACGAGGGCGGCGCCGTGCCCGACGTCAGTCGAAGACCGGGCCCTGCGTGCGCGTGCGCTTGAGCTCGAAGAAGCCCGGAGTGCTCGCGACCAGGACGCACCCGTCCCACAGCCGCCCGGCGGCCTCGCCCTTCGGCGCGGGCGTCACCACGGGACCGAAGAACGCCGTCCCGCCGAACGCGACGACGGGCGTCCCGACGTCCTCGCCGACGCGGCCGATGCCCTCGGCGTGCGACGCGCGCAGCTGCTCGTCGTAGGCGTCGGAGCCCGCGGCGTCGGCGAGCGACGCGGGCAGGCCCACCTCCGCGAGCGCCTCGAGCAGCACGGCGTCGTAGTCGGTGCGGCCGCCCGGGTGCAGGCGCGTCCCGATCGCGTCGTAGAGGGGCTTGACGACGTCCTCGCCGTGCTCGACGCGCGCGGCGGTGACCACGCGCACCGGGCCCCACGCCTTCGCCATGAGCTCGCGGTACTCCTCCGGCAGGTCGCGGCCCTCGTTGAGCACCGCGAGGCTCATCACGTGCCAGCGGACGGTGACGTCGCGCACCTGCTCGACCTCGCCCATCCAGCGGCTCGTCATCCACGCCCACGGGCACACGGGGTCGAACCAGAAGTCGGCGACGCGCAGGTCGTCCTCGGTCGCGGTGGGGTCGGTCGTCGCGGTGAGCGTCACGGGGCGGTCTCCTTCGTCGTCGGGCGCGCCCGGGGTCCGGGTCGCCGGGGCGCGGCGGCCGGGCCGACGGCGTCCCCACCCCGTTCCGACACCGCGCGACCGCAGCGTATTCCCGGGAGCGGGCGCGGGCACGCGTGGGATGATCGTCCGTGGCCCACAGGCCGCCGTCGAGGCCGACCGGCCCGACCACGAGACCGAGGAGATGCAGTGCCCGGAGAGAACCTCACCCGCGCCGAGGCGAGCGAGCGCGCGGCGATCGTCGACGTCCAGTCCTACGAGGTCGACCTCGACCTCACGACGGGGGCGACGACGTTCGCGTCGACGACCGTGGTGCGGTTCACCGCGACCGAGGGCGCGAGCACGTTCGTCGACCTCGTCGCGCCGACCGTGCGCGAGGTCGTGCTCAACGGCCGTGCGCTCGACCCGGCGCAGGTGTTCGCCGACTCGCGCATCGCGCTCGACGGCCTCGCGACCGACAACGAGCTGCGCGTCGTCGCCGACTGCGCGTACACCAACACGGGCGAGGGCCTGCACCGGTTCGTCGACCCGGTCGACGGCGAGGTCTACCTCTACACGCAGTTCGAGGTCCCGGACTCGCGGCGCGTGTTCGCCGTCTTCGAGCAGCCCGACCTCAAGGCGACGTTCGCGTTCACGGTCACCGCACCCGCGGCGTGGGAGGTCGTGAGCAACCAGCCGACGCCCGCGCCCGAGGCGCTCGGCACGAAGGCCGACCCGACCGGCACCGGCGCCGGCGACGTCGAGGTCGCGCGCTGGGCGTTCGAGCCGACGCCGCGCATCTCGTCGTACATCACCGCGCTCGTCGCGGGGCCGTACGTCGTGGAGCGCAGCGAGCTCACGTCGTCCGACGGCCGCACGATCCCGCTCGGGGTCTTCTGCCGCGCGTCGCTCGCCGACCACATGGACGCCGACTACGTGTTCGACAAGACGCGCGAGGGCTTCGCGTTCTTCGAGTCCGCGTTCGAGCACCCGTACCCGTTCGACAAGTACGACCAGCTCTTCGTGCCCGAGTACAACATGGGCGCGATGGAGAACGCCGGGTGCGTGACGTTCACCGAGACGTACGTCTTCCGGTCCAAGGTCACTGACGCCGTCAAGGAGCGTCGCGTCGTGACGATCCTCCACGAGCTCGCGCACATGTGGTTCGGCGACCTCGTGACCATGAAGTGGTGGAACGACCTGTGGCTCAACGAGTCGTTCGCGGAGTACGCGTCGACGCTCGCGACCGCCGAGGCGACGGAGTGGCGCGAGGCGTGGACGACGTTCGCCGCGATGGAGAAGTCCTGGGCCTACCGCCAGGACCAGCTGCCCTCGACGCACCCCATCGTCGCGACGATCAACGACCTCGAGGACGTGTTCGTCAACTTCGACGGCATCACCTACGCCAAGGGAGCGTCGGTGCTCAAGCAGCTCGTCGCGTGGGTCGGCAAGGAGCAGTTCCTCGCCGGCGTCGCGGCGTACTTCCGCAAGCACGCGTGGGGCAACACCGAGCTGCGCGACCTGCTCGTCGAGCTCGAGGCCACGAGCGGCCGCGACCTCACCGAGTGGTCCGCGCTGTGGCTCGAGACCGCGGGCGTGAACACCCTGCGGCCCGAGTTCGACCTCGACGCCCACGGCCGTTTCACCACGTTCTCCGTGGTGCAGACGGCGGCGGCCGACCACCCGACGCTGCGCCCGCACCGGCTCGGGATCGGCTTCTACGACCTCGTTGACGGCGTGCTCACGCGCGTTCACCGCACCGAGGTCGACGTGGCCGGGCCGCGCACCGAGATCCCCGAGCTGCTCGGCCTCGACCGCCCGCAGCTCGTCCTGCTCAACGACGACGACCTCGCGTACGCGAAGATCCGCCTCGACCCCGCGTCGCTCCAGGTCGCGACCGAGCACCTCGCGGACCTCGCCGACCCGCTCGCCCGCTCGCTCGTCTGGGGCTCCGCGTGGGACGCGACGCGCGACGGCGAGACGCCGGCGAGCGACTACGTGCGCCTCGTGCTGGGCAACATCGCCCGCGAGACCGAGTCGACGACGATCCGCACCACCCTCAACCAGCTCGCGCTCGCCGCGAAGACGTACGTGGCCCCGGAGCGCCGCGAGGAGACGCTCGCGCACGTCGGCGACGTGCTCTGGTCGCTCGCGCAGGACGCGGCCCCCGGCTCGGACCTGCAGTTCCAGCTCGTGAAGTTCTTCGCGCACCTCGCGTCGACGCCCGCGCACGGCGAGGCGCTGCGGTCGCTGCTCGACGGCTCCGCGGCCCTCGACGGGCTCGAGATCGACACCGACCTGCGCTGGGAGATCCTCGAGGGGCTCGTCCTGCTCGACCTCGCGGACGACGCCGAGATCGAGGCGACGCTCGACGCCGACTCGACCGCGACGGGCCAGCAGTCCGCCGCGCGGGCCCGCGCGACGGTGCCCACCGCCGCGGCGAAGCGCGCCGCGTTCGACCGCCTCGTCGGCTCGGACGACGCCCCCAACGCGATCGTCCGCGCCACCACGCTCGGGTTCCAGCACGTCAACGACCCCGAGTCGCTCGCGCCGCTCGTCGGCGCGTACTTCGACGCGCTGCTCCCCCTGTGGGACCAGCGGTCGTACCACATCGCCGAGGCGCTCGTCACGGGTCTCTACCCGGCCCCGCTCGCGAGCACGGTGCTGCGCGACGCGACGCAGGAGTGGCTCGACGCCAACGCCGACGCCGCCCCGGCGCTGCGCCGGCTCGTGGTGGAGAACCTCGCCGGCGTCGAGCGCGCCCTCGCGGCCCAGGCCGCCGACGCCTGACCCCTCGGGTCAGCACCCTCACGACCGCGCGCCGGGTCGCTCCGTCCGACGGAGCGGCCCGGCGCTCGTCGTCCCGCGCGGGTCCGCGACCAGCCGGTACCGGCGTCGCGAGCAGGTGGTCCCGGTGCGTGCGGCGAGCGGGACGGGCCGGGACGGCCTGCTCGGCCGGTCAGAGGGAGTCGTTCATCGCCTTGGCGAGCGAGCGCAGGCGGGCGGAGTCGAAGAGATCCTCGAGCAGGACGAGGTTGCCCGACGAGTCGCCGAGCGGCACCTTCCAGTTCGGGTACTCCTGGTCCGTGCCCGGCTGGTTCTGCGAGCGGCGCTCCCCCACGGCGTCGGCCAGCGAGACGCCGAGCAGCACCGCCGGGGTGCTGCGGACGAGGCGGTGCAGGGCCTCGACGAGCTCGCGCTCGGACGGGTCCTCGCCCACGAGCGAGCGCTCGCGCAGGAACGCGATCATCGCGTCCCGCTCGGCGCGCGCGGCCCGCCGCACGTCGGCGACGTCCTCCGTGAGCACGCCCAGACGGTCCCGCAGCTCGACGTGCTCGCCCGCGAGGTACCCGGCCGTGGGCGGCAGGTCGTGCGTCGTGACGGTCGCGAGCGCGAGGCGCCGGTAGTCCTCCGGGGGAAGGGGACGGCCGTCGTCGGTCTTCTCGAACCACAGGACGGACGTGCCGAGGACGCCGCGGTCCGCGAGGTAGTCACGGACCCAGGGCTCGAACACGCCGAGGTCCTCGCCGATGACCATCGCGCCCGCGCGGTGCGCCTCGAGGCACAGGATGCCGACGAGGGCCTCGTGGTCGTAGCGGACGTACGCGCCCGCGTCGGCGCGCGCCCCGCCCGGGATCCACCACAGCCGGAACAGGCCGATGACGTGGTCGATCCGGATCGCGCCCGCGTGCCGCAGGACGGTGCGCAGCATGTCGCGGTACGGGGCGTACCCGGCCCGCGCGAGCGCCCGCGGGTGCCACGGCGGCTGGGACCAGTTCTGGCCCTGCTGGTTGTACATGTCCGGCGGCGCCCCGACGGACACCCCGGTGGCGAGCACGCCACGGTGCGACCAGACGTCGGCGCCCTCGGGGTGCACGCCGACCGCGAGGTCGTGCATGATCCCCACCGACATGCCCGCCTCGCGCGCGGTGCGCTGCGCGACGCGGAGCTGCTCGTCGGCGACCCACTGGAGCCAGCAGTAGAACTCGACGCGGTCGGCGAGCTGCTCGCGCAGCGCCGCGACGGTCGGGCCGTTCGGGTCGGACGCGCCGGGCGGCCAGTCCCGGTCGCCGTAGTGGTCGGCGAGCGCGCACCACGTGGCGAAGTCCTCGAGCCCCTTGCCCTGCTCGGCGCGGAACGCGTCGAGCGACGCCTGGCGGGCGGTGGACCGGGGCGCGGTGAACACGACCTCCAGCGCCGCCTTCTTGGCCTCCCACGCGGCGTCGCGGTCGATGGGACCGGGGTCGGTGTCGAGGTCGCGCACCGGGTCGAACGCCCACTCGACGAGCGAGCGGTCGGCCGCGGACAGGTACCCCGTCTCGCGGATGTCCTCGACCCTGATGTACAGCGGGTTGACGAAGCGGCGGCTCGTCGGGAGGTAGGGCGAGGGCGTCATCGGCGTGCGCGGCTCGGCGGCGTGCAGCGGGTTGACGAGGACGAAGTCCGCGCCGGCCTCGTGCGCGGCGAGCCAGGCGAGGTCGGCGAGGTCGGCCAGGTCGCCGACGCCCCACGACGCGCGCGAGCGCACCGAGTACAGCTGGGCCATGAAGCCCCACGCGCGCCGTTCCGCGACGGCGGCGGGCAGCTCGAGCCGCTGCGGCGTCACGACGAGGGTGGCGCGCGCGTGGGCGCCGTCGCTCTCGGCGTGCAGGTCGTGCCACCCGAGGGGCAGGTCGGCCGGGATCTCGAACGTCGCGCGGCCGACGCGCCGGCCGTCGACGGTACGCGGCTCGACGAACACGTCGAGCTGGCCGAGGTCGCGGCGCTCCCGGGGGGCGCGCGCGGCGTGGTGCCCGGCGACGCCGGAGCGGCCCTGCTCCGCCTCGAGCTCGACCCAGACGTCGACGGCGGCGCCGTCCTGCACGTGCACGGGGACCGGCACGGCGTCACCCTGCCGGACGACGACGGTCGGGGGCAGCATCTGCCGCCACGCGTCGTCGCGCGAGTGCTCGAGGCTGACGGCCACCTTCTCCGGGGACGACGCGGGGACGCCGAGGGCCTCCAGCACGGCGACGAGGGTCGAGGCCCGGACCTGGCGGCGCGTCCCGTCGAAGTCCCAGAAGTCGGACGCGACGCCGTGGGCGTCGGCCAGCTGCACCAACGGCTCGGGCAGGTCCGTCTGCGGGGGTTCGCTCACGCCTGCATCCTGCCAGACCAGGGCCTTGCCAGCAGGACGATCGCCCGGCGTGCCCGGGGCGCTCTCATGTGCCCCGGGTACCCTGCCCGCATGTCCCTCCCCCTTCTCGCTCCTGCTGTGCGCGCGCCCGCGGAGGTCACGGAAGAGCTCGCCAACGGCTTCGACGCGAGCAACCCCGACGACTGGTTCGAGTGGTTCGTCGGCCTCCCGCTGCGCGTGCTGCTCATCGTCGTGATCGGGGCGCTCGTCCTCGCGGTCGTGCGCCGGCTCATCCGTCGCGTCTCCGAGCACATCGCCGAGGGCACGCCCACGCTCCGCGGCAAGCGGCTCAAGGGCTTCGGCGGGTCCGAGGTCGGCACGGTGCTGCTGCGCGCGAACCCGCTCGCGAGCGCCCGCCGGGCCCAGCGGGCGCGGACCGTGGGCTCGGTGCTGCGCTCGACCGCGAACATCGTCATCGGCGCGACGATCGTGCTCATGGTCCTCACCGAGCTCGGCGTGAACATCGCGCCGTTCCTCGCGTCGGCCGGCATCGCGGGCGTCGCGCTGGGCTTCGGCGCGCAGAGCCTCGTGAAGGACTTCCTCTCGGGCACGTTCATGCTCCTCGAGGACCAGTACGGCGTCGGGGACACGGTCGGCTTCGGCGAGGTCACGGGCACCGTCGAGGAGGTCGCGCTGCGCGTGACGAAGGTCCGCGACGGCAACGGCACGCTGTGGTTCGTCCGCAACGGCGAGATCCTGCGGACGGGCAACAAGACCCAGGAGTGGGGTCGCGCGGTGGTGGACGTGCGCGTCGCGTACTGGGCCGACGTCGAGGCCGTGCGCGCGGCGCTGCTCGCGGCCGCGGAGGACGTCGGGAGCGACCCGGTGCTCGGCACGTACTTCCTCGAGCCGCCCGAGGTCACGGGCATCGAGGCCATGACGGCCGAGGCGCTGCAGCTCAAGGTGCAGGTGAAGACCCAGGCCGCGATGCAGTGGGAGGTGGCGCGGGCGCTGCGGTCGCGCGTCCGGCAGGCGCTGTCCGACGCGCGCATCCCGCTCGCCGGAGCGCAGCAGGTGGTCGTCCTCGACCACTCCCCGTCGCTGCCCGACGACCGAACCGACGCGCGGCCCGACGACCGTCCCGATGACACGGGTGACCGGTCCGCGCAGGCGGCCCGCGAGCGGCGCGGCGCCGCCGCGGCGACCGTGGTGCAGGACGCGGCGGGCGGCCCGGCGTCCTGAGCCGCGCGGCGCCGTCGGGCACGACCACGACGGCGCCGGTCCCCCCGTACGGAGGGACCCGGGGGACTCAGCGCAGGCCGTCGAGCTCCGCGGCGAGGTTGTCGGCCTCCGGGCCGACGATGACCTGGACGACGCGGCCCGAGCGCACGACGCCGAACGCGCCCGTCGCCTTGAGGCGCGCCTCGTCGACGAGCTGCGGGTCCGTGACCTCGACGCGCAGGCGCGTGATGCACGGCTCGAGGTCGACCACGTTGCCCTGACCCCCGAGGGCGTCGAGGATGTTCTGTGCCTTCTGGTCCGAGGGGGTGCTCATCGAAAGTGTCTCCTGAGGCGAGTCGCGGGTGGGGATCCGCGCGGGGGATCCGGGGTGTCGGGGTGCCGAGCACCTGGGAACAGCCTAGTCTCCTGGCGAGGTTGTCACCGGATCGACGCGGCCCCGCAACGCCCCCGCAACAGGGACGTGCACGGCGGCCTGGCGGTCGGACCGTGACGGGCACGCGTGCGCACCGGCCCGGGCACCCGGGTCGCACGCCCGAGGCGGACGAGGAGCGAGGGTCGTGACGGGCGGAACCGAGGACGAGGCACGGCAGGTCATCACGGGCATCGGCGTGTGCCCCGGCACGGTCGTCGGGCCGGTGGTGCTCATGCCGGAGGCCATCGACGAGCCGGCGCCCGGGCTGCGCATGGGCCCGCGCGAGGACCACGAGGCGCAGGCGCGGCGCGTCGACGCCGCGGCGGAGCAGGTCGCGGGCGACCTCCAGCGCGCCGCCGACGCCGCCGACGGCGACGCGCGCGACGTCCTCGAGGCGACGGCGACGATGGCGGCCGACCCCACGCTCGCGGCCGACGCGCGGCGCCGCGTGCTCGACGAGCACCTCGTGCCGGAGCGCGCGGTGTGGGAGGCCGCGGAGGAGGTCGTGCGGCAGTTCACCGAGCTCGGCGGGTACTTCGCCGAGCGCGCCCGCGACGTCGCGGACGTCCGCGACCGGCTCGTCGCGGCCCTCACCGACCGTCCCGCGCCCGGGGTGCCCGAGCACACCGAGCCGTTCGTCCTCGTCGCGTACGACCTCGCGCCGTCGGCCACGGCCGCGCTCGACCCCGCGCGCGTGCTGGCGATCGTCACCGACGGCGCCGGGCCGACGTCGCACACCGCGATCGTCGCGAACGCCAAGGGCATCCCCGCGGTCGTCGCGGCCACGGGAGCGAGCGCCGCGCTCGCCCCGGAGGACGTCGTGCTCGTCGACGGCGCGGCCGGGACGGTCGTCGTGCACCCGTCGCCCGAGCAGGTGGCCGCGGCGCGGGCCCGCTCGCAGCAGGTGCGCACGTTCGACGGCACGGGCCGCACGCGCGACGGGCACCGCGTGCAGCTCCTCGCGAACGTCGGCGACCCGGCGGGCGCCGCGACGGCGGCCGCGTCCGGCGCGGAGGGCGTCGGGCTGTTCCGCTCCGAGTTCTGCTTCCTCGACCGCGAGCAGCCGCCGACCGTCGAGGAGCAGGTCGCCGCCTACCGCACCGTCTTCCACGAGTTCGGGGGGCGCAAGGTCGTGATCCGCACCCTCGACTCCGGCGCGGACAAGCCGCTGCACTTCCTCACCGTCGACGACGAGGAGAACCCGGCGCTCGGCGTGCGCGGGCTGCGCACCGCCGCGCGCTGGCCGGAGCTGCTCGAGCAGCAGCTGGACGCGATCGCGCAGGCCGCCGCGGCCGAGGAGGCCGAGGTGTGGGTCATGGCGCCCATGGTCTCGACCGTCGGGGAGACCGAGTGGTTCGTCGAGCGCTGCCGCGCGCACGGCCTCGACGTGGCGGGCGTCATGGTCGAGGTCCCGAGCGCGGCCCTGCTCTCCGGGCCGATCCTCGCGCGCGCGGCGTTCGCGTCGATCGGCACCAACGACCTCACGCAGTACACGATGGCCGCGGACCGGCTCCTGGGGTCGCTCGCGGAGCTGAGCGACCCGTGGCAGCCCGCCGTGCTCCGGCTCGTCGAGGCGACGTGCGCGGGCGGGGCCCAGCAGGGCCGGCCCGTGGGCGTGTGCGGCGAGGCGGCGTCCCAGCCGGTGCTCGCCGTCGTGCTCGTGGGGCTCGGGGTGTCGTCGCTGTCCATGACGGCGCGCGCGATCCCCGACGTCGCGGCGCTCCTGCGCGAGGTCGACGTCGACGAGTGCCGACGGCTCGCGCGCCTCGCGGTCGACGCGGAGAGCGCGGCCGAGGCGCGCGCCGTCGTGCGCGAGAACCTGCCGGTGCTCGCCGAGCTCGGGCTGTGACGTGCGCCCGGACCGCCCCGGGCGGCGGCTCGGGGCTCGGGAGCGCGCCGCCGCCGGTGCGATGATGGGCCGGTGACGACCGAGCCCACCCCCCGCCCGACGCTGCCCGTCGCCGGACTGTCGAACGGCGCGCCGGCCGACCCCGCGGGCGCGACCGCGCCGGTCCGCCCGAGCCGCACGTTCTACGACGAGGTCGGCGGGCACGAGACGTTCGTGCGTCTCGTCGACGCGTTCTACGAGGGCGTCGCGGACGACCCGGTCATGCGGCCCATGTACCCCGAGGAGGACCTCGGGCCGGCGCGCTGGCGGCTCTCCGCGTTCCTCGAGCAGTACTGGGGCGGCCCGACGACGTACAGCGAGCAGCGCGGCCACCCGCGCCTGCGCATGCGGCACGCGCCCTTCAAGGTCAACCCCGACGCGCGCGACCGCTGGCTCGCGCACATGCGCGCCGCCGTCGACACCCTGGACCTGCCACCGATCCAGGAGGCGACGCTGTGGGACTATCTGGAGCGCGCGGCGCACTCCCTCCTCAACACCTTCGAGGACTGACCGACCCGCCGCCCGAGCGAAGGAGCCCCCACCCGTGACCCCCGAGCCCACCCCGCCGTCGACCTCCTCGGCCTCCCCCGGCCCGACGTCGGACGCCGCCCCGCGCGAGCAGGTCCCGAACCCGCTGAACCACCTCCTCGACGTGCTGCGCCTCGAGCGCGTCGGCGACGGCGACGGGTCGGCCGCCGACCCGGAGCACTTCCGCGGGGTCTCCGTGCACCAGCCGACGGGCCGCGTCTACGGCGGGCAGGTGCTCGCGCAGGCGGTCCTCGCCGCGGGCCGCACCGTCCCCGAGGGCCGGCTCCCCCACTCGCTGCACGGGTACTTCCTGCGACCCGGCGGCCTCGACGTGCCCATCGACTTCGCGGTCGAGCGGCTGCGCGACGGGCGCTCGTTCAGCGCCCGCCGGACGCACGCGATCCAGCACGGCAAGCCGATCCTGTCGATGATCTCCTCGTTCCAGGAGGAGCAGGGCGGCATCGAGCACGCGTCCGAGATGCCCGCCGCCCCGGCCCCCGAGCAGGTGCCGTCCGCGCTCGACGTGCTCGGCGGCATCGACCACCCCATCGCGCGGTTCTGGTCGCACCACTCGGCGTTCGAGCTGCGGCACGTGGGCGGGTCGCTCTACCTGCACCCGGACCACGAGCCCAAGGACCACCAGATGGTGTGGATGCGGGCGCGGGGCGACGTCGGCGACGACCAGCTGCTGCACCGAGCGCTCATGGCGTACGCGTGCGACCAGGTCATGCTCGAGCCGATCCTGCGCCAGGCGGGCACGAGCTGGGTCACGCCCGACATGTCGATCGCGAGCCTCGACCACGCGATGTGGTGGCACCGCGACGTGCGCGTGGACGAGTGGCTGCTCTACGTGCAGTCGGCCCCGAGCGCCCAGGGCGGCCGAGGGCTCGGCGCCGCGCGGGTGTTCGCGCAGGACGGCACGCTCGTCGCGTCGATCGCCCAGGAGGGCATGGTCCGCCTCCCCGCGCTCTGACGGGCGACGGACGCGCGTCGGCCCGACACTGTCCTGGTGCGACTGCGCCGCGTGACCGTGACCTCGCCGGGGTACACCCGCCGCCCGAAGGGCGACGCGTGGGTGTTCCTCGACGTCGAGGGCCTGCCCCTGGCCGACGAGGAGGAGGTCGCGCGCTGCGAGCGCCTCGCCGTCCCGCCCGCGTGGTCCGACGTCTGGATCTGCCGGTACCCCAACGGCCACATCCAGGCGTTCGGCAGGGACGTCGCCGGGCGCGGCCAGTACCTCTACCACGAGCAGTGGCAGGTGCGGCGGGCCCGACGCAAGCACGACCACGTCCTCGACGTCGGCCGTCGCCTGCCCGCCGCCCGGCGCCGGGTCGCGCGCGAGCTCGAGCTCCCCGGCATGCCGCGCGAGAAGGTGCTGGCGCTCGCGTTCCGGCTGCTCGACCTCGCGTACTTCCGGGCGGGCGGCGAGATCTACGCGAAGCAGAACAACAGCTACGGCCTCGCCACGATCCGCAAGGAGCACGCGCGCGTCCGCCGCGACGGGAGCGTGCACTTCCACTACCCGGCGAAGTCGGGCCAGGTGCGTGACGTCGTCGTGGACGACCCGGTGGTCGCCGAGCTCGTGACGACGCTCAAGCGGCGCCGGGGCGGCGTCGAGCTGCTCGCGTGGCGCGACGTGGACGCGACCGGCAGCGCGGTGTGGCACGACGTCACGAGCGCCGACGTCCAGGCCGGCATCAAGGAGCGCCTGGGCGACGACGCGACGCCCAAGGACTTCCGCACGTGGCACGCGACGGTGCTCGCGGCGCGCGCCCTGGCCGACGCCGGCACGGCGCCCGCGTCCGAGCGCGCCCGGCGCCGGGTCGTCACCGGGATCGTCAAGGACGTCGCGGAGGAGCTCGGGAACACGCCCGCCGTGGCGCGCTCGTCGTACATCGACCCGCGGCTGTTCGACCTGTGGGAGCGGGGCGAGACCATCGGGTCGACGCGCTCGCAGACGCGCGCCGAGCGCGAGGTCCTGGAGCTCCTCGGATGAGGGCCGCGGTCACCGGGGTCACCGGGTACGTCGGCGGGCGGCTCGTGCCCGAGCTGCTCCGCGCCGGCTTCGAGGTCCGTGCGCTCGCCCGCCACCCCGAGCGGCTCGCGGGCCGCGAGTGGGCGGACGACGTCGAGCTCGTCGAGGCGGACGCAAGCGACCTGGACCAGATCCGGGCGGCGCTCCAGGGTGCCGACGTGGCGTACTACCTCGTGCACTCGCTCGGCACCGGGCGCACGTTCGAGGTCCGCGACCGGCGCACCGCGCTGACGTTCGCGCGCGCGGCGCGCGAGGCCGGCGTGCGGCGCATCGTCTACCTCGGCGGGCTGTTCCCCGACGTGCCGGAGGGCGAGCTGTCGCCGCACCTCGCGTCGCGCAAGGAGGTCGGGGAGATCCTGCTCGCGTCGGGCGTCCCGACGACCGTCCTGCGCGCCGCGGTCATCCTCGGCTCGGGCTCCGCGTCGTTCGAGATGATGCGCTACCTCACCGAGCGGCTCCCGGCCATGACGACCCCGAAGTGGGTCGACAACCGCATCCAGCCGATCGCGGTCCGCGACGTGCTGCGCTACCTCGTCGGCTCGGCCTCGATGCCCGACGACGTGTCGCGCGGCTTCGACATCGGCGGCCCCGACGTGCTCACCTACCGCGACATGATGCAGCGGTACGCGCGCGTGGCGAACCTCCCCCGGCGGCGCATCGTCAGCGTGCCGGTGCTCACGCCCCGGCTGTCGTCGCACTGGGTCGGGCTCGTCACGCCCGTGCCGAGCGGCATCGCCCGACCCCTCGTCGAGTCGCTCCAGCACGAGGTCGTGTGCCACGAGCACGACATCGCGCAGTACGTGCCCGACCCGCCCGAGGGGCTCATCGGGTTCGACCGGGCCGTCGAGCTCGCGCTCGAGCGCATCCACGACGGCGAGGTCACGACGCGCTGGTCGTCCGCGTCGGTGCCCGGGGCGCCGTCTGACCCGCTGCCGAGCGACCCCGACTGGGCGGGCGGCTCGCTCTACGTGGACGAGCGCCGCACCGTCGTGGACGCACCGCGCGAGGTGCTCTGGCGCGTGATCGAGGAGATCGGCGGGCAGGGCGGCTGGTACTCGTGGTCGCTCGCGTGGCGCGTGCGCGGCCTCATGGACCGAGTCGTCGGCGGGCCGGGCCTGCGCCGCGGCCGGCGCGACGAGCGCTACCTCCGCGTGGACGACGAGCTCGACTGGTGGCGCGTCGAGGCGATCGAGCCCGGGCGTCGGCTCCTGCTGCGCGCCGAGATGCGGCTCCCGGGCCTCGCGTGGCTCGAGCTGCGCGTCGACGAGGCGGCGGCCGAGCTCCCCGACGCGACCGACCCCGACGCGCCGGGTCCCTCGCCGGAGGACGCCAGCGGGCCGGGCCGGACCTACTTCGCGCAGCGCGCGCTGTTCCACCCGCACGGGCTCGCGGGCCAGCTCTACTGGTGGGCCGTCAAGCCGTTCCACGGCGTGGTGTTCGGCGGCATGCAGCGCAACGTCGCCGAGGCCGCCGAGCGCGCCGCGCGCAGCGGTCGCCCCTCCGCGGACCGGCCGCGGGACGACCGAGAGGCGGGCTGACCGGAGCGGCGACGCACGCCGCCGCTCCGGGGGCTCAGCGGCGGCGGCGGAACGTCAGCGGCTCCTCGACGAACGGCTCCCACGCGGCACGCTCGGCCTCGCTGATGCGCCGGGGCGAGCCCGTCGCGGCGTCGACCACGACGATCGTCGTCGCGGCCTTCGCGTACGGGGCGCCGCCCGAGGTGGGGCCGGTGCGCTCGAAGCGCGCGGCGCCGTCGTGCACCTCGTAGCAGACCTCGAGGCTGGCCCCGCCGAGGTGCCCGATCCACAGCTCGACGCGGACGGGCGTGCGCGTGAAGCCGAGCGGGCGCAGGTACTCGATCTCCTGGCGCGCGACGAGCGTGTGGCTCGTCGCGTGCGGGCCGGTCTCCAGGACGGCCGTCGGCCAGGCGTCCTCGCCCGCGTCCGGGTGGGTCCAGAACGCGGTGATGCGGGCGTCCTCCAGCAGGCGGAACATCTCCACGTTGTTGACGTGCGCGTACGCGTCGAGGTCCGACCACCGCAGGGAGACGGGGACGTGCAGACGGGTCATGGAGGGTCCTCTCGCTCGACGGTGCGGCCCGGCGCGGCCGGCGGGCAGATGCCCCGGTCACCGGACCGGGTCCATTCTCCACCGGCCCGCCGACCACGAGGCTCCTCCGCGCCGAGCACGAGGTTGCCGTCGTCCTGGGCGCTAAGACGACGGCAACATCGTGCTCGGCGCCAGGAGGGGGTGGGGTGGTCAGGACGCGGCGACGAGGGCCGCGGCGCGGCAGCTCGCGAGCGCGGAGAGCTCCTCGCCCACGGGGAGCCGCACGAGTCGGTCGGCCACCTGGCCGACGGCGTCGCGCAGCCGCCGTCGGGCGCGCGCCGCCCGCCGTCGTCCGCCCACCGCGGCCGCGACGCGGGACACGAGCGCGACGAGCACGCCCACGACGATCCCGCCGAGGGCGAGGAGCGTCGGCCACGGCAGCTCCGGGGCGCCCGGGCCGCCGAGCGTGAGGACCGGCGTCGGCGGCTCGGGCAGGCGCAGGTAGGTGAACCCCCACAGCGCGGCGAGCCACAGCAGGCCCACGACGAGCGCCGCGAGCACGAGCCACTGGAACGCGCCGACGACGCGCCACCACACCGGACGGCGGGCCGCCTCGAGCTCCGTCCCCGCGACGGCCTGGTCGAGCGCGTCGGCGAGGTCGGCCGCACCCTCGGACGCCCGACGGCGCACCGCGAGCGCCCAGTCGTCCGGCACGCCCGCGGTGGCCTCGGCCGCGTAGTCGCGCACCGCCGTCTGGGCACCGGCCCGCAGCGCGGCACCGACCGCCGGGAGCGAGGTCCGCGCGAGCTCGGGCCGGCTCGCGCTCTCGCCCGTGCCCAGCTCCTTCGCCGCCCGCGCGCGGGCCGAGCCCGGCGCAGGGCCGGTGCGCAGCCCGATGCGGCGCAGCGGGTCGGGCCGGAACCGGCCGACCCAGCGCGTCACGGGCCAGCCCGTCGCGGCGCGCGCGTCCCGCACGGCCGAGCCGCGCACGGCGGCGACGACCGTCGGGACGCCCGCCGCGGCCTCCAGGGCATCGACGAGGCCGTCGCGCGCGCGGCGCGCCGCGCGCTCCGGGACGGGCTCCCCGCACGCCGCGGCGACGCGGCGCGCGACCGCGCGCACGTCGGCCGCGAGCCGGTCGTTCGACGCGCGCCGCCGGGCCGCGGCGTCCGCGAGCAGCCCCCGCAGCTCGTCCAGGCCCTGGCCGGTGCGGGCCGAGACGCCGAGCACGCGCGCGTCGGCGAGCCCGTCCTCGGCAGCGAGCCGGCGCAGGTCGGCGAGGCACGCGTCGGCGTCGGCGGGCGTGAGCCGGTCCACCTGGTTGAGCACGAGGACGACGACCGACCCGTGCCCCGCGAGCGGACGCAGGTAGCGCTCGTGCAGCGCGGCGTCCGCGTACTTCTGCGGGTCGACGACCCACACGAGCAGGTCTGCCCGCTCGACGAGGCGTTCCGCGCGCACGCGGTGCTCGACGACGACCGAGTCGTGGTCGGGCAGGTCGAGCAGCACGAGGCCGCTCGTCAGCTCACCCGCGCGGCGACCACGCAGGAGCGCGCGCAGGCCGCCGCCCGCGCGCGCGTCGCCCGGGTCGCCGGACGTGAGCGGGGTGCCCATCTCGTGGCGCCGCCGCACCTCGAGCCAGTCGAGGAGGGCGGCCGGTCCCGCCGGGCCGGCGGCGGGTCCCGACGCGCCCCACACCGCGGCGAGCGGGTGGGCCGTCGTGGGCCGCTGCACCCCGACCGTCGCGAGCTCGGTGCCCGCGAGCGCGTTGAACACCGACGACTTGCCGGAGCCGGTCGCGCCCGCGAGCGCGACGACGGTGTGGTCGGCCGAGAGCCCGGCCCGCTCGCGTGCGCGGGCCACGACGGTCCGTGCGTCGGCGAGCAGGTCGGCGTCGACGCGTCCCTCCCCCGCACGCACGGCGGTCTCCAGCGCGGTCGTGCGCGCCGCGAGGTCGATCGTCATGCCTGCTCACCCCCCAGCAGGCGGCGCCAGAACCCGGGTCGCCGGGCCGGCTCGGCCGCCTCGTCCCCCGGCGCGACCGCGGGCTCGTCCGGAGGCGGGGGCGTCCACCCCGCGCCCCGCAGGAGACGCGCGGCGTGCCGACCCACGGCGGTCCGGCCGCCGTCCGCACCGGGCGCGACGGCAGGGCGTGCGGACCGCTCGACCCGGGCCGCCGCCTCGACCGCGCGCGCCGCCTCGAGCACGGAGTGGGCGGTCTCGTCGGCGTCGGCCGTCCCGAGCGCGTCGAGCTGCGCGGTGTAGCGCAGCGCCTCGTCGTCGAGCACCACGCGCACCCGCTCCGCGAGCCGCTCGCGCGCGGTCCGCGTCAGACGCCGCACCGCGTCGTCGCCGAACACGGCCTCCAGGAGCTTCTGCGCGAGGATCGCCGTCCCGCCCGCGATCCCGACCTCGGCGCCGGTCAGACCGCCGGTCGAGGCGAACACGACGACCATGAGGCTCAGCCCCAGCCCGTTGATGCCGAAGGACAACGCCCGCGCGGCGCCGCGCTTGCCCGCGCCCTGCTCGCGCACGAGGTCGAGGACGTCGGACTGCCAGCCCCGGATCTCCTCCGCGACGCGCGCCCGCACGCCCGCGGACGACCGCGCCAGGTCGAGCCCGTCGAGCAGGGCCGACCCCGCCGGGTCCGCGCGCCACCCGCCGTAGGCGCGCTCGGCCGCGACGTCCGTCGCGTCCAGGACCACCGCCTCCAGGCCGTGCGCGATCGCCTGCTCGACCTGCGGCGCCTGCGCCGGACGCCCGCGGAAGAACGCCGCGAGCGCGTCGCGGACCCGGCCGACGCCCTGCTCGACGGAGCGGAACAGCTCGCTCGTGCCCACGAAGTCCTGCCAGCGCGCGAGCACCTCGCCGCGCAGCAGCGCCCCGTCGCTCGTCGCCGCGTCCACGGTCGTCGCCGCCTCGTCGTACGCGCGCTCGACGACGGCGCGCAGGCGCGCGTCCGACGCCGCCTGCGCGTCGGCCGCACCCGCCACGAGGACCGCCCGGCGCACGAGGTCGTCCACGACCCCGTCGCGCGTCGCGGTCGCGACGCGGTCCCGCTCGTCGCCGTCCGCCCCGAGCGCGGACAGCCACGACGCCACCGCGGCGACCGCCCGCTCGGGGAGGAAGCCGTCGACGAGCTCGGACTCCCCCACGACGAAGAGCGTCGCGGCGTCGAGGCCGTTCTCGTCCATCATCCGGCGCAGGTCGTCCGCCACGGCCTCGGTGCCCGGGTCGACCCGGTCGAGGACCATCGCGACCTGCGCGCGGCGCTCGGCGGCACGGTGCAGGAGGTCCCACGGGACGGCGTCGGCGTAGCGGGCGGCCGTCGTGACGAACAGCCACAGGTCGGCCGCGGCGAGGAGCTGCGCGGCGAGCTCGCGGTTCGCCGTCTCCACGGAGTCGACGTCGGGCGCGTCCACGAGCGCGAGGCCCTGCGGCAGCGCGTCGCTCGCGACGAGGCGCAGCGTGCGCGTCGGGTCGGGCGGCGTGGCGGGCTCGCCGGGCCTGGTCCCGGGACCGGTCGGGGTGCCGGTCGGGGTGCCGGGGGCTGCGGACCGCGCGCCGTGCTCGCTCACGCGCGCGAGCCCGGGCAGCACGCGGTCGGTCGAGAACCAGCGCTCGTCGAGCGGGTGGTGGACGAGGACGGGCGCGCGCGTCGTCGGGCGCAGCACGCCGGGCGCCGAGACGTGCTCGCCGAGGAGGGAGTTCACGAGCGTCGACTTCCCCGCTCCGGTCGACCCGCCGACGACGACGAGCAGCGGCGCCGCGTGCGAGCGCAGGCGGGGCAGCAGGTAGTCGTCGAGCTGGTGGACCGCGAGGCCGAGGTCCTCGCGCGCGAGCGCCGCACCGGGCAGGTCGAGCGGGAGCCGCGTGGCGGCGAGCCGCCCCCGCAGGATCTCCAGCGCCTCGACGAGCCCCGTGGTCGCCGAGGCGCTCGCCGCGACCCCGCCGGCGCGCGGTCCGTCGGGGCGCGTGCCATCGGGGCGCGTGCCGTCGGGGGTCGGCGCGTCCGGACGGACCGCGTCGTCTCCGGAGTCACCGCTGGCCGTCATCCCGTCAGTCTGCCGGAATGCCGCTGGCCAGGCCCGATGGGACACGAGAGGACCGTCCCCGCACCCCCCGACATCGACGCGCAAGGGTCGAGACCGCCCCTGCGAGGGTCGACCGCGACCGCACGAGCCGGTCTCGCAGAGGGTCACTCCCCCAGGCGGTGCCGGAGCCACGCGACCCCGACCTCGGCCTGCGCCCGCTGGAACGCGCGCAGGTGCGGGATGCCCGGCGGCGCCGGGTCGAGCGAGGACTTGAGGAAGTAGCCGGTCAGCGCAGCGAGGTAGGAGGTCACGGCGTCGGGCTCGACGTCGCGCGGCAGAGGGTGACGCCGCAGCATCTCCTCGGGCGGCGGACCGCCCTCGACCTGCACGGCCGGGAGCATGCCGACCGCGTCGCAGAACGCGGCACCCCGCGCGGCGCACGGCCAGTCGACCGCGACGGCCGCACGGTCGACGAGCACCGTGTTGTCGCCCCGGAGGTCGCCGTGGACGAGGTGGTCCCCCGCCGTGGCCTCGGGCCACGACTCCGCCAGCACGGCGAGCCGGTCGAGGCGGTCCGCGACCCACGGGTCGTACGTGCCCAGGCCCGCCGGACGACGGTCCGCGAGGTCCTCCCACTCGCGCCACTCCACCGTGTCCGCGAAGCGCGGGAGCGGGGAGTCGGCGGGCACCTCGACCTCGCCGATGCGGCGCGCGAGATCCGTGACCGCCGCGAGCTCGTCGTCGCGCCACGGCGTAGCGACGGCCCGGCCGGGCACGGCGTCGAACGCCAGCGCGACCCAGGGCCCCGCACCGTCGAGGTCGTCGTCGAGCACCCAGCGGAGCGCAGGCGCCGGTGTCCCGGCGGGCAGCGCCCGCGCGGTCCGCGCCTCGCGGCGGTACAGGTCGGCGGTGAAGGGGTGCTCGGGCCCGACCGCCTTGACGAACACGTCGCCCGCGTCGGTCCGGAGCGTCGACGCGAGCCCCTGCGAGTAGCCGCCGTCGTGGCTCGTCCAGCCCGAGACGCCGGCACTCAGCCGGGTCTCGACGGCAGCGCGGACCGCCGCCGGGAGGTCGGGCCAGGAGGGGCGCACGCGCGAGGGGGCGAGGTCGAGGGTCATGCCGAGGGATCCTCGCGACCGGCCGCAGCGCGCGTCAACGCCTTTCCGCGTCGCCGAGCCGCCACGGACGGCGGGGACGGTCCGTCCCGCTGGAACGCCGAGGTCCTGACGGCTGGGCGCCTGGAGGTCTGGACGGGCTGACGGCTCGCGAGCCCGACGGCACGACCTTCCCGCCGGCTCGGCCTGCCAGGACGGGCCTGGACGCGCCGACGCCGGGCGGGAACGGGTCCCGCCCGGCGTCGTGCCGAGCCGTGCGACGACGGTAGTTCAGTCGCGCGTGAGCTTGCGGTACGTCACGCGGTGCGGACGGGCCGCCTCCGCGCCGAGACGCTCCACCTTGTTCTCCTCGTAGGAGGCGAAGTTGCCCTCGAACCAGTACCAGCTCGCCGGGTTCTCCTCGGTGCCCTCGTACGCGAGGATGTGGGTCGCCACGCGGTCGAGGAACCACCGGTCGTGGGACACCACGACGGCGCAGCCGGGGAACTCGAGCAGCGCGTTCTCGAGCGAGCCCAGGGTCTCGACGTCGAGGTCGTTCGTCGGCTCGTCGAGCAGCAGGAGGTTGCCGCCCTGCTTGAGCGTCAGCGCGAGGTTGAGGCGGTTGCGCTCACCACCGGACAGGACGCCTGCGGGCTTCTGCTGGTCCGGGCCCTTGAACCCGAACGACGCGACGTACGCGCGCGACGGGATCTCGACGTTGCCGACCTTGATGAAGTCGAGGCCGTCGGACACGACCTCCCACAGCGTCTTCTTCGGGTCGATGCCGCCGCGCGACTGGTCGACGTACGAGATCGACACGGTCTCGCCGACCTTGAGCTCGCCGCCGTCCAGCGGCTCGAGCCCGACGATCGTCTTGAACAGCGTCGTCTTGCCGACGCCGTTGGGGCCGATGACACCGACGATGCCGTTGCGCGGCAGCGTGAAGCTCAGGCCGTCGATGAGCTGGCGCCCGTCGAAGCCCTTCTGGAGGTTCGACGCCTCGAGGACCAGGTTGCCCAGGCGCGGGCCCGGCGGGATCTGGATCTCCTCGAAGTCGAGCTTCCTCGTGCGCTCGGCCTCGGCAGCCATCTCCTCGTAGCGGGCGAGACGCGCCTTCGACTTGGTCTGGCGGCCCTTCGCGTTCGAGCGGACCCACTCGAGCTCGTCCTTCAGTCGCTTGGCGAGCTTGGCGTCCTTCTTGCCCTGGACCTGGAGACGCTCCTGCTTCTTCTCCAGGTACGTCGAGTAGTTGCCCTCGTACGGGTAGAGGCGCCCGCGGTCGACCTCGCAGATCCACTCCGCGACGTGGTCGAGGAAGTAGCGGTCGTGCGTGACGGCGAGGATCGCACCCGGGTACGTCGCGAGGTGCTGCTCGAGCCACAGCACGGACTCGGCGTCCAGGTGGTTCGTGGGCTCGTCGAGCAGCAGCAGGTCGGGCTTCTCGAGCAGGAGCTTGCACAGCGCGACGCGGCGTCGCTCACCGCCGGAGAGCACCGACACGTCGGCGTCCGGCGGCGGGCAGCGCAGCGCGTCCATCGCCTGCTCGAGCTGCGAGTCGAGGTCCCACGCGTCGGCGGCGTCGATCGCCTCCTGGAGCGTGCCCATCTCGGCGAGGAGCGCGTCGAAGTCCGCGTCGGGCTCCGCCATGAGCGCGGAGATCTCGTCGAAGCGCTGCTTCTTGGCGAGGATGTCGGCAACGGCCTCCTGGACGTTGCCGAGCACAGTCTTCTCCTCGTTGAGCGGCGGCTCCTGGAGCAGGATGCCGACGCTGTACCCCGGGGAGAGGCGCGCCTCACCGTTCGACGGCGTGTCCAGGCCGGCCATGATCTTGAGGATCGTGGACTTCCCGGCGCCGTTGGGGCCCACGACGCCGATCTTGGCGCCGGGCAGGAAGTTCAGGGAGACGTCGTCGAGGATGACCTTGTCTCCGTGCGCCTTGCGCGCCTTGTACATGGAGTAGATGAACTCAGCCACAGCCTGTCGTTCCACCGTTTCGGTCGGGAGAGGTACGGGATTCGTCGACCACTCAGCCTACGCGGTCGGGCCGCCGGGACGCGCCCGACGGCGCCGCGACCGGTCGAAGGTCACGACGCCGCCCCGTCCCACGGCTCAGGCGGCCGCCGTCACGCTCCCCTTCCGGGCGGTGCGGGCACGCGGCGCACGGGCGCCCGCGGGGCCACCCGCGCCGCGCGGGCCGTCCCCGACGGGCGGGCCGTCCCCGACGGGCGCGGCGCCGGAGTCGCCCGTGGCAGGGGACGCGACGGCGACGCGCTGGTCGTCGGCGGGACCCACCGCGCCGGGCTCCCCGCCCAGCGCCGCGGCGACCTCCGCCGCCGCCCACGGGTCGTCGTCGGCAGGCTCGTCGAGCGCGGGCTCACCGGGGACAGGCTCACCGCGGCCGTCGCCCGGGCCCCCGCCCGCGTCGCCCCCGCCTGCGGCGCCAGGCCCGCCGGTCGGGTCGAGCGTGCCGGCCGGGGCGGGCGGGTCGCCGTCGGCCACGTCGGCGGGGCCGCCCTCGGTGCGGCGCGTGGCGTCGTCGTCGCGCCGGTGCACCGTGCGCGTGAACCGCGCCTCGCCGAGCGTGAGGTCCGGGCCGAGCGCCGTCGCCTCGACGACGAGGCTCGTGCGCGGGCCGTCCGGGCCGTCCCACTCGTCGAGCGAGAGCCGACCCGTGACGACGACCGGGTCGCCCTTGTGGAGCGAGAGCGCGACGTTGCGCGCGGTGTTCTTCCACACCTTGACCGTGAACCACAGCGTGCGGCCGTCGACCCACTCGCCACGCTCGCGGTCGAGGTAGCGCCGGGTCTGGGCGATCCGGAAGCTCGTGAAGTCGTTGCCCGACTGCGAGCGGAACAGCGTGGGCGTGGTCGCGACGAAGCCGGACAGCGTGACCGTGACGTCACCGGGCATGGTTCCTCCTGAGGTCGACGGCCGGGCTGGTCCCGGCCACCGCCTCAGGGTGCGGTGGGAGCGGCGGTGCCGTCCGGCGTCGGGCCCTCGCCTGTGGACGAGCCTGCGCCGTCCATGCCTGGGGGTAGCCGTAGTGCCCCGGTGAGCGGCGCGGCAGGCGTCTTGTCCCGCGCGGACTGCGCCAGCTCGCGCACCTGCCGGTGCAGGTCGAGGAGCTCCTGGGTGGGCCGGCCCATCGCGTCCTGCACGACGCGCTCGATCGCGCCGCGCCCCGAGGCGAGGACCTGCTGCTCCCGGCGACGGGCGAGCGTGCGCCGCACCTGGAGCGCGACGAGGAACGCGACCACGGCGCCCAGGACGGCGACCGCCGCCACGACCGCGCACACCGTGACGAGCGTGCGCCCGAGGTCGAGCACGCGCAGCGACCCGAGCACCGCCAGGACCCCCGCCACGACCCCGACCGCGAGCGCCGACCAGGCCGCGCGCCGCGTGGGGCGCGAGGACGACGGCCCGCGCGTGTCGAGGGGGATCTTCGCGAGCGCGGACCGCGTCGCCTCGGCGACGCGCGGAGACGGCGCGACGGCCTCGTCGAGGGCCTTCTGCCAGCCGGACCGCAGCGAGCGCCCGGCGCGCGCGAGCCAGCGCGAGCGCGACAGGGCGACGGCGTCGGGCTGCGGCGGCGAGAACTCGGGCCGCCCGTACCCGTTGCGCACGGCCGCGCCGACCTGACCCGCGACCGCGGCGAGGCCCGTGGCGTCGGCGAGCGCGTCGACCTCCTCCTCGACGGCCGTGCTCATCGTCCACGGGACGTCGCCCGGGAGCTGCTCCAGGAGGAGCGCCCCGGCGCGGTCGAGCTCGCCCGCGACGCGGCTCGCGGCGACGCTGCGTCGCGCGACCGCCTGCTCGAGCAGCGACCGCAGCTCGTCCAGGCCCTCGCCGGTGCGCGCGGAGACGGTGGTGACGTAGACGCCGTCGAGCCCGTCCTCCTGCAGGAGGCGGCCCATGTCCTCGACGAGCGACGCGCGGCGCGCCTCGGGGACGGTGTCGATCTGGTTGAGCGCGACGACCATGGAGCCTTCGAGCCCCGTCGACTTCTGCAGGTAGCCCGAGTGCAGCGCGTCGTCGGCGTACTTCTGCGGGTCGACGACCCACACGAGCAGGTCGACGAGCGGCAGCACCCGGTCGACGACCGCGCGGTGGGCGGGCTCGATCGAGTCGTGGTCCGGGAGGTCGAGCAGGACGAGGCCGCCGAGCGCCGACTCGTCCTCGGCGTCGAGCTCGCCGTCGCGCGTGATACGACGCTCGGGGTCGACGTCGAGCCAGTCGAGCAGCGCCGTCGCGGCGTCGCTCCACGAGCACGCCGTGACCCGGGCCGTCGTGGGCCGCTTGACGCCGACGTCGGCGAAGTCGAGGCGCGACACCCGGTTGAAGAGGCTCGACTTGCCCGACCCGGTGCCGCCCGCGAGCGCGACGACGGTGTGGTCGACGCCGAGCGCGAGGCGTTCGCGCACGCCGCCGATCGCGTCGCGGACCTGGGCCGCGACGGCGGGGTCGAGGCGGTCGCCCGCGAGGTCCACCGCGCGCGCGAGGTCGTCGACCCGGGCGCGCAGCTGGGCGTCGTGGGACGTCACATGAGCCTCCTCAGCTCGGCGAGTCGTAGGCGCAGGCCGACGGCGGCGTCCGCGGCGAGCGCGGGGTCGGCGAGCGTCGTGAGGACGGGCTCCGCCTCCCGCTCGACCATGGTCGCGGCCCGGTCGGCGAGGTCGTCGCGCAGCGCGGCGACCGCCTCGTCGCCCTCGTCGGCGAGCACGGTCCGCACGAGCCGGGCGGCGTCGTCGTTCCCTGCCGCGCCGGCGAGGAGCAGCGCCGCGACGCCCGTCTCCCCGAACGCCTTCACCGCGGCACGGCCCGCCTCCGACGCCGACGGCGCCCCGAGCGCGGCCACCACGTGCTCGGCGCGCGTCGCCCACTGCTGCACCTGGGTCGTCGCGGACGCCTCCCGGCGCGCGGCGGCGGCGTCCTCGGCGGGCAGGACGTCGGCCCCGCCGGGCAGCGGGCGGTCGCCGTCGAGCGCCGCGCGCAGCGCCTCGTACGCGAGGACGCCGTCCGCGGCGAGCGTGCGGCGCGCCGCGTCGCGGGTCTCGTCGAGCAGCGGGGCGAGCACCAGGTCGCGCGCGCGGCCCCGGCGGCGGGACGACCGCACGACGCCGCCCCGCACCTTGACGCGGTCGACCCGCCCGGCACCCGTCACCTGGGCCCAGCGCGCCTCGAGCGACCCGTGCGCGACGGCACCGTCCCGCGCGGTGCGGCGCACGGTCTCCTGCACGGGCGGCAGCGCCCGCTCGACGGCGGAACGCAGGTCCGCCGCGGCCTCGACCTGCTCCTCCACCGCGTCCGAGACGCCGGTGACCCAGTCGGGCAGGGCCGCGAGCGACCCCTTGAGCGTGCGCACGATCACCGCGCGGGAGCGGTCCGGGCCCGCGAGCATCGTCAGCCAGCGCGCGACCGGCGCGACGACCGAGCGGTCGAGCAGGCCCTCGTGCGGGCCGACGTCGGGCACGACGAACAGCGGCACGCCGTCCATGCCGTGGTCGCGCAGCCGCTGGAGGAGGTCACCGCGGATCGTCGTGAGCGTCTCGCGCGGGACGCGGTTGAGGACCATCGCGACGCTCGCGCCGCGCTCCTTCGCGCGCGACAGCGCCTGCCACGGCAGCGCGTCGCCGTAGCGCGACGCCGTGGTGACGAACAGCCACAGGTCCGCCGCCTCGAGGAGCAGGCTGGCCGTGTCGCGGTTCTCCGACAGCAGCGAGTCGAGGTCCGGGGCGTCGAGCAGGCCCGTGCCGCGCGGCACGCCGTCGTGGTCGATCACGCGCGCCACGCGCGTCACCGGGCCCTCGACGATGACGTCCGCGTCGAGCGGGTTGAACGCGAGCACCGGCTCGCGCGTCGTGGGCCGCAGCACGCCCGCCTGCGACACCTCCTCGCCGAGCAGCGAGTTGTACAGCGTCGACTTGCCCGCCCCCGTCGACCCCGCGATGACCACGATCGCGGGCGACGACAGCTCCCGCAGCCGCGGCAGCAGGTGCTCGTCGAGCTGGGTCAGCAGACGGCGGCGCGAGGCGTCGGCCTCGGTCGCGCCGTCGATCGCGAGCGGGAGGCGCACGTCCGCCACGTCGCGGCGCAGGTCGCGCGCGACGTCGAAGACCGTGACACCGAGCTCCTCGGTCGCCTGAGCGGGACGCCACGAGCCCGGCGACCGGCCGGCCGAGGTGGCGCTCGCGTCGCTCGTGGCGGCGTCTGGGGTTCTCACTGGTTCATAGTGACCGCTGTCGAGGGCCCCGCCAAACGCACGCGCCGGACGACGCACGACCACCCGACCTGCGGTTCCACCGCCGCGGCCCCACCTCCCGAGCACGCCCGGCTCCCACTACGATGGGCGCGCGCCTCGATAGCTCAATGGATAGAGCAACGGCCTTCTAATCCGTAGGTTGCAGGTTCGAGTCCTGCTCGGGGCACCACGCCGGACCTGTCAGAACGCACGTCAGCGGCGCCGGAGCCGCTGCCCTGCTGGGCAAACGCTGGGCAGCACCGCACAATCTCACCTGCTCTTGGCGGGCGGCCGCAACGTGCCCGGCGTCACATAGGCGGCATGGGCCTGGGGAGGGCAAGGTCATCGTCGCGTCGTCGCGGCGATCCTGCACGACGAGCTCGGCGAGTTCGTGTCCGACACATGGCTCGCCTGAGTGGTCGCTGTCGGCGCGGTCCTCGCGGCCGTTGCCGCATCGCTCGCCCGGATCATGGCGATCCCCGCCGTCGACGCGTGGCTGCGCCACCTCGGCCTCTCCTCGACACCGACCTTCCCGGCCGTCGGCCGGGACCGCACCCCCGCCATCACGGCCCTGACCGCCGACGAGCGCGGCGCGGTGACGCACTTGCGCGAAACCAAGCGCCACGACGACTCTCGATTCACCTGACCTTGCCGCGGCATGACGAAGCGCCCCGCTCTTTCGGGAGGGCGGGGCGCTTCTCGACGTTCACGACCGCGTCAGCCGAAGTAGCTCTCGCACGCGATGCCGTCGTTGTCAGCGTCGAGACCGAACACGTCGCCGTACAGGGAGTAGTAGTGGCGGTACTCAGCCTGGGCAGCTGCCTGGCTCGGGTAGTCCTTGCAGTCCTTGTCGAAGCTCGGCCGCCCCGGCGCGCCGTAGACGATCGGTCGGGGCTGACCCATCGCGGTCCATTCGGCGTAGTTGATCGCACGGTTGAGCCCCGGACCCGCGTAGTACAGCGTCGGCGAGCCGTAGTTCTGGTAGACCTGGTCGCCGTTGACCCGGTTGACGACCTGCGGTGTGGGGAAGCCCTCGGCCTGCCACTCGCCGTAGCTCAGGCGGTAGCCCTGGCCGGCGGAGATGTTGGTCAGCCGCACGATGGTCGAGTCCCAGGAATACTTGACGAAGCCCTCGTTGGCCCGGTTCACGTACGGCTTGAACCCGGTGTCGCGCCACTCGTTGTAGGTGAGCTTGTGGTTCACCCCGCCGTTGGGCTCTTCGATCAAGATCTCGGCGGACGTGCCCCACTTGTACACGTACGAGCCTTCGATCCACCCCGCGTTGCGGGGAGCGGGCTTGCCCGCCCGCGACCAGTCCGCGAAGCTCAGCTCGTCCCAGAGCCACACGTTCGGGTCAGCCGGGTCGAAGAACGTGACCGCGTGGATGCTCGGGGCCCACGAGTACTTCACGTAGTTCGTCGGGGCCGCCTTGGGAGACGGGAAACCCGCATTGCGCCACTCGTCGTACGTGATCGGGTAGATCTCACCCGCGCCGCTGTCGACGTGCCAGATCTCGCCGGTGTACTTCGTGAGGTAGTACCCGTCCGGAACCCATCGTGCGCTCGCCGGTGCCGCCGCTGAGACCGCGACCGCGAGCCCCAGCCCAACCGTGGCGACAGCCGCTGTCGCCCTCTGCCACATTTTCATGTCGTGCCTCTCCGCACGGGTGGAACCGCTCCCCCCGACGCTCGCAGCATCGCCGCCGCGCGTCCTGGTACACCAGTACCTGAGACCAACCTGTGACCAGACTTCACCCGGGCGCGTCGCGTTGATCGCCCGCGGCCACCGGGCCCGTCTCATTGAACAGGCTGCGGCCGGCGCGGGGCCGTGCGAAACACGCCCTCAACCCCAAGCTCGTCCGTCGTTGTCGGAGATATCCTGAACCTCGTCTCCATCTTCCGAACTTGAGAATCCGTAGGGTGCAGGTTCGAGTCCCGCTCGGGGGACCACGCGCGACCCCCCGCGCGAGGCACGTCACGCCCGGGCCAGCCTGGAAGCGCCTGCGGCGCGACGATCCCCCACACGCTCGTGTCGGCCGAGGCGGCCGTCTCGCACCCCGGGTATCAGGAACGGCGCATGTCCCTCTCTCCGCTACGTGGGTCGCTGGGGGCACGCTCGCCGTCGCGCGCTCTGCGCTGCCCTCCTCCTCGCCGTCCCGGCCACGCTCGTCGGCTCGACCGCGAGCGCCGACCTGCCCGCGACCGTCCCGCCCCCGCGCTTCGCCGCCTACTCCCCCGTGACGCCCGGGACGTCGTGCGTGCCCGACGACGTCGCGGGCGTCGTCAACGCGATCGCGTGGGAGGAGATCGAGCGGCTCGGGGCGCGCGGGCTGCCGGTGTGCGACGTGCGGTGGCGGTTCGTCCCGGGCGGCGTCGGGTGGTGGGGCTTCGCCGACGCGATCGTGCGGCCCGGGGAGGCGCCGCGGGTCTGGCTCGTCGAGGACGTCGCCGCCTACGGTGACGACGGCGACGCCGTCGATGGGGAGCTCCTCGAGCAGCACGTCCGCACCACGGTGCGGCACGAGCTCGGGCACGTGCTCGACGCGCTGCTGGGCCTCTCGGAGGACGACCTCCGGGACCTCGTCGTCGTCGAGCTCGACCGCGAGCGGCCGACCCTCCGTCCAGCGCGGGAGGCGTTCGCGGAGGCGGTGACCGTCGCGCTCACCCCCGACGGTGAGGGCCGCACCTGGTTCTACGACGAGCACGTGCCCGAGGAGAGCGTGCGCGCGGCGGAGCTCGTGATCGAGGCCTTCACGTCCGACCGGCAGGAGCGGGAGCCTCGTGCCGTCGACGGAGCGCAAGGACCAGATCGCCGACCCTGAGCGACCGACGGGCGCAGGTGGGCCGCGACCAGGCCTCGTCAGCCGTCCGGGTCCCGCTCACGTCCGGCACAGCCGGGCGTCCCCGGAACGTGCCCGTGCGAGCCGACGGCGGAACTCGCCGGCGGCCCGAACGTTGGTCTGACATGGGGAGTTCTCACCCTCCCGATCCCCGGAAAGGGTAAAGATCCGGCCACCGGTCGTAGATATACTCGCCCGACCGGCGCAGGCCGGTTCCACCCGGTTCGCCCGGGTCGAGGGGGAGCCCGCGAGGGCGTCCTCCACCCGCCACCGACGGCGTCCGACGGCACGCACGAGCGAAGGACCGACATGACCGAGGCAGCACCGCTCCAGCCCCCCGCCCCGACGGAGACGCTCACGCTCAGCGCCCCGGAGCCCGTCAAGCCGGTCGCGGCCACCCAGGCCCCGGCGCTCGCGCCGCGCATCGACGAGGCGGCCATCCCGGGTCTCGAGTCGAAGGTGTCGTCCTACCTCGACCAGCTCCTGACCACGGACACCCGCTCCCCCGAGTTCGGCGCGAAGGCGGACGACGTCCGCAAGATGGGCGACAAGGACATCCGCGCCGCGGCCGACGTCTCCAACCGCATGCTGGAGATGCCCGTGAAGGAGCTGCGCGAGGGCGGCGTGTCCGACAGCTCGAAGGTGAGCAAGTCGCTGCTCGAGCTGCGCCGCACCGTGGAGGACCTCGACCCGAGCGAGGCGAGCGTCGGCAAGAAGTTCCTGGGCCTCATCCCGTTCGGCGGGAAGCTCCAGGACTACTTCCGCCGCTACGAGAGCTCGCAGAAGCAGCTCAACGCGATCGTCCAGTCGCTCTACAACGGTCAGGACGAGCTCCGCAAGGACAACGCGGCGCTCAACCTGGAGAAGCAGAACCTCTGGGACACGATGGCGCGGCTCAACCAGTACATCTTCATCGCCGAGCGCCTCGACACCGAGCTGTCCACGAAGATCGCGGAGATCGAGGCGAGCGACCCGGAGCGGGCCCAGGCGCTGCGCGAGGACGTGCTGTTCTACGTGCGCCAGAAGCACCAGGACCTGCTCACGCAGCTCGCGGTGTCCATCCAGGGCTACCTCGCGATGGACATCATCATGAAGAACAACCTCGAGCTCATCAAGGGCGTCGACCGCGCGACGACCACGACGATCTCGGCGCTGCGCACCGCCGTCATCGTGGCGCAGGCGCTCGCGAACCAGAAGCTCGTGCTCGACCAGATCACGGCGCTCAACACGACGACGTCGAACATGATCGCGTCGACCTCGAAGATGCTGGCGGACCAGTCGGCGAGCATCCAGCAGCAGGCCGCGAGCGCGACCGTCGGCCTCCCGCAGCTCCAGCAGGCGTTCGCCAACATCTACGCGACGCTCGACTCGATCTCGACGTTCAAGACGCAGGCGCTCGACTCCATGGCGCAGACGATCGGCGTCCTGGAGACCGAGACGACGAAGGCGAACGAGTACCTGGACCGCGCGCGCCGCTCCGACCAGTCGCAGGCGGGCAGCGGCTCGCTCGACATCGGCCGGCTGTGACGCGCCGTCCCCCGACCACCCCTCCCCGCACCACAGATCGGACCCCGAGCTAGATGGGCTGGTTCTCCGACGTGATCGGCCGCCTCGGCGGCCGGTCCTCCGCGCCCGAGCCCGAGCACGGGCTGCCGGCCCCGCCCACGTCGACCGACATCCTCGCGTCGGTCGAGCGGGTCGAGCAGCAGATCGAGGGGCGCGTGCCGCCCGCCGTGACGGCGCGCGTGCACCGCATCACCGGCACGGTCGAGGAGATGGTCCCGCGCCTCGACCGCCTCGGCGGCGGGTCGCAGCAGGCGCACACGGTCGTCGCGACGGCGACGAGCTACCTGCCCGAGGCCGTCGGCGCCTACCTGCGCCTGCCGCGCGACTTCGCCGACCGGCGGGTCGTGGCGCAGGGCAAGACGTCGCTCATGCTGCTGTGCGACCAGCTCGACCTGCTCGGCGTGACGCTCGACAAGATCTCCGACGCCGTCTCGCGGGCCGACGCCGCGGCCCTCGTCGCGCACGGCGCGTTCCTCGCGGAGAAGTTCCGCGACTCGTCAATCGCGCTCGACCCTGGCGCGGGCCGGGGCACGCCGCAGCCGGGCCCGCCGTCGGAGCCCGGACGACTGGAGGCACCGTGACCACCCCGGACACCCCGACCCTCGCGGCGGCGCTCGACGCGCTGGACGCCGCCGCGCGTACCGCGGGCGTCGACGAGGAGGCCGCCCGCGACGAGGGCGCGCGCCTCGCCGCGGCCGTCGCCGAGTCCTCCCCCGGCGCCCCGGCGGCGTGGCTCGCCGCGCTGGGCCACGACCCGGCGGCGACGGGCGCGTTCTTCACCGCGGCGTCGAGCGCCCGGCGCTGGCGCACGTCCCCGACCGACGTCCTCGCCGCCCTCGGGGCAGCGCGCTCGAAGCACGCGACCGCGTACGGGCAGGCGCTCGCCGACGTCGCCCGCGCGGCTGCGCGCCTCGGCTCCCCCGGCCCGCACGTCGCCGGGGCCGCCGCCTCGACCGCCGCGGTCCAGCAGGCCGGAGCCGGCCCAGTGGCCGCTCCCGCTGTCGGCCACGCGCCGTCGGGCCCGACGCCCGCCGCGGGCGGCCCGCTCGCCGCCCCCCGCACGACGGGCGGGGCGGACCCGTTCGACCTCGGCGACCTGCTCGCCGCGCAGGGCTCGCTCGACGCGCTGCGTCGCCCGGCCCCCGAGGTCCCGACGGTCGCGTCGATCCTCGACGCGCTCGGCGCGCGCGGGACCGGGGGCGGAGCCGCGCCGTCCGGCACGACGCACGCCCCGCCGTCGGGCACGACGGCGGACGCGACCGCCGGGAGCGCGGAGACGGCCATGGAGACCGCCGCGGAGGCGGCGGTCGAGGAGGAGCCCGCGCGCTCGATCGAGGAGCTGCTCGCCGAGCTCGACGCGCTCACGGGCCTCACGCGCGTCAAGGACGAGATCCACCGCCAGACCGAGCTGCTGCGCGTCGAGAAGCTGCGCACCGAGGCGGGCCTGACCCGCCCCACGCTCACGCGCCACCTCGTGTTCCTCGGCAACCCGGGCACGGGCAAGACGACGGTCGCGAGGCTCGTCGCGGGCATCTACCGCGCGCTCGGGCTGCTCGAGAAGGGCCACCTCGTCGAGGTCGACCGCTCGGAGCTCGTCGCGGGCTACCTCGGGCAGACGGCCGTCAAGACGTCGGAGGTCGTCGCGACCGCGCTCGGCGGCGTCCTGTTCGTCGACGAGGCGTACGGGCTCGCGGAGGACCAGTACGGCGCCGAGGCGATCAACACCCTCGTCAAGGACATGGAGGACCACCGCGACGAGCTCGTCGTCATCGTCGCCGGCTACCCCGGCCCGATGGCCGACTTCCTCGCGACGAACCCCGGCCTCGAGTCGCGGTTCTCCACGACCATCACGTTCGAGGACTACGCCGACGCCGAGCTGCGCGACATCTTCGCGAGCATGGCCTCCCGGGCCGACTTCGAGCCGACCCCCGAGGCGCTCGACGTCTTCGCCCGGCTCGCCGCGGCGCAGCCGCGCACCGAGGGGTTCGGCAACGCGCGCTGGGCCCGCAACGTGCTCGACGCCGCGATCGCGCGCCACGCGTGGCGGCTCAAGGACGTCGACGCCCCGACGATCGACGAGCTGCGCCTGCTCCTGCCCGTCGACCTCGTGGACGGCGAGGGCGCTCCCGCGCTCCTCGCGACGCTCGAGCCGCCCGCACCCGAGGACGCGCCGGCCGAGTCCCCTGCCCCCGAGAGCACCGAGACCACCGACGGCACCGACGGCACCGACGACACCGACGACACCGACGACGCACCCGACACCGCACGCTCCAGCGCCGAGGAGAACGCATGACGACCACCCCGGTCCGCCCGGCGGGCCAGCAGATCGTCCCGGCCGGCGGACCCGCGCCGGGCGGTGCCCTGACCGCCCCGGGCGGGGGCGCCGTCGTCCCGCAGGGTTCGCAGGGCGCCGCCGTGTCCCGTGCGCGCGGCGCGCTGCGACGGACGCCCGGCAAGCTGCGCCTCGTCATGGCGCTGTGCGTGCTCGCCGCGCTCGCGCTCGGCGTCCTCGGGTTCCAGGCCGGCAGCCTCCAGTCGCGCGCCCTCGCCGCGGCGAGCGAGGACGCGGCCCAGCTCGTCGGGGTCCAGGAGGTCCGCAACGCGCTCGTCGCCGCGGACGCGACCGCCACCGGGGCGTTCCTCGTCGGGGGCCTCGAGCCCGCCGACCAGCGTGCGCGGTACGACGAGCTCGTCGACCAGGCCGCGAACCGTCTCGCCACGCTCTCGGGCAGCAACGAGGCGGACGCCGCGCTGCTGGGCCAGGTGGCCGCCGACCTCACGGTCTACACCGGCCTCGTCGAGCAGGCGCGCGCCACCAACCGCCAGGGCTTCCCCGTCGGGTCCGCGTACCTCGACCAGGCCTCGACGATCCTGCGCGAGCAGATGCTCCCCGCGCTCGACGAGGTCGTGCTCGACGACGCCGACCGCGTCGCCGCGGACTTCTCGGGCGTGCGCAACGCGCTGTGGGTGCTCGCGGCCGGCCTGCTGGCCCTCGCCGTGCTCCTCGCGAGCCAGGTCTGGCTCGCGCGGCGCACGCACCGCGTGCTCAACGTGGGGCTCGCCGTCGCCACGGCCGTGCTGCTCGTCGTCGGCGTCGTCTCGACGGTCCTGCTGTCCCAGGCGAGCGCCCGCGCGCACGACGTGCGGACCGGCCCGTACGCCGCGACGCTCGCCGCGTCGCAGGCGTACTCGCTCGCGAACGACGCGAAGTCCATGGAGGCGTTCACGCTCATCAAACGCGGCTCGGGGCAGACGTACGAGGAGTCGTTCGTCGCCGCGACGGACGACGCGGCGGCACGCCTCGACACCGCGGCGGCCGAGGGCAACCTCGACGGGACGACGGCGCAGGCGCTCGACGCCTGGGTCGCGCGGCACGCCGAGATCCGCGCGCTCGACGACGCGGGCCAGTGGGACGACGCGGTCGCCCTCGCGACCGCGACCGACCCCGAGAGCCCCAACGCCGCGTTCGACGCGTTCTCGGCCGCGGCGCGCGACGACATCGAGACCCACGCCGCCGCGACGAGCGACCGCCTCGACGGCGCGGCGACCACGGCCACCGTCGCGGGCTGGCTGCTGCTCGCGGCAGGGCTCGTCGCGGCGCTGCTCGCGTGGCGCGGCGTGACGGCACGACTGGAGGAGTACCGGTGACCACGACGCCCGCCCCCCACGCCCGGCCCGCCGGGACCCGCCGCACCGGCACGCGCGCGCGCCGCGCCGGCGTCGTCACGACCGGGCTGGCCTCGGCGCTCGTCGCGCTGCTGACGCTCGGCGCGTGCTCCGGGCCGTCCGGCGCGGAGGACCTGCGCCTGACGACCACCCCGCAGGACGAGTCGGCCACGGAGTCCCCCGCGGCACCCGCCGCACCCGCCGAGTGCGCCGACCCGCTCGCCTCGTACGCGCCCGAGGGCGCGCTGCCCGGCCCGGACGCCCTGCCCGGCGGCAGCACCATGGCCGCGATCCGCGACCGCGGCACGCTCGTCGTCGGCGTCTCGGCGGACACGCTGCTCATGGGCGCGCGCAACCCGCTGTCCGGCCAGATCGAGGGCTTC
Source organism: Cellulosimicrobium sp. MI9406 (assembly GCF_040595865.1). NCBI lineage: Bacteria > Bacillati > Actinomycetota > Actinomycetes > Micrococcales > Promicromonosporaceae > Cellulosimicrobium > Cellulosimicrobium sp. MI9406. The sequence continues at coordinate 286,236 of NZ_JALIZI010000007.1, forward strand.
GACATCGACGTGCTGCACGAGGTGTCGCGCGCGATCTTCGGCGACCCCGACCGGCTGCAGTTCCGCGTCATCACGTCGGGGCAGCGGCTCGAGGTGCTCGAGAACGGCGAGGTCGACCTCGTCGCGCGCGCCTTCACCATCAACTGCGAGCGCTGGGAGTCCATCGCGTTCTCCGCGGAGTACTACCACGCGGGGCAGAAGGTGCTCGTCACGCGCGACTCGACCGCGAACGGGATCGCGGACCTCGAGGGACAGCGCGTGTGCGCGCCCGAGGGCACGACGACGCTCACGCGCCTCGAGCAGTTCTCCGGCATCGAGCCCGTCCCGGCGACCACGCACACGCAGTGCCTCGTGCTGTTCCAGCAGGGCAAGGTCGACGCGATCACGGGTGACGACACGATCCTCGCAGGCTTCGCGGCCCAGGACCCGTACGCGAAGGTCGTCGGCGAGGCGATCAGCGACGAGCCCTACGGCATCGGCGTCCCGGCGCAGAACGTCGACATGGTGCGGTTCGTCAACGGCGTGCTGGAGCAGATGAAGGCCGACGGGCGCTGGGCCGCGATCTACGGCGAGTGGCTCGGCGGCCTCGGCCCGGCCCCGACCCCGCCGGCCGCGGTGTACGGCCGCACGCCGTGACGCGCACCCCCGCACCCGAGGCGCCGGGACGGCTCGGCGAGGCGATCCCCGCCGCCGACCTCTTGGCGTACCTCGGCGCGCTCGAGACCTGGCTCGACGAGCGCCGCACCGAGCTCGACCGGCTCGACGCCGCCGCGCAGGCTGCCGCGACGCCCGACGCCTACACCGCCGACCTCGTGCTCGCGCTGTCGCTGTGGCAGGCGATCCGCTCGCGCGCCGACGAGATCCGGCCCGTGTGGGACTCGGGCCGGGCCGACGCCGTCGCGCGCGAGAAGATCTCCCAGCTCCTGTGGGGCCGGCTCGACTCGGGCTCGGGCGCCGCGCTCGTCTCGCTCGTCGAGGCGGTCAAGCTGTGCGACGCGCTCGTCGTGCAGCTGCGCACGCGCCTGTCCTTCGACCCGCACACGGCCGACCAGGTCGCGCGGCTGCGCGGCGTGCGCGCCGAGCTCGTGCGCTGCGAGGACCTCGCAGGCTCGGACGCCGACGCGCGCGGGCGCGTCGAGACCCTCCGCGGGCGCCTCGACCACCTCGTCGCGCAGGCCGCGCGCGGCGCCGACGTGTCGGGCCCGCTCGCGGAGCTCGAGACCGAGGTCGCGCGCGCCGAGCGCGACCTCATCGTCGCGTCCGCGCAGCGTCGCGAGCTGCGCCGCGACCGCGCCCGCACCGAGGAGCAGCGCGCCGCGCTCGAGGCGCGCGAGCCCGCCCTGCGCGAGCTCGTCGCGCGCTGCCGCCGCGAGATCGCGCACCCGCCGCGGCTCGCCGTCCCGGACGTCTCGCGCCTCGGCCCCGTGCCCGACTCGCGGTTCGAGCTCGACGCCTACGCGGCCCGGCTCGCGACCGTGGCCCGCGCCGTCGAGACCGTCGAGGACGCCTACACCCGTCCCCTGCGCGCCCGCGCCGAGCTGCGGTACAGCCTGGAGCGGCTCGCCGCGCGGGCCGACGCCAACGGCCGCTCGGCGTCCCCCACGGTGCGCTCGGGCCTCGCCGAGGCGCGCGAGGCCGTCGAGACGACGCCGTGCGACGTGACGCTCGCGCGGTTCCTCGTCGAGCAGTACCAGTTCCTCACCCGCGACCTGCCCACCCCGGAAGGAGCGTCGTCGTGACGACCACCGCGACCGTCCCGTGCTCGGAGCCCGGCTGCCCGGGCACCATCGAGGACGGCTACTGCAACGTCTGCGGCGCGCCCGCGGGCGGCTCCGGCACCACGCCGACGCCCGCCGCGAGCGGCACCACCGGCGTGCCCGCGCCCGGGAGCGCGGCCGCCGCCTCGCCGTCCGCCATGCTCGGCACCGGGTTCGTGGAGGGCCGCCCGGGCACCGCCGGGGCGGGCGACCCCGACGCCGAGCGCTCCACGCGCACCGGCCGCACGAGCTCGAGCCGCCTCGCGTCGACCGCCCTCGGCTCCGCGCGCACCGCCGCGACCGGCTCCAAGGCGACCCGTCGCGTCGGGACCTCCTCGACGCGCCTGCGCGGGCGTGGCCTCGGCGCGGGCCTCACGACGGTCCCGTCGGTGCCCGTCCGGGACCCGCTGCAGTCCGTCATGGCCGTGCCCGAGGTCGCCGAGCGCAAGCGCTTCTGCCCCGCGTGCGGCGAGAAGGTCGGCCGCGGGCGCGACGGCCAGCCCGGCCGCACCTCCGGGTTCTGCCCCCACTGCGGCAACCGCTTCGACTTCACCCCGCAGCTGAAGCCCGGCGACCTCGTGGGCGGCCAGTACGAGGTCGTGGGCTGCCTCGCGCACGGCGGCCTCGGCTGGATCTACCTCGCGCGCGACCAGAACGTGTCCGGCCGGTGGGTCGTGCTCAAGGGCCTGCTCAACTCCGGCGACCCCGACGCCTACGCGGCGGCGATCTCGGAGCGCCAGTTCCTCGCGGAGGTCGAGCACCCGCTCATCGTCGAGATCTACAACTTCGCCATGCACGACGGCGCCGGCTACACCGTCATGGAGTACGTCGGCGGCGAGTCGCTCAAGGAGATCCTCCAGCAGCGCCGGGAGGACAACAACGGGGTCATCGACCCGATGCCCGTGGACCAGGCCCTCGCCTACGTGCTCGCGATCCTGCCCGCGTTCGCGTACCTGCACGACCACAACCTGCTGTTCTGCGACTTCAAGCCGGAGAACGTCATCCAGCAGGGCGACGGCGTGAAGCTCATCGACCTCGGCGGCGTGCGCCGCACCGACGACCTCACGTCCGCGATCTTCGGCACCGTCGGCTACCAGGCGCCCGAGGTCGCGGAGGTCGGGCCGTCGGTCGCGTCCGACATCTACACGATCGGCCGCACCCTCGCGACGCTCGTCCTCGACTTCCGCGGGAACACGACGACGTACGTCGCGTCGCTCCCGCCCGTCGCGGACACCCCGGTGTTCCAGCAGTACGACTCGTTCTACCGCCTGCTCGCCAAGGCGTGCGCGCTCGACCCGGCCGACCGGTTCGCGACCGCGGACGAGATGCGCACCCAGCTCCTCGGCGTCCTGCGCGAGGTCGTGGCGGCGGACGCCGGCCCGGGCAACCCGGCGCTGCACTCCGCGGCCTCGGTCCTGTTCGAGGCGCCGGTCGCGGACGTCGCGTCCCGCCCGCTCGCCTGGGACGAGCTGCCGACGCTGCGGCGCGACGACCACGACCCCATGGCGAGCTGGCTCGCCGGGGTCAACGTCGTGGACCCGGACGCGCGCCTCGCCGCGCTCGCCGACGCGCCCGAGGACACGGTCGAGGTGCGCCTCGCCCGTGCGCGCGCCGCGATCGAGGCCGAGCGGTTCGACGTGCTGCGCGACACGATCGCGACCATCCTCGCGGACGACCCGTGGGAGTGGCGCGCCGCGTGGATCGGGGGCCTCGGCGAGCTCGCGCAGGGCGACCCGGTCGCGGCGCGCGCGTCGTTCAACGCCGTGTACGGGCAGGTGCCGGGCGAGCTCGCGCCCAAGCTCGCGCTCGCCGCGGCCTGCGAGCTGAGCGGCGAGCCCGACATCGCCGAGTCGCTCTACGTGATCTGCGCGCGCACCGACGCGAACTACACCGCGCCGGCCGCGTTCGGGCTCATGCGCGTGCGCGAGGCGCGCGGCGACCTCGACGGCGCGCTGCACGCGCTCGACCTCGTCGGCCCGACGCGCGGGTCGTACGTCGAGTCCCGCACGCTCCGCGCGCACCTGCTCGCCGCCTCGGGCCGCGGGCTGCCCGCGCTCGCCGACGCCATGGCGAGCGTCTCGACCGTCGCGATCGCGCCGCGCGAGCGGGCCGAGCTCGCGGTGGGCGTCCTGCGCTCCGCGCTCGACACCGTGACCACCTCCGGCCCGGAGCCGACCACGCGCATCGCGGGCGTGCCCGCCGACGAGCCCGCGCTGCGCGACGCGCTCGAGGGCGCGTACCGCGAGCTCGCGTCGCTCACCGACTCGCGGGACGAGCGCATCACGCTCGTGGACCGCGCGAACGAGGTGCGCCGGTGGACGCTCCGATGAGCGACTCCCCCGCGCCCGCGCCCGCACCGGTGCCCGGCGGCACGGTCGCGGAGCCGAGCGGCGTGCTCGCCTGCCCGGCGTGCGGGGAACCGTCGCCCGAGGGCGCCCGGTTCTGCGAGGCGTGCGGCACCCCGCTCGCCCCGCTCCCGACCGCGACGGGCTCGGACGCCGGGACCGGAGCTGCCGCGGACCTCGCGACCGACGCCGCGACGGACCCTGCAGCAGCCGGGACCGGGGACGGCGGGCCCGGGTCCGACGACGGGACCGCCGCCGGGACCACCGAGCCGTCGGGCGAGGCCTCCGCCGAGACCGACGGCGACGGCACCGAGAGCGGCGCGCGCCCCTGCGTGCGCTGCGGCGGCCGGGTCGCCGAGGACGGGTACTGCACCGAGTGCGGCGAGCCCGCGGCGTCGGAGCGCGACCACTGGGCCGAGCGGCCCGCGAGCTGGGTCGCCGGCGTGTGCGATCGGGGCGTGCGGCACTCGCGCAACGAGGACGCGATGGCCCTGGCGGCGAGCCCGTCCGCGACCGCCGAGCGGGCGTTCGCGGCGCTCGTCGTGTGCGACGGCGTGTCCTCCGCCCCTGACTCCGACGTCGCGAGCCTCGCCGCGGCGCGCGCCGCGCGCGACGTGCTCGCGGCGCGCGGCCCCGACGGGCCCGACCCTGTGACCGGCGAGGCCTCGGCGCGCATGGGCGCGTGGTCCGCGCTCCTCGGCGACGCGTCGCGCGCCGCGCAGGACGCGATCCTCGCGACCGTCGGCACGATGGCCGACCGCGAGAACCCGCCGTCGTGCACGTTCGTCGCGGCCGTCCTCGACGGGCCGCTCGTCGTGGCGGGCTGGGTGGGCGACTCGCGCGCCTACTGGATCCCGGACGACGGCGACGCGCACCAGCTCAGCGTGGACGACTCGTGGGCGCAGGAGATGATCGCGCAGGGCGTGCCGCGCGCCCAGGCGGAGACGTCGCCGCAGGCGCACGCCATCACGCGCTGGCTCGGCCCCGACGCCCCCGACCCGGTGGCCCGCACGGCCGCGACCCTGCCCGACCGCGACGGCTGGCTGCTCGTGTGCTCGGACGGCCTGTGGAACTACTGCTCCCCCGCGGCCGACCTGGCGGCCCTCGTGCGCAGCACGCAGGACCGCGTCGGCGACGACCCGCAGGTGCTCGCGGGCGCGCTCGTCGACTGGGCGAACGCCCAGGGCGGCCGGGACAACATCACGGCGACGCTCGCCCGGTTCTCCCGGGCGTCGTCCGCGACCCCGCCGCCGCCCCCGGCGGACCCCGCCACCGCCTGACGCGCACCGCGCGTCGGGCCCCGACGACCCGATAGCCTGCACGAACACCCGCACCACCGAAGGAGCCCCCATGGCCGAGTTCGCCGCCGAGGTCTACCAGAACGAGTTCCTGTCCGAGGGCGCGACGGACGTCCACGCGATCGTCACCGTGACGTGCCGCGGCGCCGGGAGCGCGGGGAGCGCCGGCGGCGCGGGCGGGGTGGCCGAGATCATCATGGTCGACACGTCGGGGTCGATGTCGGGGCGCAACATCGAGGCCGCGAAGCACGCCGCCCAGGTCGCGGTCGACCAGATCCTCGACGGCACGTGGTTCGCGATCGTCGGCGGCAGCCACGTCGCGAACCGTGCGTTCCCCTACCCGAACGCCCGCATGGCCATGGTCCAGATGGAGCCGGGCGCGCGGGCCGAGGCGAAGCGCGCGATCTCGATGCTCACGCCCGGCGGCGGCACGGCGATGAGCACGTGGCTGCGCCTCGCGGACCAGCTCTTCGCCACGGTGCCGCAGGCGACGCAGCGGCACGCGATCCTGCTCACCGACGGCAAGAACGAGTCGGAGCCCCGCGCCAACCTCTCGGCCGCGGTCCGGGACGTCACGGGCCACTTCCAGTGCGACGCGCGCGGCGTCGGCTCGCGCTGGCAGGTCGACGAGCTGCGCGAGATCTCCACCGCGCTGCTCGGCACGGTGGACCTCATCGCGGACCCGAACGAGATCGCCGCCGACTTCGAGAAGCTCATGCAGGCGTCGATGGCGCGCGGCGTCGCCTCGGCCGACCTGCGCGTGTGGGCCCCGCAGGGCTCGCAGGTGCTGTTCGTGCGCCAGGTCGCCCCGACCGTCGAGGACCTCACGCACCGCCGGGCCGAGGTCAACCCGCTCACGGGCGCGTACCCGACCGGGTCGTGGGGCGACGAGTCGCGCGACTACCACGTCGCGGTGCGCGTGGCCTCGAAGCCCGTCGGCTCCGAGCAGCTCGCGGCGCGCGTCCAGCTCGCCGTGAACGGCGAGGTCGTGTCCTCGGGCCTGGTCAAGGCGAAGTGGTCCGACGACGAGTCGCTCACCACGCGCATCAACCCCGAGGTCGCGCACTACACCGGCCAGACCGAGCTCGCCGCGGCGATCCAGGAGGGCCTCGCGGCCAAGGCGTCGGGCGACGAGGCGACGGCGACCGTCAAGCTCGGCCGCGCCGTCCAGCTCGCGCAGCAGACGGGGAACGAGGAGGCGACGTCGCGCCTGCGCAAGGTCGTCGAGATCGACGACGAGGAGCACGGCACCGTGCGGCTCAAGCGCAACACCTCGACGCTCGACGAGATGGCGCTCGACACCGCCTCGACGAAGACGACGCGGGTGCGTCGGTGAGCGCCGTCGTCTGCCCCAACGGGCACCCCTCGGAGTCGACCGACTACTGCGACGTGTGCGGCGAGCCCATCGCCGCGGCGTCGGCACCCGCGACGCCCGCGGCGGGCGCGGCGTCCCCTGCTCCGGGCGGGGCCTCCGCACCGGCGCAGGCCCTCGAGTGCCCGAACTGCGGCTCGCCCGCTCCTGCCGGCGCGCTGTTCTGCGAGAACTGCGGCTACGACTTCACCACCGGCGCCCTGCCCGACCCGGTGGAGCCTGCGTCGGCGCTCTCGCTCGACCCGCCGTCGCGCCCCACGCCGGCCACCCCGGCCGCACCCGCCGCTGCCCCGGCCGCACCGGAGGCGGGCCTCGCGTCGGGCGTGACGCCGCCCCCGCTCCCGGCTCCGGCCGCGTCCCCCGCGTCCGCGGCCACCCCGCCGCCGGGCGCCTCCGCACCGATCGAGGCTCCGGCGTCGACCCCGGTCCCCCGGACCGCCGCGGGTGCGCAGCCCACCGGTGCGCCCGCGGACCCGGCCGCGCCGTCGGGCGCGCACCTGCCGACGCCGCCCGTGCCCGGGCCGGACCAGTGGGTCGTCGAGATCTGGATCGACCCGGACTGGTACGCGGCCCAGCAGCCCGAGGACCCCATGCCGTCGGCGGGCCTGCCGGGGCTCGTCGTGCTGCGCGAGCGCAGCGTGCTCGTGGGGCGCCCGTCGGTCTCGCGCGGCATCCACCCGCAGGTCGACTGCGGCGCGGACACCGGCGTCTCGCGACGGCACTGCCAGCTCAGCACGGACGGGCAGCGCTGGTGGGTCGAGGACCTGCAGTCCTCGAACGGCACCTACGTGAGCCCCGCGGGCGAACCGCTCCCGACGGACCCGATCCCCGCCGGCCAGCGACGCGAGCTGGCCGACGGGGACCGCGTGTACCTCGGGGCGTGGACGCGCCTCGTCGTCCGCAAGGCGCTCCCGGGCGAGGCGTGAGCCCGGCTCAGCCCTCCGACGTCTGAGGCTCGGCCTCGGCCGTGATCTGGGTCGCCGCGCCGCCCGCGCGGTGCGCGACCTCGATCCGGCGGGGCCGGGCCTCCTCGGCCACCGGGATCGTCAGCGTCAGCACGCCGTCCTCGTACGACGCCGTGATCTTGTCGAGCGCCAGGCCGCGCCCCACCGTGAGCTGGCGCGCGTACGTGCCGGACGGCCGCTCGCGGGCGAGCCACTGGACGTCCGGGTCGGTCCGGGGGCTGCGCTCGGCGCGGATGGTCAGCGTGCGGTCCTCGACGGACACGTCGATCGTGCCCGGGTCGACGCCCGGGAGGTCCATCGTCAGCACGTAGTGGTCCCCGGCGCGGAACAGGTCGAGCGGCATGCCGCCCGAGGCCGCCGAGGCGGCGGTCGCGCGGGCGCCGGACGCGAGCTGGCCGACCAGACGGTCCATCGCGTCGAAGGTGCTCGTGAAGGGGTCGGTCATCGCAGCCACACCTCTCACCTCCTCGTCGCACGGTCCCGGACGGTCCGGGACCGGTCGGTGCTCCCGCGAGGCAGGCACCCCGCGGGCGGCTACAGCTCCTGTTTTAGCACTCTCACCTCGAGAGTGCCAAGAGGTGCGACGAGCCGTGTCGCCCGGCCGGACAGGCCGGGTTGTGCTGCTCCCACACCGACCCCGCGCCCGCGCCCCGGCGCGGTTGGAGGATCCCTCCAACGCCTTGTGCGATCCGTGCACGGCGGGCCGCGGAGGTGGTCGCGAGCGCCGTCGCCCGACGACCGCCGTCCCGGCCAGAGTGGACACGCCCGACCACCGACAGCAGGGAGCCCGCGATGACCGACGCCCGCACGGAGACGCCCGCCGCCACCCCGTCCGCCACGGCGCCCACCGCCCCGGAGGTGCTGCGCGACGCACCCCCGGACGCGCTCGACCGTCGCCGCGGCCGGTTCGCGCTCGACGCCGGCGACGCCGCGCGGGTCGCGACGTTCGCCGCGCTCCTGGCCGCGCTCGGCCTGCCCGGCTCGATCGCGCTGTTCGGCAACGCGGTGCCCGTGACGCTCCAGACGCTCGGCGTCATGCTCGCGGGGGCGATCCTCGGCGCGTGGCGCGGCTCGCTCGCCGTCGCGACGTTCCTCGCGCTCGCCGCGGCCGGGCTCCCCGTCCTCGCGGGCGGGCGCGGCGGGCTCGGGGCGTTCGTCGGGCCGTCCGCGGGCTACCTCGTCGGGTTCCTCGCCGGCGCGGCCGTCGTCGGCCTGCTCGTCGACCGGCTCCGGCGCGTCACCTTCGCGCGCGTGCTCGTCGCGTGCGTCGTCGGCGGGATCGCGATCGTCTACGCCGTCGGCATCCCGGTGCAGGCGCTCGTCACGGGCGTGCCGCTGCCCACGACCGCGCAGTTCTCGCTCGCGTTCCTGCCCGGCGACCTGCTCAAGGCGCTCGCCGCCGCCGCGATCACGGTGGGCGTCGTGCGGGCCTACCCCGCGGCCCGTCCGGTCGGGCGCACCGGACGCGTCGACCGTGCCGCGGCCGACGGCCGCCCCGCCTCCTGAACACCTGCGAGAGTGTCCGCGTGCCCGTCGCCCACGAGGTCCTGACGCACGCCGCCGACCCGGCGGTGCGCGACCGTCCCGCCCTGCGCACGCCCGAGCGGTCGCGCACCTACGCCGCGCTCGCCGCGGACGTGCGCGCGGGCGCGACGCACCTGCGCGCGTCGGGTACGCGACCGGGCGACCTCGTCGCCGTGTCGCTGCCGGACCCGCTCGACCTGCTCACGGCGATGCTGGCCGTCGACCACCTGGGCGCGACGCCGCTCGTGTGCGACGCCGCCTGGCCGCGCGCCCACCGCGCCGAGGTGCTGCGCACGCTCGCGCCGCGCACGTTCGTCGAGGTGCCGCTCCCACGCGGGACCGGCACCGCCGACGGCGCGGAGCCCGCGCCGTCGCACGTCCCCGGTCCCGACGACCTCGCGTGGGCGGGGTTCTCGTCCGGGAGCACCGGCCGCCCGCGCGCGGTCGTGCGCACGCGCGCGTCGTGGGCGGGGTCGTTCGACGCGGTCACCCGTCTCCTCGGGCTGCGACCCACCGACGCCGTCCTCGTCCCCGGCCCGCTCGCGTCGTCGCTGTACTGCTTCGCCGCCGTGCACACGCTCGCAGTCGGGGCGTGCGCCGTCCTCACGCGCACCCCGGCCGCGACGACGGCGGCGCTCGCGACGAGCGACATCGTGCACCTCGTGCCGCAGGTCCTCGACGACGTGCTCGACGCCGTCGCCGCGGGCGCGCCGTCCCGGCTGCGGCACGCGGTCGTCGGCGGGGCGTCGCTCGCGCGGGGGGCGCGGGAACGGGCGCGGGGCCTCGGCGTCGACGTGCTCGCGTACTACGGCGCCGTCGAGCTGTCGTTCGTCGCCTACGACCCCGACGGGTCCGGGATGCGCGCGTTCCCCGGCGTGGACCTGGCGGTCCGCCCCCTGCCGTCGGCGAGCGTCGGCGAGGTGTGGGTGCGCTCGCCGTGGGTGTCGCGCGGCTACCTCGCGCGCGCCACGGGACCGCTGCGGCGCGACGGCGCGTGGCACACCGTCGGGGACCTCGCCGACCCGGGGCCGGAGCCGCTCGTGCTGCGCGGCCGGGGCGACGGCGCGATCCTCTCGGGCGGCTCGACGGTCGTGCCCGAGGACGTCGAGGTCGTGCTGCGGGCCGTGCCCGGGGTGCGCGACGTCGTCGTGCTCGGGACGGCGCACCGGCGCCTCGGGGCGGTCGTGACGGCCGTCGTGGAGTGCGACGACCGGTCGGGGCTGCGTGCGCACCTCGAGCGGGTCGCCCGCGCGGCGCTCGCGCCGGCCCAGCGACCGCGGCGCTGGTACGGCACGCGCGCGCTGCCACGGACGCCGTCGGGCAAGCCCGCGCGCGGCGCGGTGAGCGAGGCCCTCGACGGGACGGACCTCGCGCGGTCGGGCCTGGAGCCGCTGCGGTGACCCGGCGGATGTTCGGGGCGACGAACGGCGCGCCCGACGCGACGCCCGTGGTGGTCGCCGCGCGCCGCACGTGGGTCGGCACGGCGGGCCACGGGCACCGGGCGCTCACCGAGGTGGACCTCGCGGCCGCGGCGCTGCGCGCGACCCTCGACGACGCGCGGGCGCACGGCGTCGACGGTGACGTCGCGGACGTCGTGCTCGGGTGCTGCACGGGCCCCGGCGGGGACGTCGCGCGCGTCGCGGCGCTCGCCGCGGGAGCGGGCGTCGGCGTGCCCGGCCTCACGGTCGACCGGCAGTGCGCGTCGGGCCTCGCGGCCGTGCTCGTCGCGGCGCAGCAGGTCCGCGCGGGCGAGGCGGCGCTCGTCCTCGCGGGCGGCACCGAGAGTGCGACGCGCTCGCCCGCGCGGGCCCACCGCACGCCCTGGGGCGACGTCCCGTACGCGCGCGCGGCGTTCGCGCCCGTGCCGTGGGCCGACCCGGGGATGGGCGCGGCGGCCGACGAGCTCGCGCGGCGCCGCGGCGTGACCCGCGAGCGCCAGGAGGCGTACGCGGTGCGCAGCCACGCGCGCGCCCGCGCGGCGCACGACGCCGGCCGGTTCGCCGCCGAGACCGTGCGCGTCGGCCCGCCGGGCCGTGCCCTGGAGCGCGACGAGCGCGCGCGCCGCCTCGACCCGGCCGTCGTCGCACGCCTCTCCCCCGCGTTCGCCCCCGACGGGACCGTCACGGCGGCGACGTCGAGCCCGGTGAGCGACGGCGCCGCGGTCGTCGCGGTGGTTCCCGAGGCGGTGCGCCGCGACCTGGGCCTCGCGGGCCTGCGGGTCGTCGCGTCGGCCACCGTGGGCTGCGACCCGGCGCTGCCCGGGTGGGGCCCGGTGCCCGCGGTGCGCGCCGTGCTCGACCGCGCCGGCGCGCGGCTCGACGACCTCGCGGCGGTCGAGGTCGTCGAGGCGTTCGCGGCCCAGGTGCTCGCGGTCACCGGCGCGCTCGGCCTCGACCCGCTGGGCGACCCGGTGGACGACGCCCGGGTGTGCGCCGACGGCGGCGCCCTCGCGCTGGGCCACCCGTGGGGCGCGAGCGGCGCGGTGGCCGTGGTCCGGCTGTTCTCCCGGCTCGTGCGCGGGGGCGCGCGGGCCGGGACGCTCGGGCTCGCGACGGCGGCCGTCGGCGGCGGCCAGGGCGTCGCGGTGCTCGTGGAGGTGACACGGTGATCGCGCGCACGGCGCGCGCCGTGCGGGGGCGACGACGGGACCGCCCGGCCGACGCCGCGCCGCCCGCACCGGAGGCCCCCATCGAGGACGACGCCGGGGGGTGCGTGGTGCGGCTCGAGGACGTGCACGTGCGGCTCGGCGAACGCGACGTCCTGCGCGGCGTGAGCCTCGAGCTGCGCGAGCACCGGGTCGGCGTGATCGGGGCGAACGGCTCGGGCAAGAGCACCCTGGCCCGCCTGCTCAACGGGCTCGTCGTGCCCACGGCGGGGCGCGTGCTCGTCGACGGCCTCGACACGCGCCGCCAGGGCGCGGCGGTGCGCCGGCGCGTGGGGTTCGTGTTCACCGACCCGGACGCGCAGATCGTCATGCCGACCGTGGCGGAGGACGTCGCGTACTCGCTGCGCGGCGTCCCCGCGGACGAGCGCGCCGCGGTCGTGCGGCGCGCCCTCGCCGCGCGCGGCCTCGCCGAGCACGCCGACCATCCCGCGCACCTGCTCTCGGGCGGGCAGAAGCAGCTCCTCGCGCTCACCTCCGTGCTCGCGGCGGGACCGCGCCTGGTCGTGGCCGACGAGCCGACCACGCTCCTCGACCTGCGCAACACGCGCCGCGTCGCCGCCGAGCTCGCGTCCCTCCCCCAGCAGGTCGTGCTCGTCTCGCACGACCTCGCGCTCATGGACGCGATGGACCGCGTGCTCGTGGTCGACGGCGGGCGGGTCGTCGCGGACGACGCGCCGGGCCCGGCCGTCGCGCACTACCGGCGCCTGGTCGACGCGAGGCCGGGATGACGCCGGGCGGCTACCGGCCGGGGACCTCGGTGCTGCACCGCCTCCCGGCCGGGGCGAAGCTCGTCGGCCTCGCGACGGCGTCGGGCGCGGTGCTGCTCGTGTCGTCACCGGTCGCGGTGGGGGTCGTGGTCGTCGTGGTCGCGACGCTCTACGCGCTCGCGGGAGTGGGGGCCCGCGCGGCGTGGGAGCAGGTCCGACCGCTGCGGCTCGTCGTGCCGGTCCTCCTCGCGGTGCAGTGGTTCGCGCTCGGTCCCGCCGCCGCGGTGGTCCTCACGACCCGCCTCGTGGCGCTCGTCGCGCTCGCGGGCCTCGTGCTGCTCACGACCCGCACGGCCGCCGTGCTCGCGGCGATCGAGCGCGGGCTGCGCCCGCTCGGCCGCGTGGGGGTCGACGTCGGCCGGTTCGCGCTCGTCCTCTCGCTCGCCGTGCGCTCCGTCCCGGTGGTCGCGGCGCTCGCGCAGCGCGTGCGGGACGCGTGCCGCGCGCGCGGCCGGGAGCACGACGTCCGGGCCTTCGCCGTCCCGCTCGTCGTGGGCGCCCTGCGCCAGGCGGACGCGCTCGGCGACGCGCTGCGCGCCCGCGGCCTCGACGACTGAGGCCGCCCGGGCGTCGTCTCGCCGGTGGTCCCGGTGCTGCGCCTCGCCGGTGTTCCCCGCCGTTGCGCTCCCGCCGCTGTGCCCGCCGGTCCGTCCCGCTAGCGTGCGCCGACGACGGCGCGACGGCCGCGCAGGGCGAGCGCCGCGGCGACGGCGATGCCCGCCACGGTCACGACGAGCAGCGCCCGGTAGTCCACGACCCCGACGAGCGCGGCCCCCACCACGGTGAGCAGGAGCTGGGGCACGTTGAGCAGCATGGTGCTCGCCGCGGCCACCCGGCCCTGGAGCGCGGGCGGCGTGCGGAGCTGGCGCTCGGTGACGAACCCGACGATCGCCCACGTGACACCGAGGCCGACGCCGCCCAGCCCGACGACGACCGCCACTACGCTCGTGCCGGTCGCCGGGACGATGCCGAGCGCGAGCACGACCAGCCCCAGCGCGACGAGGCGCTGCGCGCCCCACCGGGCCGCGAGCCGGGCGGCGGTGAGGCCGGCCACGATCGCGGTCACTGCCTGGACGGACGAGACCGGGCCGAGCAGCGCGGCGGGCAGACCGAGGCCGTCCTCGACGATCGCGAGGCTCACGGCGTTGAGCAGGCCCACCGCGCCGAACGCGACGACGAGCGCGACGGTGAGGACGCCGAGCGGGGCCGTCCGTGCGAGGTGCCGGAAGCCCGCCGTCACCTCGGCGAGGTACGGCTCGCGCTCGTCGGACGGCGGTGTCTCGCGCACCCGCACGCGCACGACCACCGCGGCCGCGACGACGAACGCGCCCGACGCGGCCAGGACGAGCGGCCACACGCCCGCCATCGCGTAGGCGCCCGCACCGACGACGGGCATGAGCAGGCGGAACACCTGGTCGATCGTCGTGAGGCGGCCGTTCGCGGCGGCGAGCGCGTCGTCGGGCAGCATGTCGCGCACGAGCCCGGACTGCGCCGCGGACGTCGCGAACCCGACCCCCGAGTACACGACCGTCACGAGGAGCACGAGCCACACCTGTCCGGGCCCGCGGACGAGGAGGAGGGCGAGCAGCACGGCCGCGCCGACGAGGTACGTCGCGACGAGCATCCGGCGGCGGGACACCCGGTCGGCGAGCTGGCCGAGGAACGGCGAGGCGAGGGCGGGCAGGCCCAGCGCGGCGAACACGAGCCCGGCCGCACCGTTCGATCCCGTGAGGTCCTTGACCCACACGGCGAGGATGATCGCGAGCACCGAGTCGGCGAAGTTGGTGAAGCCCCACGCGACGGAGAGCAACCGGAAGGGGCGCCCGCGGAGCGCCGCGCGTGCGTCGGCTCCCGGCGTCGTGCCCTCGCGCCGCGGCGCGGACGCCGCGGTCGCCGTCTCCCCGGTCGCCGTCGGCGCGGCGGTCGACGTCGTCGCGGCAGCCTGGTCCGTCGCCGCCGGCTCGGACGGCGCGGTCACCGGGGCTCCGCGGGCGGGTCGGCGTTGACGACGGCGAACAGCCGCGCCGGTCGCGCGCCCTCGGGGCGCAGCCCTGGGTCCTCCCAGCGCCCGGCGAACCGGTCGGTGAGCGCCTCGACCTCGCGCGCGAGCGCGTCGAGCTCCTCGCGCGTCGCGTAGAACGACGACGAGCTGAGCGTGGAGGCGAGCAGCCACCGCGGGTCCTCCGCCGCGGCGGAGGCGAGCCACGCCCGCACGCGCGCCGCCTCCTGGCCGAGCACGAGGTCCGCCACGGCGCTCGCCGCGGGCAGCGACTCGGGCACGTCGGGGTCGAAGCGGGTCTGGCGCCCGCGCCCGACCGTCCGCCACGGGCGCTCCTTGCCGCGCCGCTCGGCGGCCTCGACGTAGCCGTACTTCGCGAGCATGCGCAGGTGGAACGAGCAGCTCGCGACGGACTCGCCCGTGACCTCGGCGCAGCGCGTGGCCGTGACCTCGCCCTCGTCGTCGAGCAGCGCGAGGATCCGCAGGCGCAGGGGGTGCGCGAGGGCGCGGATGCTCGCCGGGTCGGTCGCGACGACCGGCTCCGGCGGGGTCGTGCCCTCGGGGGCGCCCGGCGCGGGGCGGTCGGCAGCGGTCGTCATGGCGACGACGTTACGTCACGAAAGATATCTTGCGCAAGAGTTCTTTTCTAAGCATCGTCGGGTGCCGTCTCGACGGGTCGCGGCGGCGCCTCCGGTCGGGCCCGGAGGTCGTGCACCCGGCTGACCGCGACCACGACGCCGAGCACGGCCACGGCCAGGCAGAGCCCGGCGAGGACGTCCGTGAGGAAGTGGTACCCGAGGTAGAGGCGGCTCAGCGCCACGGTCCCGACGACGAGCACCGACGCCACGACCCAGACCGTGAGCACGCGCGCGTCGCGGTGGCGATGCCACACGAGGTAGCCCCCGACGAGCACGAGCGTCGCCGCGCCGATCGTGTGGCCCGACGGGAACGAGAACGACCGCTCCACCCCGGCCACGACCATCGAGACGTCCGGGGGGCGCGGGCGCGCGATCACGGCCTTGAGCACGCTCGAGACGAGGGTCGCGAGCACCATCGCCCCGGCGAGCAGACCCGGCTCCCACCACGTCCCCGAGCGGCGCGCCCACACGATGCACCCCACCGCCACGAGGACGGGCAGCACGAACGGGCCGAACACGTTCGTCACGACCGTCAGCACCCCCGTCGCGACGGGAGTCCGGTGCGCGACCATCCAGGCCAGCAGCGGCTCGTCGAACCGCCAGAGGTCGTCCCGCTCCCGGACCGAGTCCAGCAGTCCGGCGAAGCCCAGGACGCCGACCAGGACCAGGAGCACCCCCGGCCAGACGCTCACGAGCACCGCCCGCGGCGACGTGCCCTCCTTCGACCCGCTCGTCGTCGCTCCCATCCCCGGAGGCTACGGAACGCGGGCCGACGACGCAGGGCGGCACGGTCCCGGAGGCCCCGGCGGACCCCCGGGCGGCCCCGCGGGCGGTCCCCGTCGAAAAACCCGTGCATCCCCGGAGGCCGCCGTGGTCGTATGGAGCACACACCGCGGTGGCGTCCGTCCGGTCCGTACCGGGCGGTGGAGGGTCCGGCCAGACCCACGAACCCAGCGTCACGAGAGCAGCACCATGCATCCCTTGATCACGTACGACGTGGCGGCCCTCAGCCGTCGCGAGCAGCTGCAGGAGCAGACCCTGCGCCGGTCGCAGCTGCTCCGCACCACGACCCGCGTCCCGGCGCACACCCGGCAGGCCCGCCTGTCGCGCCGCACCGCATGACGCGCACCGAGCGCTCGTCACGCCGGGGGCACACCCCGCCGGGCGAGAGCGCGACCCGTCGAAGGCCTCGGCCGTCCGGACCCTCCGTGGACCGGACCGCCGGGGCCTTCCTCGTGCGCGACTAGGCTGTGGGCGTGAGCCCTGTGAACGCGAACGAACGTATCGTCTGGATCGACTGCGAGATGACCGGGCTCGACCTGGGCGCCGACGCCCTCGTCGAGGTCGCCGCGGTCGTCACCGACTCCGAGCTCAACGTGCTCGGCGACGGGGTCGACGTCCTGGTCCGCCCCCCGGCCGAGGCGCTCGAGCAGATGGGCGACTTCGTGCGCCAGATGCACACGACGTCCGGCCTCCTGGACGAGCTCGACGAGGGCCTGACGCTGGCCGAGGCCGAGCAGCGCGTCCTGGACTACGTCCGCACCTGGGTGCCGGAGCCCGGGAAGGCGCCCCTCGCGGGGAACTCCGTCGGGACCGACAAGGCGTTCCTCGACCGCGACATGCCGGCCCTCATGAGCCACCTGCACTACCGGATCATCGACGTCTCCTCCGTCAAGGAGCTGTCCCGCCGCTGGTACCCGCGCGCCTACTTCTCCTCTCCCGAGAAGCACGGCGGGCACCGCGCGCTCGCCGACATCCTCGAGAGCATCGACGAGCTGCGCTACTACCGCGCCGCCGTCTTCGTGCCCGCGCCGGGCCCGGACTCGGCGACCGCCCGCAAGATCGCGGAGCAGGTCGTCACGACGAGCGTGACCCGCGGGCGCACGCGCCCCGCCGAGGGCACCACCACCACCGACGACCCGGCCGTGGCGACCGTCACAGGAGCCGGCGAGGCCTGACGCGAGAAAGGCGTCCAGGAGCACCCCGCGGACCGGGTACACTTTTCGACGGCCGGTGCTCCAGGCGCCGGTCCGTGAGCACGGCTCACATGGTGGGTATAGCTCAGCTGGTAGAGCACCTGGTTGTGGTCCAGGGGGTCGCGGGTTCAAGTCCCGTTACTCACCCCAGACGGCGAGGGCCGGTCTCCGTACGGAGACCGGCCCTCGTCGCGTCCCGGGCCCGACGAGCCCTCCGTCGGCGCGCTCCGGGCTGCTCAGGGCGCGCGGTGCGACGCGACGGCGAGGACGCCGCCGAGGCCGATCATCATCCCGCCGCCCGCGGCCCGCACCGTGCCGAGGCGCCGGGGCGAGGACGCGAACCACGAGCGGGCCGCGCCCGCTGCCAGCGCCCAAGCGCTGTCGCACACGAACGCGATGACGGTGAAGACGAGCCCGAGCACCATCATCTGCACGGGCACGCGTCCCGCGTGGAAGTCGGTAAACTGCGGCAGCACCGCGACGAAGAACACGATCGTCTTGGGGTTGGTCACCCCGACGACGTAGCCCTGCCGCACCACGCGCCACCAGGGCTCGCGGGCGGGGGCGGCGTCGACGGTGACGGCCCCGTCGCGCCGGTGGCGGATCGCCTGGACGCCGAGCCACGCGAGGTACGCGGCCCCGACGAGCTTGACGACGGTGAAGATCGCGACCGACGTCGCGACGACCGTCCCGACCCCGAGCGCCACCGCGACCACGAGCGTGAGCGCGCCCAGCTCGTTGCCGAGCACGCTGAGCACGCCGCCGCGGTGGCCCAGCGTGAGCGAGCGGCCGACGACGAAGAGCACGCTCGGGCCCGGGATCACGACGAGCACGAGGGAGGCGAGCGCGAAGGCGAGGAGGGCGTCGAGGTGCGGCACACCGCCACGATAGGACGCGGCGTGACGCACGTCACGGGCGAATCCGCGCGGCCCGCCGGACGCACCGCGGCGGCCGCCGCACCCGGGCGGAGGCCGCCCGCGCGGTCCGGGTGCGGCGTGTCGGTGGTTCGACGTACGGTCTGGGAGACGCGCGGCATTGCGCTTGACGAGCCGAACCGCGGTCGTGGTTGGGTGGAGGCCGTTCACCGACTGTCGGGAGGCAGCGCCCCATGATCGAGTTCCGATCGGTCACGAAGACGTACCCCGACGGCACGGCGGCCGTCGCCGACTTCGACCTCGTCATCCCGCCGCACCGGACCACGGTGCTCGTCGGCTCGTCCGGGAGCGGCAAGACGACGCTCCTGCGCATGATCAACCGGATGGTCGAGCCCACGTCGGGCACGATCGAGATCGACGGCAGCTCCGTCCTCGACCGCGACCCGGTGAAGTTGCGGCGCAGCATCGGGTACGTCCTGCAGAACGGCGGCCTGCTCCCCCACTACAAGGTCGTCGACAACGTCACGACGGTCCTGCGCCTCGAGGGCACGCCGCGGCGACAGGCGCGCGAGCGCGCCCTCGAGCTCCTCGACACGGTCGGCCTCGACCGGGGGCTCGCGGACCGCTACCCGAGCCAGCTCTCGGGGGGCCAGCAGCAGCGCGTGGGCGTCGCTCGCGCGCTCGCCGCGGACCCGAACATCCTGCTCATGGACGAGCCGTTCGGTGCGGTCGACCCGATCGTGCGGGCCGAGCTCCAGACCGAGACCATCCGGCTGCAGCGGGAGCTGGAGAAGACGGTCGTCTTCGTTACGCACGACGTCGACGAGGCCTTCCTGCTCGGCGACCAGGTCGTGATCCTCGAGAAGGGGGCGCAGATCGCGCAGATCGGGTCCCCGAGCGAGATCCTCGAGAACCCCGCGAGCGAGTTCGTCGCGAGCTTCATCGGTGCCGAGCGCGGCCGTCGTGCGCTGCGCACGAAGCGGACGGACCACGGCACGGTCCTCGTCGACGGCGCGGGCCGGACCCAGGGCGTGCTCGTCGGCGACGCCCCCGAGGACGGCGCATGACCTGGGTCCTGGACAACCTCGACCTCATCGGCCGCCTGACCGTCGAGCACCTGCGCCAGTGCGTCGTGCCGATCGTGCTGGGGTTCGTCGTCTCGATCCCGCTGGGCTGGCTCGCGTTCCGGTTCCGCCTCACGCGGGGGCTCGTGCTCACGCTCGTCGGGCTGCTCTACACGATCCCGTCGCTCGCGCTCTTCGCGCTGCTTCCGCCGCTCCTCGGCATCAGCTTCCTGTCCGAGGTCAACCTGGTCGTCGCGCTGACGATCTACGCGGTCGCGATCATGACGCGGTTCGTCGCCGACGCCCTGGCGTCGGTCGACCCGACGGTCCGGCAGGCGGCCCTCGCCGTCGGGTACGGGCCGTGGCGACGCTTCTGGCAGGTCGACCTCCCGCTCGCCGGCCCGGTGGTGCTCGCCGGGCTGCGCGTCACGGCCGTCTCGACCATCTCGCTCGCGACGGTCGGCATCCTTATCGGGATCGACAACCTCGGTTACCTGTTCACCAACGGCTACCAGCGGCAGATCGTCCCCGAGATCCTGGCCGGAGTCGTCGCGGTCGTCGTCATCGCCCTGCTCGTCGACCTGCTGCTCGTGCTCGCCGGGCGAGCGGTCATGCCCTGGTCCCGGAAGGTGCGCGCATGAACGTCTTCTCCGACGCGGTCGCCTGGATCTTCTCCCCCGACCGGCTCACCGGCGCGCTCCCGCTGCCCGAGGCGATCTGGACCCACCTCGCGTTCACGTTCGTGGCGGTGCTGATCGCCGCCGCGATCGCTATCCCCGCAGGCTGGGCGATCGGCCACACCGGGCGCGGGCGGGAGGTCGCGGTCGCCCTCTCGGGCGCGGCGCGCGCCGTGCCCTCGTTCGGGCTCGTCCTGCTGCTCGTGCTCGTGCTCGGGGTGACCCACAAGGTCGCCGCGTCGGTCACGGCGTTCGTTCTCCTCGCGATCCCGCCCATCCTCGCGGGGGCGTACGCCGGTATCGAGGCCGTCGAGCGGCGCGTGGTCGACGGCGCGCGGTCCGTCGGCATGACCGGGTGGCAGGTCCTCCTCAAGGCCGAGGTGCCGCTCGGCCTGCCGCTGCTCATCGGCGGGCTGCGGTCCGCGACGCTCCAGGTCGTCGCCACCGTGACGCTCGCCGGCTACGTCGGCAACTGGGGACTCGGCTTCTACATCGTGCAGGGCATCCAGATCCGCGACTTCTCCCAGATCCTCGGGGCGGCCCTCGTCATCGTCGTGCTGGCCGTCGTGCTCGACGCGCTGTTCGCGATCCTCCAACGGGTCGTCGTGCCGCGCGGCGTCACGGCAGGACGGTCCGCGGAGGACTCCCCGTCCCGGCGGCGCCGCCGCGCCCCCGAACCTACCACCGCCTGACGCGGACGGCGCTCCCCCGCCGCACGCGCCGAACCGACCCCTCCCGGTCCCCGGGACGGCCCTCAGAAAGGCAGACACATGCGCACCACCCGACGCACCGCCGCCCTCGTCGCCACCGCGGCGACCGCCGTCCTCGCCCTCACCGCCTGCGGCGGCGGGTCCGACCCGCTCGCCGAGGACACCACGAGCTCCGACGGCGGCGGCAGCGCCTCGTCCGACACGATCGTCGTCGGCTCGCAGGCCTACTACTCGAACGAGATCATCGCGGAGATCTACGCGCAGGCGCTCGAGGCCGAGGGCTTCACGGTCGAGCGCAACTTCTCGATCGGCCAGCGCGACGCGTACATGCCGGCGCTCGAGAGCGGCGAGGTGCAGCTCTTCCCGGAGTACACGGGCAACCTGCTGCAGTTCTTCGACCCGGAGACCACGGCGACGTCGCCCGACGACGTGTACGCGGCGCTCCAGGAGGCCCTGCCCGACGGCCTCACGGTCCTCGACCAGTCGACCGCCACGGACCAGGACTCCTACAACGTCACCGAGGCGTTCGCCACGGAGAACGACCTCACGAGCCTGTCCGACCTCGCCGGCCTCGACGTGCCGCTCACGCTCGGCGGCCCTGCGGAGCTCGAGCAGCGCCCGTACGGCCCGCAGGGGCTCAAGGACGTCTACGGGGTCGACGTGTCGTTCGTCGCGACGGGCGACACGACCGTCCAGGACCTCGTCGCCGGGACCGTGAACATCGCCAACGTGTTCAGCGCGGACCCGCGCATCCAGACGGAGAAGCTCGTCACGCTCGAGGACCCGGAGGGCCTGTTCCTCGCCTCGAACGTCGTGCCGCTGGTCAACGCGGACATCGCCGACGAGATCGCGGACGTGATCAACCCGGTGAGCGAGGCGCTCACCCCCGAGGGCCTCGTCGCCCTCAACGTGGAGTCCACGGTCGACCAGCGCTCGCCCGAGGACATCGCCGCGGACTGGCTGTCCGAGAACGGCCTCGCCTGACCGCACGACGACGACGGCGGCCCGTCCCGGGATCGGGACGGGCCGCCGTCGTGCGTGGACGGGCCTGTGCGGGTCAGCGCGCGACGCGCGCCGCGATCGCGTCGGCGAACCGGTCGAGCGAGCCCGGGGCGAGCGCGAGGAACAGCGACGGCTCGGTGAGCTCGAGCTCGATGACGACGACGCCGCCGTCGTCGTTGCCCGTCACGACGTCCACGCGCGCGTAGAGGAAGCTCGCCGGGTCACCGCCGCCGACGGCGTCGGCCGCCACGGCCAGGGCCCGTCGCGCGACGTCGAGCTGCTCGTCGGACGCGGTGAACGGGCTCATCTCCTCCTGCTGGTACAGGCCGCGCGTCGGGCGGTGCGGGCCGGTGAGCAGCGCGTTCTTGCGCACGGCGTGCGAGAACTCGCCGTCGACGAAGACGAGGCCCGTCTCCCCCGCGGTGTCGACGCTCGTCACGTAGGGCTGCACCATGACCTCGCGCCCGGAGACGAGCAGGTTCTTGGCGTGCTGGATCGCGAGCCCGCGCGAGTGCGCCTCGCCCGCCTGGTACCGGCCCGTGTCCTTCGCGCCCGCGCTGACCACGGGCTTGATGACGAAGTCGCCCTGGGCGGGCAGGCGCGTGTGGATCGCGCGCGAGGAGAGGTTGCGCGCCGGGTCGAGCCACAGCGTCGGGATGACGGGGATGCCCGCGCCCTCGAGCTCGCGCAGGTACCCCTTGTCGGTGTTCCAGCGCAGCACCCGCTCCGCGTTGAGGATGCGCGGGACCCGGGCCGCCCACGCGACGAACTCGTCGCGCCGGGCGGAGTAGTCCCACGTGGAGCGCACGACGACGGCGTCGAACGCGGACCAGTCGACGTCGGGGTCGTCCCAGACGGCCGGCTGTGCCGCGACGCCCCGGGCGTCGAGCGCCCGCACGAGCGGCGCGTCGTCGGGGTCGAGCTGCGGGAGGACGGAGCACGTCGCGAGGGCGACGCGCGGGGCGGTGGTCTCGGTCGTCACGTCCCCGAGCCTAGGCGACCGGGCCGCGGCGCGGGCGCCGGGCCCGCGCCGGACGGTCCCTACAGCCCGTACTCCTCGAGCAGGCGCAGCCAGACCTCGCTCACGGTCGGGTACGACGGCACGGCGTGCCACAGCCGGCGCAGCGGGACCTCCCCCACGACGGCGATCGTCGCGGCGTGCAGCATCTCCGCCGCGTCGGGTCCCAAGAACGTGGCGCCGACGACGACCTCGCGCGCGGCGTCGACCACGAACTGCGCGCTGCCCGCGTAGTCGGCGGAGCGCACCGAGGAGCCGGCGACGTTCGCGAGGTCGTAGCGCACGACGCGCACGTCGAGGCCCGCGTCGCGCGCGGACGACTCGGTGTGCCCGACGGCGGCCACCTCCGGCCGCGTGAACACGACCTGGGGCGAGGCGACGGCGTCGGCGGTCGCGGCGAACCGCGACCACGGCTCGGGGTCGGCGCCGACGGCGGGCGGCCGCTCGCCCGCGGTCGGGGCGTCCTCGGCGTCGGGGTCACCGAAGCGCGCGGCGACGACGTCGCCCGCGACGCGGCCCTGGTACTTGCCTTGGTGGGTGGTCGCGACGCGACCGGTGACGTCGCCCGCCGCGTACAGCCACCCGGTACCGGCGTCCGACCCGAGCCCCTGGACGAGCATCGTGTCGTCGACCTCCAGCGCGCGGCCGGGCGCGAGCCCCACGGAGTCGACGCCGAGGTCCTGCGTACGCGGCACGCGGCCCGTCGCGACGAGCACGCGCTCGGCGGTGACGGGCGACAGGTCGGGTGCGTCCCCGCCGTCCGCGGGACCGGCGGCCGCGAGGGCGAGGCGCGCGCCGCCGTCGGGCAGCAGCTCGACGGCCTCCGTCGACACGCCGAGCCGCACGTCGACCCCCAGGTCCCGCAGCGACGCGGCGACCGCCTCGCCCGCCCAGGGCTCGGTGCGCCCGAGCAGGCCGCCGCGCGACAGCACGGTCACGCGTGCCCCGAGGTCGGCGAACGCGACCGCCATCTCGGTGGCGACCACTCCCCCGCCGACGATCGCGAGCGATTCGGGCACGTCCTCGACCGCGGTCGCCTCGCGGCTCGTCCACGGGTTCGCGTCCGCGAGCCCGGGGACGTCGGGCAGG
The DNA here is from genome assembly GCF_040595865.1 of Cellulosimicrobium sp. MI9406. Classification (NCBI taxonomy): domain Bacteria; kingdom Bacillati; phylum Actinomycetota; class Actinomycetes; order Micrococcales; family Promicromonosporaceae; genus Cellulosimicrobium; species Cellulosimicrobium sp. MI9406. Next base: position 309,977 of record NZ_JALIZI010000007.1, read on the forward strand.
ACGGGCACGCTGCCGGTCGCCACGATCACCGCGTGGCGGGCCGCGAGCCGGCGGGTGCGCGGGAGGTCGTCCGGGTCGGCGTCGGGCTCCTCGGCGACGACCTCCACGAGGCGCGGGCCGACGATCCGCCCGAGCCCGCGCACGAGCGTGAGGCCCGCACCCTCGACCCAGGAGACCTGGCCGGAGTCGTCCCAGTCGGAGACCATCTGGTCGCGGCGCGCGAGGACGGCGGCGACGTCGAGGTCGTCCCTGACGGTGACGCCCGGGACGCCCCGCGCCTCGGCCCGCACGGCCCCCGGGCGCAGGAGCGTCTTGGACGGCATGCACGCCCAGTACGAGCACTCGCCGCCCACGAGCTCGGCCTCGACGAGCGCCACGCTCAGGCCGGTGCGCGACGCGCGGTCGGCGGCGTTCTCGCCGACGGGCCCGCCGCCGATCACGATCACGTCGTAGGTCTCGTCAGGAGTGGTCGGTTGCTGCGCCTCGGACGTCATGGACCCCATCCTCGCGCGAGGGTCCCGTCGCCGCCCGGCGGTGCGGCGGCGGGTCAGGCGACCCGTGCCTCGTCGAGCCGGTCGAGCACGTGCCGGACGGTCCGCGCGACCGTCCACCCGGTCGTGTCGACGTGCAGCCCGCCGGGGGTCGCGCGGGCGGCGGCGGCGAACTCCTCCGGGGTCCAGGCCCCGTAGGCCTGCTTGTGGCGGCCGGCGTCGCGAGCGGCGAGGGTCGCGGCGTCCGGCGTCAGCACGACGGCGAAGCACGGCCGGGTGCGCACGCGCGCCGTGAACCGCGCGAGGTCGGGACCGAGCAGGATGTCCTGGACCACGGCCGTGACGCCCGCGGCGGCGTAGGTGTCGGCCGCCTGCGCCGCGAGAGCCTGCCGCAGGTCGAGCTGGGCCCGGGCCTCGGCGGACAGGGGCGGCGCCGTCGACGCCTGGCCGCTGACCACGAACCGCCGGAACTGGTCCCCGCGCACGTGCGCGGCGAGCGGGAACGTCCGGGCGAGCGCGTCAGCGACGGTGGACTTCCCGGAGGCCATCGCCCCGGTGACGACGAGGACCGGCGTCTCCTCGCCCGGGACGGCGAGGGCTGGGGTCGCGGAGGGCATGGCGGGACCGTACGACGCGGCCGGCCCACCGCGCGAGGGCTTTGCCGCGCGCGGACGCCCCCGGCCCGGGGCCGAGGGCGTCCTGCACGCGAGGGGCCGCCGTCTGGCTAGTGCACCGTCGCCTTCTCGGCGCCCGCCCCGGTGAGCGAGCGCACCTCCATCTCGGCGAACTTCTCGGGGTGCGGCTTCTCCCTGCTGAGGAGCGTCCCGACGATCCCGAGGAGGAACGCCAGCGGGATCGAGACGATCCCGGGGTTGCTCAGGGGGAAGATCGCGAAGTCGATGTCCGTGTTCTTGATCATCGACAGGCTCGCGCCCGTCACCGGGTCGACCTTCCCGGACACGACGGGCGAGAACGCGATGAGCACCACGCACGAGATCAGGCCGCCGTACATGCTCCACAGCGCGCCCGCGGTGTTGAACCGCTTCCAGAACAGCGAGTAGAGGATGGTCGGCAGGTTCGCGCTCGCCGCGACGGCGAACGCGAGCGCCACGAGGAACGCGACGTTCTGGCCCTGCGCGAAGATGCCGCCGAGGATCGCGAGGATCCCGATGACGACGACCGTGATGCGCGCGACCTTGACCTCGCCGTCGGGCTTGACCTCGCCGCGCTTGATGACGTTCGCGTAGATGTCGTGCGCGAAGCTCGCCGCCGCGGTGATCGTGAGCCCGGCGACGACGGCGAGGATGGTCGCGAAGGCGACGGCGGAGATGAAGCCGAGGAGGATCTCGCCGCCGAGCGCGAACGCGAGCAGGGGTGCCGCGGAGTTCACGCCCCCTGGTGCGGCGCTGATCGTCTCCGGCCCCACGAGCGCGCCCGCCCCGTACCCGAGCACGAGGGTGAACAGGTAGAAGATGCCGATGAGCCAGATCGCCCACACGACCGACCGGCGGGCCTCCTTGGCAGAGGGCACGGTGTAGAAGCGCATGAGGACGTGCGGCAGGCCGGCGGTGCCGAGCACGAGCGCGAGGGCGAGCGACAGGAAGTCGAGCTTCGTGGTGCCGGTGGCGCCATACTGCTTGCCGGGCTCGATGAGCGCCTCGCCGCCCGGGCCCGCCTTGTCGATCGCGCCCTGGAGCAGGTCGGACAGGTTGAAGCCGAACTTCGCGAGGACCCACACCGTCATGACGGCGGCGCCCGCGATGAGCAGCACGGCCTTGATGATCTGGACCCAGGTGGTGCCCTTCATCCCGCCGACCAGCACGTAGAGGATCATCAGCGCGCCGACGACGGCGACGACGACGCTCTGGCCCGCCGTGGAGTCGACGCCGAGCAGCAGCGCCACGAGGCCGCCGGCCCCGGCCATCTGGGCGAGCAGGTAGAAGAACACGACGGCGAGGGTCGCGAGCGCCGCCGCCATGCGCACGGGCCGCTGCTTGAGCCGGAACGACAGGACGTCGGCCATCGTGAACTTGCCCGTGTTGCGCAGGAGCTCGGCGACGAGCAGCAGCGCGACGAGCCACGCGACGAGGAAGCCGATGGAGTAGAGGAACCCGTCGTAGCCGTTGATCGCGATGGCGCCGCAGATCCCGAGAAAGCTCGCGGCGGACAGGTAGTCGCCCGCGATGGCGGTCCCGTTCTGCGGCCCGGTGAACGACCGCCCGCCCGCGTAGTAGTCCGCGGCCGACTTGTTCTGCCGGGACGCGCGCAGCACGATGACGAGCGTCACGGCGACGAAGACGGCGAAGATCGCGACGTTGACGACGGGGTTCCCGACGTCCGTGGCCTCTGCGGCCAGGAGGTGCGCGCTCACAGCTCGTCCTCCTCGATCTCCCGGCGGAGCTCGTCCGCCTGGGCGTCGAAGCGCTTGTTGGCCCAGCGCGCGTAGATCATGGTGATCGCGAACGTGGACACGAACTGGCCGAGCCCGAGGAGGAGCCCGACGGTGACGTTCCCCCACACGCGGACGCTCATGAGGTCGTGCGCGTAGTTCGCCAGCAGCACGTAGACGAAGTACCACACGAGGAAGAGCGCGGTCATCGGGAACACGAAGTTCCGGAAGCGTCGGCGCAGGTCCTGGAACTCGGGCGAGCGTTGCACCCGTTGGTAGTCGGTCTCTTCGGCGGGCCCCGGTCCGGGGGCGGCCGTCACGTCGGTCATGACGCCTCCGTTGGCTCATTCCGTGGACAGACAGAGAGCCCGCACCCCGCGGACGGTCGCCTGTCGACGCGACCGCACGCGACGCTGCGTGCCCGGGGCGACCTTCCACCCCCGGCACAATGTGCCGTAGATCACTGTTGTCCGCAAGGACCGCGCGCGGCCGGTCGCGAGGCCGGTCGCGAGGCCGTGCCGAGCGTCAGACGCGCACGTACTCCAGGTCCGTGATGACGCGCCCCGCGGCCTCGCCCTTGCGCTCGAACCCCGTGAGCACCCGGCCCTCGAAGCGCGGCGCGGCGTTCCCCGGGCCGTGCACGTTGCGCAGCCCCGGCGCGGCGTCCAGCACCTCGAGCATCTGCTCCGCGTACTCGGCCCAGTCGGTCGCGAGCCGCAGCGTCCCGCCGGGGCGGCCGTCGTCGCCCTCCCCCGGCGCGCGCAGGACGCGCTCGGCGAGCGCCGCGAACGACGGCGTCACGAGACGGCGCTTGTGGTGGCGGGACTTGTGCCACGGGTCGGGGAAGAAGACCCACAGCTCGTCGACGCTCCCCGCAGGCAGCGTGGTGGCGAGGACCTCGGCCGCGTTCGCCTGGACGAGCCGCACGTTCGCCAGGTCGCGCTGCGACGCGCGCAGCACCGTCTGGGCCAGCCCGGGCGCGTAGACCTCGACGGCGAGGAAGTCCGTGCCCGGCTCGCGCTCGGCGGCCGCGACGACGGCCTCGCCCTGGCCCGAGCCGATCTCCACGACCAGGCGCGCATCGCGCCCGAAGGTCGCCGCGACGTCGAGCACGTGGTCCGGGTCCACCGAGGTCCGCGCGACGTCGCGTGGCACGTCGACCAGGTAGCGGTCGCGGTACGCGTCCCACGCGCGCTGCTGGCGCGGCGCGAGGCGGCCGCTGCGCCGTACGAACGACACGGGCTGGGTGCGGTAGCGCGGTCGGGCGTCGCCGGTCCCCGGGGTCGCGGAGGGGGCGCCGGTCACGGGCTCGTCGAGGGTCTCGGGGGTCGGTTCGGGCACCGCACCAGGGTACGGGCGCCTCGCGCGGGGGTCGTGCCGCGCGAGGCGCCCGGACCGTCAGACGTACGCCGCGTACGCGGGCAGGTCGAGCACCCCGTTGCCCGACAGCCCGAGGACGATCACCTCGGGCTCCGTCGCCGCGCGCGCGTGCGCGACCGCCGCCGCCACGGCGTGCGTCGACTCCGGCGCGGGGATGATGCCCTCGCTGCGCGCGAACAGCGTCCCGGCCGTGAACGCCTCGTCCTGGTCGACGGCGACGGCGTCCATCAGCCCGAGGTGCACCGCGTGCGACACCATCGGCGACATGCCGTGGTACCGCAGGCCGCCCGCGTGGATCGCCGGCGGGACGAAGTCCTTGCCGAGCGTGTGCATCTTGAGCAGCGGCGTGAGGCCCGCGACGTCCCCGAAGTCGTAGCGGTACTCGCCCTGCGTGAGCGAGGGGCACGCAGCCGGCTCGCACGCGACGAGCCGGGTCGTCGTGCCCTCACGCAGGTTGCGGCCGAGGAACGGGAACGTCAGGCCCGCGAGGTTCGACCCGCCGCCCGCGCAGCCGAACACCACGTCCGGCGCGCCCTCGCCCGCCTCGTCGAGCTGGACGAGCGCCTCCTGGCCGATGACGCTCTGGTGCAGCATGACGTGGTTGAGCACGCTGCCCAGCGCGTAGTGCGCCGCGGGGTCCTTCGCGGCCGTCTCGACGGCCTCGCTGATCGCCATGCCGAGCGAGCCGGTCGTCTCCGGGTCCGCGGCGAGCATCGCGCGCCCCGCCTCCGTGAGGTCCGACGGCGACGGGTGGCAGATCCCGCCGTAGACCTCCATCTGTGCGCGCCGGTACGGCTTGGAGTCGTACGACGCGCGCACCTGCCACACCTCGACGTCGAGCCCGAGCAGCGCGCCCGCGAACGACAGCGACGCGCCCCACTGGCCCGCGCCCGTCTCGGTCGTCAGCCTCGTGGTGCCCTCGAGCGCGTTGTAGTACGCCTGCGCGACGGCGGTGTTCGGCTTGTGCGAGCCGACCGGGCTCACGCCCTCGTACTTGTAGTAGATCCGGGCCGGCGTGCCCAGCGCCCGCTCGAGGCGTCGCGCGCGCACGAGCGGCGACGGCCGCCACAGCGCGTAGATCTCGCGGATCGTCTGCGGGATCTCGACGTAGCGCTCCGTCGTGACCTCCTGCTGGACGAGCGCGAGCGGGAACAGCGGCGCGAGGTCGTCGGGCGTGAGGGGCTCGCGCGTGCCCGGGTGCAGGTGCGGGGGCACGGGCTCGGGGAGGTCGGCCGCGAGGTTGTACCAGTGCGTCGGGACGGTCGAGGGCACCTCGGCGCCCGTCGGCTCGAGGGACCGGACGGGCAGGGCCGTCGGCGAGGTCTGCGGTGTCGTCATGCTCGGCTCCAGCTCAGGGGGACGGCCGCTGGGCCGACGACGCGCGCACCGGGTTCACCGAGGCCGCCCACGTCGTCGGGGCACGGCCGGATGAGGTCACCGGCCGTCAGGCGGCCGGCCACCAGGGGGTCACGGACGGGTGCGTCACGACGCCGACCCTACCCCCGCCCGCACGCTCGGGACCACCGGCGCCCAGGTGAGGACGATCGGCTCTCGCGCGCGCGGGCGCGCGGGCGCTGGGATGGGAGCAGACGCCGGTCGACGGCAGTGCCGGCGCGGACGGAAGGAGCCGTCATGGTCAGCAACCACGTCCCGGGCAGGTTCGAGGGCCGCACGGCGATCGTCACCGGCGCGGGCGCCGGCATCGGCCGCGCGACGGTCGAGCGGCTGCTCGCGGAGGGCGCACGCGTCGTCGCCACCGACGTCCGGGAGGACCGCCTCGACAAGCTCGTCGCCGACGTCGGCACGGACGCTCTCGTCACCGTGGCGGGCGACGTGAGCGCGCAGACCACGGTCGACGCGGTGGTCGCCGCCGCGGGCGGCCGGGTGGACGCCCTCGCCAACGTCGCCGGGATCATGGACGGCTTCCTGCCGACCGCCGAGCTCGACGACGCGACGTGGGACCTCGTCATGACCGTCAACGTCACCGCGGTCATGCGCCTCACGCGTGCGGTCCTGCCCCTCATGCTCGAGGCGGGGAAGGGCTCGATCGTCAACGTCGGCTCGGAGGCGGGCTCGCGCGCGTCGGCGTCGGGCACCGCGTACGCGACGTCGAAGCACGCGATCGTCGGCTTCACGAAGAGCACGGCGTTCTTCTACACGCCCCGGGGCGTGCGGGCGAACGTCGTCGCCCCCGGGGCCGTCGCGACGAGCATCGAGGCGCCCTTCCGCTCGCCGTACGCGGGCGAGCGGCTCGGCCCGGTCATGGCGACGACCGTCCCGCCGGCCGCGAGCGCCGACGAGCTGGCCGCGGCGATCACGTGGCTCCTGTCGGACGACTCGGCCAACGTCTCGGGCGCCGTCCTGCACAGCGACGGCGGGTGGGCCGCCGTCTGACCGTCCCGCTCCCCGACCGGGCGGGCGACGCAGCGGCCCCCGGACCGTCCGGTCCGGGGGCCGCCGTCGTGCCGCCGGCGCCGCGTCAGCGGCGCGACGCCGGCGGATCAGCGCGGTGTCAGCCGCACGCGAGCGCGTCGTACGGGACGTCCGCGGCGGACGACCGGCCGTCCCCGCTCGCGGCGACGTGCGCGGTGCCCGCCGCGACGTCGGACGCCCGGACGGAGAACGCCTGGTAGGCCGACGCGCCGGGTCGCACGCCCGTGACGGTGCGCTCGCCGAACGGCGTGCTGAGCGTGACGTCCATCGGGACGGTGTCCGCGTTGCGGGCCCGGACGGCGACGTAGGCCGTGCCGCCGAGGCACTGAGTTCGCGCCGTCGTCTCGACGACGAGGCCGTCCTCGGCGGGCGCGGTGGTGAACGTGCTCACCGGCGAGACGGCGGTGCCGCCGCCCGCGCTGGTGGCCGTGACGGTCCACGCGTGCGCGGCGCCCGGCTCGAGCCCGTCCCACGTGACGGTCGCGACCTCCCCCGACGGCACCGTGACGCTGCCGACCTCCTCGCCCGGCGCGTAGAGCGACACGGCGTCGGTCGCCAGGCTCGTGACGCGCGAGGTGAGGTCGACGGGGACGGTGAAGTCGTCCTCGCGGCCGTCGTAGCGCTGCTCGTCGTCGTACTCGGTGGCGCCGAAGTTCTCGAGCCACGGCGAGTAGGTGTCGACGATCATCTCGGAGCGGTCGACGTCGAACTGGAGCAGGCGCAGGAAGCTCGCGCCGAGCCGCAGGCCCTCGTCGGGCGCGTAGCCGCCGATCTCCGTGAGCCCCGCCTCTTCGGCCGTGACCTCGTAGAACTGGTAGTCGGCCAGCAGCTCGACGACCCCGCTGCCCGGCGTCCCGACGTCCTGGCGCACGTTGATGCCCACGCCGTGCCGGTGCCCCGCGAGGACGAGGAAGACGTTCGGGTTGGGCTCGACGACCTTGGCGTGCACGAGGCGGCCGTCGGGCGTCGAGATCTCGGAGTCCCGACCGTCGGGGTTCGAGCTCGGCACGAGGTAGTCGTGCGTGAGCACGATCGCGTTGCGGTCGGGGAACTGCTCGAGGACGGCGTCGGCCCACGCGGCCTCCTCGTCCGTCACCCCGTACGACAGGTACACGGCGACGAAGTCGAGCCCGCCCGCGCTGAACAGGTCGTAGTGGTTCTGGTTGTCGCCCTCGCGCCAGGGCCCGCCGTAGGACGCGTTCTCCCACCCCGCAGACAGGGCCTCGTAGCGCTCGGGGCCGTAGAACTCGTTGAACAGCGCCCCGGGCCCGTTGTCCTGGCCCGTGAGGTTGTCGTGGTTGCCGGCGAGGACCCCGTTGGGGATGTTCGCGTCGTCGAGGATCTGCTGCGCGGACGAGGAGAACGCGTACTCGCCCCGGACCTGGGCGGCCATCGCGTCGTCGGCCGGCAGGCGCGTGTAGTTCTCGTTCACGTCGCCCGTGTGACCCACGTACGCGATCCCGCGCGCCTCGGCGTTGTCCACGACCCACTGCGTGAGGTCCGTGTAGGCCTGCGCCCACACGGCGCGCTCCTCGGCCGTCTCCTGCTCGACCGCTCCCTCGGTGAGGTACTGCGTGTCGGTGAGGTGGACCAGCGAGAAGTCGTAGTCCTCGCGGGGCGCGAAGTCGGTCTCGTCGCGCGACCCGCCCGCGGCGATGTCGTCGGCGAAGGGGTCGGTGCCCGTGACGAGGACGTGCACGGTCCCGTCGGTCGCGGCGCCGTCGCGGAGCACGGTGCTCAGCGACGTCGTGCCCTCGACCGCGCCGCGCGTGGACGCGAGGGGCTCCCACCGCTCGCCGTCCCACACGTGCAGCGTCGCGAGCCGCTGCGGGTCCACGACGCCCTCCCAGCGCACGACCTGGCCGGAGGTCGAGCCCTCGGCGGGCAGCTCGAAGCGCTGGTAGGTGACGTCGCGGCTCCGGGGCGAGTCGAGCGTCAGGTCGTCGCCCGGGGCGAGCGCGTCCGCCGCGGCGGGCTGCTCACCCTCGACCGGGAGCGTCGTCGGGACCTCGGCCGACTCGCCCTGCGCGACGAGCGCCGGGGCGGTGACGTCGGCGCGGGAGAACGTCGCGGTGACGTCGCCACCGCCGGGCGCCGCGACGCGCGCGGACAGGTCGATGCTCCCCGCGACGTCGCGCGTGCCGTGCGCGGGCGCGAGGTCGGTCGGGACGTCCGGCACGCCGAGGCTCGTGAACGCGATCTCGTGCGTGCTCGCGTTGCCGAGCACGTCCGTCGCGGTGACGACGAGCGTGTGCGCACCCGGGGCGAGCCCCGGGCCGACGGGCGCGCCGAGCTCGAGCGGCTCGCCGTCGAGCGTGACGTCGGGGCCGGACAGGACGCCGGACGCGTCCGCGAGCTCGACCGCGAGGCTCGTCGCGCTCGCGAGCTCCGCCCCCGCCGCCGGCGTGCTGGACACGATCGCGGGACCGGTGTTGTCGGTGGTCACCGTCCGGCGCGCGGCCGCACCCGCGGCGGTCGCCGACGTGATCGTGTGCTCGCCGTCGGCGAGCGTCGTCGTGTCGACGTCGGCCCGCAGGCCGGTCGCGGGCGCGTCGGCGTCGCGCGTCACGTCGAACGCGAGGTCGACCTCGCGCGGCTTCGTCGTGCTCGTACCGCAGTCGCCGTCGCCCATCGAGTACGACGGCGCGATGCCCACGCCGGTCGCCGTGCCGTCCGTCACGTCGAGCGCGATCCCGGAGATCGCGAAGTCGTCGCGGTTGTCGCCGCACGCCGTCGGGTACGTGCCCGTGACGAAGCGCACGACGTTGCGGCCCGGGGACAGGAAGGCGTTCGGGACGTCGATCCGCACCGTCTCGCTCACGTAGTCGCGGTCCACGAGGTCGATGCGCTGCCCGTTGACGAGCAGGTGGTTGGTGTAGCGGGCCTCGATCGAGTTCGAGCCCACGGTGAAGACGAACCGCGACGAGCCGGTGCCGAGCGTCGCGACGGTGGTCAGCGGGGTGCCGTCCAGCTCGATGCCGACGGGCGGCTCGCCCCCGGCGGGCGGTGTGGCGAGCACGGTCTGCGGACCGTGCAGCAGCGCGCCGTCCGCAGGGAGGATCACGGGCGCCCCCGGGGCGCCGTTGTTCACGGTGACCGCGCTCGTCGCGGTCGCGCCCGACGCGGTCGTCGCGGTGAGCGTGTGGGCGCCGTTCTCGAGCGTCGTGGTGTCGAGCTCCGCGGCGAGGCCGGTCGTGGCGGCCGGGTCCTGGTCGAGGTCGAACGTGAGGTCCGCGGAGAGGACGCGCGACGTGTTCGTGCCGCACGAGCCGTCGCCGAACGCGTAGGAGAAGCTGTTGGCGGAGCCGTCGGCCGTCTCGCCCAGGAGCTCGAGGGACACGTCCGTGAGGTCGTAGTCGTCGTAGTTCGTGCCGCACGACGTCGTGACCGCACCGACGACGAACCGCACCCGGTTCTCGCCCGGCACGAGCCACCGCGCGGGCACGTCGAGCGCGACGCGCTCGGACACCATGTCCCGGTCGAGCTCGAGGCGCTCGCCGTTGACGAGCACGTGGCTGCCGTACCGCTTCTCGATCGAGTTGCTGCCGACGTCGAACAGCAGGCGCGCCGTCGCGGGCGTCGCGGCGGCGTCGAGGGCGGTGCCGTCGACCGCGAGCGTCGTGACGGCGTCGCCCGCGCGGACGGGGTCGGCCGCGACGCGCACCGTGCCGTCGAGGAACGTGCCGGTCGTCGGGCTCAGCACCGGCCGGGTCTCCGGGGCGGCCCCGGTGGACCGGGCGGCCGTCCGGTCGAGGGTCGGGGAGGCTCCCGGGGCGGTCGCGGCGGCGGCGCCGGGCGCGAGCAGGCCGGCGACCAGCACCGCCCCGAGCGCCCCGGCGACCGCGGCGCGGCGCCGCGCCCCGCCGTCGGTCCGTCTCTCGGTGCGTCTCTCGGCGCGTCTCTCGGCGCGTCCCGAAGTCCTGTGCGTGGGCACGGACGTGTCCATCGTGGTTCCCTTCCGTGGCGAACGGGTCGACGGGCGACGCTGCCGAGCGGCGACGACGCCCGCACCGGACCCTTCCCGGCGGGGGTGAACGGGAGGACGGCGGCGGGCGAACTCCGGCGAAACGGACGGCGACGGTTGCGGCGGGCGACCGGCACGGGAGCGGGAGGGCGGACCGTCCGGGCGGCGGACGACGAAGGCCGCCCACCCGGAGGTGGACGGCCTGGTCAGGAAGGGTGCGCCATCAGGGACTCGAACCCCGAACCCGCTGATTAAGAGTCAGCTGCTCTGCCAATTGAGCTAATGGCGCGCGAGAGGGAACACTACCAGCGGCCAGGACCGTCGATCTCCGCGAGGAGACCGGGCCCGCCCGCCGCGCCGGCTCTCGACCGGCACGGCTCGGGCCGCCCGCCATGCGGACGGCCCGATCGGTGGTGGTGCGCCATCAGGGACTCGAACCCCGAACCCGCTGATTAAGAGTCAGCTGCTCTGCCAATTGAGCTAATGGCGCGCGAGAGAAAACACTAGCAGCCGCGGGCGCGCCGGGAAAATCCGTTCCGCCCGCCCTCGTGTGACGTCGGCGACACGGCCCGGCGAGCCCGCGCAGCGGCCCCGGTTAGAGGTACAGCCCCGTCGGGCCGTCCTCCTCGACCTCCTGCGAGACGGCGTGCACGTCACGCTCGCGCAGCAGCACGAGGTCCTTGCCGCCGAGCTCGACCTCGGCGCGCTCGTCCGGGTCGAACAGCACGCGGTCCCCCACCGCGACCTGTCGCACGTGCTCACCGGCCGCGACGACGACGGCCCACGCGAGCCGCTTCGGGCCTACGGCCGTCGCGGGGATCACGAGCCCCGCCGAGCTCTGCCGCTCGCTCGCGTCGACCTCCGGGTCCACGAGCAGGCGGTCGTGCAGCATCCGGATCGGGAGGTCGCGGGCGGCCGGCCGGGACGGCGACGGGCGGGACGAGGCGGTGGCGGGGGCGGACGTCGTCTTGCTCACAGCGACAACGCTACCGGTGCCGCCCACCCTCACCTACGCTCGAACCACACCTTGGCCGGACCGAAGGAGATCCATGTCCACGCGCCTCACCGTCGGCGACACCGCTCCCGACTTCTCCCTGCTCGCCGCCGACGGCAGCACCGTCACGCTCTCCGACCTGCGCGGCAAGCACGTCGTCGTCTACTTCTACCCCGCCGCCGGCACGCCCGGCTGCACGACGGAGGCCTGCGACTTCCGCGACAACCTCGCCTCGCTCCAGGGCGCGGGGTACTCGGTCGTCGGCGTCTCCCCCGACCCGGTCGACAAGATCGCCGCGTTCGTCGAGGCGGAGCACCTGACCTTCCCGCTCGTGTCGGACGAGGACAGGTCCGTCCTCGAGGCGTACGGCGCGTGGGGCGAGAAGAAGCTCTACGGCAAGACGGTCGTGGGTGTCATCCGCTCGACGGTCGTCGTCGACCCGGAGGGCAAGGTCGAGCTCGCGCAGTACAACGTCAAGGCCACGGGCCACGTCGCGAAGCTCCGTCGCGACCTCGGCATCGACCCGAAGTAGCGCACCCGGGCGGCGCGGTCCTGGCCCGGTGCGCGTCGAGCGACGCGCACCGGCCGCCGGGGCGGCGCCGCCCGCGCCGTAGACTGACCACCGCGCGCGAGTGGCGTAACTGGCAGCCGCGCCAGGTTTAGGTCCTGGTGTCCTCGGACGTGCGGGTTCGAGTCCCGCCTCGCGCACCGTTCCCGCCCTGCCGGAGTCCCTGTCGTGACGGCGCGGCAGCCGTCGCTGGATTCACCCGCACCCCATCTGGACGACCGTCCAGTTCGGTGTCTACCGTGGTGGCAGAGCCGGTGCCCGCACCACTTGCCCCCTGCCGGTACGGGCACCGGCTCCACACCCACCACGCAGCGCCCGCGCGCGAGACGGCCCATGACACGACGACGGCCCGGCACCCTCCGAGGGTGCCGGGCCGTCGTCCTGCGGTGCGGGCTCAGGCGTCCTGAGCCGGGGAGCCGTCGCTCGCCTCAGCGATCTGACGACGCACATCCTCCATGTCGAGGCCCTTCACGGCGTCGACGACCTGCTTGAGCGCCGGGGCCGGGAGCGCGCCGGGCTGGGAGAACACGAGGATGCCCTCGCGGAACGCCATGAGCGTCGGGATCGACGTGATGTTGGCGGCGGCGGCCAGACCGCGCTCGGCCTCGGTGTCGATCTTGCCGTGCACGACGTCCGGGTTCTCCTCCGAGGACGCCTCAAAGACGGGCGCGAACATCTTGCACGGTCCGCACCAGTCGGCCCAGAAGTCGACCAGGACGATGTCGTTCTCCTTGATCGTCTGCTCGAACGTGGACTCGGTGAGCGTCTGCGTGGCCATGGATGTTCCTCCTGGGGGCTTGGGGGTCTGCTACGTAGAGCACACACCTTGCCCGGAGTATTCCCCGCGCACGACCGCGCAGGCCCGGCCCGCGCACCCTCTACGCTGCCCCTGTGACGCACGACACCACCGCGCACCGGCTCTCGCGCACCACGATCGCGGGCTACGCCGCCGGGTCCGTCGGCACCGGCGGGTTCGGCACCCTCCCCGGCCTGGTCCTGCTCGTGTACCTCACCGACGCGCTCGCGGTGCCGGCGGCGGTCGCCGGGCTCATCGTCACGGGCGCCAAGGTGTGGGACGTCGTCGTCGACCCGTTCATCGGCTACGGGTCGGACCGCGACCTGGCCCGCACCGGGTCGCGCCGTCGTTTCATGACCCTGGGCGCCCTCACCCTGCCCGTCCTCTTCGCGCTGACGTTCGCCGTCCCGGCGGCCGCGGGGCCGACCGCCGCCGCGATCTGGGTGCTCGTCGCGTTCCTGCTCGCCGCGACGGCGTTCTCGCTGTTCCAGGTGCCGTACATCGCGCTCCCCGCGGAGCTCGACCCCACGTACGACGGCCGCACCCGACTGCTCGCGTGGCGCGTCGCGACGCTCGCGTTCGCGATCCTCCTGTTCGGCGCGGGCGGACCGGCGCTGCGCGGAGGCGGGGACTCGACGTCGGGGTACCTCGTCATGGGCGTCGTGTCGGGTGTCGTCATCGGCGCCGGGATGCTCGTGGCCGCGCGGGTCGCGCCGCGCGCACCCCGCGGTGCCGGCACGCCCGCTCCCCCGGCGGGCGCGACCACCGCCTCGGCCGGAGCGACCACCGCCTCACCCGACACCACCACGGGCTCGACGGCGCCGGCCTCGGCGTCGCGCGCCTGGACCCTCGCCGTGCGCGAGGCGGTCGACGCCCTGCGCCGCTCGCGCCCGTTCCGTGCGCTGCTCGCCGCGTTCGTGCTCCAGGCCGTCGCGACGGGGCTCATGCTCGCCGGGGCGGCGTACGTCGCGCGGTACGTGCTGCGCGACGAGGCGGCCGTCAGCTACCTCTTCGCGGCGCTCGTCGCGCCCGCGCTGCTCTGCATGCCGCTGTGGACCCGGCTCGCGCGCCGCGACGGCAAGGAGCGCGGGTTCGTCGTCGCGACCGTGCTCTTCGCGGTCGCCGCGCTCGGGATGGTCCCGCTCGTGTGGGCACCCGGTACGTGGGTCTACGTCCCCACCGCGCTCGCCGGCGTCGCGTACGCGGGCATGCAGGCGCTGCCGCTCGCGATGCTCCCCGACGCCATCGCGCACGACGCGCGGACGCACGGCGAGGGCCGCGGCGGCGCCTTCGGCGGCGTGTGGACGGCGGGCGAGACCACGGGCATGGCGCTCGGTGCCGCGGTGCTCTCGCTCGTCCTCGGGGTCACCGGGTACGTGTCCACGCGGGCGGGCGAGACGGTCACGCAGCCGGCCGCCGCGGTGGACGGGATCGCGCTCTCCTTCTCGGTCGTGCCCGCCGCGCTCGTCCTGCTGAGCCTCGTCCCGCTCGTGCGATACGGTCTGCGCAGGGGGGACATCGACGACACAGCACCGGAGCTGCCGCGTGACCACGCCCCGACCGACCGACCCCGTGACTGACGCGGGAGCGACCGTCCCCGGCACCCTGCCGCGGCCCGCCGACGAGGTGCCGCTGCGCACCGACGGGATCCTGGACCGGCTCGCCGCGCTCCGGGCGGCCGACGCCCCGACGCACGGCGGACGCGTCCTGTCCTACGTCTACGACCCCGGTCTCGCGGAGCTCGACGAGCTCGCGGCCGCCGCCGCGCGGGCCGTCCAGCCGGTCAACGGGCTCGACCCCACGACGTTCACGTCGGTCGCCGTCATGGAGGGCGAGCTCCTCGGGTTCGCGCGCACGATGCTGCACGGGCCGGCCGACGGGCCCGACGCCGTCGTGGGCTCGGTGACGTCCGGCGGGACGGAGAGCTGCCTGCTCGCGGTGAAGATCGCGCGCGAGGCGTTCCGCGCCGAGCACCCGGACGTGCGGCCCCGCGTCGTGGCCCCCGTGAGCGTGCACGCCGCGTTCCGCAAGGCCGCTCAGCACCTCGACGTGGACCTCACGCTCGTCCCCGTCGACCCGGCGACGGGGACGCCCGCCGCCGCCGACCTCGTCGCGGCGCTCGACGCCGACGACGTCGCGCTCGCCGTCGTGTCCGCGCCGTCGTACCCGCACGGCGTCGTCGACCCGGTCTCCGAGGTGGCCGCGGCCGCCGCCGCGCGCGGCGTGCCCGTGCACGTGGACGCGTGCGTCGGCGGCTGGGTGCTGCCGTTCTGGGCCGCGGCCGGGGGCGAGGACGTGCCGCCGTTCGACTTCTCGGTGCCGGGCGTGACGAGCATCTCGGCGGACGTGCACAAGTACGGCTACGCGCCCAAGGGCGCGTCCGTCCTGCTCGTCCGCGGGCGCGACCGCCAGCGCCGGCAGTTCTTCGCGACGACGGGCTGGCCGGGGTACCCGGTCGTCAACCCCACGCTGTCCGGGTCGCGCTCCGCCGCGCCCCTCGCCGCCGCGTGGGCCGTGAGCCAGGCCCTCGGCACCGCGGGATACACGGCGCTCACCGCGCGGTGCGTGCGCGCGACGCACGCCCTGCGCGCGGCGGTGGACGCGATCGACGGGCTCCGCGTCGTCGGCCGCCCCACCGGCCCGCTCGTCGCCGTCGCGACCGACGAGTCCGTGCCGCCCGAGCGGCGCGTCGACCCGCACCTGTGGGCGGACGCCGTCCGGTCCCTCGGGTGGGTGCTCCAGCCGCAGCCCGGGCTCGTCCAGGACGACGGCACGCGCCTGCCGCACACGACCCACCTCACCGTCACGCCTGTCACCGAAGCCGGTCTCGACGGCCTCGTCGCGGCGCTCGGCGCGGGCGCCGACGCCGTCCGCGGCGCCGGGCGCCCCGACGTGAGCGGGGTGCTCGCCGCGCTCGCCGGTGCCTTCGCGCCGGGAGCCGCCCCCACCGCCGACGAGATGTGGGGCGCGCTCGTCGGGGTGCTCGCCGCGGAAGACCGCGGGCCCGCGGGCGAGGACGCGCCGAGCCCGCGCGGCTCGGTCCTCCCCGACCGCCTCGCCCCGCTCATGGCCCTCATGGAGGTGCTGCCCGGACCGGTCGCGGAGCAGGCGCTCGTCGAGATCGTGGCGCGCGTCTCCGAGCCGCACGCCGAGGCGCCCGGCACCGCGTGACGGTCGCACGACCGGGCAGCGGCGCCCGGGGCGGACTCGCCCCGCCGCACCGCTCGGGGTAGAACAGTCGCGTGACCGACACCGCCGACTTCCCGCCCGACGACTTCTCCCACGACAACCCGCGACCCGCGGGCTGGCTCAGCGCCGAGGAGATCGCGGTCGCGCGCGCCCAGCTCCCGCTCGTCTACGTCGACGCCGTCCCCGTGCGGGTCGACGACTCGGGCGACGTCGTCGCGGTCGGCCTCCTGCTGCGCGTGACGCCCGAGGGCATGATGACGCGGGCCCTCGTCTCCGGGCGGGTCATGTTCCACGAGCGCATCCGCGACGCGCTGCTGCGCCACATCGAGAAGGACCTCGGCCCGGTCGCGCTGCCCCAGGTGCCCGCGTCGCCGCAGCCCTTCACGGTCGCCGAGTACTTCCCGACGCCGGGCATCACGTCCTACCACGACCCCCGCCAGCACGCGGTCTCGCTCGCGTACGTCGTGCCGGTGACGGGCGACTGCCGGCCGCAG
Source organism: Cellulosimicrobium sp. MI9406 (assembly GCF_040595865.1). Classification (NCBI taxonomy): domain Bacteria; kingdom Bacillati; phylum Actinomycetota; class Actinomycetes; order Micrococcales; family Promicromonosporaceae; genus Cellulosimicrobium; species Cellulosimicrobium sp. MI9406. The sequence continues at coordinate 326,675 of NZ_JALIZI010000007.1, forward strand.
CAGAACGCCCTCGAGCTCGCGTGGCTCACGCCCGAGCAGGCGTGCAGCGACGAGGTCCAGCTCGAGATGCGCGGCGGCCAGGGGGTGCTGCTGCGCCAGGCGATGGCGTACGTCGGTCGCCTCCCGTGACCGACGCGCCGCGCGTCCGGACCGACGCGGGCCGGCACGTCGTGGCCCGCACCCTGCACGCGCTCGTCGCCGTCGCGGCGCTCACGGGCGTCGTCCTGGAGGTCGCGATCGCGCTCGTCGACGGTCCCGGCACGGCCCCGAGCCAGGCCGAGCGCCTCGTGCGCCTGTTCTCCTACTTCACGATCCAGTCGAACCTGCTCGTCGGGGTCGTCTCCGTCCTGCTCGCGGCGCGACCCGCGCGCGACGGGACCGTCTTCCGCGTCGCGCGCCTCGACGCGCTGCTGTGCATCGCGGTGACCGGGATCGTCTACAACACGGTGCTGCGCGGTCTGCAGGACCTGACGAGCGCCGGCCAGGTCTCGAACCTCCTGCTGCACCTCGTCGCACCGCTGCTCGCGGTAGCCGCGTGGGGACTCGTGGGCCCGCGCCCGCGGGTCGACGCCGCGACGGTCTGGTGGTCCGTCGCGTACCCGCTCGCGTGGATCGCGTACACGTTCGTCCGGGGCGCCGTCGTCGGCTGGTACCCCTACCCGTTCCTCGACGTGGGCGAGCTCGGCCTCGGCCGGGCGCTCCTCAACACCGCCGTCGTGGCCGTCGTCTTCCTCGCCCTCGCGTGGCTCGTGCGCCTCGTCGACTCCCGCCTGCGCCCCGCACCCTGACCCTGTCGCGCTCCGGCCGGGCGCCCGGGACCAAGGGCCCGCACGCTCGTTCCCGTCGGCCCTGGGCGCCGCGCCCTCAGAGCCGGACGCTGGAGGGAGGGGACCCGCCCGGTCCGGACGGGCGGTCGACGAAGGGGTGAGCGCGATGGACGCCGCAGTGGTCTACGAGTCGATGTACGGCAACAGCGAGCGCGTCGCGCAGGCCATCGCGGAGGGTCTGTGCGAGACGGTGCGCGTCGAGGTCGTCGACGTGACCGACCCGGCCGCCCACCCGGACGCCCTGCGCCACGTGCAGCTGGTGGTCGCCGGCGGCCCGACCCACGCCCTGGGCATGACGCGCCCCGCGACCCGCGCCGAGGCGGTGCAGCGCGCGACGGGCCCGGTCTCCGACCGGGCGACCGGGCTGCGCGAGTGGGTGGAGTCCCTCCCGCCGCAGGACGAGGAGCGGCTCGCCGCGACGTTCGACACGCGCGCGACGAAGGTCCGCTCGCTCCCGGGCTCGGCGGCCCGCGGCGCCGCCAGGGCGATGCGCCGCGCGGGGTTCCGGCTCGTCGTCCCGTCCGCGTCGTTCTACGTCGGCGACGTCGAGGGACCCCTGGACGACGGCGAGCTCGACCGGGCGCGCGCGTGGGGTCGCGCGCTGGGCAAGGTGCTCGTCCCGGCGGAGAGCCCGGCCGAGGGCCGCTGACCAGCCGGGCCCGCCCGCCCCCCTGGCCACGACGCTCCGGCCGGTCCGGCGCTGAGGGCGCTGCGGGTCAGCCGAGCTCGAGCCGGGGCCAGTCGTCGAGGTCCTCGCGCATGCGGCGGTCGTGCGTCGCCACGATGACCGCCGCGGGCGTGACGCGCAGCGCCTGGGTGAGCTCGTCGACGAGGTCGATCGACAGGTGGTTGGTCGGCTCGTCGAGGACCAGCACGTGCGGCGCCGCGAGGAGCGCGCGGGCGAGGTCGAACCGCCGGCGCTGCCCCGCGGACAGCTCGCGCAGCGGTCGCTCGAGGTCCTCCTCCGTGAGCAGGCCCAGGAACGCGACGGGGACGAGGTGCTCCGGGTCGAGGCGGCCCGCGTCGAGCAGGTCGAGCGCCTCGCGCGCGTACTCGTCGAACCCGGTGCGGTCCTCCGCCTCCGGGGGCAGCGCCGGGCCCTCCTGCGCGACGACGCCCAGCCGCGCTCCGTCGACCACGGCCCGCGTGCCGCGATCGAGCGGCACCAGGCCCGCGAGCGCGGCGAGGAACGTCGACTTGCCGCTGCCGTTCGGCCCGGTCACGAGCAGGCGCCCCGAGGGCGGGAGCGCGACCCGGGTCCCCGGCAGGTCGAGGCGCGCGCCGCCGTCGGGCCCGACGCGCGGGCTGCGCAGCTCGAGCACCGGGTCGCCCGGCTCCCAGCCCGGCGACATCGCGGGGAGCTCGGGGAACACGAGCTGGAGGGGCGGGACGGGCACCTCGACGGCCTCGGCCTCGAGCTGCTGGAGGCGCCGGTCCGCGGCCTTGACGTGGATCCGGGCGCGCGTCGCGCGGCGGTGCTTCTGGCTACCCTTGGGCGGGCGCCACTCGTCGGACAGCCCCTCGTACGACGCGTCGAGGACCGCCGCGAGCTTCTCCGCGCGCTTCTGCTCCGCCCGGAACCGCTGCCGCCACCGGTGCAGCGCCTGGTTCTTCGCGAACCGGTAGGAGAGGTACCCCGGCTGCCCGTAGAGCACCGGCTTCCCGTCCATCGCCGGGTCGAGGTCGAGGATCTCGGTCGCGACGTCGTCGAGGAGCTGCCGGTCGTGCGTGACCATCACCACGCCGCCGCGCCACGCGACGAGCTCGCCCGTGAGGAAGTCGATCCCGCCGGTGTCGAGGTGGTTGGTCGGCTCGTCGAGGAGGAGCAGGTCGGCGCGCTCAGCCAGCCGGCACGCGAGCCGCACGCGGTAGCGCTCGCCGACGGACAGGGTCGCGAGCTCGCGGTCCCGGTCGCGGCACGCGCCGAGGCGCGAGAGCGCGACGTCGACCCGGCGGTCCGCGTCCCACACGGCGAGGTGCTCGGCGCGGGCGAGGATCTCCGTGAGCTCGGCGAGGTCGCCCGCCTCGTGGTCGAAGTCCCGGGCCGCCGCCTCGAGCTCGGCGGCGACCGCCCGCAGCCCGCTCAGCGTCGCGGCGACGAGCGTGCCGACCGTCTGGCCCGGCGCGATCGCGAGCTCCTGCTCGACGAGCGCGAGCGAGCCCGCGCGGCGCACCTCCCCGCGGGCGGGTGCGAGGTCGCCGGAGAGCACGTGCAGGAGCGTCGACTTGCCCGTGCCGTTCTCCCCCACGACCCCGAGCCGCGTCCCCGCGGCGACGCGCAGCCCGACCCCGTCGAGGACGGGGCGTCCGGGGTAGGCGAAGGCGAGGTCGTCGGCGGCGAGGTGCACGGGGACCACCCTATGTTCCAGGGGATCGACCCTCCGCGTCCCGGGATCGGCCCCTCGCGTCCCCGGACCGCCCCCCCCTGGTACCGGTCCGGGCCGTGCGGGGACGGTCCCGCGGGCGGGGTACCGTCGGGAGCATGACCGACCTCGCGCCTACCGGACCGCGCCCTCGTCGCCCCGGGCTCGTCGTGCTCGCCGCGCTGGCCGACGTCGCGTGCGTCCTCGCGCTCGCGACCGGCGGCCTCGCGACGCACTCCGCCGACGAGGGCCTGACGCGGCTGCTCGTCGTGGCGTGGCCGTTCGCCGCGGGCGCCGCGCTGGGCTGGCTCGTCACGCGCGCGTGGCGCCGCCCGTGGGCCCTGTGGCCGACGGGCGTCGTGGTCTGGGGCTGCACGTGGGCGTTGGGCGTCCTGCTGCGCGTGCTCACCGACCAGGGCGTGGCCCCGGCGTTCCAGCTCGTGTCGTTCGGGTTCCTCGCGGTGACGATGCTCGGCTGGCGCGGCGTGGTCGCGCTCGTCGGCGTCCTGCGGCCGGGCGACCGCCGACGCCGCGAGCGCGAGCTCGCCGGCCGCCCCCTACCGCGCTGAGAGCGCCGCGACGACGTCCGGCGCGAGAGCGCGGAACGCCTTGCCGCGGTGGCTGATCGCGTTCTTCTCCGCCGGGCTCAGCTCGGCCGCGGAGCAAGCCGTCCCCGCACCGGGCTGCTCGTCCGGCAGGAGGATCGGGTCGTAGCCGAACCCGTTCGCGCCGCGCGGCGCGGTGAGCAGGGTCCCGCGCATCTCCCCCGTCCGCACGACCTCGGTGCCGTCGGGCGTGACGAGCGCCGCCGCGCACACGAAACCGGCCGCGCGGTGCTCGGCACGCACGTCGCCGAGCTGCGCGAGCAGGAGCTCGAGGTTGGCGACGTCGTCGCCGTGCCGCCCGGCCCAGCGCGCCGAGAAGATCCCGGGTGCGCCGCCCAGCACGTCGACGGCGAGACCGGAGTCGTCCGCGACGGCCGGCAGCCCGGTGGCCGCGACGAGGGCGCGCGCCTTGATGAGCGCGTTCTCGGCGAAGGTCACGCCGTCCTCGACCGGCTCGGGCGCGCCGACGTCGCCCGCGCCGACGATCGCCTCGGGCGCGAGCTCGAGCCCCGGGTGCGCGTCGAGCTCGGCCGCGAGGATCGCGCGCAGCTCGGCGATCTTGCCCGGGTTGTGCGTCGCGAGGACGAGTCGCGCGCCGTCGGGCACGACGACGCCCGCCGCCCCGGGTGCGCCGCTCACCGCGGGTCCGCCGCGAGCGCCGCGCGCTGGATCGCCGTGAGGTCGGCCGTGCCGGCCACCGCGAGGTCGAGCAGCGCGTCGAGCTCGGCGCGGTCGAACGGGGCGTGCTCCGCGGTGCCCTGCACCTCGACGAACGTCCCGGAGCCCGTGACGACGACGTTCATGTCCGTCTCGGCACGGACGTCCTCGACGTACGGGAGGTCGAGCATGGGCGTGCCGTCGATGATCCCGACGCTCACGGCCGCGACGGAGTCGGTCAGCACGGGCTTGCCGCCCTTGATGTGGCCGTGCCGCTGGCCCCACGCGACGGCGTCGGCGAGCGCGACGTAGGCGCCGGTGATCGCGGCGGTGCGCGTGCCGCCGTCGGCCTGGAGGACGTCGCAGTCGAGCACGATCGTGTTCTCACCGAGCGCGGAGACGTCGATGATCGCGCGCAGGGACCGGCCGATGAGGCGCGAGATCTCGTGCGTGCGCCCGCCGATCTTGCCCTTGACCGACTCGCGCTGGCTGCGCTCGTTCGTCGCGCGCGGCAGCATCGCGTACTCGGCGGTGACCCAGCCCTCGCCCGACCCCTTGCGCCAGCGCGGCACGCCCTCGGTGAACGACGCCGCGCACAGCACGCGCGTGCGGCCGAACTCGACGAGCACGCTGCCCTCGGCCTGGTCGAGCCAGTGGCGGGTGATGGTCACGGGGCGGAGCTGGTCGGGCGTGCGGCCGTCGGCGCGGAGGGGCGCGGCCGTGCCCGGAGACGAGGAGGGGATGGTCATGCCGCCACCCTACCGACCCCCGGCCCACCGCTGAGCGCGGTGGATGGTCGCATCTTCCGGGGCGGCCGACGGCGGCTCGTCCCCGCGCTCAGCGGTCAGAGGTCGAAGACCGCGCCCGTCGTGGCGACGTCGACCGGGCCGGTGTACGTCTCCCGCGCCTCGGCGCGCGAGCGCTCGGGGTCGTTCCACGCGGGCAGGTGCGTGAGCACGAGCCGGCGCGCGCGGGCCGCGGTCGCGACCTCGCCCGCGCGCCGCCCCGTGAGGTGGATGCCCCGCTCGACGCCGTCGTCGCGGCCCTCGTGGAACGCCGCCTCCGACAGGAGCAGGTCGGCGTCGCGCGCGAGCTCGACCACGCCGTCGCACGCGTCCGTGTCCCCCGTGTACGCGAGGACGGCGCTCTCCCCCGGGCGCAGCGTCGACGGCCCGGTGACGCGCACCCCGTACGCCTCGACCGGGTGGAACACGCGGTACGGCTCGAGGACGAGCGGGCCCACCCGGACCGGCGCGCCCGGCTCCCACGCGCGCACGTCGAGCTCCTCCGTCACGCCGTCGCCCGGCTCCGCGCCGTACGCCGCCTCGATGCGGGCGGCCGTGCCCGCCGGGCCCAGCACGGTGAGCCGGCTCGGCACGCCCGTGCGGGTCGAGCCGCGCACCGGGTGGTAGCGCAGGTACACGTACAGGCCGCACACGTCGACGAAGTGGTCGGGGTGCAGGTGGGACAGTCCCACGGCGTCGACGTCGAGCGGGTCGACGAACCTCTGCAGCGCGCCCAGCGACCCGTTGCCCAGGTCCAGCACGACGTTCCAGTCGCGCGCCTCGAAGCCCGCGGCAGCGGCCTCCGCGGCCGGGACCTGGACGAGGTACGACGACGCGGGCGACGCCGGGCCGGCGAACGACCCCGAGCACCCGACCGTGACGAGACGCATCAGGCCGCCTCCACGCTCAGCACCTCGGGACCGAGGAACCGGCGCGCGAGGTGCTCGAACGGCTCCGCGCTCCCCGTCGCGAGGAACCGGTGCCGCGGCGGCCCCGCGTCGCGCGAGCGCTCGAGGTCGTGCGCGACGAGCGTGCGGTACACGTCCTTCGCGGTCTCCTCCGCGCTCGACACGAGCGTGACCTCGTCGCCCATGACGTACGAGATCGCGCCCGTCAGCAGCGGGTAGTGCGTGCACCCGAGCACGAGCGTGTCCACGCCCGCGGCCTTCACCGGGTCCAGGTAGCGGTGCGCGACCTCCAGCACCTCGGGGCCCGACGTCACGCCCTGCTCGACCAGCGGCACGAACTCGGGGCACGCCTGCGTCGTCAGGGTCAGGCCCGGGGTCACGGCGAACGCGTCCTCGTACGAGCGCGACGTGATCGTGGCCCGCGTCCCGATGACGCCGATGCGGCCCGACCGCGTCGCGGCCACGGCCCGGCGTGCCGCCGGGAGGATCACCTCGACGACCGGGAGCCCGTGGCGCTGCGTGTACCGCTCGCGCGCGTCGCGCAGCACCGCGGACGACGCGGAGTTGCACGCGATGACGAGCATCTTCACGCCGTCGTCGACGAGCTGGTCCATGATCGCCAGCGCCATCGCCCGGACCGCCGCGAGCGGCTTCGGCCCGTACGGGCTGTTCGCGGTGTCCCCGATGTAGAGGAGGGCCTCGTTCGGGAGCTGGTCGAGGATCGAGCGTGCCACGGTCAGGCCACCCACGCCCGAGTCGAAGATCCCGATGGGAGCGTCGTTCACCCGGCCGAGCCTACTGTCGCCGCCCCGCGCGAGGCGCCCCGAACCACGCGCACGCCGCTGTGGCAGCGCCCACAGGTCCCCGGCACGCTCAGCCCCGCGGCTCGGGGCGCGGACCGCCCCGCCCCGCCCGCAAGTCCGCGAGCATGCCGTCGACGAGCGACTCCTGGAGCAGCCCCGTGAGGAGGAACACGCTCACGAGGAAGCGGCGCGGCGCATCCCCCACCTCGCCGTCGTCCGGGCCGTCGTCGCCCTCCCGGTCCAGCTCGTCGTACAGGCCCTCGACCTGCTCGTCGGTTCGCAGGTCCAGGCGCTCGGCCAGGACGAGGCGCACGTCGGTCAGGGCGCCCGCGACGTCCTGCGCCTCCTCGCGCCCGACGACGAACGGCGCCGCCTCGGCCGGCTCGGAGTCCACGAGCATCCGGCCGAGCAGCACCAGCCGCCCCACCTTGCGCGCCGCCAGGTCGTCCTGCGTGAAGCGCCGGAACTCGAGCGCCACCTCGACGTCGTCCGACGCGTCCGGGAGCAGACGGCGCACGGCCGGGTCCGGGGGCGGCGTCGCGTCCGACCCGCCGCCACCGGGCGTCGGGCCCGTCCACCCCGGGGGCGACCACGCGTCGTCGGGCGCGGTCCGGCCCGGTGCGTCCGACGCCCGCCCGGGGACGCCCTCCTGGAGCATCTGCGCGACGTCGCCTGCGAGCTGGGCCAGCACGATCCGCTCCGACGGCTCGAGCTCGGCGACGTACCCGTGCGCCTCCGCGCGGAACGGCCTCACTGCTCGCCGTCCTTCTGGAGCGTCGCCCACAGCCCGAACGAGTGCATCGCCTGCACGTCGACCTCCATGCGCTCGCGGTCACCCGTCGACACGACGGCCCGGCCCTCCTGGTGCACCTGCATCATCAGCTCGTGGGCGCGCGCGGTGGAGTACCCGAAGTACGACTCGAACACGTACGCGACGTAGCTCATGAGGTTGACCGGGTCGTTCCACACGAGGGTGACCCACGGGCTGTCGAGCCGGGCCCCCTCCTCGGTGCGGACCGCCTCCTCGGGCACGGTCAGGGACGCCCGCGCGGCAGCGGGGCGGGTGAAGATCGGGTGGGGTCTCACGTCACCACTCTATTCGCGGGCCTGTCGGCGCCCACCGCGGCGGTCGCTGCCCTACGGTATTCCGCATGAGCCTCGCCGACCCGGGCAGCGTCGCCCTCCCCGCGACCGACAGCGCTGCCCCCTCCGCCTCGCCGACGCAGCGGCCGTCCTACCCGCCGACGTACCAGCCCGGTGCGTCGACCGCGCTCCTCACCGACCGCTACGAGCTGACGATGCTCCAGGCGGCGCTCGCCGACGGCACCGCGGGCCGGCACTGCCTGTTCGAGGTCTTCACGCGCCGCCTCCCGCCGGGTCGGCGGTACGGCGTCCTCGCCGGGACCGGGCGGGTCCTGGAGGCGCTGTCGTCGTTCCGCTTCTCCGCGGCCGAGCTCGACTGGCTGCACGCGCAGTCCGTCGTCGACGACCGCACCCTCGAGTTCCTCGCCGGCTACCGCTTCACCGGCACGATCACCGGGTACCCCGAGGGCGAGGTCTTCTTCCCCCAGTCGCCGGTGATGACCGTCGAGGGCACGTTCGCCGAGGCGGTGCTGCTCGAGACCCTCGTCCTGTCGATCCTCAACTACGACTCGGCCGTCGCGTCCGCCGCGTCCCGCATGACGAGCGCCGCCGTCGAGCGCCCGTGCCTCGAGATGGGCGCGCGGCGCGCGCACGAGCAGGCGGCCGTCGCCGCGGCGCGGGCCGCCGTCGTCGGCGGGTTCGCCGGGACGTCGAACCTCGAGGCGGGCCGCCGGTACGGCCTCGAGACCATCGGCACCGCCGCGCACGCCTTCACGCTCCTGCACGACGACGAGAAGTCCGCCTTCGCGTCGCAGGTCGCGTCCCTCGGCCCCGGCACCACGCTGCTCGTCGACACCTACGACGTGCGCCGCGGCGTCGAGAACGCCGTCGAGGCGGCCGGCGGCCGCCTCGGCGCCGTGCGGCTCGACTCCGGCGACCTCGGCGTCCTCGCCGTCGAGGTGCGCCGCCAGCTCGACGCCCTCGGCGCGCACGACACGAAGATCACCGTGACCTCCGACCTCGACGAGTACGCCATCGCGTCGCTCGCCGCCGCGCCCGTCGACTCCTACGGCGTCGGCACGTCCCTGGTCACCGGCTCCGGCGCCCCCACGTGCGGGATGGTCTACAAGCTCGTCGCCCGCGCCGACTCCAGCGGCGTGCTCCAGCCCGTCGCGAAGGCGTCCACCGCCAAGACGAGCACGGGCGGCCGCAAGTGCGCCGCCCGCCGCTACGACGCCGACGGACGCGCGGTCGAGGAGGTCGTCGTCACGGGTGCCGACCTCGCCGTGCAGGAGTGGGAGCCCGACGACGGCGACCTGCGCCGGCTCCAGGTGCCCCTCGTCGTGGACGGCGCCGTCGACTCGCGCTGGGTCGGGTCGTACGGCGTGGAGAACGCCGCGCACCGCCACCGCGAGGCCCGCGCCGAGCTGCCCCGCGGCGCGCGTCGCCTCTCCGCCGGCGACCCGGCGATCCCGACGGTCGTGCACACGCTGTCCTGACTCCCCTGACCGGGCCGCGACCCGGTCACGGCCGGGCGGGCGCGCCCGGCCGCCGGGGCCGCGCGGGCTACCGCTTCCCGACGAACCAGCCGCGCACCGTCGCGACCCGGGCGTCGAGCTGCTCGACCGTCGCGAGCGGGACCTCGGGCCCGCCGCAGCGGCGCCGGAGCTCGGTGTGCACCGACCCGTGCGGCTGCCCGCTGCGGCGCGACCACGCCGAGACGAGCTGCTGGAGCTCCTTGCGGAGCTCCGCGGCGCGCCGGTGGTCCATCTCGGCCCGCTCGCGCTCCGCAGACTGCGTGGTGCGCGAGCGCGCGCTCATCTGGTCGGCCTGCCGCTGGCGCAGCAGGGTCGTGACCTGGTCCGCGTCGAGCAGACCGGGCAGCCCGAGGAAGTCGAGCTCCTCGTCGGAGCCGACGTCCGCGCCCGTGCCGAACTCGCCGCCGTCGAACAGCACGCGGTCGAACGACGCCTGGGCCTCGAGCGCCTCGAACGAGCCCTGGACGAGCTCGCCCGACGCCTTGTCCTCGCGGTTCGCCTCGGCGAGCAGCGCGTCCTCGGGGTTGAACCCCTCCCCCTGCTCCTCCGCCGTGAGCGGCCGGTCCAGCGCGTGGTCGCGCTCGATCTCGAGCCCGTTCGCGAGCTCGAGCAGGTGCGGCACGCTGGGCAGGAACACCGACGCCGTCTCGCCGCGCTTGCGGGCACGCACGAACCGTCCGACGGCCTGCGCGAAGAACAGCGGCGTCGCGGTCGAGGTCGCGTACACGCCCACCGCGAGCCGCGGGACGTCGACGCCCTCCGACACCATGCGGACGGCGACCATCCAGCGCGCGTCGCCGTCGGAGAACTCCTCGATGCGGCTGCTCGCGCCGTCGTCGTCCGAGAGGACGACCGTCGGCGACTTCCCGGTGATGCGCGCGAGGTGGCCCGCGTACGCACGCGCGTCCGTCTGGTCGGTCGCGATGACGAGGCCGCCCGCGTCGGGGATCGCCCGCCGGACCTCGGTCAGCCGCTTGTCCGCGGCCGCGAGGACCGACGGGATCCACTCGCCGTTCGGGTCCAGCGCGGTGCGCCACGCCTGGCCCGTCATGTCCTTGGTGAGCGCCTCGCCGAGACGCGCGCTCACCTCGTCGCCGGCCTTCGTGCGCCAGCGCATGTTGCCCGAGTAGGACAGGAACAGCACCGGCCGCACGACGTGGTCGCGCAGCGCGTCGCCGTACCCGTACGTGTAGTCGGCGCGCGACCGCCGGATGCCGTCGGGGCCGCGCTCGTACTCGACGAACGGGATGGCCGCGGTGTCCGAGCGGAAGGGCGTGCCCGTGAGCGCGAGGCGCCGGGTCGCGTCCTCGAACGCCTCGCGCACCGCATCGCCCCACGACAGCGCGTCGCCGCCGTGGTGCACCTCGTCGAGGATGACGAGCGTGCGGTCGGCCGTCGTGCGCGCCGCGTGCAGCGCCGGCTTGGCGGCGATCTGCGCGTAGGTGAGCGCGACGCCGTCGTAGTGCGCGCCGTGCCGGCCCTGGCTGTTGCGGAAGTTCGGGTCGATCCGGATGCCGACGCGCGCCGCGGCGTCGGCCCACTGGTGCTTGAGGTGCTCGGTGGGGGCGACGACGGTCACGCGCCGCACCACGCCCTGCTCCAGGAGCTCGGTCGCGACACGGAGCGCGAACGTCGTCTTGCCCGCGCCGGGCGTCGCGACGGCGAGGAAGTCGCGCGGCGAGCGCGTGCGGTACAGCTCGAGCGCCTCTGCCTGCCAGGCGCGCAGCTTGGACGCCGAGCCCCACGGGGCGCGCCGCGGGAACGCCGGCGAGAGGTGCGACGCCGCCGCGGACGACGGGCTCTGAGGCGCCGGCGGCGAGGTCCTGCTACGGGAGTCGGGGGCGGAGTGACCGGTGGACGTCGTGTGGTGCTCCGCGCTCACTTGCCGGAGTCACCCTCGCCGTCCTGCGGGTCTCGCAGTCCCTCGTAGATCTCCTTGCACGTGGGGCACACAGGGAACTTGTTCGGGTCACGGCCGGGAACCCAGACCTTGCCGCACAGCGCGATCACCGGCTTGCCGGAGAGCGCCGACTGCATGATCTTCTCCTTGCGCACGTAGTGCGCGAAGCGTTCGTGGTCGCCGGGCTCGGTCTGCTCGCGCGTCTCCTCGCGCTCGAGCACCCCGGTCGACGTGCCGGTCGTCGGCTCGGTCGCAGGAGTCCGGAACGGGTCCTCGGGACCCCCGGGTGGCGTGCTCGCGCGGAGTTCGATCATGGAGTGAAGTCTACGTCGCGACGCCCACACGTCGGGCGGCCGTCGCCGCGGCCGGTCCGCGCGCCGTGCGACACCCGCCGCGCGGACCACGGGCCGCGGGGACGGGAGACGACGAAGCCCGCCGACGCACGGTCCAGGGGCGTGGACCGCGCGCCGACGGGCGGCTCGGTGTCGCGGGAGCTCCCGCGAGGTGTCGTCGACCCGTCGGGTCAGAGGCCCTGCCAGTCGGGCTTGGACGCGTACGTCTGGCGGTAGTAGTCGCCCAGCTGCAGGCGCGAGGCCGCCGCGTCGTCGACCAGGACCGTGGCGTGCGGGTGCATCTGCATGATCGTCGCGGGCCACATCGCGCTCACCGGGCCCTCCACCAGCTGGTGCACCGCCTCCGCCT
>NZ_JALIZI010000008.1:0-250557 GCF_040595865.1 Cellulosimicrobium sp. MI9406
CGCCCCTGCTGCCCCCGGTCGCGCGCGACGACACCGTGCCCGTGGAGGACATCCTGGGCAAGACCGAGGTCACCGTCCCCGTCCTGGACAACGACGAGGACCCCGACGGCGCCGCGAGCGAGCTCACCGTCACCACCGACGCGACCACCGCGAGCGTCACCTCCGACGGCGAGCTCACCGTCACCCTCACCGAGGGCCGCCAGGTCATCACCTACACCGCGACCGACATCGACGGCCTCACCGCCAAGGCCTTCGTCAAGGTCCCCGGCCTCACCGACCAGGCCCCGACCCTCCGTCCCGGCATCACGCCCCTGGAGGTCGTGAGCGGCGAGCCGCTGCCCATCGACATCACGGACTACGTCCTGGTCGTCGAGGGCAAGACTCCCCGGCTCACCACGGAGGAGAAGGTCACCGCGCTCGAGGGCACGCGCGAGGTCCTCTCGACCACGGAGATCACCTACACGTCCGCGGCGGACTACGTCGGCCCCGCCGCCGTGACCTTCGAGGTCACCGACGGCTCCGGTCCCGACGACCCCGACGGCCACACCGCGCTGCTCACGCTGCCGATCAGCGTCGTGCCGCCGGAGAACCTGCCGCCGGAGCTGTCGACCCCGACGCTCGACGTCGCGGCGGGCGAGGAGGCCTCGATCGACCTCGCGCGCTTCGCGACCGACCCCGACGGCGACCCCCTGACGTTCAAGGCCACCGGCCAGGCGCAGGGCGTGACCGTGTCCGTCGAGGGCACCACGCTGCGCGCCCAGGCGACCCCGGACGTGCCCAAGGGCTCGGTCGTGCAGGTCCCGATCACCGTCACCGACGGCGAGCACCCCCCGGTCGAGGGCACCGCGACCCTGACCGTCGTGGCCTCGACCCGGCCCCTGGCCCGCGCCAACCCCGACACCGTCGACGACGCCCACCAGGGCAAGGCCACCACCGTGCCCGTCCTGGCCAACGACTCCAACCCCTTCCCCGACACCCCGCTGGAGATCGTCGGCGCGAGCGTCGAGACGGGCAGCGGCGACGTCTCGTACAGCGGGGGCGACGTCGTCGTGACGCCCGCCGACTCGTTCGTCGGCGTCATGGTGGTCGTCTACCGGATCCAGGACGCGACGAAGGACCCCGACCGCATGGTCGAGGGCCGCGTCCAGCTCAAGGTGCTGGGCAAGCCCGAGGCGCCCGCGACCCCGCAGGTCGTCGAGGTCCGCTCCAAGACCGTCGTGCTCACCTGGGACCCGCCGAACAACAACGGCGCCGACATCACCGGCTACACCGTGCGCTCCCAGAACGGCTACGAGAAGGCCTGCGGCACCACCACCTGCACCCTCGACGGCCTGACCAACAACGTCGAGTACACCTTCACCGTCTACGCGACCAACGCCGTCGGCGACGGACCCGCCTCCCCGGCCTCCGCCGTCGCCCGACCCGACGAGAAGCCCGACCCGCCCGCCGCACCCACCCTCGAGTTCGGCGACAAGTCGCTCACGGTCACCTGGACCAACAAGACCTACACCGACCGCTCGCCGATCGAGACGGTCGACCTCGAGATCTCCCCGGCGCCGAAGGGCGGCGCCGTCCAGGTCACGGCGCTCTCGGGCACCCAGTACGTGTGGAACGGGCTCGAGAACGGCACCGCGTACAGCGTCCGGGTCCGGGCGAACAACCTCGCCCCCGACCCCTCGGACTGGGGCGAGTACTCGGCCGAGGAGATCCCGGCGGGCCTGCCGGACGTCCCGGAGACGCCGAGCGCGGTCCGCGCCGCGGACTCGCCGCTCAACGGCGGCTCGATCGACGTGTCGTGGAAGGCGCCGTTCGAGAACGGCGACGCGATCAAGGGCTACACCCTGCAGCGGTACAAGAACGGCTCCCGCGACGGCGCCGCGCTCTCCCTCACCGCGACGAGCCACAAGGCGACGGGCCTCGACAACGAGTCGTCGTACACGTTCACGGTGACGGCCGAGAACAAGGCGGGCCGGACGGCGGAGAGCGCGGCGTCCGCGGCCGTGGTCCCCTACGGGCGCCCCGAGGCTCCGCCCCGGCCGAGCGTGCAGAACGTGGGCGGCGGGGGGCAGGACAGCGGCATCCCGCGCGTGTCCTGGGGCGCCGCCGACGCGAACGGCAGCCCGATCACGGGGTACACCGTCACCGCGTCGCCCGGGGGCGCGAAGAGGGACGTCGCCGGCACGTCCGTCGACTTCACGGGCCTCCCCGCCGGGAACTACACGTTCACCGTCACCGCGACGAACAAGGGCGGCACGTCCACGTCGAGCCCGGCGTCGGGGCAGATCAGCGCGTACGGCAAGCCCAGCGAACCGGGCGTGTCCGTGTCCCGACTGAGCGCGACCTCGGGCCGCTTCTCGATCTCCGCGCCCTCGTCGAACGGCGGCAACGGCGTCTCGCGCTACAACTGGCAGATCGAGGGCGGGTCCAGCGGCTCGGGGCAGACGGTCGACGTCGGGAACGACTACGACCAGACGTTCCGCCTCCGGGCGCAGGCGTGCAACGCCGCGGGCTGCGGAGCGTGGAGCGGGTGGGCGACGCACCGCACCGACCCGCGCCCGGTCCCGCCGACCGTCTGGGTGACGCGCGGTCCGCAGCGCAACACGCAGCCCGGCTTCGGCAACTGCACCGGCCACATGTGCACGGTCTTCCGGGTCAACGCGAACTCGACCTTCCCGTCCGGCACCTACACCTTCCGGTGCTACTACGACGGCAACCAGGTCGGGGGCTACTCCTGGACCGAGTACCTCGCGGCCGGCAGCTACGTCGACCTCGGGTGCATCCTCGGCAACCCGTACGGCACGCAGCGCACCGCGACGGTGACGGTGAGCATCTCGCCGGGGAACGGCGTGACCGTCGAACCGAAGCCCTGGCCCATCCTGTGACGCGGTCCTGAGACGGCAGATCTGCCGTCGGCGAATGAGCCGACGGCAGATCGGCCTCCTCGCGAGGCCCGGGCGGGCGCAGGGTGGTCGCATGACCACGCACCTGACCGGCCGACCCGCCGTCGGCGACCACCACCGGACCCCGCGCGCGGAGGCCGCCGCCCCGGCGGCCTCGTCGTTCGACGACCAGCTCACGACGCGCCTGCTCCACCAGCGCATCGTCGTCCTCGGCACGGCCGTGGACGACGCCGTCGCGAACCGCCTGTGCGCCCAGCTCCTCCTGCTCTCGGCAGAGGACCCGCGCGCGGACGTCGCGCTCTACGTCAACTCCCCCGGCGGCTCGGTGAGCGCCGGCCTCGCGATCTACGACACGATGCGGCTCATCCCCAACGACGTGTCGACCGTCGCGATGGGCTTCGCCGCGAGCATGGGCCAGTTCCTCCTGTGCGCGGGGACGCCGGGCAAGCGGTTCGCGCTGCCGCACGCGCGGATCATGATGCACCAGCCGTCGGCCGGGATCGGGGGCACCGCCGTCGACATCGCGATCCAGGCGGAGAACCTCGTGTACACCAAGGGGCTCATGCACCGGCTCCTCGCGGAGAGCACCGGGCAGTCCGTCGAGACCATCGCCGACGACTCCGACCGCGACCGCTGGTTCACCGCGCAGCAGGCGCTCGAGTACGGGATGGTCGACCGGATCGTCGAGAGCGTCGACGACGTCCGCCCCGCCCGCGCGGCCCGGAAGGTGGGTCTGTGATGGCGAGCTACACGATCCCGACCGTGGTCGAGCGCACGCCGCTGGGCGAGCGCGCGTTCGACGTCTTCTCCCGCCTGCTGTCCGAGCGCATCGTGTTCCTCGGCACCGAGATCGACGACGGCGTCGCGAACGTCGTCATGGCGCAGCTCCTGCACCTGGAGTCGGACGCCCCGGACCAGGAGATCGGGCTGTACATCAACTCCCCGGGCGGCTCCGCGACCGCGCTCATGGCGATCTACGACACGATGCAGTTCGTCCGCTGCGACGTCTCGACCATCTGCATGGGTCAGGCGGCCTCGGCCGCGGCCGTCCTGCTCGCGGCGGGCACGCCCGGCAAGCGGTTCGTGCTGGAGCACTCGCGCGTCCTGCTGCACCAGCCGTCGGGCGGCGGGGAGGGCACGATCTCGGACCTGTCGATCCAGGCCGAGGAGATCCTGCGGATCCGGTCCGAGACGGAGGAGGTGCTGGCGCGGCACACGGGCCAGACCGTGGAGCGCCTGCGCGCCGACACCGACCGCGACCTGGTGCTCACCGCGCGCCAGGCCGTGGAGTACGGCGTCGCGGACGCCGTCGTCACCTCGCGCAAGCTCGCCGCGGCGGCGTGACGCCCGACCGCGGGGGTGACCCGGGCGTCGTCAGCCGCGTCGTCGGAACCACGACCGGCGGCGCGGCTCGGGGGTCGTCTCCGCGGGCGACGGCTCGGGCACGGCCGGGTCCGGCGCCGCGGCCGCAGGCTCGGGCGCGGTCGGCTCCTCCGCCGGCGGCTCCGGGACGGTGAGCGCGGGCGCCGTCGGCGCCGAGGCGGCAGGGTCTGCCGAGGCCGGCTCCGACGCCGCGGCCTCGGGCTCCGCCGCTGCGGCCTCGGGCTCGGCGGCCAGGGGCGCGGCGGCCTCGGGCGCAGCGGCCTCGGGCGCGGCGGTCCGTCGGGACGACGCGGAGATGCCCGCGATCCGTCCGCGCTCGTCGAACCGCACGGTCACGGTGCCGTCGGGCACGTCCAGCACGACGGCGCCGGTCCCGTCCTCGACGGCCGGCAGGCCACGTGCGCTCGCGTAGGACGCGACGGCGCGCCGGTGGTCGACGACCGTGACGGACAGCAGCCCTTCGCTCAGCGTCCGCACGACGCGCGGCACGCTCGGTGCCGGCAGGGCGAGGTCGGCGTCGTCCAGGAGGAACCACGCCCGCGTGCCGCCGCCGACGGGGGCGCTGTAGTGGGCGAACGAGCCGGTCACGGCCTTGGCCGCGAGCGCGAGCCGGTGGGCGAGGTCGTCGGCCAGCGGGAGCTCCGGCTCGGCGGCCTCGCGCAGCCCGGTCCGGCGCGTGCTCTCGGCGGCGGTGAGCACGGCGTCGGGGAAGCCGTTGACGTTCTGCCACGCCCACATCCACGTGCCCGGCCCGGGCGCGGCCGTGCCGAGGAACTGGAGGCGGCACGTCGCGGTCCCGCCGTCGGGCGCGGTGAAGGTGAAGACCCCGGTGGTCAGGTCGGCGGCCCATGCGTCGTCGCCGTGGAGGTCCGTCAGGTGGAGCTGGTGCTCGTGGGAGAGGAACGCGGCGTCGTCGACGAGGTCCTGGAGGGCCGGGACGTCCTGGGCTGCCGTGCCGTGCGCGGTCTGCGGCTCCGTCATGGACCGACGGTAGCGGCGCGCACGGCGCCGGGCCCCCGCACGACACGCGGTGCGACGGGACCGCCGCTCAGGCCGCGAGGAGCAGGACGTCGCCGGCGCGCGCCGTCGGACGTCGGAGCGTCTCGGCGACGGGGAGGTCCCGCACGGGCTCGCCCACCGGGGCGACGTGCCGTGGCGCGGAGAGAGCACCGCGCTCTCGCGCGGAGGACAGCACGCGGACGGGCGCGAGCGGCCGGAGCTCCTCGCCCGTGCGGGCGACGAGGTCGACGAGCCGCAGGCCGAGGGCGCCGCACACGGCGGCGAGGACCTCGGACGACGCCTCCTTGCGCCCGCGCTCCACCTCGGACAGGTAGGCGGTGGAGACGCGCGCGGCGGCCGCGACGTCGACGAGCGTGCGCCCCTGCGCGAGCCGCGCCCGCCGCAGGATCCCCCCGATGACGTGGCGCAGGAGGGGCTCCGCCCGTCCGCCCGCCCGGGAGCGGGGGCTGGGCGTCACCCCGTCCGGCACCACGTCCGGCAGCGTGCCCGGCACCGCGCTCGTCGCGTCCATGCGTTCACGCTACCCGCGGCCCACCCGGGTGCCGAGGCACCCGGGTGGGTATCTGCTGCTGGCGTAAGGCCGGGCGCACGACGCGACGCCGGCCGCGCGCGCGGCCGGACGGGTCACCAGCGCTCGAGCGACCAGGCCATCTGCCAGAAGCGGATCTCGTGGCGGCAGCTCAGCTCGAACGCGCGCTCCATGCGCGCGCGCTCCGCCTCGCCCGCGTCCGCGGCGAGCGCGTCGAGGCGTGCGCGCAGGTCCGTGAGGACGTCCTCGGTACGCTCGGCCGCGTAGAACTGCCACCAGCCCGCGAGCGGGTGGTCGTCGCCGAGGGCGCCGGGCATCGTCTCGCGCTCGCCGAGCCAGAAGCGCCGCGCGGACCAGATGTAGGTCCACGGGCACGGCAGCAGCGCGGCGAGCAGCACGCCGAGCGAGTCGCGGCCGGCCGCCGTCATGTGGTCCACGTAGGCCTGCGCGCTCGGCGCGAGGCGGTGCGTCTGCGCCTCCTCGTACGTCACGCCGAGGAAGTCGCACATCGCGTGGTGCGCGTGCGACTCGTCGTCGAGGAGGAAGCCGGCCTTGTCGTGGAAGTAGGCCGCCCACGACCGGTCGGGCGCGAGGGCCATGCCGAGGCCGTAGCAGCGCAGGTAGGCCGTGAGGTACTGGTGGTCCTGGCCCACGTAGTGGCGGACCGCGGCGGGCTCGACGGAGCCGTCGCGCAGCCCGGCCAGGAAGGGGTGGTCGTAGAACGTCTCGAAGAGGTCCGCGTACCGGCGGGCGAGATCGGCGGTGAAGCCGGTCTCCTCCTGCCGGACGAGCGCGGTCGGGTCGTCCGCGAGGACAGGGTTCAGGGTGATGGCAGCAGGCGTCGTCATGCCCACGTTCCTCCGCTCGTGCTAGCGAGATCAGGTTCGACGGGTCCGGGCGGCCGTACCGCTCGTCTCAGTCCCTCGGCCCGGGCCGTGGCCCGGGCGGGACGCCCCGCGTGGTTCGCGCCGACCCTAGCAAGGACGGCGCCGGTGCGGGAGCCCTCGCCACGGTGTGGGAATATAGTTGTAGCGACAACAAGTTGGAGGAGACATGACCACGAGCACGCCGGGCGCGCCGACCGACCGCCTCCTGTCCCCGTCCACGAGCATGGACGCCGTCACGCTGCGCGTGGGCGACCTCGAGCTCATGACCTCGTACTACACGGGCGCGTTCGCCCTCGCCCCGCTCGAGGAGCGGTCGCGCGGCGCGGAGGTGCACCGTGTGCTGGGCCGCGGCCGCACACCCATGCTGCGCCTCGTGCACACGCCCGGGCTGCCGCCCGTCGACCCGCGCCAGGCCGGCCTGTTCCACACGGCCTTCCTGTTCGACGACGGCCCGAGCCTCGCCGCGACCGTCTACCGCGCCGCGCAGGACCGCCGCGGCACCTTCGTCGGGTCGAGCGACCACCTCGTCAGCGAGGCGTTCTACTTCACCGACCCCGAGGGCAACGGCGTCGAGCTCTACACCGACCGCCCCCGCGAGACGTGGGTGCGCGAGCACGGCCAGATCCTCATGACGACGACGTTCCTCGACCCGAACGCCTACCTGCGCACGCACCTCGACCAGGAGACGTTCGACGCCGGCCCCTCGCTCGCGGGCCGCGTCGGCCACGTGCACCTCCAGGTGGGCGACGTCGCGACCGCCCACGCCTTCTACGTCGACGCCGTCGGCTTCGAGGCGACGCTCACCGGGTACAGCGGGGCGCTCTTCGCGTCCGCGGGCGGGTACCACCACCACGTCGCGATGAACGTGTGGAACAGCGCGGGCGCCGGGCCCCGCGCCGCGAGCCTCGGGCTCGGCGACGTCGCCGTCACGGTGCCGGGCCGCGAGGACCTCGACGCGCTCGTCGCGCGCCTCCGCGCCCGCGGGCTGGAGCACGCGGACGACGGCCGCTCCGTCGTCGTGCACGACCCGTGGGGCACGCGCGTGACGCTGTCCGTCCCGGGTACCACGACCGAGGAGCTGCTCGCGCGCTGAGGCGCGGCGCCCCGGGCACGGAGCGCGCGCCCGGGGCACGAGGCGCACGATGGGAGGACCCGCCGAGCGCACCGAGGAGCGACCGTGTTCCGCAGCCTCTTCCCCGTCCTCACCGTGGCCGACCTCGACCGGTCCCTCGGCTTCTACCGCGACCTGCTGCGCGGGACGGTCGAGTACGCGTTCCCCGACGACGGCCCGCCCGTCTACGTGAGCGTGCGCGTGGGCCGGTCGCCGCTCGGGCTCGGGCAGGGCGACCCGCCTCCGGCGGACACCCGCGTCGTGCTGTGGGTGTACGTCGACGACTGCGACCGCGCCGTCGAGCACCTCGCGGCCGCGGGCGTGCCCGTCCTGGAGCCGCCCGCGGACCAGCCGTGGGGCGAGCGCGTCGCGCGCGTACAGGACCCGGACGGCACCGTCGTGATCCTCGGCCAGGAGGCCGCTCCCCCGGCCGAGCCGGAGGGCCCGACGGGGCTGTCCTAGCCCGGGGAGGCCTGGCGCCTCGGAGCCGACCGCCCGTCGGCATGGTGCCCCCACCGGGACTCGAACCCGGAACACGCCGGGTTTAAGCCGGCCGCCTCTGCCAGTTGGGCCATGGGGGCGCGGGCCGAATCTACCGCGCGCGCGGGGCTCCCCGGGCCCGTCGGCACGACGGCCGCCCGCTCGGGACCCGGACGCGACGAGGGGCGAGCCGCACGCGCGGCTCGCCCCTCGTCGTCGGGCACGACGGCCGGGCCGGGGCCCGGCCGCGACCTCAGGAGGCCTTCGCCGCCGGCGTCCGGTCGTCGGCGTCGACGGTGCCCGCACCGGACTCCGCCGCGGCCGCCGAGCCCTGCGCGGTCTGCTTGACCGGGTCGCCGTCCTTCTTGGGCGGGACGGACGCGGCGCGGAACTCCGCGCGCGGGTCGTGCAGCGAGCCGAGCGACACGAGCTCGCGGCCCATGAGGAACTGGCCGATCCAGCCGATGAAGATGCGGATCTTGCGGTTCCCCGTCGGCATCGCCATGACGTGGTAGCTGCGGTGCATGAGCCACGCGAGCGTCCCGCGGAGCTTGAACACGCCGAACAGCTCCGCGACGCCCTTGTACAGGCCGAGCGACGCGACCGTACCGACGCTCTTGTGGCGGTACTCGACCGGCGGCTCGCTGTGCAGCTCGAGCGCGAGGTTGTCGGCGAGGCGCGTGGCCTCGCGGATGGCGTGCTGCGCGTTCGGCGGGCAGAACTTGCCCGGGTTCAGCACGTCCGGGACGGCGGCGCAGTCGCCCGCGGCCCACGCGTTCGGCACGACGTTGCCGTCGGCGTCCGCGACCTGGAGCGTCGGCAGCACCGTGATGCGGCCCAGCTTGTCGACCGGGAGGTCGGACGACTCCTTGAGGACCGGGTTCGCCTTGACGCCCGCGGTCCACACGATCGTGTCGGAGTCGAACTCGACCCCGGTCGACGTGACGACGTGGCCGTCCACGCACGACGACAGGAACGTGCTGAGGTGGAACTCGATGCCGCGCTTCTTCAGCTCGTCGAGCGCGTACTGCGCCATGGGCTCGCTGAGCTCGGGCAGGATGCGGCCCGCGCCCTCGATCATGACGAAGCGGAGGTCCTTCTCCTCGATCGTCGCGTAGTTGCGCGTCGCGTAGCGGGCCATGTCCTCGATCTCGGCCAGCGCCTCGATGCCCGCGAACCCGCCGCCGACGAACGTGAACGTCAGCATGCGGCGACGCAGCTTCTCGTCCCACGTGGACGACGCGACGTCCATGCGGTTGAGCACGTGGTTGCGGACCGCGATGGCCTCCTCCACGTTCTTGAAGCCGATCGCGTTCTCCGCCAGGCCCGGGATGGGCAGCGTGCGCGACACCGAGCCGAGGCCGACGATCAGGTGGTCGTACGTGACCGAGTAGTCGTCGCCCTCCTCCGGGTGGATCGTCACGCGGCGGTCCGTGTGGTCGATCGCGACGACCTTGCCCTGGAGCACGTCGACGCCCTTGAGCGCACGGCGGTGCGGCGCGACGACGTCGCGGCCGTCGATCGAGCCCGCGGCCGCCTCGGGGAGGAACGGCGCGTACGTCATGTACGGGCGCGGGTCGACGACGACGATCGCCGCCTCGCGGCGACCGAGCTTCTTGCGCAGCCGGCGGGCGGCGTACAGACCCACGGAGCCGCCGCCGAGGACGACGACGCGGGGCACCTTGCGGGGCCGCGGCGAAGCGGTCTGGGCACGGCTGACCGAGGTCAGGTCATTCTGAGGCATGGTTCCAGAGTATTACCGGTTGCGGCACAGGCGAGCCGGAGCGTCCGCCTGACGGGCGTGACGCGCCCCACGCCGCGCGGACGGACGGGGGCAGAGGCGGGCACACGCGGGCAGAGGCGACATTCCGCAGGGCCCGGGACCGGGGTGGTGCGCCGCCGTCCGCCGTCGGCGCACCACCCCGGGCCTGCCGGTCAGCCGATCGCGCCGACGACGGGCGTCGGGCCGGTCGGTGCGGGCGGCACCCCGCCCGCGGGCGGGGTCGCGGGGGCCTCCTGCGACGGCGCCGGGTCACCCTCGGCCGGCGCGTCGCTCGCCCCGCCCGTGCCCGACGACGTCTCCCCCGTCCCCACGCTCGACGGCACCGCGGTCGGTGCCTGGAGGAACGGCCACGGCATGTCGCGCGTGCGCGTCCCCGTCGCCGGGACGGGGCGGCCGTCGCCCTCGGGGTACTCGACGTCCTCCTCGGCGACCGCGCGCAGCGGGTAGACGTTCCATCGCTCGCGCCCGTCCGTCGCCAGGGCGGGCTGGAAGTACCACGTGCCCTCGACGTCGGGCACCGCCCACGCCCCGGAGGCACCCTCCTCGGTGATCGTGCGGACCTGGCGGCCGCGGTCGTCGAAGACCTGGACGTCGCGGAGCGGCTCGCCCGCCGCGTCGTAGACGAAGAGGTTGGACACCTGCGCGCCGTCGACCCACACGCCCGCCGTGCCCGGGGAGTCCCCGCTCCCGAACGACACGCTGCTCACGAGGCCGCTGCTCGCGTCGCTGCGGCCCTGCTCGTAGCCGCGGTCCCACGCGTACGGGCTCGACGCGCTCGCCGAGGCGGCGACGAGGACGGCGGGCACGGCCGCGACGGCCGCGGCGACCGACAGCGGACGGCCGACCTTCCGCAGCCCGCGGGTGGGCAGCCACCGGCCCCGGCCCCACTGCACGCTCACGACGACCGCGATCAGCACGACGACGCGCGCGGACAGGTCCGGCGGGAGCACGGCCACCTGGTATCCCGCGACCAGGGCGAGCAGGAGCGTCGCCACGACCCAGCCGCGCAGGACCCACCACGCGGGCGTGAGGGCGCGCAGGAACTCGGCCGTCGAGGCCCACTGCGGCGACGAGGTGACGGGCTGCCACCCCGCGCGCCAGTCCGCCGCGAGCATCTCGCCGAGCCCGGCCAGCCGACGGCGCAGCCCGGGGCGCGGGCCCCGCGCGGCGCCCGGGGCGACGGGAGGCAGGCCGGCCGCGGTGCGCAGCTCGGCGGCGTACTCGGCGGGCGGACCGAAGAACGCGACGAGGTCGAGGCCGGTGTCGTCGAGCGCCCCCGCGCCATCCGTGCCGTCCGTGCCGGCCGGAGCGCCGTCGGACGACGCCGAAGCGGGGGCTCGGCGCGGGAGCGCGCCGGGCGCGTCGACGACCGCCTCGGCGAGGTCGGCCTCGAGCCCGTCGGCGAGCTCCTCGACCTGGTCGGGGCGCAGGTCGGCGAGGTGCGCGCGCACCTGCTGGGCGTAGGCGTGGACGTGCCCGTAGAAGGCCCGTCCGACGGGCGCGCCGGCGGGCGGCTGCGCGGGGGTCGTCGTGCTCATCAGGCGGCCACCTCTCCGGTCCGCAGCAGCGCGGACACGGTGCCCGCGAACGTCTGCCACTCCTTGCGGTGCAGGTCGAGCATGGCCCGGCCCTGCGGGTTGATCCCGTAGTACTTGCGGTGCGGCCCGGCGTCGGACGGCACGACGTAGGTGGTCAGCGCCCCGCCCGCGTACAGGCGCCGCAGCGTCCCGTACACGGACGCGTCCCCCACGTCCTCGAGCCCCGCCGCGCGCAGGCGCCGCACGACGTCGTACCCGTACCCGTCCTCGGCCTCGACCGCGGCGAGCACCGCCGCGTCGAGCACCCCCTTGAGCAGCTGCGTGGTGTCCATCCGTCCCTCCGTCGGGCGTGGCCCCGGTCCGTCCCGGTGCTCGGCCACCGGGATCACGGGATGCACACTACCGCGCGATGCGCAGTACCGTGCACACGACACGCCCCTCGCGCGGACACGCCGGAGCCCGGGCCGCGGGCACCGGCGTGTCCGGTGCCGCGACGCCGGGCTCGGCGGTCGGGCAGGAAGGGCCGTCGGGGCGGCCCCGGGTCAGGCGAGCGACCAGGCGATGCCGTCGAGGATGTCGTGCTCACTCGTCACGACCTCGGTGAGCGACCCGCCCGCGGCGGCGACGTCGTCGCGCACGCGGCGCACGACCTCCGACCACACGAGCGCGCCCGCGCCGATGACGTCGACCCGCCCGGGGTGCATGAACCCCAGGGCGGTGCGCTCGGCGCGCGTGCGGTGCAGCAGGTCGTCGCAGGCCGCGAGCACGGTGTCGACCGGCAGCACGGACCCGTTGATCCGGTCGCGGTCGTACCGGGCGAGGCCGAGCGCGTGGGCCGTGACCGTCGTGACGGACCCGGCGAGCCCGACGAGCGTCGCCGCCTGCCCGAGCGGCACCACGCGGGCCGCGTCGTCGAGCGCGGCCCGCGCGTCCGCACGGGCCGCCTCCTCCTCCGCGGGGGTCGGCGGGTCGGAGCGCAGGTGCCGCTCCGTCATGCGCACGCACCCCACGTCCATCGAGTACGCGGCGTCGGGCGTCGTCGTGCCGAGCACGAGCTCCGTCGAGCCGCCGCCGAGGTCCACCACGACGTAGGGGCCGGGGCGC
Source organism: Cellulosimicrobium sp. MI9406 (assembly GCF_040595865.1). Classification (NCBI taxonomy): domain Bacteria; kingdom Bacillati; phylum Actinomycetota; class Actinomycetes; order Micrococcales; family Promicromonosporaceae; genus Cellulosimicrobium; species Cellulosimicrobium sp. MI9406. The sequence goes on from NZ_JALIZI010000008.1 coordinate 12,736, forward strand.
ACGGCCGCGACGGTCGACGTCGCCCCGCGGAACGACAGCGCCGCCTCCTCCTCGCCCGAGACGACCTCGGGCTCGACGCCGAGCGCGTCGAGGACGCCCGCGACGAACTCGTCGCGGTTCTCGGCGTCCCGCGTGGCCGACGTCGCGACGAAGCGCGTCCGCGTCGCGCCCAGGTCGGCGATCACCTGCGCGTAGCGACGCGCGGCGTCGAGCGTGCGCGCGAGCGCCTCGGGGGCGAGGCGGCCCGTGCGGTCGACGCCCTGGCCGAGCCGGACGACCTCCATGCGGCGGTCCAGGTCGACGAGCGTCCCGGCCTGCGGGTCGACGTCGGCGACGAGGAGGCGGATCGAGTTGGTGCCGCAGTCGATCGCCGCCACGCGCGAGGCGCCGGGCGGGACGGGGGCGGGCGAGGTGGCCGGCGCGGTGGTCGCGCCCGGGTCCCGGGTGAGCGGAGAGGTGGAGCCAGAGGTCATGCGTCCAAGCGTGCCACGCGGTCAGCAGGTGCAGCGGTCGGGGCGCCACACGTCGCGCACGCGCTCGAGCGCCTCGTCGCCCAGCGGGTTGACGCCCGGGCCGGCCGCGAGCGCGTGGCCCACGAGGACGTGCAGGCACTTCACGCGCGTGGGCATCCCGCCCGCCGAGATGCCGTCGATCTCCTCGACGTGGCCGAGCGCCTCGCGCTGCGCGAGGTAGTGCTCGTGCGCGCGCCGGTAGGCGGCGGCGAGCTCCTCGTCCTCGGTGAGCCGCTCCGACATCTCCTTCATGACGCCGTTCGCCTCGAGCGTCGACGCGGCCGCGACCGCGCCCGGGCTCGTGAGGTAGAAGGTCGTGGGGAACGGCGTGCCGTTCTCGAGCCGCGGCGCCGTGCGGACGACGAGCGGACGCCCGCACACGCACCGCGCGGCGATGCCGACGACACCGCGCGGCGTGCGCCCGAGCTGTTCCGCGAGCGTCTCGAGGTCGCGCTCGGAGACGACGGCGTCCGGGTCGTCGGCAGGGATGGCCAGGCGGGCGTCGGGCACGGGACTTCCTTCGGGTCGGTCGGCGGCGTCGGGACGACGCCTCACCCATTCTCCCCGCTCGGCGGAGCGTCCTCGTCGCCGGCCGGTTCCTCGCCCGCGGGCGCGGTCCCGTCGGGCGTTCCCGCGTCGTCGCCCGCGGACGCGCGCGGACCGCCCGCGACCTGCACCGACTCCCAGATGGCCTCGTACCAGGGCGTGCCCTCCTCGTACCCCCGGACGGGTCCGTGCCTGATCGTCCGCCCGGTCTGCGGGTCGGTGTCGTCGACCACCGTCTCCGGGTCGAGCACGCGCCACGGCCGCTCCCCCGGCATGACGAAGTTGAGCCGGTCCCGCGCCTCGCGCTCGACGTACGCCTGGTCGTCCCAGCGGGCGAGCTCGGCCTCGAGCTCGGTGTGCTCCGCCTGCGCCTGCTCGAGGCCGGCGCGCAGCTCGCGCAGCTCCCCCGTCTGGTTGACGTACGCGCGCAGCGTCGGCAGCAGGAGCACCGCGGCGAGGAGCACGACGACGGACAGGACCAGGGTCCGGACGGTCACCACCTCGGGCAGGAGGAAGCCGTAGCGGCTCCGACGCCGGTCCTCGGGCGCCGGGCCGGCGGCACGTCGCGTCGACGTCGCGCTGCTCGGTCGGGCGGCGGGGCGGCGCGCTCCGGACGACGACGGGGTCCGGGCGGTCGAGCCGCCGCCCGGGGACTTCGCCGAGGAGCCCGACGCCGTCCGCGGGGCGCCCGTGGACGCCGGGCGCGGGCTCGCGGACCCCGACGACGCGGAGCGCTTCGTGGGCTTCGTCCCGGACGTGCCGCGCGCGGGCCCGGAGCCCGGCCGCGCGGGGGCACCGGGGCGCGGGGGACGACGCGAGGACGGCATGCCCCGATTGTGCTGCCGCGAGAGGCGGCGCGCCGGGAGCACGCGCGGTGCGCCCGCGAACGTGAGGCGATCGACACGACTTCTTCACCCGCCCGGACGCGCCGGAGCCCGGCGAGCCGACGAGCGGCCCTCCGGGCTCCGGGTGCCGGGTCACCCCGGCGGGGTCGTGCGCGACCGACGGTCAGCCGCAGGTCAGCCCTGCACCGTCCAGCGCGGGAACGCGCCACGGCCGGCGTAGCGGGCGGCGTCGTCCAGCGCCTCCTCGATGCGCAGGAGCTGGTTGTACTTGTTGATGCGCTCGCCGCGGGCGGGGGCGCCCGTCTTGATCTGGCCGGCGTTCGTCGCGACGGACAGGTCCGCGATCGTCGTGTCCTCGGTCTCGCCCGAGCGGTGCGACACCATCGCGGTGAAGCCGTTGCGCTGCGCGAGCTCGACGGCGTCGAGCGTCTCGGTGAGCGTGCCGATCTGGTTGAGCTTCACGAGGAGCGAGTTCGCCGCCTTGAGCTCGATGCCCTTCGCGAGACGCTCCGGGTTGGTGACGAACAGGTCGTCGCCGACGATCTGCACCCGGTCGCCGACCTCGGCGACGAGCTGCGACCAGCTGTCCCACTCGTCCTCGGACAGCGGGTCCTCGATGGAGACCAGCGGGTAGTCGCGCACGAGCTGCTCGTAGTAGGCGATCATCTCGGCCGGCGTCTTCGCGCCGCCCTCGAACTGGTACGCGCCGTCCTTGAAGAACTCGGTCGACGCGACGTCGAGCGCGAGCGTCACGTCGGTGCCCGGCGCGAAGCCGGCCTTCTCGATCGCGACGAGGATGAGATCGAGCGCCTCGCGGTTGCTCGCGAGGTTCGGCGCGAAGCCGCCCTCGTCGCCGAGGCCGGTGGCCAGGCCCTTCTCCTTGAGCACGGACTTCAGCGCGTGGTAGACCTCGGCGCCGGTGCGCAGCGCCTCGCGGAACGAGGACGCGCCGATCGGGGCGACCATGAACTCCTGGATGTCCACGTTCGAGTCCGCGTGCGACCCGCCGTTGAGGATGTTCATCATCGGCACGGGAAGGACGTGCGCGTTCGGGCCGCCGACGTAGCGGTACAGGTCGAGGCCCGCGCTCTTCGCGGCGGCCTTCGCGACGGCGAGCGAGACGCCGAGGATGGCGTTCGCGCCGAGCTTGCCCTTGTTCGGGGTGCCGTCGAGGTCGATGAGGGCGGCGTCGATGAGGCGCTGGTCCTCGGCCTCGAAGCCGATGAGCTCCGGGGCGATGTCGTCGATCACGGAGTTCACCGCGCCCTCGACACCCTTGCCCAGGTAGCGGGACTTGTCGCCGTCACGACGCTCGACGGCCTCGAACGCACCGGTCGACGCGCCCGAGGGCACTCCGGCGCGGGCGAACGTCCCGTCGTCCAGGACGACCTCGACCTCGACGGTCGGGTTTCCGCGGGAGTCGAGGATCTCGCGCGCTCCAACGGCTTCGATGCTGGCCACAGGTGCTCCTTCGGGGCAGGGCTGCGGGCGCTTCGAACGGTGGTGGCGGACCCGGGCAGGGAAACCCGGGACGCCGCGTGCGCGCCCGCGACGATGGTGGGTTTACGACCACAGCCTAGTGCCCGGTTGTGACCTGCGCCGCTGCGTCCGGTCCGTGGGCCCCGGGTCGGGGACCTGCGCGTCGACGATCGGGACGAACGTCCCGCCTCAGCCCTGCACCGCCGGGCCGGGCTCCGTGGGCGCCCCTGCCGACGTCTCGGCCGCGACGATCCGCGCTTCGACACGCCGCAGCTCGCCCCGCAGCGCGGCCTCCGCGTCGAGCCCGTCGGCCTCCGCGCGGGCCACGAGCGCGAGCAGCTCGCGCCCGAGCCGCTCGTCCGACGTCGGGCCGGCGCCGTCCGCGCCGGCCGCACCCGGCTCGGTGCCCGACGGCGCCGCGAGCGCCGCGCCGACGACGTCGCCGAGGCCGCCGCGCCCGGCCCGGGACAGGACCTTCTGCGCGCGGGCGAGCGCCCCCTGCGTGTGCGAGATGCCCTCGAGCACCGACGAGCGCTGCTTCTCCGCCTTCTTGATCGCGTCCCACTGCCCGTGCAGGTCGGTCGCGTCGGCGTCCGCGAACACGTGCGGGTGGCGCCGCACGAGCTTCGCCGCGAGGTCGGCGGCGACGTCGTCGACGGTGAACGGGTCCGGCTCCTCGCTCGCGATGCGCGCGTGGAACAGCACCTGCAGGAGCAGGTCGCCGAGCTCCTCGCGCATCCCGGCGCGGTCGTCGGTCTCGATGGCGTCCGCGAGCTCGTGCGCCTCCTCGAGGAGGTACCGCACGAGCGAGACGTGCGTCTGCTCGCGGTCCCACGGGCACCCGCCCGGGGAGTAGAGGCGGTCCATGACGGCGACGACGTCGCGCAGCGGGTCGGTCGCGGTGCCGGGCGCGCGGTCGTGCGTCGGCTCGTGCGGGTCCGGGGCTGCCGAGGGCTCGGGGGCGGTCACCGCCTCATCGTAGGTTCGCCGGGCACGCGGTCGCCGTCGGTCGAGCGTGCCGTCGCTGCCTGGCCCCAGCACGCGGTCGTGGCCCGGGCTGGGCCACGACCGCGTGGTGGGGATGGCGGCAGCGCTACGACCGCCAGGTGTCCGACAGCGTCACGGAGCCGTCGGCGCCGACCGTCGCCGTGCGGTTGCTTCCGCTCTCCCAGACGACGTTCCCGCCGCCGTCGCGCTTGACGTACTTGTACTGGAAGGTCGTGCCGGCCGGGAGGTCGACGCGCGCGGTCCACACCGGGTAGGCCGACGACGACAGCGGGACGCCGTTCGCGGGCGCCCAGGAGCCGAGCGCCGGGATGCTGCCGACGACGTGGACCGTCTGGCCCCACGTGGTGGTGGCGGTGACGGAGAACGACGCGTCGCCCTGCCCCTCGACCGGCCCGCCCGGCGACCCGCCGCCGTCGCACGGGTCGCCCGCCGTGACCGTCCCGCCGGAGACGGCGACCGCGGCGCCGGACAGGGAGTAGTCCTTGCCGCCGTTGCTGTCCCAGGCGCCCGAGCCGTTCGTGAAGGCGGCGGTGACGGTCGCGGCCGCGCCCGTCGCCCCGCTGGGCAGGCTGATCTGCCGCGAGACCCAGCCCGTGCAGGCCGCCGTCATCGGGACCCCGGGGACGGCGGTCCAGGCGCCCGTGCCGACCTTGTAGTGGACGTTGTACGCGTTCCAGCCCTTGTCGGTCGCGTAGTAGACGGTCGTGGTGCCGGCCGGGTCGACGGGCCCGGGGCCCCCGGTGCCGCCGTCGCCGCGCGCCCCGACGTGGAGCGCGAGCGCCCCGTACGCGGGCACCGTCGCCGTGAAGGTGCCCGAGCCGGAGACGGAGACGGTCTTCGAGCAGTCCTTCGACGACACGACGTCGCAGTACGTCCCGGCGGGGAGCGAGGTCTGGTAGGTGCGCGTCACGGCGTTCGCGGAGTTGTTGATCGTCACGTAGCCCTTGGCGCCTCGCCCGTAGGCGATGTGGTTGTTCCCGTCGTCCCACCAGCCCGTCACCGGGGTCCCGGCGACCGCGTTGTGGAAGCCGACCATGCCCGCGATCTCGGTCCAGCGCTGCGTGCAGACCCAGGCGCTGTCGGCACAGCTCGCGTCGGGCACGGAGGTGGCCGAGGCGCCGGGCGCACCCGCGTCCTTGTCGCTCCACGTGTAGCCCGAGTAGACGCTCGGTGCGCCGTAGGGCCACGAGAGCATGAACGCGTTGGCGAGCCGGTACTTGGCGCCCCACTTGTAGTTCATCGTCTCGCCGTTGCGCTCGGTGTCGTGGTTGTCGACGAAGACGCCCGCGCGGTCGGAGGGGAGCTTGTTGTCGCCGATGGTGCGCAGGTCCTTGATCTGGCCGTCGAACCGGGACTTGAGCTCGCGCGCGTAGAAGAACTCGTGCGAGTCGCCGGAACCGAGGTACTCCGAGGGCTGGATCGGCTCGCCGCTCGCGCCGATGACCTCGTGCACCCAGAAGACGTTCGGGTTCGTGAGCCGCGCCTTGATCGCCGCGAGGTCAGCGGCCGGGATGTGCTTCGCGGCGTCGATGCGGAAGCCCGAGACGCCGAGCGACAGGAGGTCGTTGAGGTAGCCCGCGATCTTGCCGCGCACGTAGTCGGAGCCCGTCCGCAGGTCCTGGAGCGAGACGAGGCGGCAGTTCTGGACGTTGTACCGGTCGCCGTAGTTGCTGATGTTCGACCGGCAGTCGTTGAAGTCGTTCGGCCCGTACGGGACGCCGGGGAAGCTGTCCACGGAGTAGCTCGTCCCGCCGGTCCCGGTGCCGGACCCGGTGTCGGCGCCCGCCGTGTGGTTGACGACCGCGTCGACGATCACGCCCACGCCCGCCGCCTTGCAGGCGCTCACCATGCGCTGGAACTCGGCGCGGGTGCCGAGCTTGGACTCGAGCTTGTAGCTGACGGGCTGGTAGGAGGTCCACCAGGCCGTGCCCTGGATGTGCTCCTGCGGCGGCGAGACCTGGACGTAGCCGAACCCGGCCGGGCCGATGGTGCTGGTGCACTCGGCCGCCACGGAGTCCCACGTCCACTGGAAGAGGTTGAGGATCACGTCGCCCCGTCCGTTCGGGGAGTCGACGACGGGCGTCGGCACGGGCGGCGCGGCCGCGGCGGGTGCGGCGACCGGGACCGCGGCCAGCGCCGCGGTCAGCGCGAGGGCCGCCGAGGCGCCCGCCGCGAGGACGCGGCGCAGGCGGCCGCCGCGCGGGCGGGCGGGGCGTCCTGCGGGGACGGGGATGGGCGCCGGGGGTCCGGCGAGGTCGGTGGTGCGCGTCATTGCAGCTCCTTCGAGGATGCGGCCGCCCCTCGCTCGGCGTCGAGCACGGACGGGCCACGCGGTGATGACGAGCGCCCCGGGGTGGCGGGCGCGACCGGCACCTGCGGCTTTGCAGGATGTTTCCGGATGTTGCTGCAACCTTACAGAGGCAGGCGCGGGCTGTCACGACCTGTGTCGACGGGTCGTGCGGACGGGTCGTGCCGGTGCGGCGGCGGCCCGGACGGCATAGCGTCGGAGGACGAACCGAGAGGAGACGCCATGGGAACCAAGCGCCGGTGGAAGGACCTGACGAAGGGTCAGCGGATCGCCGTCGGGGTCGTGGGAGCCGCCCAGGTCACGCTCACCGCCGCGGCGTACCGGGACCTCGTGCGTCGGCCGGCGGAGCAGGTGAACGGGACCAAGCTCGCGTGGGGCCTCGCGCTCCTCGTCAACTGGGTCGGGCCCATCGCCTACTTCCTCGACGGCCGCAAGAGCTGACCGCGGGAGGGCTCAGCCCTCGACCGTGAGCCCGGCCGTCGGCTCCAGCAGCGTCAGCGCGCGCCGCAGCGCCGTGCTCGACGTGTGCACCGTGTAGGGGAAGTAGACGACCTCGACGCCCACCTCGGCGAAGCGACGCTCCAGCTCCGCGCCCTTCGGGGTGCCGCGCCAGTCGTCGCCCTTGAAGAAGACGTCGAACGGGCGCTGGCGCCAGGTCTCGAGCTTGTCGGGCTGGGTCTCGACGAACACCTCGTCGACGAACCGGACGTGGCGGACGATCTCCGCGCGCTCCGTGACGGGGACGACCGGGCGCCGGCCCTTGGCGAGCTCGAGCATGTCGTCGTCCACGACACCCGCGACGAGGTAGTCGCACTCGCTGCGGGCGTGCCGGAGGACGTTGAGGTGCCCGACGTGGAACAGGTCCCACGCACCGGGGGCGTACCCGACCTTCATGCCCGTCCTCCCGTCCTCGGCCGCGCGCCCCGCACGGCGAGGGGGCCGCGTCCAGGCTAGGACCGGGAGGAGGCCCGCAACCACGCCCTGCGAGGGTGAAGAAGGCGGCCCACCGGGTGAATTGTGGGCACGACGAGCGCGTGGGAGCGCACCCGCCCGCCCGCCCGGCAGGGGCCCGATCGCTGCGTGCTACCTTCGGTCGGTCGCCTTTCCGGACGACGTCCCCGCGCACCGGAGGGAGTGCCGACCTCAGTCATGCCGTCCCAGGTCCTCACCGTGTGCACCGGGAACGTCTGCCGCTCCCCCACCGCCGAGAGGCTGCTGAGCATCCGCAGCGACACGAGCGTCACGGTGTCGAGCGCCGGGACGCACGCGCTCGAGGGGGCACCGCTCGACGAGCCGATGGCGCGGCTGCTCGCGGCACGCGGCCTGGAGGCGGCGACGCACACCGGGCGGCAGCTCACGGCGGCGATGATCGAGCAGGCGGACCTCGTCCTCACGATGTCCCGGGCCCAGCGGGCCGCCGTCGTCACCCTCGTCCCGCAGGCCGTCCGACGCACCTACACGCTCCTGGAGCTCGCCGCGCTGCTCTCGGCGATCGACCTGCCCGTCGACCCGGACGAGAGCGACGCCGACCGCATCGCCCGCCTCCCGGAGATCGCGAGCGCCCAGCGCGTCCGGACGATCACCCCCCGCACGCCACTCGACATCCCGGACCCGCACGGCCGCTCCGAGCGGGCCTACCGGCAGGCGTTCACGACGATCGACACCGCGGTCGCGGCGGTCGCCCGCGTCGTGCACCCGCCCGCCGCCCGGCGCCTCGAGTGGTCCCCCACCCTCACCGAGCGGGGCGCGCACACGCCGCCGTTCCCCGGCGGCGGCGACGGCACCGACCCCACCGGACGCGGCGGCAGCAGCTCCCCCCGGCACGGCGGCCGGCGGAGCTGGCGCCTGCGCTGACCGCGCGTCAGCGGGCCGACAACGTCCCCACCGTCGCGGCCGCGCTCACCTCGCCGAGCACCACGGCGTCGATGAGCTGGCGCGCCCACCCGAGGACCTCCGCACCACGCAGCGGGCGGCCGCCGATGCGGGCCGTCGTCGGGTACGGCACGAGGATCGCCCGGATCGCGGGCTTGAGCAGCGTGCCCGGGTAGAGGCGCTTGAGCCGCAGCTGCGCCGACTCGGGGAGGTCGACCGGCGCGAACCGGATGAACTTGCCCTGCGCGGTGACGTCCGTGAGCCCCGCCCGGCGGGCGTGGTTGCGGAAGTCGGCGACGTCGAACAGCGCGGACGCGACGTCCGGGAGGGCGCCGTAGCGGTCGACGAGCTCGGCCCGCACCTCGGCGAGCTCCGGCGCGTCGGCCGCGGCGGCGATCTTCTTGTACGCCTCGAGCCGCAGGCGCTCGGTCGCGATGTAGGACTCCGGCAGGTGCGCGTCGACCGGGAGCTCGATCGAGACCTCCGGCTGCTCCTCGGGCCCGTCGCCGCGGTAGTTGGCGACGGCCTCCCCCACCATGCGCACGTACAGGTCGAACCCGACGCCCGCGATGTGGCCGGACTGCTCCCCGCCGAGCAGGTTGCCCGCGCCGCGGATCTCGAGGTCCTTCATCGCGACCTGCATGCCCGCGCCGAGGTCGGTGTGGGCCGCGATCGTGGCCAGGCGGTCGTGCGCGGTCTCGGTGAGGGGTCGCTCGGGCGGGTACAGGAAGTACGCGTACGCGCGCTCGCGCCCGCGGCCCACGCGGCCGCGGAGCTGGTGGAGCTGGGACAGGCCGAGCATGTCCGCGCGCTCGAGGATGAGCGTGTTGGCGTTGGAGATGTCGAGGCCCGTCTCGATGATCGTCGTGCAGACGAGGACGTCGAGCTCCTTCTCCCAGAACGCCCGGATCACCTGGTCGAGCTGGTGCTCGTTCATCTTGCCGTGCGCGACGCCCACGCGGGCCTCGGGGACGAGCTCGCGCAGCCGCGACGCGGTGCGCTCGATCGTCTCGACCTTGTTGTGCACGTAGAACACCTGGCCCTCGCGCAGCAGCTCGCGGCGCAGCGCCGCGGCGATCTGCTTCTCCTCGTACGCCCCGACGTACGTGAGGACGGGGTGGCGCTCCTCCGGCGGGGTCGCGAGCGTCGACATCTCGCGGATGCCCGTGACGGCCATCTCGAGCGTGCGCGGGATCGGGGTCGCGGACATGGCGAGCACGTCCACGTTGGTCCGCAGCTGCTTGAGCGTCTCCTTGTGCTCGACGCCGAACCGCTGCTCCTCGTCGATGATGACGAGGCCCAGGTCCTTGAACCGCACGCTGCCCGTGATGAGGCGGTGGGTGCCGATGACGACGTCCACCGTCCCCTGGGCCAGCCCGTCCACGACCTCCTCGGACTCCTTGGGGGTCTGGAAGCGCGACAGCGCCTTGACCGTCACGGGGAAGCCCGCGTACCGCTCGGAGAACGTCTCGAGGTGCTGCTGCACGAGCAGCGTCGTGGGCACCAGCACCGCGACCTGCTTGCCGTCCTGGACCGCCTTGAACGCCGCGCGGATCGCGATCTCCGTCTTGCCGTAGCCGACGTCGCCGCACACGAGCCGGTCCATCGGGACCGTCTTCTCCATGTCGGCCTTGACCTCGTCGATCGTCGCAAGCTGGTCGGGCGTCTCGACGTACGCGAACGCGTCCTCCAGCTCGCGCTGCCACGGCGTGTCCGGGCCGAACGCGTGGCCCTGCGTGGCCATGCGCGCCGAGTACAGGCGGATGAGCTCGCCCGCGATCTCCTTGACGTGCTTGCGCGCGCGGGACTTCGTCTTGGCCCAGTCCGACCCGCCCATCTTGTTGAGGCTCGGCGCCTCGCCGCCCGTGTACTTCGTGACCTGGTCGAGCTGGTCCATGGGCACGAAGAGGCGGTCGCCCGGCTGGCCGCGCTTGCTCGACGCGTACTCGATCACGAGGTACTCGCGCGTCGCGGCGTTGCCGCCCGTGCCGAGCGTCCGCTGGACGAGCTCGACGAAGCGGCCCACGCCGTGCTGCTCGTGCACCACGAAGTCGCCCGCCTTGAGCTGGAGCGGGTCGACGACGTTGCGCCGCCGGCTGGGCATCTTGCGCATGTCGCGCGTGCTCGTCCCCGCCCGGCCCGTGAGGTCGGCCTCGGAGAAGACGGCGAGCCGCAGCCCCGGCGCGACGAAGCCCTTGCCGACCATCGCCGGCGTGACGAGGACGATGCCGCCCTCGGGCTCGTCGTCGAGCCGCGGCACGAGCCGCGCGGGCGTGTCGGCCGCGCCGAGCTGCTCGACCATGCGCTTGGCCGGCCCGTGGCCCTCCGTCGTGAGCACGAGCCGCCAGCCCGCGTGCTGCAGCCCGCGCACGTCGTCGAGCGCGCGCGCCACGTCGCCGCGGTAGGACTCGACGTCGCGCGCGCCGAGCGTGAAGGTCGGCACGCCGTCGGCGCTCTCGCCGACGTGGGCGGCCGTCGTGCCCGCGCCGCCGCTCGACGTGGCGGCGTCCGCAGCGGCGCTCCCGCCGGCGTCCGGCGGGACGTCGAGGTCGGGGTTGTCGAGCGCGAACGACGACAGGGTCCACCAGCCCAGGCCGCGGCGCTGCGCGACCGCGCGCACCTCGGAGAACGTCTCGAACGACGCCGCGGACAGGTCGACCGGCGCCTTGCCGCCCGCCACCGCGCCCGTCCAGGCCGCGGCGAGGAACTCCTCCGTGGTCGCCACCAGGTCGTGCGCGCGACGGCGCACGCGCTCGGCGTCGTCGACGACGAGGAGCGCGTCGTCGGGCACGAGCTCGAGCACCGGGACCATGCGGTCCACGAGCACCGGCGCGAGGGACTCCATGCCCTCGACCGCGACGCCCGCCGCGAGCCGGTCGAGCATCTCGGTCGCGCCCGGCAGGTCCTCCACCAGCGCGGCGGCGCGCGCCCGCACCGAGTCCGTGAGCAGGATCTCGCGGCACGGCGGCGCCCACAGCCCGTGCTCGGCGATCTCCAGGCTGCGCTGGTCGGCGACCGCGAACCAGCGGATCTCCGACACCTCGTCGCCCCAGAACTCCACGCGCAGCGGGTGGTCCTCCGTGGGCGGGAAGATGTCGAGGATGCCGCCGCGGACCGCGAACTCGCCGCGCCGCTCGACCATGTCCACGCGCGTGTACGCCGCCGCGACGAGCCGCTCCGCGACGTCCGTGAGGTCCGCCGTCGTGCCCGCGTGCAGCTCGACCGGCTCGAGGTCCCCCAGCCCGTCCACGACGGGCTGCAGGAGCGCCCGGACCGGCATGACGAGCACCCGGACGGGACCGGACGGGCCGACCTCCGGGTCCGGGTGCGCGAGGCGCCGGAACACCGCGATGCGCTTGGCGACCGTGTCCGCGCGCGGGCTCAGGCGCTCGTGCGGCAGCGTCTCCCAGCTCGGCAGCACCGCGACGACGTCGCCGAGCTCGTCCGGCAGGTAGGCGCGCACGCTCGCGGCCAGCTCGTCCGCGTCGCGCCCCGTCGCGGTGACCACGACGAGCGGGCGCGAGCCCGCGGCCCACGCCGGGCCACCCCCGCCGCCCGACGCCGGGGCGTCGCCGTCCGGCACCGGCCCCGTCGCGCGCGCCCCCGCCATCGCCGCGAGGAGCGGCGGGCGGACGCCGGCCGGGCCGACGACGTCGGCCTCGCCGCGGGCGCGCACGTGCTCGACCGCGGCCGCCGCGGCCTGGTCGGCGAGCAGCGCGGGCAGGATGCCGGTGAGGTTCATGGAGGTCCTTCGAGGAGAGGGCACGACGACGGTCCCGACCGGGGCGGGCGATCGGGTCCGGCGTCCACACTACGCGCGTGGACCCACATCGTTCCGCGCGCGGGCGTGCGTCAGGCCCCCGCCACCGGGGCTTCCTCCGAGCGCCCCGCCGCCGCGGCCCGCCGTCGGGCGCGCAGGTCCCGGGCGACCCAGATCGAGTTCGGCACCACCTGGAAGACGAGGATCGCGACCGCCGACCCGACGACCGGCCCGGCCGCGCCCAGCGGCTCGATGAGCACCCAGGAGAGCGCCACGTTGCTCACGGTCATGAGCAGGACGGGGACGACCTGGAACCGCAGGCCGCGCTCGTCGGTCATGTACATGCCGGGCGGGTAGTTGAGCGCCTGGACCGCGACGAGCGCGCAGTAGCCCAGGACCAGCGCGAGCGGCACGGTGATCTTGCCGTCGGCGACCACGTCCTGGAGGAGCGGCAGGCACAGCGCGAGCACCGTCGACAGCAGCACGCCCCCGGCGAGGAACGCGAGGGAGATCCGGAACGGGCTCATCACCTCGTCGCGCGCCCGCGCCTGCGCGAAGTAGGGCCACATGCTGACGCCCGCCGCGATGATCGCCTGCATGACGAGCCCGAAGAGCTGGGTCGCGAACGTGTACTGCGCGAGCGCCTGCGTCGTGGACAGGTGGGACAGGAGCAGCCGGTCGCTCTGCATCGCGACCGGCATCGCGACGGACTGCACGAGCATCGGCACCGCGACCGCGGCCACCGGCACCCCGGGCACCGCCCGGCGCCGCGGGACGTCGCGGAACGCCCGGCCGACCTGGGGCGCGAGCAGGCGCGCCGCGACGCTCACCGTGATCGCCGACGCGAGCCCGGCCGCGACGTAGGAGACGAGGGCGACGTAGTCGCCGCCCTGCCCCTTGCCGACGAGGACGAGCACGACGACGCCGACGAAGAAGAGCGGCGACACGATGCCCTGGAGGAACGTCTGGAGCACGTTCTGCTTGAGCCCGATGAGGACCCGGATGCCGATCCCCAGCGGGAGCGACAGCCCGAACACGACGAGGCACAGCGTCGCGACGACGTCCCCGCCCGCGACGAGGCCGTCGCCCAGCAGGAGGGGCCACCACCCGAGGAGCTGGATCGCCACGCACACGGCGGCGATGGTCAGGCCCGAGACGGTGAGGACGCGCAGCGCCGTCGTCAGCGTCCGGTGGACCCGCTCCGACTCGCGCGGGGACGACGCCTCCGCGATGGCGTTGATGACGACCGCGCCGATGCCCAGGTCGGCGAACGGCAGGAGGTTGCGCAGCCCGTTGAGCAGCCCGTACTGGGCGTAGGACGCGACGCCGAAGTGCTCGATGATCAGGCGGCTGGTGACGATCCCGAGGAGCCCCGCCAGGCCCATCACGGCGACCTTGGCGCCGGCCGTCCCGGTCACCGAACGCCAGAGGCCCACTCGTCCTCCTCGTGCTCCCGGTGCGTCGCCCGCAGGCCCGAGCGCCGGTCCGCTGCCCGGAATTCACGATCTTAGGACCTTCTCCACGAGATCCGACCGTCGCGGGAGGGTGAATCCCGCCCGACCTGCGGCGACCGTCCGGTGCGCCCGACTACGGTGGACGGCAGGGCCCGTCGCCGACGGTGCCGACCGGCCGCGGAGGGCGAGAGATGACGCTGCGCGAGTACGTGACCGCGGTGCTGCGCCACTGGGTCGTGGTCGCCGTGTGCGCCGTCCTGGGGGCGGTCGCCGGGTTCGGCTACGCGCGCTCGGAACCGAAGGTGTACCAGTCGTCGGCGTCCGTGATGGTCGTCCCCGAGCAGGGCGAGAACGCCGCCGAGCTCGTGCAGGGCTCGAACTACGTGCAGAACCTCGTCGCGTCGTACGCGGTGCTCGCGCAGTCGCCGTACGTGCTCGAGCCCGTGATCGAGGACCTGGGCCTCGACACCACGCCCGCCCGCCTGGCCCGCAGCGTCAGCGTGAACACGCCGCTCAACACCGTCGTCATCGAGATCGCGGTGAGCGACACCTCGCCGGACCGCGCGCGCGAGATCGCCGACGGGATCAGCGACCAGCTCGCGCTGGCCGTCCCCGAGCTGTCGCCGCAGCTGGCCGACCGCTCGTCGGCCGTGCGGATCACGACGATCGCCCCCGCGCGCCAGCCCGTGAACCCCATCGCGCCCAACACGCGCATGCTCATGATGGTCGGCCTCGCCGCGGGGCTCGCCGTCGGCGTGACGTACGCCGTCCTGCGCGAGCTGCTCGCGCGCCGCGTCGTCAGCTCGTCGTCGATCCAGTCGATGCTCGGGGTGCCGTTCCTCGGCGAGGTGGTCAAGGTGCCGTCGCGCACGTCGCTGCCCGCCGTCGTCGCCGCCGGTCCGGGGAGCCGCCCGTCCGAGAGCGTGCGCACGCTCGTCGCCAACGTGCGCTTCGCCGACGTCGACCACGGCCGCCGCGTGCTCATGGTCTCCTCCGGCGACGCGGGCGAGGGGAAGAGCTCGATCGCGATCAGCCTCGCGCTCTCGCTCGCCGAGGACGGGAGCAGCGTGCTCCTCGTCGACGCCGACCTGCGCCGGCCCTCGATCGCGCGCGTCACCGGGCTGGAGGGGTCGGTCGGCCTGACGAACCTGCTCGTCGGCGACGTGGCCCAGGAGGACATCGTGCTCCCCTGGACGCGCCCCAACCTCTTCGTGCTGCCGAGCGGCGTCCTGCCCGCGAACCCCGGCGTGCTGCTGTCCTCCGAGCGGCTCGTCGCCGTGATCGGCGACCTGCGGACGCACTACGACTACGTCGTGATCGACACCGCGCCGATCCTCCCGCTGAGCGACCCGCTCTGGCTCTCACGCGCCGTGGACGGCGTGCTCGTCGTCGCCCGGGCCCGCAAGACCCGCATCTCGCGGCTGCGCCAGACGGTCGACAAGTTCGAGCGGGGCGAGGCGGACGTCATCGGCATCGTGCTCAACGACGTCAAGCCGCGCGGGCGCAGCGCCTACTACGTCAACGACTCCCGGGTCGGCGTCCCCGGCGCGTTCTCGCGCGAGGCCGGGTCCCCCGACGTCAGCCCCGCCGCGACGGCCGACGACGCGGCGGCGCCGCGCGCCGTCGAGGACGCGGACCGCCGCACGACGCCGTGACGACCGGGTGACGACGCGATGACGGCGCGCGCCGGGGCCGAGCCCGGGACCGGGCCTTCGACGACCGTCCCGACGGCGGAGCCCCTCCCGGGGGTGTCCGACGTCGCGACGCGCATCGCGGCCGGCGCGGCCGCCCTCGCGTGCGGCGCCTGGATCCCGATCGTCGCGGGGATCACCCCGGCGATCGTCGTCGGGCTCGTGCTGCTCCCCGTGTGGCTCCCCGTCGTGCGCCGGTCCCGGCCCGGCCGGTGGTTCGTGGGGCTCGGCGTCCTCGCCCTGCTGAGCGGCGTCCTGCTCACCGAGCTCTCCGCCCCGGACCGCGTGCTGTCGTCGCTGGCCCTGCGCGACGGTCTCACCACGCTCTCAGCGCTCGTCCTCGGCGCCGGGGTGCTCCTGTGGTGCCGCGCCGTCCTCGAGACGTCCACCGTCGCCGTCCTCTTCGGGGTCGGCGCGCTCGTCGCGGCCGCCCTGCGCACCGGCGGCGCCGACAACCCCTGGAAGTACACGTACGGCATGCCCGTGACCGTGCTCGTGCTCGCGCTGTGCCTCAGCACGCGGTCCCGCGGGCTGCAGGTCGTCGCCGCCCTCGCGCTCGCCGGGGTCTCCGCGGTCAACGACTCGCGCTCGGCCGCGACGACGATGCTCATGGTCGCTCTCCTCGTCGCCTGGCAGGCGATGCGCACCGGCCTGCGCGTGCGGTCCGGCGGGGTGCGCGTCGCGACGCAGCTCGGCGTGCTCGCGCTCGTCGTCTTCCTCGGGATGCAGACGCTCGTGCTCGACGGCTACCTCGGCGCGGACGCGCAGCAGCGCACGGAGATGCAGATCCAGACGTCGGGCTCCGTCTTCACGGGTGGACGGCCCGAGATGGGCGCTGCGACCGCGCTCGTCGCGGCCCGGCCCTGGGGGTACGGCGCGGGGGCCGTGCCCAACCTCCAGGACCTGCTCACCGCGAAGACCGGGATGGCACGTCTCAACTACGACCCCAACAACGGCTACGTGGAGAAGTACCTCTTCGGGTCGGGCTTCGAGGTGCACTCCGTGCTCGGCGACCAGTGGATCCGGTTCGGGCTCGTCGGCATGCTGTTCGCCGTCGCGTGCGTCGTCGTCGTCTGGCGCGGCACGCTGGCCGACCTCGGCCGCAACGCGGCGTCGGCGCTCCTGCTCTACCTCGCGCTCTCGTGCGCGTGGGACCTGCTCTTCAGCCCGTTCTACTCGGTGTCCGCCACCGTCCTCATGCTCGGCGTGGCGATCGCGACGCCGTACACGCTGCCCGACCGCGGCAGCACCACCCCGCTCGGTCGGCCCTGAACACCCCCTGAAGACTCCCCTGGACGCGCCGGTGCCCCCGGGTCGAGGACCCGGGGGCACCGGCGGACGTGCGGGGCGGCGGGCCTACGGCTCGCGCACCACCTTGACGTCGTCGAACGACACGCGCGTGGTCGGGTTGGTGGACGCCGAGCTCACCGCCACCTTGATGCTCACCGTGCCGGGCGCCTGGAGCGCCGCCGTCGTGTCGGTCGCCTCGAGGTGCCACGCCTGCGCCGGTCCGGCCGCCGTGGGCCAGACCTTGGCGGAGAGCGTCGTCGGGGACGTCCCGACCGCCGAGATCGACACCGTGTACCGCGCGCCGGGTGCGTACGTCGCGGGGAGCAGCTGGTTCCCGAGGAGCGTCTCGTCCCGGAGCAGGTACAGCCGCATGAGGCCGTTGGGCTCGAGACGGACGCGCGCGGAGTACGTGCTCGTCCCGACCTGCCGGCCGATGAGCGTGACCGACGTCGTCCCGCCCACCGACGCGACGTCCGACCAGAACGTCGTCTCGGTGCGGGCCCGCGACTCCGAGACCCCCGCCAGGCGCGCCTCGCGCGTCCAGGAGGGCGACATCGCCAGCGTGCCGGCCGAGTCCGCGACCGAGAAGGCCGCGGCCCCGCCGAGCGCGGACCACGCCGCGCCCGACGTCGTCGTGCCCCAGCCGGAGGTCACCGCGCGGTCGAACGTGTCGCGCACGACGACGTTCTCCGCCGGCGCGGTCGCCACGACGTCGTGCGACACGGAGGACGTGCCCCCGCGGTCGTCCGTCACCGTGAGCGTCACCGTGTACGTCCCGGCCTGCGCGTAGGTGTGCGAGGCCGTGGCGCCCTCCGCGGTCGCGTCGTCCCCGAAGCTCCACGCGTACGACGCGATCGTGCCGTCCGGGTCGCTCGACGACGAGCCGTCCACCGCGACGGTGAGGTCCGTCGCGGAGGCCGTGAACGCCGCCTGCGGCGTCACGTTCGGCGCGAGCACCTGCACCGAGGTCGTCGCCGTGGCCGTCGCCCCGCGGTCGTCGGTCACGTCGAGCGTGATCGTGTACGTCCCCGGCGCGTCGTAGGTGTGGGTCGCCGTCGCCCCGGTGCCGGTCTCGCCGTCACCGAAGTCCCACGCGTACCCGGTCAGGGTGCCGTCCGGGTCGCTCGAGCCCGACCCGTCGACCGACACCGTGAGGCCGTCGGCCTGCGCCGTCACGACAGCCTGCGGCGGGACGTTCGGCGTGGTGCCGGAGCCCAGCTGGAAGTGCTGCTTCACCTGGGCCGGCGTGAGCGCGACCGGGTAGACGGCCGCCTCGTCGAGGTAGCCCTTCCAGTAGGTGTCGCCCTCCCAGCCGTTGTCGCCGCCGAGCCGCCAGTAGCCGGTGTTGTTCTCCGGCACCGCCTTGTCGTTCGACCCGACGAGCTCGCCGTCGAGGTAGAGCCGCATGCCCGCGCTCGACTGCGTCGCCACGACGTGGTGCCAGGCGTTGTCCCGGTACGACCCGGTGGTGCTGAGCACCTGCTGCGCGCCGTCGTACGTGCCGAACTTCACCTTGCCGTCCGGCGACATGTACACGTGGCGGTCGTAGTTGGAACTCGTGCCCGTCCGGCTGCTGCCGAACCCGATGAGCTTCCCGCCGGTCGTGGTGTCGGTCTTGAACCACGTCTCGACCGAGTACACCGTCGGGTTGGCGTAGCTGCGCTGGCTCGCGACGAGCCCGCCGTTCCAGGTGCCGAAGATGTTCTTCGTCGGCTGGAAGCGCACCGCCTTGTCCGTCACGCCCGTGAGCGCGCCGGTCTGCGACTTCGTCACGGGGCCGGAGTACGAGCCGTCGGACGCGTCGGGGCCGGAGTCCTTCGCGACCGAGCCCGAGGACTCGCCGAGCCGCCAGTAGAGCGTCGGCTCGAGCGAGTAGACCGCCTGGCCGTACGCGTCCTGCGGTGCGGCAGCCCCGGCCGCGGGACGGCCGCTCGCCGTCCAGTGGTCGGAGACCTCGCCGCGGGTGAGCGCACGGTCGTACACGGCGACGTCGGAGATGGTGCCGTTGAAGAAGTTCGAGCTCCCGCTGTTCGGCCAGCCCGACTGGCTGTCCCCACCGACGCGCCAGTAGCCCGAGTAGGACTGCGCCGACGTCGTGTCGCTGCGCTGACCCGCCTTGACGCCGTCGACCCAGAAGGTCATGCCGGAGCCGTCGAGCGTGCCGACCACGTGGTGCCACGCGCCGTCGTTGTACGAGCCGGCGGTCGTGATCTCGCGGACCATCCCCGGGTGGACGCCGAACGTCAGGCGACCCGAGTTGTTCATGTAGATGTGCCGGTCGTAGCTCGACGACGTGCCGGTCTTGGCGTTGCCGAAGCCGACGATCTTGCCGCCCGACGTCGAGGTCGTGCGGAACCAGGCCTCGACGGAGAACCGCTGCGGTCCGGTGGTCGCGGTCGGGGTGCTCCCGGAGACGCCGTTGGCGCCCGAGAAGCGCGTCGCCTTCGCCGTCGGCGGGACGTCCTTGCCGTCGACGCCGCGGGTCGTGCCGTTCGTGAGCGCGAGGTCGGACAGCGAGGCCCAGTCGGTCGCGCTGCTCCCGCTCGCCTCGTTCATCGGCCAGTAGCTCACCGGCGAGTCGCCGAGCACCGAGTCGTTGTAGGCCGTGCTCGACCCCTGCGCCGCGATCGTGACCGGCGTCCAGTTCGAGACCGTGGAGTTGCCGTCGCCGTCGATCACCTTGACGCGGTACTCGACCGTGCTGCCCGGCGCGAGGCCCGAGTCGGTGTAGCCCATGGTCGGGCGCACCCAGAACGTGGACGACGCCTTCTGCGTGGAGATCGGGGCGGTCGTGCCGCGGCGGTACAGCTCGTACGTCAGCTCGGCGTTGTCCTGGTCGATGTTCGCCGGCCAGGAGACGCGGGCGCTCCCGCTGACGAGCGACCGGGTCGAGATGGTGTACTGCCCGCCCTGGATCGTCGGGCCGATCTTCGTCGGGGCGACGTCGCGCCGCGCGAACCGCACCAGCCCTTGCTGCCGGGCCCCGGCGACGCGCGTGAACTCGCCGCCGTACACGACGTACTTGTCGTTGGCCGTGATGTCCCACCCGGCCTGCGAGATCCCGGACGCGCTGCCCGTGCTCCACGTCGGGTACCAGTGCAGCAGCTTGCCCGCCGTCTGGCCCGTGAAGCTGCGGTAGCCCCAGATGTCCGGCGTGATCTTGCGGTCCGACGGCTCCTTGGCGAAGGCCAGCGAGTGGTTCACCGTCCAGGGGTCCGTCTGCGGGAACTCGCCGATGTTGCCGCAGTAGTGCGCGTGGGTCGCGACGTAGACGGAGTCGCCGGCCGGGTACACGGAGTAGGTGTCGCCGTGGCAGTCCTCCATCCAGACGAGCGACCCGTCGGACCAGCTCGCACGGAACGAGCCCTCGAAGTCGTCCTCCGTCTTGCTGCCGCCGTAGTCGTAGCCCGACCCGTAGACGCTGTCGCCGTCGGACGCGAGCGAGTAGATCGCGGCGTTGTCGCCGCCGTTGCGGATCACGGAGTTGACGGCCCACGGGAGCACGGTGCCCGTCGTCGCGTCGAGGGCCGCCATGCCGCGGCCGGGGTTCGTCGACCCGTTGGTGCTCGTGAAGGAGCCCGCGACGACCACCTTGGCGCCGTCGGGCGAGATCTCGATCGCGCGGCCGCCGTACCCGCCGGCGAGCTCCGGCGCGAAGCCGAGCAGCGCGCCCGTGGACGCGTCCAGCGCGGCGATGCGGGCGCGCGCGGTGTTGTTGACGTTGGAGAACTCGCCGGTGATGTAGACCGTGGAGTTCGTCGCCTTGATGTCGTAGACCGTGGAGTTGGTGCCCGGGTTCCAGCTCGAGACGAGCGCGCCGGTCGCGGTGTCGAACGCCGCGAGGCGGTACCGCGTCTGGCCGGCGATCTCGGTGAACGCGCCCGCGACGTAGAGCCGCTTGCCGTCCGGCGACGACGAGATCGCGAGGACGCGACCGTTCGTGCCCGGGTTCCAGGACGCGTCGAGCACGCCGGTCTCGACGTCGTACCGCAGGATGTTCGCGCGCGGGGTCTCCCCCGTCCCGGCCGCCGCACCCGCGGGGCGTGCCGAGGTGAACTGGCCGCCGGCGTACGCGCGGCCGCCGACGATGGTCTGCGCCCAGACGATCCCGTCGATCTGGGTCGTGGGCAGGGGGTCGGCCGTGACCGGGACGGTCGCGTCGGCCGGGGTGGCGGCCGCGGCGACCGGCGCGTCGGGCGCGACGGCGGCAGGGGCCGCGGCGGGCGCCGCGCTCTCGACCGCGCCGGCCGCCGGGGCGACGAGGGCCGTCGCGACGAGGGCGGCGACGGTCAGCCCGGCGACGCGGCCGACGACGCGTCGCCGTCCCGGCGGCGCGCCCCGAAGAGAGCCCTGGACGACCGTCCGACTCACATCATTGTTTTTCATGGGTCACTCTCTTCGTCGCGGACCCGCGGAAATGCCGGTCCATCAGCCGGACGTTGTGACTGTAGCGCCGGCGAACCGGCCGCAGAACGGCGCGAGCGGGCGAAATTTACCGCCCCTTCCCGCGCGGGTCAGGACAGATCGCCGCGAAATACCACGGTCGACGTGCCCGGCGCGTACTCCACCGCGACGGTGACGTCGTCGCGGTCGGCGTCGGGGATGGAGAACAGGACGACGCCCGTCCCGCTCTCGCCCGGGGCGAGCTCGCCCTCGAAGGGCCGGCCGCCGGGCTGCACGAGGCGCCCGGCCGGCGCGCGGTCCTCGCCCGTGTAGGCGTTGACCACGGCGTAGGAGAGGTCGAGCGGGGCGTCGGTCCCGTTCGTGACCTCGACGGTGAGGCGGACGGCCGGACCCGAGGTCTCGCCCGCGGCCACGGCCTCGCCCTCGACGTGCTCGACCTGCGCGAGCCGCACGGTGACGCCGTCGGGCGCCTGGACCGTCTGGTCGGGCGCGGCCGGCTCGAGCTCGGGGGCCACGGGCACGACGGCGGGGTCCGCCCCGTCGGTCTCGCCCGTCCCGGCGGCCGCGTCGCCGTCCGCCGCGGCGGCGCCGTCCCCGTCGCCCGCGTCGTCCGCGGTCGCGTCCGCCGAGGCGTCGCCGCTCTCCTCCGGGGAGGCGACCGGCGCGGGCGTGACCGTCCCGCCCGGGGACTCGTCGCCGTCGGACCGCCACGGCTGCAGCACGACGAGGGTGACGGCGACCGCGAGCGCGACCGCCGCCCCGATCACCGCGACGGCACGGCGGGAGGGCCGCCGCGTCGGGGTGGCGCCCTCGGGGGCGCCGTCGTTCTCCGCGTTCATCGTCCGCCTCCGGTCGTGCTCCGTGCCGGCTCGCGCCGGTCCGCCGTCGCGGCGCCCTGCCGGGCCGCCCGCCGGCCGTCGCGCAGCCCGCGCCAGGCCGCCCGCAGCGGGACGACCGGCCGCAGGAACTGGCGCCGGCCGCCGCGCCGCAGGACCGCGCGGGCGTTGCCCGGCGCGCTGCGCCGCCAGCGCCGCACGGACACCTCGTCGAGGTGCTGCGCGGCGAACAGCATCCGGTTGCGGATGTTGTAGTAGTAGTACGTCTCCGACTTGGCCTCCGGCCGCTGCCGGCCGTCGCGGTGGGTCCCGCCCTCGTCGTGGACCGCGACGGCGTCCTCGACGACGGCGACCCGGCCGCCCGCGCGCTGCAAGCGGTAGGACAGGTCGACGTCCTCCCAGTAGAGGAAGTAGGCGTCGTCGAACCCGCCCGTGCGCTCCCAGACCTCCCGGGTGACGAGCAGGCACGCGCCGCTGAGCCACTCCACGCGCGCGGCGCCCGGGTGCTCGTCGCGGCGCGACGGCGCGCGGAACGTGCCGTCGTCGAGGTAGACGTCGAGGCCCCCGAACCAGCGGCGCCCGGCGGGCGTGAGGACGACCGGGGACACGAGGAGCAGGCGGTCGTCCTGGACGGCCGCCCGCAGGGTCCGGACGTCGGCCGCGGCGATCGTCGCGTCGGGGTTGAGCAGCAGCACCTCGTCCGCTCCGGCGTCGAAAGCCGCGCGCATCCCCAGGTTGGCGCCGCCGCCGAAGCCCAGGTTCTCCGCCGGGGCGAGCAGGTCCCAGCCGCGCTCGTCCGCCAGGCGGGACACCCGCTCGCGCTCCGGCGTCGTCGACCTGTTGTCGACGACGAGCACGCGCGCCTCCCCGACCGCGCCGCGCGCGCCGAGGTTGCGCTCGAGGAGCGCGGCGGAGCCGTAGCTCACGACCACGATCGCGAGGTCGCCGGAGGCGTCCGAGACGTCGTCCACGGTCGTCACCTCCAGGTCCTGGCACGTCGGCCGTCGCGGCGATCCTAAGCCCGCCGTCGGGCCGTGACGCCGGAATTCACCCGGGCGAGATACAACCTCACCCGCTGTTCACCCGCGCCCGCCTGGATACGATTCTCGGCACGGTCGGGGGCGGGCAGACAATCCGTCGCCGCCGCTTCCCAGAAGCTCCCCCCGTCTCTTTCGCGAGGTGCCCATGTCCGAGTTCGGCGCGGCGATGACGCGACTGCACGACGCGCAGAAGTCGTCGAGCGGCGCGGCCGCGTACTCGCGCTTCGTCAACCGCCCCCTCGGCCGCCCGCTCGCCGCGGGCGCGTACGTGCTCGGCCTGACGCCCGACGCGGTGACGCTCGTCAGCGCGGCCACCACGCTCGCCGGGATCGCGACGATCGCGCTCGCCGAGCCGACGCTCGGGTCGTCGCTCGCGGCCGTCGTGCTCCTCGTCCTCGGGTACGCCCTCGACTCCGCGGACGGCCAGCTCGCGCGGCTCTCGCGGTCGGGGAGCGCGGCGGGCGAGTGGCTCGACCACTTCTTCGACGCCTTCAAGACGGTGGCCCTGCACCTCGCGGTGCTCGTCTGCTGGTTCCGGTACTACGACGTCGACGCCGGCTGGCTCGTCGTGCCGCTCGCGTTCTGCGTCGTGAGCAGCACGTTCTTCTTCGGGATCGTCGCGGTCGACCTGGTGCGCCGCGCCAAGGGCTCGCCGGGCGGGGCCGCGCACGGGACCGGGGGCCGGCTCCGCGAGCACCCGCTCTACACGCTCGCGGTGCTCCCGACCGACTACGGCTTCCTGTGCCTCTCGTTCGCGCTGCTGTGGCTCCCCTCCGCGTTCCTCGTCGTGTACACCGCGCTGGCCGTCGTGAACGCGCTCGTCCTGCCCCTCGCGGCCGTGCGGTGGTACCGGTCGCTCCAGGCCCTGGAACGCGGCGCGGCGACGACGGCGGGAGTCCCCTCGTGAGGCCCGTGCGGGTGATGCAGTCGTTCCGCGCACCGCGGTCGACGACGAACCCGTACATCACCCAGCTCGACGCGGCCCTCGCGGCGGAGCCGACCGTGGAGCACCTGCGCTTCGACTGGCGCACGGCGATCGTGGGCCGCTACGACGTCTTCCACTGGCACTGGCCCGAGGGCAAGCTCGAGGGCACCACGTGGTGGAAGGCCGCCGCGAAGCACGCGCTCGTCGCCGCGATCCTCGTGCGGCACCGCCTGAGCCGCGTGGTCGTCGTGCGGACGGTCCACAACGTCGAGCTGCCCGACGTCCCTCGCGTCTCGCGCTGGCTCCTGGTCCGCGTCGACCGCTCGACGGACCACCGCATCGTCCTCAACGAGACGACCGAGCTGCCCCCGGAGCAGCCGCGCACCACGATCCTCCACGGCCACTACCGCGACTGGTTCGCCCGGTACGCCCGGGACGAGCGGGTCCCGGGACGGGCGGGCTACTTCGGCGGCGTGCGGCGCTACAAGAGCGTGGGCGACCTCGTGCGCGCCTACCGCGAGGCGCGCGCCCTGCGCGACGACCTGAGCCTGGAGATCGGTGGGCGCCCGTCGTCGGCCGAGCTCGAGACCTCGCTGCGCGCGGAGACCGCGGACCTGCCCGGCGTCGAGCTGACCCTGCGCTTCCTCCAGGACGACGAGCTCGTCGCCCTCGCCTCGCGCTCCCAGCTCGTGGTGCTGGCCTACCGGTTCATGCACAACTCCGGGAGCGTGCTCGCCGCCCTGTCGCTCGACCGCCCGGTCCTCGTGCCGCGCAACGCGGTGAACGAGGCTCTCGCGAAGGAGGTGGGCGACGAGTGGGTGCTCATGTTCGACGACCGGCTCACGGGCGAGCGCCTCGTCGGGGCGCTCGCCGAGGCGGCCGCGATCCCGGAGGGCGCGCGTCCGGACCTGTCGCGCCGCGAGTGGACGGACGCGGGGGCGGCGCACGCCCGCGCCTACCGCACCGCGCTCGCAGGCCGCCGGTCGCGCCGCCGCGCCGGGCGGGAGGGGGCCGCGTGATCGCCGAGGCGGCGTTCCGCGCCAAGACCGCCGTCGTGGGCCGGGACAGCACGGCCCAGCTCGACGCGTTCGTGCGGCACGACGCCCTCCCGGCGGCGGCGCTGGAGCAGCTCTCGCGCGAGCGCGCCCTGCGGCACGCCCGGTTCGCGTCCGAGCACAGCCCGTTCTACCGGGACCTCTACCGCGACGCCGGGATCACCGCGGCCGACCTCCGGGACGACGCGGTGCTCGACGCGCTCCCGCTGGTCGACAAGCCCGCCCTGCGCGAGCACTTCGACACGATCCGCACGGACGAGGCGACGGACCGCACGTCGGCGACGTCGCGCACGGGCGGCAGCACGGGCCTCCCCCTGCACGTGCTGCGCGACCTGCGCTTCCCGGCGCGCGCGCTCGAGTGGCGGCTGTTCCGGTGGTGGGGCGTCGAGCCGTGGGAGGACCGCGGGATCATCACCCGGCACATGCTGGAGGGCCTCGCGCGCGTCCGCCACGACCTGCAGTGGCTCCCGAGCCGCCGCGTGCAGCTCGACGCGTTCCGCATCACCGACGAGACGGTCACCGAGTTCGCGCGCCGCTGGAACCGGCTCCGGCCGCCCTTCCTGCTGGGCTACGGCGGGGGCGTGCTCGAGCTGGTCCGGCGCACGGGACGGCTCGGCATCGAGCTCGCGCCGCCGCGCGCGGTCGCGGTCACGGCCGCGCCGCTCGCGCCGGGCGTCCGCGCGGAGATCGCGACGGCGCTCCGAGCGCCCGTCTACGACCACTACCGCAGCGCCGAGGTGCCGTGGATCGCCGGCGAGTGCGCCGAGCAGTCCGGGATGCACGTGTTCTGGGACGTGCGCCGCGTCGAGATCCTCGACGACGACGACCGCCCCGTCCCCGACGGGCAGGAGGGCAACGTGGTCGTCACCGACCTGACGAACCGCGTCTTCCCCGTGGTGCGGTACCGCCTTGGCGACGTGAGCAGCATCCACCGCGAGACGTGCGTGTGCGGGCGCTCCCTGCCCCGGCTCGGCGCGGTCTCGGGGCGGGCCTCCGACGCCGTCCGGCTCCCGGACGGGACGACCATCGCCGGGGCGCTCGGCCACATCTTCGACCACGCGCCGCTCTCGGTGCGGCAGTTCGAGATCGTGCAGGGCCGCGACTACGCCGTGACGCTGCGCTGCATCCCGGCGAGCGACGAGCGCGCCGACATCGAGCGGGCCCTCGCGACGCTGCGCCGCGCGACGCGCGGCCTCGTGCCGGTGACGCTCGAGCTCGTCGACCACATCCCGCAGGTGGGCGGGAAGATGAGGTTCATCCGCAGTGACGCCCCCTCCTGAGCTCCGGCTGGTCGTCGCGGTCCCGACGTTCCGGCGCCCCGCGACGCTCGCCGGGCTGCTCGCGCGTCTGCCCGAGCGGCTGGCCGAGGTGGAGGGTGCCCGGGTGGAGGTGCTCGTCCTGGACAACGACCCCGCCGGGTCGGCGCGGCAGGTCGTGCGGGACGCCCCGCTGCCCGTGCGCTACGTCGTCGAGCCGCACCCGGGCATCGCCGCCGTACGCGACCGCGCGCTCGACGAGACGGCCGACGCCGACCTGCTCGCGTTCCTCGACGACGACGAGCGCCCGCGCGAGCGGTGGCTCGCGGCCCTCGTGGACACGTGGCGCGAGACGGGTCGCCCGGCGGCCGTCATGGGCCGCGTGATCTCCGTGTTCGCGCACGAGCCCGACCCGTGGCTGCTCGCGACGGGCGTGTTCCGCCGTCGACCGCGCCCGACCGGGATCGAGATCCCCGTCGCGGCGAGCGGGAACCTCCTGCTGGACCTGCGGCAGGTGCGGTCGCTCGGGACCCGGTTCGACGTCACGCTGGGCCTCGCCGGGGGCGAGGACACGCTCTTCTCGCGCGCGCTCGTCGACGCGGGCGGCCGGATCGTGTGGTGCAACGAGTCCGAGGCGGAGGACCTCGTCCCGGCCGAGCGCATGACCCGGGCGTGGGCCATGCGGCGCGCGTTCAACGGCGGCAACGGCGCCGTGCAGGTCGAGCTCCGCCTCGCCCGGGGCCCCGCGCGCCGGGCGCTCGTACGGGCGCGCGCGCTCGTCGGGGGCACGGGCCGCACCGTCGCGGGCGCGGCCCGGCACGTCTGGGGCCGGTGGACGGGCGACCTGGAGAGCGACGCGCGCGGCCTGCGCACGAGCCACCGGGGCCGGGGCATGGTCGCCGGCGCGTTCGGGCACCTGCACCGGCAGTACGCCCGCGACGGCGCGACGCCTCAGGGAGCCAGGCCCGCCTCCTCGGCGACCGGCTCGAACGACGAGACCGCGGCGGGGATCTCCGCCTGAGCGACGAGCGCCCGCGTGAGCAGCACGTAGCGCGCGACGTAGTCCTCCTGCCGCAGGCCCCGCGCCCGGACGTCCGCGGCGCTCGTCGCCTCCCCCGGGCCGAGCGCGTGCCGCACCGCCTCGGCGAGCGCGGCGGCGTCGTGCGGGGCGACGAGCCGGGCCCGCGTCCCCGCGACGTAGTCGCGCACCCCGCCCGCGTCGGTCACGACGAGCGCGCGGCCCGCCGCCATCGCCTCGACGCACGCCGTCGCGCCGGACGCGTGCCGGTTCTCGCGCAGCGGCACGACGACGACCCGGCAGCCCGCGTAGAGCCGCGCGAGCTCGGCGCGGCCCGTCGCGGGCGCGACGTCGACCCGGCCCGTGACCGCGACCCGGGCCGCGGCCACCGACCGCGACGCGACGCGCGCGGTCACGCCGGGCAGCAGGTCGAGCGCGGCGCGCAGCACGTCCCAGTCCCGGTCCCGGTCGTTGCCCACGGCCAGCACCTCGGGCGTGGTCCCGGGGCCGTCGGTCCCGGCGGCACCCCCCTCCCCCGTTGCGGGCGCCGTCCCGAACGGGACGAGGACGACCCGCCGACCGGGCACCCGGTCCAGCGCCACGCGCCGGTTGACGTCGCTGTGCACCGCCTCGACCGCGTGCCCGCGCAGCACGGCCGCGAAGAGACGGCGGCGGGCGCGACCGAGGTCGTCCCACCGGTCCCAGAGCCACACGGACTGCGCGAGGACGGCGGGCCTGCGGCGTCGGGGCAGCGTCGCGCGCACGAGGCCGACCGCGAGGTGCTCGCGCTCGGTGTGCGTCCACACGACGTCGGCGCTCCCCAGGAGCGCGCGGTTGCGCCACGCGTGCACGACGTCGGTCCCGAGCCGCGCCGCGAGCGCGCGCCGCACGCGCGCCACGGACGGCCGCTCGCGGTGGGACACGCTCCACGCGAGGTCGACCGTGCCCGCGGCGAGGTCGTAGCCGTAGGGCGTGCGGTCCAGGGTCTCCCCCGCCGCGTACCGCGCCCGCCACGCCACCGGGTCCTGCTCGTGCGCGAGGTGCACGACGACGCGCGGCCGCGTCACGGGACGAGCCCGCGCAGCCGCTCCACCACGCGGTCCCACTCGTACCGGGCGAGCAGCCGCTCGCGCAGCGCGGCGTCCGGGGTCGTCCCCCAGGCGGCGTCCAGCGCGGTCGCGACGTCGCGCGACGGCGCGTCGAGCGGGACGAAGCGCGCGAGGCCGTCGGCGAGCTCGCGGAACACGGGGGTGTCGGCCAGCACGAGCGGCGAGCCGAAGTGCGTCGCCTCCAGCACGGGCAGCCCGAAGCCCTCGTCGCGCGACAGGAACGCCGTGACGGCGGCGCGGGAGTAGAGCCACGCGAGCTCGGCGTCGTCGATCGCGCCGAGCAGCCGCACCGCACCGCTCGCGAGGAGCGCGTCCGTGCCGGGCGGGAGGTCCGGGGCGACGCCGGAGTGCTCGGCTCCCCCGACGACCAGGAGGGGCGCCTCGGGCCCCAGCCGCGCGGACAGCGGGACGGCGCGCAGCACGGCCTCGAGGTTCTTGCGGACGTTGAGGCGTCCCACGCACAGCGCGAACGGGAGCCCCGGGTCGATCCCCGCGGGCGGGCGCGGGACGGCGTCGGTCAGGGTGCGCGGCACGCCCAGCCCCACGGGCGTGACCGGGCGGCCGGAGCGGCCCTCGATGCGGTCCGCCTCCGTGCGCGACGACGTCGCGACCGCGTCCGCCGCACGCAGGAGCGGGATCATCGGCGCGAAGTACGCGCGCTCGGTCCGCGAGAACCACTCGGGGTGGTCGCGGAACATCACGTCGTGGACGAACGTCACCGCCGGGACCCGCCCGACCGGCGTGTAGTTGTGGGCGACGACGACGTCGGCGTGGACCGTCCGCGCGAGCCGGCCGAGCTCGACCGCGTTCGACAGCGCGTGCGGGTACAGGCGCGTCCCGATCGTCCGCGCGCCGGGCGGCAGGTCCGACGGCACGGCGACCTCCCCGCCGCGGACGGCGAGCACGAGCTCGTCCTGCGGGAACCGCTCGTGCCAGTGGTGGATGAGCGCGCGCTGGACCGACCGGTTCGAGAACGGCCCCCGGTCCCACCAGTAGGCGTCGAACAGGACCCGGCGGGGCGGGTCACCGAGGGCCGGGTCACCGAGGGCCGGGTCGTCGGCGGCTGCGGCGGGGCGAGGCGCGTCCTGCCGGTCCGCGGCAGCGGCGCGACGGCGCGCGGTCCGCCACGGCCCGGGCGTGCGCCGGGCCGCGAGGTCGCGCGCGAGCTGCTCGTACCCGTCGGCGACGTCGTCCCACGAGTAGTCCTCGGCGCGCTTGCGGTTCGCGCGGCCGCGCTCGAGCGTCCCCAGCTCGTCGCGCTCGGCGTCCTCGAGGACCCCGGCGAGGTCGTGCGGGCCGCGGAAGTAGAGGCCGGTGTCGCGCACGACCTCGCGGTTGAAGTCCACGTCGAACGCGACGACGGGCGCGCCGGCGCCGATCGCGCGCAGGAGCGACGGGTTGGTCCCCCCGACGGAGTGCCCGTGGACGTAGGTGAACGCGGACGCGTAGAGGTCGTCGAGCAGCTCCTGGTCCCACACCGCGCCGAGCAGCCGGACCCGCGCGTCCCCCTGCGCGAGCCGGTCGATCCGGTCGGTGTACTCCGCGGAGTACGGCGCCGAGCCGACGACCACGAGGGGCTTCGTCGCGGCGGACCGCACGTAGCCCTCGACGATCTCCTGCACGTGGTTCTCGGGCTCGAACCGCGCGACGACGAGATGGTAGCCCTCGGGCTCGAGCCCGAGCTCGGCGACGCGCGCGCCGCGGTCGTCGTCGAGCAGCGGGGCGCCGTACGCGATGAGCGACGACGGCACGCCGTACTCGCGCGCGTAGTAGTCCTGGATCCCCCGGGCGTCGGCGATGATCGCGTCGGAGCACCGGACGGCCGTCGTCTCGGCCGCGCGGTAGTAGCGGCGGCCCGTGGGCCCCCACTTCGCGCGCCGCCACTCGAGCCCGTCCACGTGGGTCGCGACCGGGATGCGCGCCGCGCGCAGCAGCGGCAGGAACGGGGCGTTCGCCGCGTTGAAGACGAAGGCCGCGTCGGTGCGGTGCGCGACGAGGTGGGCGACCGACACGGCCGTGTGGCTCAGCGTCTCGAGCGAGCGGCTGCGCAGCGCGCCCGCGGTGACGACCTCCATGCCGAGGTGCTCGCGGACGACGTCCTCGGTGTTCCCCGTGCGCGTGTAGACGCGGACGCGGTGCCCGCGCGCCGCGAGGCGCGAGCCGACCTCCTCGACCGCCGTCTCGAAGCCGCCGTACCGTGCCGGGACGCCGCGCGTGCCCACCATCGCGATGCTCAGCGTCGCCGCCACCGTCACTCCCGCCCTGCCGCCCTGTGCCTTCCTGCGAGGCTAGTGGTGTGCGGGACCCGTGGGGCCGGGTTCCCGGCGCCTCACCCGGGTGATTTCCCCGGCGGGACGGGGTGGAGAGGCCTCGGCGGGCCGGACGGGTCAGGCGCGGGCGTGGTACTTGCCCTGCGCAGCGAGCAGCCCCTCGGTGAGCACCATCTCGACCGCGTCGGCCGCGTCGTCGAGGAGGAAGGGCAGCTCCTTCGCCTCCGTGCCCTTGAAGTCCTTGAGCACGTAGTCGGCGGTGTCCATGCGGCCGGGCGGACGCCCGACGCCGCCCCGGACGCGCACGTAGTCCTTCGTGCCGAGCGCCTTGGTGATGTCGCGCAGCCCGTTGTGGCCGCCCTCGCCACCGCCGATCTTCAGCTTGACCGCGCCGAAGGGGATGTCCACCTCGTCGTGGACCACGACCACGTGCTCGGGGTCGATCCCGTAGTACTTCGCGAGGCCCGCCACGGGCCCGCCCGAGACGTTCATGTACGTCGTGGGCTTCGCGAGCACGACGCGCGGCCCGGGACGCCCGCCGGGCAGCATGCCGAGGCGCGCCTCCGCGACGGCGGCCTGCGCGCGCGGGTGCCGCGCGAACCGGGCGCCCGCCCGGCCCGCGAGGACGTCCAGGACCATGTGGCCGAGGTTGTGGCGGTTGCCGGCGTAGCCGGAGCCCGGGTTCCCGAGCCCGACGACGAGCCACGGCTGGTCGCTCATGTGCACCGTTCCTTCGCTGACGTCCTGCACGGTCCCGGCTCCCGACGCGCACGAGGCGTCCGGCACCAGGGTGCCGGACGCCTCGACGAGAGCATGGCGCGGACGACGTCCGCGCGGGGGGTCACTCGCCCGCGGTCGCCTCGGCGGCGGCCTCGGAGCCGGCGGCCTGCTCGGCGGCCTCGGCCTCGGCGGCCTCGATGTCCGCCGAGTTGTCCTGCGGCACGGAGATCGTCACGACGACGAGCTCGGGGTCCGTCGTGAGCGTCGCGCCGGAGGGGAGCTTCACCTCGCCCGCCGTGACGGTGGTGCCGGCCTCGAGGCCCTCGATGGAGACCTCGACGGACTCGGGCAGGTGCGTCGCCTCGGCCTCGATGGCGAGGGTCTGCAGGTCGACGAGGTGGATGGTGCCGGGGGCGGACTCGCCGGTGACGGCGACCGGGACCTCGACGGCGACCTTCTCGCCCTTCTTCACGATGAGCAGGTCGACGTGCTCGATGACGTTGCGGACCGGGTCGCGCTGGACGTCCTTGGCGATGGCGAGCTGGCCCTTGCCCTCAAGCTCGATGGAGAAGAGCGCGTTCGAGTGCTTGAGCGCCATCATCGTCTGGTGGCCCGGCAGGGTGACGTGCACCGGAGCGCTGCCGTGGCCGTAGAGGACGGCGGGGATCTTGTCGGCGCGGCGGATGCGGCGCGCGGCGCCCTTGCCGAACTCGGTGCGGGCCTCGGCGGCGAGCTTGATCTCGGACACGTGGATCACTCCTGGAAGATGCGTTGCGGGCCGGCCGCCAGTGGGGGACGGTCGGCTGTCCGGACGGTGAGAGGGCCTCCCGGACGGGCGGTTGCGTCGGCGCGGGACGTGTGACGGGCGCGCAGGAGGACGACCGCCCAGTCGATAACGGAGATCCAACAGGTCTGGCTGACACGTGCGGTCCCGCGCCGCCGGTGTGCTCACCGGTCCAGCGCTGCCGGCCGTCAGACGTCCCTCGCCGAGGCAACCTGATAACTGTACCCGGGCGCGGCGCGAGTCGGAAACCCGCTCCCCCGTGGCCGGACCTGGAGCCGCGGCCGCGAGGCCTGCGGCCGTCGACGGGAAGGGTGTCAGGGCGTCGCGTCGGCGCGGGCCGTCTCGGGACGGGGCGCGGGTCGGCCGGCGAGCCGGCGCGCGAGGCTCCGGGGCAGCTCGTACAGCCAGTAGACCGGGGTCCGGGAGACGACGGCGTACACGCCGACCGAGGCCAGGGTCGCGACGAGCGCCAGCACGGGCGGCGCGAGCGCGGCCACCGGGGCGGGCACGGCGTCGAGCGCGTCGCCGCCGACGAGCAGGATCGCGTGGATGACGAGCATGTGCGTGAGGTAGACGGGCAGCGTCCGCGTCCCGAGCGCGCGCAGCGGCCGCAGGCCGCTCGTCGCGACGCCGAGCACGATGCCCGCGGCCACCCCGAGCACGCACACGACCCACAGCAGGACGCCCGACGCCACGTGCGCCGCGAGCACGCAGCCCGCGACCCAGAGCGCGACGACGCCCGCGCCGGTCCACAGCGTCAGGCGCTCGGTCAGCCCGAGGACGCGGTCGCGCAGGAGGAGGCCGCCCAGGAAGAAGACGAAGTACTTCGGCGCGCTGTCCCAGGCGTTGTTCGGCAGCTCGAGCGCGAACGCGAACGCCGCGAGCGACACGGCCGCCGCCCCGACGAGCTGCACGCGCGGGGACAGCCCCGAGAGCAGCTTCGCGACGACGAAGAACACCGCGAGCGCCCAGAGGAACCAGCGGATCCCTGACGGCCACACCCACGCCGAGAGCGCGGCCGTGCCGACCTGCAGGGCGGGTCCGCCGTCGTCGGCCAGGCCGGGCGGGAGCTCGAGCCCGACGAGCGCCTCGTGCACCGGGTCGGGGTCGCCCGCGACGACGGCCCCGAGGAGGTAGCCGAGCGCCCGGACGAACGGCCACAGGAGCAGGAGCCAGGCGAAGAGCGCGACCTTCGAGGCGAGCAGCGCACGCCAGGGCCCGCGGACCCACTTCCCGGCGAACAGGCCCGCGACGGCGAAGAAGAGCGGCATGCGCATCGTGCCGAGCGCCGCGTTCACGCGGTCCCACCCGGCGAGGACCGTGCCCCAGGCGCCGGAGAGGTCGAGGTCGCCGAGCGCGCGCGTCGCGTGCAGCACGACGACGAGCAGGATGGCGAGGCCGCGCGCGGCGTCGGGCCAGCGCAGGCGTACTCGCTCGGCGGTCTGCTGCCGGGGCACGTCGTCACCTCCGGACGCTGCGGGCGGGTCCGCGCGGGCGCTGCCACGACCGGACCGGGAGACCCCCGGCCGTCGGGACCGACGCGGACCGTGCGAACCTACCCTCGCCACGGCGACGGCCACGAGGGCCTCGCCGTCATTTCACCCGGGCGAGATCGCGCGCGCTCAGCCCGTCGCGGTGGTCGTCGCGACGGTCGTGGCCACGGTCGCGCCGACGAGGATCACCGCGGTGACCTCCTCGACGTACGCGCGCACGGCCTCGCTCGCCCAGCTCTCGCGCGCGATCTCGCGCGCCCGGGCATCGACGTCGCGACGCCCCGCGGGGGTGCGTCCGGGCCCGCCGTCGGCGTCGCTGCCGCCGCTCGCGAGCACCCGGCCCGCCTGGCCCGTCGCGGCGAGCAGCGCGACGATCGCCGCCGCGCGCGCGTCCGGCGCCTGCCCCTCGACGAGGACGCGTCGGAGGTCGGCCCGCACCGCGTCCTCGTGGCGGGAGTCCGCCGCGGGGAAGCGCGTCGTCGGGAAGATGCCGAGCACGCGGCCCTCCTCGCGCCGCAGGACGCCGCGCTCCGCGAGCGCCGCGACCGCGCGGGCGGCGGGCCGGAGCCTGGCGATCGGCGCGACGAGCGCCTTCGGCGTGGAGCCCTCGCGCGCCCGCACGACGTCGAGCGCCTCGTCGAGGAGCGCGTTGCCCGTCGGGGACGCGTCCCGGACGACGATGCGGCCCACCCGGCCGCCGTCGCCGTCGCCCGCGAGGTCGGCCCGGCCGAGGAGCGCGAGCTCGACGAGCAGGGCGCCCGCGGCGACCTGCTCGCGGTACGAGGCGTCGACGACGGCCTTCCCGGTCACGTCGTCGAGCGTGAGCAGCAGGTAGTCCTCGAGGATGAGCATGCGTCCACGCTAGGGCCGGGCGACGGGGCCGGGCACCTGCCGTTTGTCACCGGTGCCCGGTGCAGGTCTCACGCCGTCGGCGACGCCGGGCCCCGGTCCGCCGGGTCGGCGAGCTCCCACCGGACGGTGACGGTCGCGCGGACCTCCTGGCTGCCCGGCTCGACGACGAGCGCGTCGCTCGTCGCCTTCGCCGCGAGGACGCGCGCCACCGGGCCGGGCGCGCCGTCGTCCTCCCGGATCTCGACGACCGGGCCGAGCGAGCGTCCAGCGAGGCGGGCGTACTGCTCGGCGCGGGTGCGGGCGTCGGCGAACGCGGCCTCGCGCGCCGCGGCCGCGAGCGGGGCGGGATCCCCCACGGCGAGGCTGGTCGAGTCGAGCCGGCCCACCGGGCCGGCGGCGTCGAGCGCGGCGCGCACGACCTCGCCGCTCGCCCCCACGTCGCGCAGCGTCGCGCGCAGCGTGAGGCGGGCGGTCGTGCGGGGGCCGTCCTCGCGCTGCTCGGTCCACGTGGACGTCTGCGACGTGCGCAGGTCGGACGGCGCGACGCCGTGCGCGACGAGCGCGTCCCGCGCCGCGGCGAGCCCGGCGTTGGCGCGGTCGAGCGCGTCCTGGACGCCGGGCGCGGTCGCCTCGGCGCCGAGCTCGACGACGGCGACGTCCGGCGTGGCCGTCACCGCTCCCTGACCGGTGGTCGTCACCCCAGAGCCGTTCATGGCCGTCATGCTCGCACGGACCGCCCGGGGTCGCCCCCGTTTCACCCGGGTGAGCGCGGCACGGACGGCCCGCGGCCTGCCACTCTCGTGTCAGAGGGGCACGACGTCGTGCCCGTCCCGCACCCGGGAGGTCCGCGTGAGACGTCTCCTCGCGCTCGCGGCGCTGCTCGTCGCGCTCGCCCCCGCCCCGGGGGTGGCCGCCGCGGACGCCGCGGGCACCGACCCGGCCGCCACGACGCCGCGCGCGTGCGCCGACGCGCTCGCGCTGCTCGACGGCTCCCGCCCCCGGGACGCGCTCGCCCTGGTCGACGCCTACCGCGCGACGGCCACGTCCCCCGCGGACCCGGCGGCGCGGGCCACGGCGTGCGCCGACGTGCAGGACGCGGCGGTCGCCGCGCGGGACACCGCCGCGACGCTCGCCGCCGAGGCGGAGGCCCTCGAGCCCGGCGGGGCGCGGCCGACGTCCGGGGAGGCCGAGTCCTGGGCCGCCGCGCAGGCCCGCGCGGAGCAGGCGCTCGCGCTCGACGCGCAGGACGCGCGGGCCGCCGCCGTGGTCCGCGCGGCGCAGGAGGAGGAGACGACGGTCCCGGACCGCGCGGCGTCCGCCTGGGACGGGTTCGTCGAGGCGGTCTCCCCCCTGGGTCCGCTCCTGCTCGCGCTCCTCGTCGGCGTCCTCGTGCTCGCCGTCGTCGCGCGGCTCGTCGTCCCCGTCACGCTGCGCTGGCCCGTCCTGTCCGCGGGAGAGCGCGTGCGCGCGGGCGCCGCCGGGTGGGGCGCCCTCGTCGCCGGCGCGGCGCTCCTCGTGTGGGGTCCCGCCGCGGGCGCGAGCACATGGACGGGCTCCGGCGTCGCGGGCGCGACCCTCGCGGTGGTGGTCCTCGTGCTCGGGTTCGTCGCCGGTGTCGTGGCGGTGGCGCTCGCCCTCGGGCGGCTCGTCGCGCCGGGTGCCGGCCCCGACCGCACCCGCTGGTGGGCGTGGGCGACCGCCGTGGCCGGCGTCGCCGCGGTCGCGGCCGTCGTGCTCTCGGCCCGCGCCCTCGGGGGCCCGGGCACCGTCGCGGCAGGGCCCGTCGCGGCGGGCTCCCTCGCGGCGGGGGCCGTCGTGGCGGCGCTCGGCGTGCTCCTCGTCGCCACCGTCCTCGCGACCCGGCTGCGGCTGACGATCGAGGTGACGTCGGGCCGCTCGGGCGACCGGACGACGTCGCACGAGGGGACGGGCGGGGCGCGCCTCGTCGCGCTCCTGGGCGAGCTGGGCGCCGAGCCGCCGCGCGGCCTGGAGGTGCCCCGCGGCACGGACATCAGCGCCCTCAGCGGGTCCGCGCTGTCCGAGCTGCCCCAGGGCGCGTTCGTCAAGGCGGTCGTCAGCCTGGCCCAGGGCGTCGTCGGTTCGGTCCCCTGGCGGGTCACGGTCGAGGAGCGGGACGCCGACCACCTGGCCGTCGTCGTCACGAGGAACGGACGGGCCGCGGGCTCCGCCGCGCTCGACCGGGCGGGGCTCCTGCGGTTCGACCCCGACGACCCGGCGTCGGCCGCCGCCGCGGCGCAGGTCGACCTCTACCGCGCCGCCGCGGCCGTCGTGCTGCTGACGCTGGCACGCCACCACGCGGGCTTCGAGGGGCTGTGCGGGGCGACGTCGTGGCGCAGCCTCGCCCTCCAGTACGTCGCCCAGAGCGACCTCACCGACGCGCCGGACCGGGAGCGGGAGCTCCTCGCGCGCGCCGTCGACGTCGACCCGCGCAACGACCTGGCCCAGGTCGCCCTCGCGCACGCCGAGGGCAGGCACCACACCCTGCGCGAGGACCTCGACGCGTACGGCCGCTGGCTCGACCGGTTCGTCACGCGGAGCGAGGGCCGCAGCGGGTACCGCTCGCTGCGGCTGCGGGCCCAGTACTCGCGCGCCGCGACGACGGTGAACGCGTGCTTCGCCCCGGGCCGCGACGGGGACGACCCGGCGGGCAGGCTCGACGCGACCGCCGTCGACGCGGTCCGCGCGCTGCTGGAGGCGCTCGCGGTGGAGCGTGCCGCGGGGCGGGAGGACGCGCTCGTCGTCCGGCTCCAGGACGCCGTCGACAGCCTCTACCTCCAGGCGGAGGTCGCGGCCCGGGCGCTGGAGCCCGTGGCACCGCAACGGGTGCCGACGGCACCGGGGACGGAGCCGGGCGAGCGGGCCGAGCCGAGCGAGACGGCCGAGACGCCCCGGGAGCGCCTGCGGCGCGCCTACCGGGCCGCCCTGGCCCGCGACCCCGAGGGCGCGGACGCGCCGTCCCCCACGACGCCGACCGGCGAGTACAACCTGGCGTGCACGTACGCCGTCCGCACGACGCCGCTCGGTGCCGCGGACGCGCTCCGCACGACCGACCACCTGCGGCGTGCGGTCGTGCTCGCCGACCTGCGCACGTGGCTCCACGACGACCCGATGCTGGCCGCGTACCGCGAGCGGCCGGAGTACGCCGCGGAGTTCGGCCAGGACCCGCTCGACCTGCTCGCCGTCGCGCCGTTCGCCCGGTACGCGCCGGCCCTGCGCGCGTGGGGCCTGACGACGGAGCAGCGGATCGTGGCGGTCTCCCCGCCCGACCTCGCGGCACTCCTCGGGACGACGCCCGAGGAGGCCGCGAGGGTGCGCGCCGCCGCGCACCTCGCGGCGGACCTCCCGGCGCTCCCGGGCCGCTGCGACGTGCTCGACGTGCTGCTCGCGCACGACGTGGGCGCCCTGCCTCAGGAGGGGCTTCCCGACGACGTCGCCCGCGCCGTGCGGTCGCGCGTCGTGCGCCTGCGGCTCACCCCGTCGGAGCGCGACCGGCTGCGCACCGCGCTGGCCGGGTGGCTGGGCTGAGCCTCAGCTGTTGCCGTCGAACAGCGAGGTGACCGAGCCGTCGTCGAACACCTCGCGGATCGCGCGCGCGATGAGCGGCGCGATGGAGAGCACCGTGAGCTGCGGGAACTGCTTCTCGGCCGCGATGGGCAGCGTGTCCGTGATGACGACCTCGCTCGCCCCGCACTCGGACAGGCGCTGGGCCGCCGGGTCGGACAGCACGCCGTGCGTCGCGGCCACGATGACCGACCGCGCGCCCGCGGCGAGGATGACGCGCACGGCCTCGGCGATCGTGCCGCCGGTGTCGATGAGGTCGTCGACGAGCACGCAGTCGCGGCCCTCGACGTCACCCACGACGCGGTTCGCGACGGCCTGGTTCGGGCGCGTGACGTCGCGCGTCTTGTGGACGAACGCGAGCGGCCCGCCCCCGAGCTTCGCGGCCCACTGCTCGGCGACGCGGATGCGGCCCGCATCGGGCGAGACGACCGTGACGTTCGACGTGTCGACGCGCGAGCGCACGTAGTCCGTGAGGATCGGCATCGCCCACAGGTGGTCGACCGGCCCGTCGAAGAAGCCCTGCGTCTGCGCGGCGTGCAGGTCGACGCTCATGAGGCGGTCGGCGCCCGCGGCGGTGAACAGGTCGGACATGAGGCGCGCCGAGATCGGCTCGCGACCACGGTGCTTCTTGTCCTGGCGGGCGTACCCGTAGAACGGCTGCACCACCGTGATCGTGCGGGCCGAGGCGCGCTTCGCGGCGTCGACCATGAGCAGCTGCTCCATGATCCACTGGTTGATCGGCGCGGTGTGGCTCTGGAGGATGAAGACGTCCGAGCCGCGCACCGACTCGCCGAACCGGACGTAGATCTCGCCGTTCGCGAAGTCGTACGCGGTCGTGGGCAGCAGGTCGATGCCCAGCTCCCGCGCGACGTCGTTGGCCAGCTCGGGGTGCGCGCGCCCCGAGGCGAGGACGAGGGACTTCTCCCCGTTGCCGGCGATCGTGCTGCTCATACCAGTGGGTTCCTTCGGTGGGGTTTCCGGGTGCGGGGTAGGTCTGAGGTCGGCTGGCCGGTCGCGGTCAGTCTGTCGTGGTGGCGGGACGACCGCCACGCAGCGCCTCGAGCGTGTGCTCGAGCTCGGGCGCGGGCGGCGGCGGGGTGGGGCGGTCGGCCGTCGCGGCGGCGCTCTGGTCCGCGAGCTGGGCCTGCGCCTGTGCGCCGAGCGGGGGCGCCTCCGGGTCCGCGGCGCGCGCGGCGGCCGCGGCCTCGGCGGCGGGCGTGCCGGCGCGACGCCGCTCGACCCAGCCCTCGATGTTGCGCTGCTGGCCCCCGCTCACGCCGAGCGCGCCCGCGGGCACGTCGCGGCGGATGACGGACCCGGCGGCGGTGTACGCGCCGTCGCCGACGCTCACGGGCGCGACGAACATGTTGTCCGCGCCGGTGCGGGCGTGCGAGCCGATGACGGTGCGGTGCTTGTGCACGCCGTCGTAGTTGACCGTGACCGACGCGGCGCCGATGTTCGTGTGGTCGCCGATGGTCGCGTCGCCGACGTAGGACAGGTGCGGGATCTTCGACCCCTCGCCGATCTCCGCGTTCTTCGTCTCGACGAACGTGCCGATCTTGCCCTGCGCACCGAGCACGGTGCCGGGCCGCAGGTACGCGAACGGTCCGACGGACGTCCCCGCGCCCAGGACCGCGAGCGAGCCGTGCGTGCGGGTCACGGTCGCGCCGGCGCCGACCTCGGTGTCGGTGAGCGTGGTGTCCGGGCCGACCGTCGCGCCCTCGGCGACGACCGTCGCGCCGTGGAGCTGCGTCCCCGGGAGCAGCGTCACGTCGCGCGCGAGCTCGACGTCGACGTCGACCCACGTCGTGGCCGGGTCGACGACCGTCACGCCCGCGCGCATCCAGTCCTCGAGGATCCGGCGGTTGAGCTCGGCGCGCAGCGTCGCGAGCTGCACGCGGTCGTTGACGCCCTCGACGACCGTCGGGTCGTCCGAGACGAGCGCCCGTACGACGCCGCCCTCGGCGCGCGCCGCGGCGACGACGTCCGTCAGGTAGACCTCGCCCTGCGCGTTGTCGCGGCCGAGCGTGCCGAGCCCGCGTCGCAGGACGGCGGCGTCGAAGACGTAGATCGACGCGTTGATCTCGCGGATCGCGAGCTCGTCGGCCGACGCGTCCTTGTGCTCGACGATGCGCAGGACGTCGCCGGTCGCGTCGTCGCGCACGACGCGGCCGTAGCCCGTCGCGTCGTCGAGCTGCGTCGTCAGCATCGTCACGGCGTTGCCGTCGGCGACGTGCGCCGCGAGGAGCTGGGCGAGGGTGCCGCCGTCGAGCAGCGGGGTGTCGCCCGCGGTGACGACCACGGGGCCCTCGAGGCCGTCGCCGACGCCGCGCCCCTCCTCGCCGTCGGGCACGCCGTGGACGAGCGCCTGCGCGTGCGCCTTCGCGTCGAGCGCGGCGAGCGCGCACTGCACGGCGCGGCCCGTCCCCGGGATCTCGTCCTGGTCCACGACGACCGCGTCCGGGTCGACCGACACGGCGTGCTCGGCGACGCGGTCGCGCTCGTGCCGCACGACGACGGCGAGCAGCGCCGGGTCGAGCGAGCGCGCGGCGACGAGCACGTGCCCGAGCAGGCTGCGACCCGCGAGCGTGTGCAGCATCTTGGGGGTGGACGACTTCATCCGCGTGCCCTCGCCTGCGGCGAGGACGATCACGGCAGCGGGGGCGACGGTGGTGTCGGTGCCCTGCTGAGCTTCCATGGGTGTTCCCCTCGGGATCGGTGGCACGAGCTCCGCCCCCAGGACTCGAACCTGGACCAAGGGCACCAAAAACCCTTGTGCTGCCGATTACACCAAGGCGGACCGGACCCGGCGACGCCGTGCTCTCACGTGCTCGGCACGTGCACGTCACCTGCCCGTCGCCGCGCCCCCGGTTCGACCCGGGCCGCGGCGGGCGGGCCGGGTCCGGGAACAGTCTGCCAGGTCGGTCCCCGTGCCCGACGCCGCGCGTGCCCGTCTCGCCCCATCCGCACCGGACGCGGGGCGTGGCCCGCACCACACCCGCGCGCGCCCGCCCGACGACGCCCGCGCCGGCGGGCGCGGACCCTCCGGCTGCGGCGACCGCCCGCACGGCATGATGGACCCGTGGCAGACTCCAGGCGCACCCCCCGATCCCGCATGACCGCGAGCCAGCGGCGCGAGCAGCTGCTCGCCGTCAGCCGCAAGCTGTTCGCCGAGAAGGGGTTCGAGGGGACGAGCGTCGAGGAGATCGCCGCGCGCGCCGAGGTGTCCAAGCCCGTCGTGTACGAGCACTTCGGCGGCAAGGAGGGCATCTACGCGGTCGTCGTGGACCGCGAGGTGCAGGCGCTCACCGCGGCGCTGTCGGGCGCGCTCGACGAGGGCGGTCACCCGAAGGTGCTGCTGGAGCGCACCGCGCTCGCCCTCCTGTCCTACATCGAGGCGTCGGAGGACGGCTTCCGGATCCTCGTGCGCGACTCCCCCGTCGCGCAGGCCACGGGCACCTTCTCGAGCCTCATCGGCGACGTCGCGACGCAGGTCGAGCACCTCCTGGCGCACCAGTTCCGCACGCGCGGCCTCGACCCGAAGGTCGCGCCCATCTACGCGCAGATGCTCGTCGGCATGGTCGCCCTCACCGGTCAGTACTGGCTCGACGCGCGCTCCCCCAAGAAGACGGAGGTCGCGGCGCACCTCGTCAACCTCGCCTGGAACGGCCTCGCGGACATGGAGAAGCGGCCGCACCTCATCACCACGAGGTCCTGACGCAGATCCGCTCCCCGAACCCGCGTCATGACAGCGGGGTCAGCCCGTCTCTCTGGCGGCAGAGCAGAACGACGAAGCGGGGCAGCGGATGCACGGGCACGACCGGTCGGCCGACCAGGAGTACGGCGACCCACGGGACGAGATCCGTCCCACGGTCTGGGGGTACGTGACCTGGACGACCGCACGGTGTCTGCAGGGCGACGTCCCGGGCGCGCCCGCGCGCGTCGTCCAGCGCACCGACGTGCTCGTCCCGGGCCTCACCCCCCACGAGCTGGACCGGGTGCGTCGGCACGCCGAGTGGCGCGCGTCGGTCGACGTGGTGCGGGTCGGTCTCGTCGCGGGCGTGACGACCGCGCTCGCCGCCCTGGTCGCCGGGCGGCACCTGGCGGCGCCCGAGACCCTGCTCCTCGCCGCCGTCCTCGGGCTCGTGGCCGCGCTCCTCACCGTCGTGCTCCTGCACGTGACGGGCCCGCGCCTCACGCGGGTCGAGCGTCGCGCGCTGCGCCGGGCCGTGGAGATCCGGCGCGTGCGCGTCGCGCCCCCGACGTCGGCCGTGATGCGCGTGCTCGTCGCGATGAGCGCCGTCGAGTCGGTGTCCGGTCGGCTCGACGAGCAGGACGCCGCGCTCGCCCGCGAGCTGCTCTGGGTCTCGCTCGACGCCGTCCGGCGCGACGACGCCGCAGCCGTCGACGAGGCGACCGGGACGATGCTGCGCCTCGCCGTGCGGGCCGCGCGGACGCTGCCCACGG
Organism: Cellulosimicrobium sp. MI9406; assembly: GCF_040595865.1. NCBI lineage: Bacteria > Bacillati > Actinomycetota > Actinomycetes > Micrococcales > Promicromonosporaceae > Cellulosimicrobium > Cellulosimicrobium sp. MI9406. The sequence goes on from NZ_JALIZI010000008.1 coordinate 55,312, forward strand.
TGCGCGACGAGCACCTCGGCTGACCGGCGGGCCCGACGTCGGCAGGGGCGCACCCCCTGCTTCCGCACGGCCAGGACGTGACATCTGTCCCGTGCCGCGCGCGTTCGCGCGTGGTTGTGTGGAACGCATGGCGACACTCGAGATCGACTCGCTGACCAAGTCCTACGGCGACGTGCGCGCCCTGCGCGGCACGTCGTTCGACGTCCGCGCCGGGGAGATCTTCGGCTTCGTCGGCTCCAACGGCGCCGGCAAGACGACGACGATGCGCATCGTCCTCGGCGTCCTCGCCGCCGACGGCGGCGAGGTCCGGTGGGAGGGCCGGCCCCTCGACCTGGCCGCCCGCCGCCGCATCGGCTACATGCCGGAGGAGCGCGGCCTCTACCCGCGCATGAAGGTCGGCGAGCAGCTCGTCTACCTCGCCCGGCTGCACGGGCTGTCCGCCGCGGCGGCGAAGGACGCGATGGAGCGCTGGACCACGACGCTCGGCGTCGAGGCGCGCCGCGGCGACGAGGTGCAGAAGCTCTCGCTCGGCAACCAGCAGCGCGTCCAGCTCGCCGCCGCGCTCACCCACGACCCCGAGCTGCTCGTGCTCGACGAGCCGTTCAGCGGGCTCGACCCCGTCGCCGTCGACGTCATGAGCGGAGTCCTGCGCGACCGCGCCCAGGCAGGCGTGCCCGTCGTGTTCTCGTCGCACCAGCTCGACCTCGTGGAACGGCTGTGCGACCGCGTCGGCATCATCAAGGACGGCGCGATGGTGGAGGTCGGCACGATCGACGAGCTCCGTCGCACCGAGCAGGAGCGCTGGGTCGTGGACGGCCCGCCCGGCGCCACGTGGATCGGCGCCGTGCCCGACGCGCGGGCCGTCAGCCTGGAGGGGTCGCGCACCGTCGTCGAGCTCGTGCCCGGTGGGTCGACCGGCGACGGGACCGGGGGGCGCGAGCAGGCCGTGCTGCGCGCGGCGCTCGCCGCCGGGCCCGTGCACGAGTTCGCGCTCGTCCGGCCGTCGCTCACCGAGCTGTACCGCGACGTCGTGAGCGCCGAGGAGAAGCCGGCCGCGACGGCCGCCGAGACCGTGGAGGTGGGGGCATGAGCACGGGGACCTCGTTGACGTCCTGGGGCGCGATCCGCCTCGTCGCGGGTCGCGAGATCATGACGCGGCTGCGCTCCAAGTCGTTCGTGTGGCTGACCGTGATCCTCGTCGGCGCCGTCGTGCTCGGCGGGGTCGTGCTCAACCTCGCGAACGGGTCGGGACCGAGCGCCGAGCGTGTGGGGGTCACGCCGCAGACCGCGGCGCTCGCCGAGACGATCGAGACCACGGGGAGCACGCTCGGGACCGACGTCGAGACCGTCGACGTCGCGGACGACGCCGCGGGCGAGGCCCAGGTGCGCGACGGCGACCTCGACGCGCTCGTCACCGGGAGCGTCGGCTCCCCCACGGTCGTCGTCGACACCGAGCTGTCGTCGAGCCTCACGGCCGTCTTCACGACGCTCGCCCAGCAGACCGCGCTGTCCGACGCCGTCGCGAGCCTCGGGGGGGACCCCGCCCAGGTCGCGGGCGACGTCGCGACCGCCGCGCCGGACGTGCGCACCATCGGCGAGCCGAGCGAGTTCGACCCGGCGCGCTACGTCACCGGCCTGGTCACCGGCATCCTGCTCTTCATGGCCATCATGATCAGCGGCCAGCTCATCGCGCAGGGCGTCGTCGAGGAGAAGACGAGCCGCGTCGTCGAGCTCCTGCTCTCGACCGTGCGCCCGTGGCAGCTCATGGCCGGCAAGGTCCTCGGCATCGGCCTCGTCGGGCTGGGGCAGGTCGCGCTCGTCGTGCTCGCGGGCGTCGGGACCGCGCTCGGCCTCGGCCTCGTCGACACCTCGACGATCGACCTCGGGACCGCCGCGGCCTGGGCGCTCGTGTGGTTCGTCGTCGGCTTCGTCAGCTACGCGCTGCTCATGGCCGGCCTCGGCGCGCTGGTGTCGCGCCAGGAGGACGTCGGCGCGGTCACCACGCCCGTCACGTTCCTCATGATCGTGCCGTACATCGTGGGCGTCTCCGTCGCGCCGTGGGCGCCGGACAACCCGCTCGTCGTCTGGCTGTCGTACGTGCCGCTGTGCTCGCCGCTGCTCATGCCGGTCCGCATCGCGCTCGGCAGCGCCGAGACGTGGGAGGCCCTCGTCGCGCTCGGCCTCTCCGTCGCCGTCATCCCCCTCCTCGTGTGGCTCGCGGCGAAGATCTACTCCAACGCCGTCCTGCGCACCGGCGCCCGCGTCAAGCTCACGGACGCCCTGCGCACGTCCTGACGGCGGGGCTCGGCCCCGCCCCGCCGAGGTAGAGGCGCGGTTCGTCGAGGTAGAGGCCAGGTCCGGTGGTCGACGACGGTGGGTCGCCCCACCCTGTGCTCGTGTCGCCCTGGTAGGTGCGCGGCCAGGCACGGCCCGCACGACCACGCCTCTACCTCGGCGGACAGCGTCTCTACCTCGCGGGACCACGGCTCTACCTCGCCGAACCTGGGCTCTACCTCGGCGGACAGCGGCTCTACCTCGCGGGGCCAGGGCTCTACCTCGCGGTGGCGGGTCTTGCGGCGCGCCGCGACGACCGGCGAGCCGTCAAGAGTCTTGACGTCGAGACACGTCGAGTACCCTCGCGTCATGGACCAGCAGCACGAGGACGAGGTCGACCGCATCGTCGCGGCGTGGCAGCGCGAGCGGCCGGACCTCGACGTCGAGCCGCTCACGGTGTTCTCGCGGGTCGACCGGCTCGCCCGGCACCTGGACCGGGCGCGGCGCACGGCGTTCGCGCGCGGGCACCTGGAGACGTGGGAGTTCGACGTCCTGTCCGCGCTGCGCCGCGCGGGCGAGCCGTACCGCCTCTCCCCCGGGGCGCTCGTCACCCAGACGCTCGTCACGAGCGGGACCATGACGAACCGCATCGACCGGCTCGAGGAGCGCGGGCTCGTCGTGCGCCGCCGCTCGCCCGACGACCGGCGCGGCGTGCTCGTCGAGCTCACGCCCGAGGGCCTGGAGCGCGTGGACACGGCGATGACCGACCTCCTCGCCGTCGAGGCCCGCATCCTCGACGCGCTCGAGCCGGGCGAGCGACCTGCGCTCGCGGCGCTCCTGCGTACAGTCGGAGGACAGTTCGACGACTGACCGACGGCCCGGACGACCGGGCGGGCGTCGCCGCACGCGCCCGCACCCGGAGGTCCCCGCCCGATGCCGTCGTCACGGCCGCCCCGCCCGAGCACGTTCCGCGGCGGGATCGACGGGGTCCTGCTGGTCGCCGTGCTGCTCGTGGCCGTCAACCTGCGGGCGCCGCTCACGGCGCTCCCGCCCGTCGTCGCGGACGTCGCGGCCGACCTCGACCTCACCGCCGCCGCGGCGGGCCTGCTCACCGGCATCCCGGTGCTGTGCTTCGCGCTCGCGACGCCCGCCGTCGCGGGCCTGCTCGGGCGGTCGTCGCTCCGGACGGCGATCGCCGTCGCGCTCACGCTGATCGTCGCGGGGACGGTCCTGCGCTCGGCGGACCTCGCGGCGCTCGGCGCGGCCGGGACGTTCGCGGGCACGGTGCTCCTCGGGCTCGGCATCACGACGGCGAACCTCGCGGTGCCGATGATCGCCCAGCGCGACTTCCCCGGCCACGTCGCGACGGTGACGGGCCTGTACACGGCGGCGATCAACGTCGGGACCGTCGCGACGACGGCGCTCACCGCGCCGCTCGCGGACGCCGTCGGGTGGCGCTGGGCGCTCGCGTCGTGGTCGGTGCTCGCGGTCGTCGCGCTCGTGTGGTGGCTGCGCGCGGTGCCGCGCGAGGCGCGCGAGCCCCGGGGCGTGTCGGTGGAGACCGTGCCCGGCCCGGCGGCATCGGAGACGGAGGCCGGGGCGGCCGGGGATGCGGCCGAGGCGGACGCGCTGGCGGCGGCCGCGGCGGAGGGCGTCACGGGCACCGACCCGACGACGGCCCGTGAGCGCCACGTGCTCGCGACGCCGTTCACGTGGTGGCTGTGCGCGATGTTCGCGCTCCAGTCGTCGAGCTTCTACGCGCTCACGGCGTGGCTGCCGCTCGTCCTCGAGGACCTCGCGGGCATCCCGCGCTCCGCGTCGGGCGGTGCGGCGTCGCTGTTCCAGGGCTTCGCGATCGTCGGCGGTCTCGCGGTGCCGCTCGCCGCGCGCCGCCTCAGCCTGCGGCAGACGTTCGTCGGGATCGCGGTGCTGTGGCTGACGCTGCCCGTGGGGCTGCTCGTCGCGCCGGGGCTCTGGGCGGTGTGGGCGTCCGCCGCGGGCGTCGCCCAGGCGGCGAACTTCGTCGTGATCTTCACGCTCGTCGCCCAGCGGTACCCGACGGTCCGGCGCGGCCGGCAGGCGTCGGCGACGGTGCAGTCGGTCGGGTACTGCCTGGCCGCCGTCGCGCCCACCGCGGCCGGGGCGCTGCAGACGGCGACGGGGACGTGGACGGTGCCGGTCGCCGTCGTGCTGGGTGCGCTCGTGGTGATGACCGGGATCGGGCTGGTCCTCACCGGCGCTCCCCGTCGTCGCGCGGGCTGAGCGCGCAGCCCTTTCCCCGTGGAGCCTCCTCGCCCTTGACCCCTTCTCGCGCACGTGTTTATGGTGTATACACAGTTTATGGCGCACACGAGCAGTGTGCGCCGCACACGAACGGCCGACGGAGAAGGAGAAGGGCGATGACCGGACCGATGATCGCCGCGCAGGGGCTGGAGAAGTCCTACGGCGACCACGCCGTGCTGCGCGGCGTCGACCTGACCGTGCGCCGCGGCGAGATCTTCGCGCTGCTGGGGCCCAACGGCGCGGGCAAGACGACGACCGTCAACATCCTCACGACCCTCGTCCGGCCCGACCGCGGCACGGCCCGCGTCGCGGGCGCCGACGTCGTGCACGACGCCGCCCGGGTGCGCGAGACCATCGCGCTCACGGGCCAGTACGCGTCGGTGGACGAGTTCCAGACGGGCCGCGAGAACCTCGTGATGATGGGCGAGCTCGCGCACCTCCCCCGCCGGGCGGTGCGCCCGCGCGCCGCCGCGCTGCTCGAGCGCTTCGACCTCACCGACGCCGCGGACCGGCGGGTCGGGACCTACTCGGGCGGCATGCGCCGCCGTCTCGACCTCGCGATCAGCCTCGTGGCCGACCCGGCGGTGCTCGTGCTCGACGAGCCGACGACGGGCCTCGACCCGGCGTCGCGCGCGCAGCTGTGGGAGGTCGTGCGGGGCCTCGCCGCCGACGGGACGACCGTCCTGCTGACGACCCAGTACCTGGAGGAGGCCGACCGCCTGGCCGACACGATCGCCGTCCTGCACGACGGCCGCGTCGCGGCGCGGGGCACGGCCGCCGAGCTCAAGACGCTCGTCGCGGGCGACCACGTGCGCGTGGCGTTCGACGACCCGGAGAGCCTGGCCGCCGCCGTCGGGCTCGCGCCCTCGATCGGGCTGGCCCGCCCGACGGCCGACGCGAAGGACCTCTCGCTCACCGCACCGAGCGACGACCCCGTCCGCACCATCCGCGACGTGCTCGCGGCCGCCGACGCCCACGCGCTCGCGGTCGTGGGGGTCAGCGTCGTGCGGCCCACGCTCGACGACGTGTTCCTCGCCCTGACCCGGAAGGAGGGCGCCCGATGAGCGCCGCACCCACGACCACGCTGCCCCGGCCGTCCCGCACCACGCGGCCGCGCGCGCGGCAGACCCCGGCCACCGCGGCGCGCGACGTCCGCACGATGGTCGGCCGCGAGACCCGCCGCCAGCTGCGCAGCGTCGACGGGCTCGTCACGGCCTTCGCGCTGCCGGTGATGATCATGCTCGTCTTCGTCGTCATCTTCGGCGGGGCGATCGGCGGGGACGACTACATCGACTACGTCGTGCCCGGCGTGCTCGTGATGTGCCTGGGGTTCGGCTCCGCGACGGCCGCGGTCGGCGTCGCGCAGGACATGACGTCCGGCACGATCGACCGGTTCAAGACCCTGCCGATCTTCGGGCCGTCCGCGCTGTGGGGGCACGTCGTGGCGAGCGTCGTGCGCAACCTCGCGTCCGCCGTCGTGGTCGTCGGTGTCGCGCTCGCGCTCGGCTTCCGGCCCGACGCCGGGCCGGCCGACTGGGCGGGGCTCGTCGCGTTCGCGGTCCTCGCCGTGCTGACGTTCACGTGGCTGAGCGTGGCGCTCGGCCTCGTGCTGAGCGTCGAGGCGTCGCAGTCCGTGAACTTCCTCTTCCTGTTCGTGCCCTACCTCAGCTCGGGGTTCGTCCAGATCGACACCATGCCGTCGTGGCTGCACGGGTTCGCCGAGAACCAGCCGTTCACGCCGGTCATCGAGACGTTCCGCGGGCTGCTCGCAGGCGCGCCCGACGCGTCGACGGTCCTCACGGCCGTCGCGTGGCTCGCCGGCTTCCTCGTCGCGAGCTGCACCGCCGGCTCCCTGCTCTACCGCCGGCGGACCGCCCGCTGACCCCCCTCCGCCCCTCTCTCCCACCCACCCCCGCCCCCACCCCCGCGCGGCCGAGCAGGTGGTCCTGGTGCGTCCGGTCGACAGGACGCACCACGACCACCTGCTCGCGCCACCGGGAAGGCCTGCTCGGCAGGGCTGCGACCCACGTCCGGGCACCGTCGGGGAGGATGAAGCCATGACGGACGCACCCGACCTCCCGCCCCGGCTCGCGCTCGCGTGGGGCGTGGCCGAACGCCCCGAGCGCGCGCCGAAGCGCGAGCTGAGCATCGAGCGGATCGTCGACGCGGCCATCGAGCTCGCCGACGCCGACGGGCTCGGGGCCGTGTCCATGGCGAAGGTCGCGCAGAGCCTCGGCTTCACGACGATGTCGCTCTACCGGTACGTCACGAGCAAGGACGACCTGCTGCTCCTCATGCAGGAGGCCGCGCTCGACGTCGAGTACCCGCCCGCGCACGAGCCCGCCGACTGGCGCGCCGAGCTGCGCGAGTGGGCGCAGTTCACGATGGCGGTGTTCGCGTCGCACCCGTGGTTCCTCGACATCCCCGTGACCGGCGCGCCGCTCACGCCGAACAACCTGCGCGGCGCGGACGCCGGGCTGCGCGCGCTGCGGTCCACGCCGCTCGACGACGAGGAGAAGATGTCCGTCATCCTCCTCGTCAGCGGGTACGCCCGGAACGCGGCGCGGCTGCAGACCGACCTCGCACGCGCCGTCGCGGCGGCCGGGGGCGACGAGGCGGTCCAGGGCGGCGCGTGGGCCGACGCGCTGCGCGGGCTCGTGGACGAGGTGCGGTTCCCCTACCTGCGCCCGCTCGTCGAGGCCGGCACGTACGCGGGCGAGGGCGAGATCGACGACACCGCGTGGGGGCTGGAGCGGGTGCTCGACGGGATCGCCGTCTACGTCGACGCGCGGGCCGCCGGGGCGCCCGGCGCGGGCCGCGCGCCCGGGCGGCAGCCCACCACGGTCACGGAACCCGCACCGGCGACGGACCCGCGGGACGCCGTCGCGCCCGTCGAGGTCGCGGTGCACGTCAAGGACGCGCGGGTCAAGAAGGCGACGCTCCGGCGGCGCGACGCGGAGCGGCGCGTGCGCGAGGCCCAGAAGAAGGTGCGCGAGCTCGAGAAGGCCCTGCGGGACGCCCAGAAGGCGGAGCACGAGGCGGCCCGCGCGGCCGTCGAGAAGGCGCGCGGCTGACGCACCACGCACGACGGCGGCCGGCCACCCCCCGGGCCGGCCGCCCGCCGTCGTGCGTGCGCGGGCGGGGTCACTCGGCGAGCGCGAAGCCCGTCGTCCAGGAGGTCTTCTCCCCCGCCGCGAGCGTGAGCTGCAGGAAGCCGAGGGCCTCGAGCTCGTGCGCGCGCTTCAGCGAGCCGGCGTCGACGACGCGGACCCCGGACACGGCGCCCGCGAGGGCGGCCTTCGCGTCGGCGTCGTCGCCCGCGACGAGGACCGTCGTCGCGAGCGGCCCGACCTGGCCGGTGGCGAGCGTCGCCGCGAAGTTCGTGTTGAACGCCTTGAGGACGCGCGCGCCCGGGACGCGCTCTTGGATCTGCGCCGCGGCCGACGAGCCGTCGGGCACGACGAGGGAGTCGAACGTCGCGAAGTCGAGCGGGTTGGTGATGTCGACGAGGACCTTGCCGTCGAGGCGGCCCTCGTAGGCGCCGAGGACGTCGTCGAGCGCCCCGTACGGGAGCGCGAGCACGACGACGTCGCCGGTGATCTCGTCGCCGACGGTGCCCGCCGTGACGCGCGGGTCGACCTCGGTGGCCTCACGGGTCAGGACCTGCACCTGGCTGCCCGCGGCGAGCGCGAGACCGGCGATGGCCGAGCCCATGTTCCCGGCGCCGATGATGGTGATGCTGCTCATGGTGGCTTCCCTTCCTCCGCCGGCCCGACGGTCGGCTATTAGTTGTTGCTACAACTAACACCGTACGCCGCTAAAGTTGTACCGTCAACTATGCGGATCGCCGCACCGGAGGAGGCACGATGACGACGGAACCCCGCTGGCTCGACGACCAGCAGCTCGACGCGTGGAAGCGGCTCGTGGCGGTCGTGGAGCTGCTGCCGGGCGTCCTCGACTCCCAGCTCCGGCGCGACGCCGACCTCAGCCACTTCGAGTACTACGTGCTCGCGATGCTCTCCGAGGCGCCGCGGCGCACGCTGCGCATGACCGACCTCGCGGGCGCCACCAACGCCACGCTCCCCCGGCTCTCCCACGTCGTCGCACGCCTCGAGAAGCGTGGCCTCGTCGAGCGCGTGCCGTGCCCCGAGGACCGCCGCGCGACGAACGCGCACCTCACCGACGCCGGCTGGGAGAAGGTCGTCGCGACCGCGCCCGGGCACGTCGGGACGGTGCGCGACCACGTGATCGACGCGCTCACCGACGAGCAGGTCGAGCAGCTGGACGCCATCGCGGGCGCCATCCTCGAGCGCGTCGACCCCGACGACCGCATGGGCTTCCTGCGGCGCTGAGCCGCACACCCGCGCCCGGCTGGGCCCCGGCGACACGCCCCGGGCGTCCGGACCCGGGTCCCCGCGGGGTCAGCGGGTCCGCACGGGCCCCGCGAGGACGAGCCGCTCGCCCGGCGCGAGCGCGCCGAGCGCGACGAGCGGGTCGTCGACCGCGAGCTCGACCCGCCCGGGCAGGGCGGCGAGCACGTCGTCCCACTCCGGGGCGGCGTCGTCCACCTCGACGCTGTGCCCGTTCACGAGGTCGAACGACACGTACCGGGCGGTGCCGCCCGGGGCACCGAGCGCGAACGCGGTGACGCGGCGCACGTCCGCCCACGGCGCGAGGACGCCGCCCTGCCCGTCGTCGACCTCGACGCCGCGCGCGGACACCGCGACGCGCATCCGGTCGGCCGTCACCCGGCGACCTCGGCCGCCTCGAGCCACGCCGCCTCGAGCTCGTCCTTCTCCGCCGCGAGGGTGCGCAGCTCGGCGTCGAGCTCCGCGACCGCCGCGAAGTCGGTCGCGTTCGCCGCGATCTTCTCGTGCAGCCGGCCCTCGGCCTCCGCGATCTTGCTCAGGCGCCGCTCGATGCGGTTGATCTCCTTCTTCGCCGCCCGCACCTCGGCCGCGCTCGGGCCCGGGGCCGCCACGGCCGGCCCCGCGTCCGGTGTCGCGTCGGCGCCGCCCGTGGGCGCGAACCCGGTCGACGCCGCGCCCGCGCCCGCGAGCGCCGCGCGCCGCAGCTCGAGGTACTGCTCGACGCCGCCCGGCAGGTCGCGCACCTGGCCGTCGCCGAGCAGCGCGACCTGGCGGTCCGCGACGCGCTCCAGCAGGTAGCGGTCGTGCGAGACCACGATGAGCGTGCCGGGCCAGCCGTCGAGCAGGTCCTCGAGCGCGGCGAGCGTGTCGGTGTCGAGGTCGTTCGTCGGCTCGTCGAGCAGGAGCACGTTGGGCTCGGCGACGAGCAGGCGCAGGAGCTGCAGGCGCCGCCGCTCGCCGCCCGAGAGGTCGCGAACGAGCGTCTGCGACCGCTCGCGCGTGAAGCCGAGCCGCTCGACGAGCTGGGACGCGGAGAGCTCCTTGCCGTCGACGACGACCGAGCGCTTCTCGTCCTCGATCACCTGGATCACACGCGCGCCGGCGATGTCGTCGAGCTCGCCGACGTCCTGCGACAGCTCCGCCACGTGGACGGTCTTGCCGCGCTTGACCCGCCCGGAGTCGGGCTCGCGCCGCCCGGCGAGGAGCGCGAGGAGCGTCGTCTTGCCGGCACCGTTGACCCCGACGACCCCGTACCGGTCGCCGGGCCCCAGGCGCCACGTGACGTCGTCGAGCAGCACGCGCTCGCCCTGGCCGTCCTGGCGCGGCACCGCGACCGTCACGTCCTCGAGGTCGAGCACGTCCTTGCCGAGGCGCTTCGTCGCGGTGCGCGTGAGCTCGAGCGTGTCGCGCGGCGGCGGGACGTCGGCGATGAGCGCGGCGGCGGCGTCGAGCCGGAACTTGGGCTTGGACGTGCGCGCGGGCGCGCCCCGCCGGAGCCACGCGAGCTCCTTGCGCAGCAGGTTGTCGCGCTTCTCCGCCACGACGGCCGCGGTGCGCTGGCGCTCGGCGCGCGCGAGCACGTACGCCGCGTACCCGCCCTCGTAGCCCTCGACCTGGCCCGAGCCGTCGCCGCGCACCTCCCACATGCGCGAGCACACGGCATCGAGGAACCAGCGGTCGTGCGTGACGACCACGAGGGCGCCCTTCGCGCCCGGGCGGGCGAAGCGGTCGCCCAGGTGCGCGGCGAGCCACGCGACGCCCTCGACGTCGAGGTGGTTCGTGGGCTCGTCGAGGAACAGCACGTCGTGGTCGGCGACGAGGAGCGCCGCGAGCGCGACGCGGCGACGCTGCCCGCCGGACAGCGTGTCCGCCGGGGCGTCGAGGTCGAGGTCGCCCAGCAGCCCCGCGTGGACGGTGCGGATGCTCGCGTCCGACGCCCAGGCGTGGGTCGCGGCGTCGCCGTGCACGAGATCGCGGATCGTCGCGCCGGTGCCGACGTCGTCGCGCTGGTCGAGCAGGCCCACCCGCAGGCCGCCCACGCGGGTGACACGGCCGCCGTCGGGCTGCTGCGTGCCCGCGAGGAGGCGCAGGAGCGTCGTCTTGCCGGCCCCGTTGGGGCCGACGATGCCGACGCGGTCGCCGTCGTCGAGGCCGAGCGAGACGTCGTCGAGCAGGGTGCGGGTGCCGACGGTCAGCGAGATGCCGTCGGCGCCGAGAAGGTGAGCCACGCCGTCGAGCCTAGGCCGCACCCCGTGAGTGCGGGAAATAGCCGCCGATCCGCGACGGGACCACGACTGTCCCCCGCACCCACGGGAGGGGCGGTCAGCCCTTGAGGCCGGTGTGCGCGAGGCCCTGGACGAACTGCTTCTGGGCGACGAGGAACACCGCGAGGACCGGCAGCACGGTGAGCGTCGTCGCGGCGAGCTGGACGTTCCACATCGGGCCGCCGTAGGCGTCGACGTACTGCGTGAGCGCCTGCGGGAGCGTGAACCGGTCCTTGCTGGACAGGTACACGATCGGCTCGAGGTAGAGGTTCCACGACTTGAGGAACGTGAAGATCGCGACGGCCGAGATCGCCGAGCGCGACAGCGGGAACGCGATCCGCCAGAAGATCCCCCACCGCCCGAGGCCGTCCATGCGCCCCGCCTCCTCGAGCTCGCCGGGGAGCCCGAGGAAGAACTGGCGCATGATGAACGTCGCGAGGACGCTCGGCGCCCCGAGGATCGGGATGACCACGAGCGGCCAGTGCGTGTCGATGAGCCCGAGCGAGTTGACCATCCGGAACAGCGGGACGATCGTCACCTCCGACGGCACGAGCAGCCCGACGAGCACGAGCAGGAACAGCGCGTTCGCCCCGGGGAACCGGATGCGCGCGAACGCGTACCCGGCCATCGAGGCCACGAGGATCGTCCCGACCGTCACGACCACGGCGATGTAGAGGCTGTTCCAGTACTGCTGCGCGAACGGCTGCAGCCGGAACACCTCGCCGTAGGCCGCGAACGACGGGTCGTGGGGCCAGAGCGTCGGCACGGCCCGCAGGATCTCGCTCATCGGCTTGAGGCTCGACGTCGCCATCCACCACGTCGGGAAGACGAACGGCACGCTGAGCACCACGAGGAGCGCCACGAGCGCCGCGCGCCCCCAGCGGCGGCGCGTGCGCGCGCTCCCCGTGCGGCGCGCGGGGCGTCCGCCGCGGGTCGCCGCGCCGTCGGCGCCGCCCGTGCCCGACGCCGCAGGCCGGGCCGGGCCGTCGTCCGCGCCCGGGAGCGTGGCCGGGCCGGGCATCACGTCAGACTTCATGGAAGACCCACCTCTTGCGCGTCTGCCACTGCACGAGTGTCAGGACGAGGACGATGACGAACAGCAGGACGGAGATCGCGCTCGCGTAGCCGAAGTCGTTGAACCGGAACGCCTGCTGGTACAGGTAGTAGACGAGCACGGTGGTCGAGTTCCCCGGCCCCCCGCCCGTGAGCACGGCGATCTGCGCGAACACCTCGAGCGAGCCCACGATCGTGAGGATCGAGACCAGCAGGACGGTCGGGCTGATGAGCGGGAGCGTGATCGACCGGAACCGGCGCCACGCGCCCGCGCCGTCGATGCGCGCGGCCTCCTGGATCTCCTCGGGCACCCCCTGCAGGGCCGCGAGGAACAGGATCATGTTGAGGCCCACGTTCTTGAAGACCTGCACGACGATCACCGAGAGCATCGCCGTCGTCTCCCCGCGCAGCCAGTTCGGGCCGTCGACGCCGAGCAGCGACAGGAACCCGTTGATGCCGCCGTCCGCCTGGAGCAGGAAGCTCCACACGATCGTCCACGCCACGAGGGACACGACGACGGGCGAGAAGAAGAACGTGCGGAACGTCGTCGTGCCGGGGAGCCGCTGGTTGAGCAGCACCGCGAGGACGAGCGCGAGCGAGATGTTGAGCACGACGAGCCCGACGGAGAACCACAGGCTCGCGAGGAGCGAGTCCCGCAGCCCGGGGTCGGCGAGCATCCGCTCGTAGTTGTCCCCGCCCGCGAACGTGAACGTGTTCGCGAGGACGTTCCACTCGTGCAGCGAGTACCAGACGACGGCGACCAGCGGCGCGACGACGAACGCGAGCGCGCCGAGCACGGCGGGCGCGACCATGGTGTAGCCCACGGCCGCGTCCCGTCGTGCGAGTGCGGAGGACGCCACGCTCAGTCCCCGAGCAGGGGCTGGATCGCCGCGCACGTGTCGGCGAGGACGCCCTCGACGTCCGCGTCGGCGGTCCACAGCGCGTCGAGCTGGGCGCGCACCGTGTCCTGCAGCTTGGCGAAGTTCTGGTGCGACGGCTTCGTCACGGCGCCCTGGATGCCGTCGACGACGACCGCCTGGAGCTGCTCCTCGCTGAGCTTCGGGTTGGCGGCCCCGAGCGTCTCGGCGGTGAGCAGCGACTCGCGCGGCGGCGGGAAGTACGCGGCGAGCGTCTCGGCGTTCTCCGGGTTGGTGAACCACGCGAGGAAGTCGGCCGCGACGTCGGGGTGCTCCCCGGCCGCGAAGACGCCGATGCCGGCCTGGCCGATGACGTTCTGCTGGCCCGCCGGGCCCGCCGGGAGCGGCACGACGTCCCACCCGAACGAGTCGTCGAGCGACGACGCGCGGCTGATCTGCGTGATCGTCATGGCGGAGTCGCCCGCGAAGAAGTCGGCCGTCGTGCCGGGACCGGGCAGCGCCTTGTCGACGAACGTCGCGTCGTGGATCCACGTGAGCGCGTCGACCATCTCGGGGTCGGTGAACGTGCACTGCGTGCCGTCCTCGCTCCACGGCGTCGCGTCCCAGCCGTCCCAGATCGTCGACAGGTTCTCCCAGACCTTGTAGTCGAAGTCGCGCACCACGAGGCCCTGCTTGCCCGACGTCGCGGCGGCCGCCGCCGCGATCTCGCGGACCTGGTCGTAGGTCCAGTCGCCCGACGCGACGAGGTCGGCCGGGTTCGGCTGGCCCGCCGCGGCGACCTGGTCGGTGTTGACGAACAGCGCGAACGGCGAGTTGGAGAACGGGTAGGCGTAGAGGCCGCCGTCCTTCTCCCACAGCGCGAGCGACGAGTCGAGCAGGTCGTCGTACGCGTACCCCTCGGTCTCCTGCAGCTTCGGGCCGACGTCGACGAGCGCGCCGCTCGCCACGAACTCGGGCGCGTAGCTCTCGAGGATCCACGCGAGGTCCGGCGCGTTGCCGCCCGCGAGCTGCGTCGTGAGGGACGTCGTGTAGTCCTCGAACGGGATGGTCTCGAACGTCACGCCGGACACGAGGTCGGGGTTCTCCGCGACGTACGCGTCGGCGATCTCCTGGAACTGCGCGAGCTGCGTCTCGTCGGCCGTCCAGACGGTCATGCGCAGCTCGACCGGCTCGCTCGGGGTGCTCGGCTCGCCCGCGACGTCGTCGCCGCCGCCGGAGCACGCGGTGAGGACGAGGGCGAGCGCGACGCCGCCGGCGGCCAGGGGTGCGCCGACGAGGCGGCGGCGCGGGGCGGACCGAGGGGCCGACCGTGGGGTGAGGGGGTTCATCAGTTCTCCTTCGGACTGAGGGTGGGCGGGGGTACCGGGCGCGGGGAGCCCGGGTCAGTAGGGGTGGGCCTCGGCGGGCCAGCGCAGCTCGACGCCCGCCCGGACGAGCTCGTCCTGGTAGTCGGCGAGGAGGTCGGCCTTCGACTGGACGGCGTGCGGCGTGCGGCCGGTCGCGAGGCAGTGGGCCGCGAGGTGGCCGGCGGCCTCGCCGACGTTCCACTCGACCGGGTGCAGGCGGTAGCAGCCGTTGGTGATGTGCGTCGTGCCGATGTTCTTGTTGGCGGCGAGCAGGTTGGTCACGCGCTGCGGCAGCAGGGCCCCGAGCGGGATCTCGAACGGCGTCGACGCCACGTCGATGTACGTGTCGCCGCCCGTCGAGGGGTGCAGGTCGATCCGGTACATGCCGACGCCGACCGAGTCGTCGTAGCGCGTCGCGCCGCGGTCGCCGCGCACGGCGTACGAGACGTCGTTCTCCGTCACCGTCGTCACGGCGCGCAGGCGGCGGGACTCGCGGTGGTAGGCCGCCTGGGCGAGGCCGTCGGCCGAGCCCATGACGTCGGGCCGCAGGCGCAGGCCCGGGAAGCCGGTCCCGCCGTCGGCGCGGGGCGCCTCGGTCTGCATCCAGTAGAGCATCGAGAGGCTGAGCTGCCGGGCGTCGGCGATCCGGGCCTCCTCCACGTCGCGCGGCACGTCGAGCACGGGCGCCAGGAAGTAGTCGATGCTCGGCCAGTTCACGAGGCACAGGTCGCTCGCGTAGTGGCCCGGCGCGAAGAGGTCGCGGGCCGCGATGCGCCGGAACGTCCAGAGGTTGCCGTCGCCGGGGTTCTTCGACTGGTCGGCGTCGACGGCGCGCGGGTCGTCGCCCGGGTTCGGGGTGAACGACCGCACGTCCATCGCGAGCGTGCGCGGGTTGGGCGCCTCCCACGACAGCATCCGGCGCCCGTTCCACGGGCCGGGGGTGTACGTGCTCCAGAAGTCGTAGCGCTCGGGGCGGTCGATCGTGTGGTCGCCGTCCACGTGCTCGACGGCGAAGCACACGCTGAGGGCCTGCACGTTGTCGGGCTGCGCCTCGTCCGGCGCGCTCGGTTCCCCGGTCTCGCGGTTCGACTCGAACCCGGTGACGTACTCGGTGCCCGTCAGCGGCAGGAGCTCGCCCGTCTCGGTCGCGTCGACGACGAACGCCGCGTGCACCGTCACGGCCGCGCCCGCGGCGTCGGCGGTGACCGGGGTGAGCGTCACGGAGGTGACGCGGTCGCCGTCGGTGGTGGCCGTCGTCGGGCGCACGCGCTCGAGCAGGCGGATGCGGCCGGCGGACCGCCACGGGGCGAGCATCTCCTCGAGCACGCCCACCGCGACGCGCGGCTCGTGGCACAGCTTGGAGACCCAGCCCGCGCCGGGGTTGAGGGCGTCCCACGTGCGCGCGGCGTCGGTGAGCGGGTACGAGCGGCGGTAGACGTCGCGGATGCCGTCGCGCAGCGCGCGGTAGCGCGCGGTCACGCCGAACCGCTCGACCCACGGGCTCTCGTCCGGCGGTACCGCCTGGGACGTGAGCTGGCCGCCGATCCACGGGTGCTCCTCGGTGAGGACGACGCGGGCGCCGCGCTCCGCCGCCGCGAGCGCGGCGGCCACGCCGCCGAGCCCGCCGCCGACGACGAGGACGTCTGCCTGGAGGTCTGCATGGGTCACGCTGGGGTTTCCGTTTCTCTGGTGCTCGGTGGTGCGGTCTGAGGTCGGTCAGGCGGGCGCGACGACGCCCGACGGCGCGGCGACGGTCTCGCCGTCGACGTCCACGCACTCGAGGAGCTGGTGGAGCTCGTCCTCCGGGACGGCGACGGCGCGCGACGCCCGGCGGTCCGAGCGGCCCGAGCCGGACTCGGCCGCGACGAGGCGGGACAGCAGCACGAGGGCGCGCGCGCCCATCTCCTCGCGCGGGATGGAGAAGCCCGACCAGCGGCGCCCGCCCGGGCGCCCGTGGTGCGGCTGGCCGAGCAGGAGCACGGAGACGTCCGCCGGCACGCGCACGCCCCGGTCCTCGAGCTCGTCGACGAGCTCCTCCGGGGAGTTCTCGGGTGCCACGACGACGGCGGTGAGCCGCTGGTCGACGATCTCGGCCGCCGTCGCGGGCACGTCGTCCAGCTCGACGAACCGGACGGTCAGGCCGTGCGCCTTCATCGTGGCGCGGTAGGCGTCGACGCGGTCGAGCGTCGGCTGGTCGGTGCCGCGGGGCCCGACGTACCCGATGCGCTCGTGCCCGAGCTCGACGAGCCGCTCGACCTGGCGCGCGGTCGCCGCGACGTAGTCGGCGCCGACGTAGGGCAGGCGTCCGCCGTCGCTGCCGCGCTTGCCGATGAAGACGAAGGGGTAGTTCGTGTCGAGCAGGTGCTGGAGCTCGCCGCGGTCCTCGTGCTGGCCGAGCAGCAGGCAGCCGTCGGCGATCCCGAGGCGCTGCCAGCCGTCGCGCGTGAGGCGGCGGCGCCCGTCGACGACGCGCGCGCTCGTGAACAGCAGGATGTCGATGCCCAGCTTCTCGGCCGCGTGCTCGATCCCGACGAGGAACGGCCCGTAGAAGTCGCGACCGGAGCGCGGGAACGTCGCCTCGTAGGTGAAGACGCCGAGGATCTGGTTGCGCCCGCCCGCGAGACGCTGCGCGACGGGGTTCGCCGAGTAGCCCGTGATCCGGATCGCGTCGAGCACGCGCTGGCGCGTCTCCTCGCTGATCCGCACCCCCGCGGGCGTGGAGTCGTTCAGCACGAACGAGACCGTCGCCTGGCTGACGCCCGCCATGGCGGCGACGTCGGCCTGGGTGATGCGGTGCCTCGGCATGGATCCTCCTCGATCACGTCGTCGATGACGTGGAAGGAGTCTCGCCAGGCCGGGCCCGGCCGGTCAACGAGGTAATACGCATTATTACGCCGGGACCCGCGCGGCTCCGCGGGTGGGCGGGCGCCGGGTGATCCGCATAATGCCCCGGTCGTCGCCGTGGCCGGGCGTGCGGCGCGGGAAGCACGACGGGCCCGGGGCCGCACCGTGGTGCGCCCCCGGGCCCGTCGCCCCCCTGCTCGCGCGGCGCGCTACCCGCAGGTCAGCGCGCCGTACGGCGCGGTCGTCGTCCCCTGCCCGACGCCGTCCGTCCCGACGACCTCGACCGTCGCCTCGCCCGCCGCGACCGTCGTGGCCCGCGTCGCGAACGACTGGTACGCGCTGCGCCCGGGCGCGACGTCGGCCACGGTGCGCTCGCCGAACGGCGTCGCGAGCCGGACCGCCACCGCGTCGTCGCCCGCGGGGCGCGCCGTCACGGCCACGTACGCGCGGCCCGCGAGGCACCGCGTGACGGCCTCGACCTCGACCGCGGGCTCGTCGTCGTCGCACGCCGCCGCCTCCTGGGCGGTCGGCGTCCAGCGGAACCAGTCGAACGACGCGACGATCTCCGGCGGCGTCGCCGAGCCGCGCATCGCGAACGGACCGACGCCCGTCGCCCGGAGCGCCGCCACGTCCACCGTGCGACCCCACGGCGCGAACTCGACGCCGTCGACCGACACCGACGCCTGCACGGCGGTCCCGTCGCTCGTCAGGCGCAGCCAGAAGGTGTCGCCGAGGCCCGCCGGCGGGACGACCGAGTCGAAGCCGGTGTTGCGGTCCGTGCCGTTCTGGCGCCAGATGAACTCGACCCGCGGGCCGAGCGACCCGTGCACCAGGTCGAGCTTCGCGTAGTTCGCGTCGTCGCGGTACAGCAGGAGACCGCCCTGCTGGAACCGCTCCGTCGGGGAGACGGAGACGGCCGTCGTGACCTCCCACGACCCGGCGGGCACGGCCTGGAGCGGCAGCGCGGCGCCCGCGACGCCGGTCGGGTACGCCGGGACGCGCAGCGCGCCGTCGACGAGCTCGTGCCGGGCCGTCCCCGGCCGGACCACGGTCCAGCGCGCCGGGTCGAGCGTCGTGCCGTCGAACTCGTCGGACGCCGCGCCGCTGCACCGCTCGCGCAGCGGGTCGGGGTCCTGGCCCGGCTCGGGGGGCCGCACGGCGTCGGGGTCGCGCTGCGCCCACGCGATCGTCGCGCCCAGGCGGTCGCCGGACTCGTAGAAGAGGTACGTCTCGTCGCCGTCGGTGACGATCTCCGGGGCTGCGACCCGGCCCGTGTCGTCGCCCACTCCGCTCGCGCGGTGCAGCTCCCACCGCGGGCCGACCTGCGTCATCGTCGGGTCGAGCGTGCGGGCGAACGTGATGCCCGTGGAGCCGTGGTAGATCACGTACAGCTGACCGTCCCACTCCCACAGGTTGCCGCCGGACACGTTGGTGCCGGTCGCGGCGTCGGGCACGACGAGCGGGTCCGGCCGCACGACCCAGGTCTTGCCGTCGACCGACTCGGCCAGCTTGATCCGCCGGATGTTGTCGGTCCGGTTCTGCATGTACGTCATGGCGAACCGGTAGCCGGACGACGGGTCCGGGTGCTCGACGACGCGCGCGTACGACGTCTCCGTGGTCCCCGCGCCGCCGTCGGCGTTCGTCAGGGCGACGCCGGAGTCGTCGAACGCGAGCCCGTCGGGCGACGTCGCCCAGCGCGTCGTGGAGTTCTCGCCGTGGAAGTACAGGAGCACCTGGTCCGTCGCGTCGTCCCACAGGACGTCGGGCGACGAGACGTGCGAGACGCGCTCGTAGAACGGCAGCCACTCGTCCGCGACGATCGGGTTGTGCGCGTACTCCGTCCACGGGCCCTCGAGCGAGTCGGCGTACATGACCGAGATGCCGCCCGGGGAGTCGTGCGGGGCGTAGTAGAGGTACCACTCCCCCAGCGGGTCGTCGAGGTACGCGCCCGCGTGGAAGACGCTCGGGAAGATGAACTCGTCTGTCGGGTTGTAGATCATCGACTCCTTGTCGGTGACCACGCCGCGGTACTCGAACACGGGCAGGTCGGACGCGGACGGGCCGTCGGTCGTCGCTCCGGTCGTCACCCCGGTCGTGGTGGCGGCCGTGGCCGCGGGCGGCGGTCCCGCGGCGAGGGCCGTCGCGGGGACGACCGCCCCGGCGGCGAGGACCGCCGTCAGGGTGGCGACCGCCGTCGCCACGGCGCGCGGTCTGCGGCGTGGTGCTGCTGCTCGGGTTCTCACAGGGGACCTCCGTCGGTTCCTCGCCGGCGGCGTCGTCGCCGCCGGGCGCCACGTGGAGACGTGGGCTGGTGGCAGTGTCGCCGGAGGGGCGCGGGGCAGGTCAAAGGGATGATGCGCATTATTAGCGTGCTCACGGTGCGCCGGGCCGCGACGCTAGAGTCGTCCCGACCGCACCCGAACGTCGGACATCAGACGTATTGACCGGAGGATCGCCCCGTGCCGCTCTTCGACCTGCCCCTCGCCGAGCTCGAGACCTACGCCCCCGCGCTCGACGAGCCTGGCGACCTGGACGCCTTCTGGGCGCGGACCCTCGCGGAGTCGCGCGAGGCGGGCGGGGACCTGGCTCGGTCGGTGCGGCTGGAGCGCGTGGAGACCGGCCTCGACCTGGTCGTGGTCGACGACGTGACGTTCCCCGGGTTCGCCGGCCAGCCCGTCAAGGCGTGGCTCGTGCGGCCCGCCGAGGCTGCCCGTGCCGCCACGGCCGGCGACGGCGCCCCGCTGCCCGCGGTCGTCGAGTTCCTCGGCTACGGCGGCGGCCGCGGGCTGCCCCACGAGCACCTCGCATGGGCGAACGCCGGGTACGCGCACCTCGTCGTCGACACGCGCGGCCAGGGCAGCCAGTGGGGCAGTGGCGGCGGCACTCCCGACCCGGCCGGGTCGGGGCCCGCCGTCCCGGGCGTCCTCACGCGCGGCATCGAGGACCCGCACGACCACTACTACCGCCGCGTCTTCACCGACGGCGTGCGGGCGGTCGACGCCGTGCGCTCGGTGCCCGGCGTCGACCCCGAGCGCGTCGCCGTGCACGGCGTGAGCCAGGGCGGCGGCATCGCCATCGCCGTCGCGGGCCTCGCCGACGGGCTCGTCGCGGCCCTCCCCGACGTCCCGTTCCTGTGCCACTACCGCCGCGCCGTCGAGATCACGGACCGCGACCCGTACCGCGAGCTGACGCGCTACCTCGCCGTCCACCGCGACGCGGAGGAGACCGTGTTCCGCACGCTGTCCTACCTCGACGGGGCGGTGCTCGGCCGCCGCGCCACCGCGCCGGCGCTGTTCTCCGTCGCGCTCATGGACCAGGTCTGCCCGCCGTCCACCGTCTACGCGGCGTACAACGGCTGGGGTGCGGCCGCCGGGGCGGCTCCCGGCGCCGAGCGCGCGATCGACGTCTACCGCTACAACGAGCACGAGGGTGGCCAGGGCTACCGCTTCGCCCGTCAGCTCGCCTGGCTGCGCGACCGCTAGACCGCCTGGCTGCTCGACCGCTGGACCGCCTGGCTGCGAGACCGCTAGACCGCCTGGCTGCGAGACCGCTAGACCGCCGGGCCGCGCGACCGCGAGGTCGCGCCGCCCGGCGCGGCGCGCAACCGGCGCAGCGCGACCGCCTGGGAGCCCGCGAACAGCCCGACGTCCGCCGCGACCGCGAGGACCGCGAGCAGCACGAGGACGCCCGCCGTCGTCGCCGAGAACGCGGCGACGGCAGCGGCGGCCACGACGTTCGCGACCATGACCGTGCGCAGGGCGGCGCGCAGCGGCAGCCGCGCGGTCATCCAGACGACGGCACCCGCCCACGCGACGACCGCCACCCCGAGCCCTGCGAGGACCGGGACCGGCACCCGCAGCGCGGGTGCCCACGACGGCGCGAGGGCGGCGACCACGACGCCGAGCACGAGGCAGTACGCGGCGTCGAGCCGCAGGCTGAGCAGTCCGAGCCGTTCCCCCACCATGTCGGCGAGCCTACGCGCACGACCCGCGGGGGCGCGCCCGCTGCCGGCCGGGTGGTCAGTGCGCGACGACGCGCGCGCCCGCCGCGGGGGCCGTCGTGCACCACACGGTGTCGCACGCGTCGTTCGCGGTCCACGAGGCCGCGATCGCGAGCGCGTGCTGGCGGCTGCGGGCCAGCGCGGCGACGGTCGGGCCGGAGCCGGACACGATCGCGCCGAGCGCGCCGGCCTCCGTCGCGACGTCGATCGTCCGCTGGAGCTCGGGCCGCAGCGCGAGCGCCGGGCCCTGGAGGTCGTTGCGCAGCACCTGCCCGAGCCCGACGGCGTCGCCCGCGCGCAGGGCCTGCATGAGCGCGGTGTCCTCCGCGAGGTCCAGCTCGGCGGGCCCGCCCACGGTCTCGTCGAAGGTGCGGTAGACCTGCGCGGTCGACAGGCCCTCGGCCTGGACCGCGAACACCCAGTGGAACTCCCCGCGCGTCATCGCGGGGGTGAGCACGTCGCCGCGCCCCGTCCCGACGGCGGTGTGCCCGACGAGCCCGAACGCGACGTCGGCCCCGAGCCCCGCGGCGAGGCGGACGAGCTCGGCGCGCGGCACGCCCGCGTCCCACAGCGCGTCGCACGCGACGAGCGCGGCCGCGGCGTCGGCCGACCCGCCGGCCATGCCGCCCGCGACGGGGACCTCCTTGTGGATCTCCAGCCGCACGTCCGGGTCGAGCCCCACGTGCTCCGCGAGCGCGACGGCGGCGCGCCACGCGAGGTTCGTCTCGTCGGTCGGCACGGCGTCCGCCTGGAGGCCCGAGACGCTGAGCGAGACCCCGGAGCCGGGCGGCACCTGGTGCGCGACGACGTCCTCGCTGAGCCCGACGGCCTGGAAGATCGTCACGAGCGGGTGGTAGCCGTCGTCCTGCACCGCCCCGACGCGCAGCGAGAGGTTGACCTTGCCGGGCGCGCGCACGCGGACGGACGGGGGCGGCGCGAGGGAGATGCTCGGCGGGCGCGGGGGTGTCACGCGTCCACTGTGCCAGGTCGGCCGGTGGGTCGCTCCGCGGCGGGGGCGGCGCCGCGCGCGGGACGGTCGGCGAGCCCGACGCGGCGGACGAGCTGCTCGGCGACGCGCGCGAAGGCCGCGACGTCGAGCACCTCGCCGCGCGCCTGCGGGTCGACGTCCGCGGCCTCCAGCACCTCGGCCGCGACGCTGGCGGAGCCCGCCAGACCGGACAGCGCCGAGCGCAGCATCTTCCGGCGCTGCGCGAACGCGGCGTCCACGACGGCGAAGACCTGCTCGCGGGTCGCTGCGGTGGCGGGCGGCTCGCGGCGGTCGAGCGCGACGAGGGCCGAGTCGACGTTGGGGACGGGCCAGAACACGGAGCGCCCGATCGTGCCCGCGCGCCGCGCGTCGGCGTACCAGGCGGCCTTGACCGACGGCACGCCGTACGTGCGCGACCCGGGCGGCGCGGCGAGCCGGTCCGCGACCTCCGCCTGGACCATGACGAGCACGCGCTCGAGCGAGTCGAAGCGCTCGAGGAACGTGAGCAGCACGGGCACCGCGACGTTGTACGGGAGGTTCGCGACGAGCGCGGTGGGCGGCTCGCCGGGCAGCGACGTGACCTCGAGCGCGTCGGCGCCCACGACCTCGAGCCGGTCGCCGACGTCGGGCACGTGCGTCACGACCGTGTCCGGGAGCTGCCGCGCGAGGACGGGGTCGATCTCGACCGCGACGACGCTCGCGCCGGCCTCGAGCAGCCCGAGGGTCAGCGAGCCGAGCCCGGGCCCGACCTCGACGACGCGCTCGCCCGGGCGGACGTCCGCCGCGCGCACGATCTTGCGGACGGTGCCGCCGTCGTGCACGAAGTTCTGGCCGAGGGTCTTGGTGGGGCGGACGCCGAGACGCCCCGCCAGGTCACGGATCTCGGCCGGACCCAGCAGGGCGCCTCGGGTATCGCTCATGGGACGCAAGCCTACCGACCCGGCGCCGACCGGCCCTCGCCGGGGACGACGAAGGGCGGGACGCCGTGCGCCCCGCCCTTCGTCGTCGTCCACCGGTCCGCCCTCAGGCGGCCGGGTGCGTGCCGTACGGGCTCAGAGGAGCCCGAGCTTGCGCGCGCACGCGGGCCACTGGCCCCAGCCCGAACGGGCCTGGAGCGCCTGGGCACGCTGCGTCTGCTCGGCCGCCGAGGCCTCCGACGGGAGGCCGGAGCCGCCCATCGCCCGCCACGTGGAGAGCGAGAACTGGTAGAGGCCGTAGTAGCCGTTACCGGTGTTCGTCGCGGGGTTGCCCCCGGACTCGCACTGCGCGAGCGCGGACCAGACCCCTGCCGGGGCCGACCCGAGGTCGGCAGCCGGGGCGGGTGCCGGGGCGGACGAACCGCCCGACGAGGAGCCGCCCGACGACGAGGACGACGAGCGCTGCGGCGCCGCCTGCTTGGGCTCCGGCTTGGGGCGCTCCTTGGTGCCCTGCACGAGGATCTTGTTCACCGGCGGCGTCGTGACGCCCTCGGAGACGAGCTCGCGGGACTCCTCCACGCCGTCGACCGTCGTGACGCGGTGCACGGTCGTGTGGACGCCCTCGGCGCCCTCCTGCTTGACGACCGGGTCGAGGTCCTTGAAGCGGTCGGCGTCCTCCTCGGTGACCGTCTCGAACGGGACGGCCGCCTCGGTGGGCACCTCCTCGACCTTGACGCGCTGCACGACGAGCGAGACGGGCGCGGCGTCCGCCGCGGCCTCGGTGTCCTCGGACGTCGCGGCGGCGGCCGGCTCCTCGGTGGCGGCCGCGTCGGCGGCGGGCGCCTCGGCCGGGGCCGCGGCGGCCTGGGCCGCCTCGACCTGCTCGGTCTTCTCGACGTGGACGCGGTCGAGCTCGCCGAGCTGGACGCCCTGCTGGTCGAGGATCGCGTCGATGCCGATGCTGCCGTCGGGGGCGACCTTGGTCTCGCCGTCGACGACGACGTTCACGGGGCCGTCCGCGTCGAGGCGGATCGGGAGGGAGGCGCGCTCGCCGGAGCGCGACGCCACGAGGCGCACGTCGCTGCCGCGCGAGGCGAGGGTCGTGAGGGCCTCGTCCGCGTCGAGCGACGTGAGCCACACGGAGGACTGGGAGCCGTCGACCTGCACGGGCACCTCGCGCCCGTAGCGCACGACGACGTCGCCGCCGCCGCGCAGGGCGGAGTCGACGTCCGGGACGACGAGGTCGCGGTCGCCCACGGCGACGTCCTGCTCGGCGAGCAGGCCCTCGACCGAGCCGGCGAAGGTCGTGACGGTGGTGATCTGGCCGTCGACGTCGAGCTCGACGGTCTTGCGCGCCTGGCCGTAGGCGACGGCACCGGTCGCGAGGAGCACGACGGTGGTCGCGCCGGCGACGAGCGGCCAGCGGCGGCGACGGTGCGCGGTGGTGGTCGCGGGGCTCTGGGGGCTCTCCGCGAGGGTCTCGGTGGTGTCGGGGGTGATGTCGGCGCCCTCGGGGGCGCCGGCCGCGTCAGCGGTCCGGTGGAAGGGGTTCTTCACTCGGGTCCAGTCGTCGTGCGTCCCGGGCACGGAGGCTCGACGGCGCGTGGCACCACCCGTGGCCCACGGCGGACTGACGTCCTCCGCGGCGGGCGCACACGTGCGACCACGGGTCTCGAGCGGCCGATCCGGCTGCCGGCGCCACCCTCGGCACCCCTTCCCCAGGGCCCGTCGACGGCGCACCGCTCGCGTCGGTCCGGGCACGTCCCGCCGGTCCGGGTGGACCGTCGGAGCACGCCGTTCACGCGCGAGCGACGATCGACCGTAACCGATCTGTTATCGAAGTCCAACCCCTGGGGGGATACGCTGGCGAGTTCTGTCCGGATTTCGGCGTGAATGTCGTGCGCTCTCCACGAGTCCCGCACGCCGCCTCACGCGCCCTCCCCCTCCCCGTGCTCGTGCCCGTGCGCGCGCCCGGCGCGCGCGCCGCGCGCCCCGAGCCGCGCCAGGACCGTCGCGAGCTCGGGCGGGTCCAGCACGGTGACGTCCACGTCCAGGCTCAGCAGGAACCCCGCGACCTGGGCGAGCGACGTGCCCCCGGTCTCGAGCACGCACGCGTCGGGGCCGTCGTCGGCGAGGGCGCCCGCGACCGGGGAGAGCCGCTCCGCCACGACGCCCGCCGGGGCGTGCAGCCGCACCCGCACGGGCCGCGCCCACGCGGCGGAGCCGACGCCCCGCACGACGTGCGCGACGGCGTCGCCGCCCGGCACGGGGCGCGGGACGAACCGCGGGCCGCCGGGCGTGCGCAGCGTCAGCCGGTCCACGCGGAAGGTGCGCCAGTCGTCCCGGTCGAGGTCGAACGCGAGCAGGTACCAGCGGCGCCCCACGTGGACGAGGCGGTGGGGCTCGACGGCGCGGGACGTCGTCGTGCCGTCGTGCGCGCGGTAGTCGAGGCGCAGCCCCGTGCGTGCGGCGACCGCCGCCGCGACGTCGGCCAGCACCTGCGCCCCGACGGCGGGCCCACCGCCGGGTGCGCTCACGACGGCGGCGCGCAGGGCGTCCGCCCGGACGCGCAGGCGGGCGGGCAGGACCGTGTCGAGCTTGACGAGCGCGCGCGCCGCGACCTCCTCGACCCCG
Source organism: Cellulosimicrobium sp. MI9406 (assembly GCF_040595865.1). Taxonomy (NCBI): domain Bacteria; kingdom Bacillati; phylum Actinomycetota; class Actinomycetes; order Micrococcales; family Promicromonosporaceae; genus Cellulosimicrobium; species Cellulosimicrobium sp. MI9406. The sequence continues at coordinate 81,163 of NZ_JALIZI010000008.1, forward strand.
GCGATCGACCCGGTGGCCGCGGCGCGCAGCGCGACCGCCACGACGGTCGCCTCCTCGTCGTCCAGCAGCAACGGCGGCAGCGCCGCCCCCGAGCCCAGCCGGTACCCGCCCGCGGCTCCCGGGGACGACCGCACCTCGTAGCCGAGCAGGCGCAGGCGCTCGACGTCGTTGCGCACCGTGCGGGTCGTCACGCCCAGGCGGTCGGCGAGCTCGGGCCCGGACCAGGACGCGCGCGCCGGCAGGAGCGCCAGGAGGCGCAGGAGCCGGACCGAGGTGTCGAGCACGTCCCCAGCGTGCCGCACGATGCGGAACCGCACGTTCCGCAGCGGGGTCTACGGTCGACGTGTCGGCCCCGCCGGGGGCGGCGGGAGGACGGCACCGGGCACCGCCCGACGACGGAGGAGACGACGATGCTGCGTGGGATGGCGACGCTGAACCTGTGGGCCGACGACCTCGAGGCCGCGGGCGCGTGGTACGCGGAGGTGCTCGGGACCGAGCCCTACTACGTGGTGCCGGGCGGGTACGTGGAGTTCCGCGTCGGCGACCGGCAGGACGAGCTGGGCATCATCGCCCGGTCGTGGTCGCCGCGCCCTCAGCCGGGCACCCCGGGCGGCGCGATCGTGAACTGGCACGTCGACGACGTGCGGGCCGCCTTCGCCCGCCTCCTCGCCCTGGGCGCGACGGAGTACGAGGGCGTCGTCGAGCGCGGGCAGGGCGAGGGCTTCGTCACCGCCTCGGTCGTGGACCCGTTCGGCAACGTGCTCGGGATCATGCAGAACCCGCACTACCTCGAGATGCTCGGGCGGTAGCGGCGCGACTGCGGAGCGGTCAGTACCAGCCCTTGGCGACGGAGTGGGACCACGCGGAGCACGGCGTGCCGTAGCGGCCCTCGATGTACCCGAGGCCCCACGTGATCTGCGTCGCCGGGTTGGTGCGCCAGTCGGAGCCCGCGCTCGCCATCTTGGAGCCGGGGAGCGCCTGCGGGATCCCGTACGCGCTCGAGCTCGGGTTGTCCGCGTCGACGCGCCAGTTGCTCTCCTTGGTCCAGAGCTTGTCGAGGCACACGAACTGGTCGTCGCCCCAGCCGCGCTGCGCGGCGAGGGAGCGGCCCACGGCGCGCGCCGAGCCCGGGTCCACCGAGACCGAGACGTCCATCGTCCCGACCTTGATGACCTCGTTCCGCGGCTCCGTCGTGACCGTGCGCGTGAGGACCGTGCGCGACACCTCGGCCCCGCCGAGCGTCTGCACCGAGTAGGTCGTGACCGCCTCGCCGACGCGACCGGACTGCACGACGACGCGGTGCCCCTGCGGGAGCGTCGGGTCCTCGCGCTCCTCCGTCTCGAACGGCAGGACCTCCGTGACCGTGTCCGCCGTGGCCGCCGCGCGGCTCACGAGCACGAGCATCCCGTCCACCGCCGCGGCGTCGAGCGGCGCGGACGTGCCGTCGCCCTCGGCCAGCACGATGCCCGCGGTCGCGAGGACCCCGCGCACCGTGGGCTCGGCCGTCGTGATGGGCATGACGGCGCCGTCCACCGCGACGTGGACCGTCTTGAGCGTGGAGACCCGGATCGGCTCGCGCCCGAGGGCCTGCGTGCGCGACACCTCGGTCATGGCGCCCTCGGCGCGCGGGCCGAGGTAGGTGAGCAGCTCGCCCACGGTGCGGGCCGTCGTCGGGATCGTCTGCACCTGGCCGTCGATCTCGACCGTGACGTCGTGGCTCGTGCGCACGACGATCGTGCCGCCGTCGCGCGCCGGGTCGGCGAGCGCGGGCTCGACGAGGTCCTGCTCGCCGACCGCGACGCCCTGGTAGTCGAGCACCGCGGCGACAGTGCGCCCGTACGCGGAGACCTGGTGCAGCTCGCCGTCCACGTCGAGCGTGACGTCCTTGTGGAGCGTGGCGAACGCGCCGGTGACCCCGACGAGGCTCGCGACGACGAGGCCCTGGGCCGCGAGGCGCTGCACGCGCCGCCGGCCGGTTCCGTCAGGTGCGAGCACGCGGGCGGTCCCTTCTGCGGGAGGACGCCCGCCGGCGAGCGCCGGGGGCGAGGTGCGGGACGTCGTCGGCGCGGGGCGCGCGACGCACGGACCCGACCGTAGCCGAAACGTGACCTGGCGCGAAACCTCGCAGCCCTCGCGCACCGGACGCGGTGCGCCCGCCCGGGTGCGTGGTCGTCACCAGGGGCCGTACACCGCGACGGAGGTCGCGGCCAGGCGCTCGCACACGTCCGCGAGCGGTCGGTCCACGACCTCGGCGACGGTACGGACCGTCGTCGGCAGGACGTACGGCGCGTTGGGCCGCCCGCGGTACGGGTGCGGCGTGAGGTACGGCGCGTCCGTCTCGACGAGGACCTGCCCGAGCGGGACGGCGCGCAGCGCGGCCCGCAGCTCGTCGTTCGCGCGGAACGTCACCGGGCCCGCGAAGGACAGGTACCAGCCCTGCTCGGCGCAGAACCGGGCCATCGCGGCGTCGCCCGAGTAGCAGTGGAAGACCGTCCGCTCGGGGGCGCCGTCGCGCGCGAGGACGTCGAGCACCTGCGCGTGGGCGTCGCGGTCGTGGATCTGGAGCGCGAGGCCGAGCTCCTTCGCGAGCGCGACGTGCGCGCGGAACGCCTCGCGCTGGACGGCCTCGCCCCGGGCACCGGTCCGGAACAGGTCCATCCCGGTCTCGCCGATCGCGCGCACGCGGTCGTTCGCACGCGCGATCGCCGCGATCTCCGCGACCGCGTCGTCGAGCGGCACGTCGTGGTGCGGCCGCGGGTCGGGCTCGAGCCCGTCCGGCCCGACCTCCCGCACCCCGCCGTGCAGCACGGCCTCGTTCGGATGGATGGCCACGGCCCCGAGCAGCCGCCCGACCCCCGGCGCCCCCGCGCCGCCGACCAGGTGGTCCTGGCTCGTCCCCGCCTCAGCACGCGCCGGATCCGCCTGCTCGCGACCCCAGACCGCCTGGTCGCCGCGCAGGAGGGCGTCCGTCCAGCGGGCCGCCGGGAGGTCGCAGCCCACCTGCACGACCCGGTCCACGCCGACGGCCGCCGCCCGGGCCAGGTGGTCCACGACGGTCGGGGCAGGGGTGCCCTCGGGGAGGACGTGCGCGATCGAGTCGAGGTGCGTGTGGTTGTCCACCACCGGGACCGGCAGCGGCTCCGGGTCCGGCGGCCAGCCGCGCTCGCGCTGCTTGGCCACCGTCAGGCGCCCTCGCGCAGGCGGTCGAGCTCCTCCTCGACGATCGAGTCGTCGAGCTTGGTGAACACCGGCGTCGGCTTGCCGACCGGGGTGCCCGGCACGACGGCCTTCGGCTCCCACGTCGCCAGGCCCTCGGCGCGGTAGTCGCCCGTGATGACCGGGTAGTGGCGCGAGTCGTCGTCGAGGTCGGCCACCTCGTCGATGCGCGGCTGCGCGGCGAACGTGCCCGTGCCGCCGAACGCCTCGTGCACCTGCTGCGCCGAGTGCGGCAGGAACGGCGACAGGATCGTGTTGAGGTCGCTCACGGCCTGGGTCACGGTGTGCAGCACGGTCGCGAGCCGGTCCGGGTCGGTCTTGAGCTTCCACGGCTCGGTGTCCGACACGTACTTGTTCACCTCGCCGACCGTCTTCATCGCCTCGGCGACGGCGGCGCGCTGGCGGTGCGTCGCGATGAGCTCGCCCACGCGCCCGAACGCGGTCGTCGTCGTCGCGAGGACGCCCTCGTCGATCGGCTGGCGCTGCCCCGGCTCCGGGATCGCCCCGAAGTTCTTGTGCACGAGGTTCGCCGTGCGGTTCACGAGGTTGCCCCAGCCGGCCACGAGCTCGTCGTTCGTGCGGCGCTGGAAGTCGGCCCACGTGAAGTCGACGTCCTGCGTCTCCGGACCGGCGGACGCCACGTAGTACCGGAACGCGTCGGGCTGGTAGCGGGCCAGCATGTCGCGCACGTAGATGACGACGCCGCGCGACGACGAGAACTTCTGGCCCTCGACGTTGAGGAACTCGCTCGACACGACCTCCGTCGGGAGCTGGAGGTTCCCGTAGGCCCCCGGCGCCCCGCCCTTGCTCCCCCGGCCGTCGTAGCCGAGCAGCTCGGCCGGCCAGATCTGGGAGTGGAACGTGATGTTGTCCTTGCCCATGAAGTAGTACGACCGCGCCTCGGGGTCGTTCCAGAACGCGCGCCACGCGTCCGGGTCGCCGCTGCGCCGCGCCCACTCGATCGACGCCGAGAGGTACCCGATCACCGCGTCGAACCACACGTAGAGGCGCTTGCTCGAGTTCTCCTCCCACCCGGGCAGCGGGACCGGGATGCCCCAGTCGATGTCTCGCGTCATGGCGCGCGGGCGCACGTCGTCGAGCAGGTTGAGCGAGAACTTCAGGACGTTCGGGCGCCACGCGGTGCGCGTGCGCAGCCAGTCCCCCAGCGCGTCGACGAACGCGGGCAGGTCGAGGAAGAAGTGGTTCGACTCGACGAACTTCGGCGTCTCGCCGTTGATGCGGCTGTGCGGGTTGATGAGGTCGATCGCGTCGAGCTGGTTGCCGCAGTTGTCGCACTGGTCGCCGCGCGCGCCGTCGTAGCCGCAGATGGGGCACGTGCCCTCGATGTAGCGGTCGGGCAGCGTGCGGCCCGTGGACGGCGAGATCGCGCCCATGGTCGTCTGCTCGACCATGTACCCGTTCTTGTGGACCGTGCGGAACATCTCCTGCACGACGGCGTAGTGGTTGCGCGTCGTGGTCCGCGTGAAGAGGTCGTACGACAGGCCGAGCTGGTGCAGGTCCTCGACGATGACGCGGTTGTACCGGTCCGCGAGCTCCTGCGGGCTCACGCCCTCCTTGTCGGCCTGGACGAGGATCGGCGTGCCGTGCTCGTCGGTGCCCGAGACCATGAGGACGTCGTGACCCGCCATCCGCATGTGCCGGCTGAAGACGTCCGACGGGACACCGAAACCTGCGACGTGGCCGATGTGGCGCGGCCCGTTGGCATACGGCCACGCCACGGCCGAGAGGATGTGGGTCATGGTGCCCGATCCTAGTCGGGCAGCGCCGCGCCTCGCGGCGGCGTCCACCGCCGGGGAACGAGCGCCGCCGAGCACGGGGTTGCCGACGTTCTCAGCTCCAGGACGTCGGCAACCCCGTGCTCGGCGGAGGGAAGGCGCGTGCTCAGTACCAGTTGACGGCCTGCGAGTGCGACCACGCGCCGCACGGCGAGCCGTAGGAGCCGGCGATGTAGTCGAGGCCCCAGGCGATCTGGGTCGCGGGGTTGGTCGCCCAGTCGGCGCCCTTGCTCGCCATCTTCGAGCCGGGCAGCGACTGCGGGATGCCGTAGGCGCTCGACGTCGGGTTGTCCGCCGTCGGGTTCCAGTTGGACTCCTTGGTCCACAGCTTCTCGAGGCACGTCCACTGCGAGCCGGTCCAGCCACGCTCGGCGGCCATGGCCTGCCCGATCGTGCGCGGGTCCTTCGGGCGCTCCTTCGTGCCGGTCGTGACGACCTCGTCCACGGGAGCGGTCGTCACCTCCTGCGAGAGCAGCTCGCGCGACTCCTCGACGCCGTCCACGAGGGTGACCTCGAACGTCGTCGTGGTGACGCCGTCGGCACCCGCCTGGGTGACGGCCGACTCGTCCGTGTACTTGGCGTCGTCGGGCTGCTGCACGGTCCCGTGCGGCACGGGGGTCGTGGTCTGCTGCTGCTCGACGACGACACGCTGCACGACGAGCGACACCGCCGGCGCACCCGGCTCGGGCGCCTCGACGCGCTGGACGCTCACGCGGTCCAGGTCGCCGAGCTCGATGCCCTGCTGGTCGAGGATCGCGGGGACGCCGATGCTGCCGTCGGGCGCGACCTTCGTCTGCCCGTCGGCCACCACGTTCACCGGACCGTCGGCGTCGAGGCGCAGGCCGAGCGACGCGCGCTCGCCGGACCGCGACGCGACGAGGCGGACGTCGCCGCCGCGCTCGGCGAGGGTGTCGAGCGCCTCGTCGGCGTCGAGCGCGGTGAGCCAGACGTCGGACTGCGCGCCGTCGGTCTGGACGGTGACCTTCTTGCCGAGGCGCACCACGACGTCGTCGCCGTCGCTGAGCGCGGAGCCGGGGTCGGGAGCGACCTGGTCGCGCGCGCCGACCTCGACGCCCGCGGCGTCGAGCGCGCCACCGACGGAGCCGGCGAGCGTGCTGACGGTGGTCGTCTCGCCGTCGACGTCGATCGTCACGGTCTTGCTGGCCTCGCCGTAGGCGACGGCACCGGAGCCGACGAGCGCGACGGCGGTGGCCGCCGTGACGATCGACCAGCGGCGCCGGCGCGTGGAGCGCAGGGTCCGGGCCGCGCGGGCGGACCGACGGGTGGCGTTCTCGGGGTTCTCGGGGCTCTCGGCGGTCGGCACCGCCTCGGGCGTGGCCTGGGGGGTGTGCGCCGTGACGTCGGCCGTCTCGGGCGCGCGGGAACGGAAGGGGTTGTGCACAGTGGTCCAAGTCGTCGGGGGCTCCCGGGCACGGGGGTCGACGGCGCGCACGCGCCCGCGGGGTGCTCCGCAGCGTGGCGGGCGCACCCGGTTCGACCAGCCGATCCGGCGTCCTGCGGCCCTCGGCGCCCTGGGCGCCCGGGAGAGGCCGCGTCCCACGGCCGGCCATTACACCTGTCCCCGGTGAGCGGCTACGCGAGACACTCGACCGTAACCGATTCGTTATCGCACACCAAACCGCCTGGTCAGCTCGCGCGTCCGGCGCGCACACTCCCGGGCGCTCACCCCGCCGGCGTCACCGTGACCCGGAGCAGCCGGTCGTCGCCGTCGCGCGGCTCGCCCCGACCGTCGGTGTTGCTCGTCAGCACGTAGAGCACCGCGCTCCCGTCGTCGCCGGGCGGCGTCGCCGGGTCGACGAGGACCGCGCGCAGCCGCCCCCGGTCCGTGAGCACCGCGTGCGGCGCGCCGAACGCCGCGGCGTCGGTGCCGCCGTCGGGCGAGGCGAACGGCACGCGCCAGAGCCGCTCCCCGCGCAGCCCCGCGAGGTACGCGCCCTCACGGGTCACGGCGATCCCGCTGGGCGAGGCGTCCGACGTCGGCCACGTCGCCACCGGGTCGACGAACCCGGCGGCCGCCCCGCCCGTGCCCTCGACGTCGGGCCAGCCGTAGTTCCCGCCGGGCACGACGACGTTGAGCTCGTCGAACGTGTCCTGGCCGAACTCGGACGCGAGCATCCGACCCGTCGCGTCCCACGCGATCCCCTGGACGTTGCGGTGCCCGAGGCTCCACACCGGCGAGGCCGGTTCCGGGTTGCCCGGCGCGGGGTCGCCGTCCACCGTGACGCGCAGGATCTTGCCCGCGAGCGCACCCGGGTCCTGCGCCGCACCGCGCTGCTGCGCGTCCCCCGTCGTGACGTAGAGGTGGCCGTCGGGCCCGAACGCGAGCCGACCGCCGTCGTGCGTGGACGCCGCGGGCACGCCCTCGACGACCGGCGTCAGGGCGGAGAGCTCGCGCCCCGCGAGCGTCCCCCGCAGCACCTCGTTGCCGTCCGGCGCGGTCCGGTACACGAACACCTCCCCCGCCGCGGCGCCGCCCGCCGGGCCCACCGCGACGCCGAGGAGCCCCGACTCGCCGCGCGCGACCGTGCCGTCGCGCAGGTCGTCCGCTCCCGGCCCGGTCACCGGCTCGACGGCGCCCGTCGCCGGGTCGACGACGACCAGCCGGCGCTCGTCGCGCAGCGAGACGAGCAGCGTGCCGTCCGCGAGCGCCGCGAGCCCCCACGGCGCCGGGAACCCGGTCGCGACCTCCGCCACGTCGACGCGCACCTCCGGCACGACGAGCAGGCCGTCGGCGGCCGGTGCCCGCGACGAGCCCGACGCGCCGGGCGTGCCGGGGTCGGCCGGCGCGGACGTGGCGGTCGTGACCGACGGCGCGGGGGCGGGCGCGTCGTCCGGCGCCCCGCCCGAGCACGCGCCGAGCACGACGGCGAGCCCGACGGCGAGCGCGGGCCCGCCGGCCCGCGCGGGCACGGCGGGACCTCGCCGGGCGGCCCGGGTTCCGTGGTGGCGTCGCACCTGCCCATCGTCACCCGGAGTGGCAGGTCGCGCCGGGGGGGCCGGGCGGGGACGACGGACCTTCGGCCCGCGCCGCCGGTCCTTCGGCGGCCACCCGGGCCGGGACGGCGAGGCATGCTGGAGGTGTCCCCGAGGTCCGGGGACGTGGGCGAGGAGGCGTGTGCACATGTCGCGGACGTACGTGGTGACGGGATCGGCATCGGGCGTGGGGGCCTGCGTGGCCGGGCTGCTGCGCGAGCGGGGCGACCGGGTCGTCGGCGTGGACCTGCGCGACGCCGAGGTCCAGGCGGACCTCAGCACCGACGAGGGTCGCGAGCGTGCGGTCGAGGAGGTGCTCGCCGCGACGGACGGCACGGTCGACGCCGTCGTCGCGTGCGCCGGGATCTCCGCGCCCGTCCCGACGACCGTCGCGGTGAACTTCTTCGGCGTCACCCGGTTCCTCACGGGCCTCCTGCCCGCGCTCGAGCGCTCGCAGGCGCCGCGCGTCGCCGTCGTGTCGTCGATGGCGACGCTCCAGCCGGTGTCCGAGGCGATCGTGGACGCGTGCCTCGCGGACGACGAGGACGAGGCCCTGCGCGTCGCCGGCACGCTCGCCGAGCAGGGCCCGCAGGTCGGGTACCTCGCCTACCCGTCGTCCAAGCGCGCGCTGTCGCGCTGGGTGCGCCGCGAGTGCGTGACGGCGGCGTGGGCCGGGCGGGGCATCCCGCTCAACGCCGTCGCGCCCGGGACGGTGCTCACGCCGATGACGACCCAGCTCCTGTCGACCCCGGAGTCGGTCGCGATGGTCGACGCCGCGGTGCCGATGCCCCTCAACGGGCACCAGTCGCCCGAGTCGGTCGCGTCGCTCCTGCTGTGGCTGACCGACGCCGCGAACACGCACGTCACCGGGCAGACGATCTACGACGACGGCGGCGCCGACGCCGTGCTGCGCGGCGACGACGTGTGGACGGGGACGGTCCCTAGCCCAGCCGGGTGAGCCCGCGGCGCAGGCCCCGGACGGCCTGACCGATGCGGTGCTCGTTCTCGATGAGCGCGAACCGCACGAACTCGTCGCCGCCGGGGCCGAACCCGACGCCCGGGGACACCGCGACGTCGCACTCCTCGACGAGGTGCGTCGCGAACTCGATCGAGCCCATGTCGCGGTACGGCTCGGGGATCCGGGCCCAGGCGAACATCGTCCCGCCGGGCTTGTGGATGTCCCAGCCGATGCGCTGCAGGCCGTCGTACAGGGCGTCGCGACGAGACTCGTAGACGGCCGAGATCTCCTGCGGGAACTCGGTCGCCTCGTTGAGCGTGACGGTCGCGGCGATCTGGATGGGCTGGAACGTGCCGTAGTCGAGGTAGCTCTTGAGCTTCGCGAGCGCCCCGACGACGTCGCGGCGCCCCACGAGGAACGCGACGCGCCAGCCCGCCATGGAGAACGACTTCGTCATCGAGTACAGCTCGACCGCCACCTCGCGCGCGCCCTCGCACTCCATGATCGACGGCGGCTCGAACCCGTCGAACGTCATGTCGGCGTACGCGAGGTCGTGCACGAGCACGACGTCCTTGTCCCGCGCCCAGTCGACGAGACGCTGGAGGTCCTCCTTGGTCGCCACGGTCGTCGTCGGGTTGTGCGGGAACGACAGCACGACGACGCGCGGCTTGGGCCAGCCGAGCTCCCACGCCTCGATGATGCGGTCGATGTACCCGGCGGCGTCGGTCCCGTCGCCGATGGGGACCTGGCGCGCGTCGGCGCCCGCGAAGTAGGGCCCCCAGATATGGATCGGGTAGCTCGGGGTGGGGACGAGCGCGACGTCGCCCGGCTGCAGCAGCACCCACATGAGGTGGCTGAAGCCCTCCTTGGCGCCGATGGTCGAGATGATCTCGGTGTCCGGGTCGAGGCTCACGCCGAACCGGCGCTGGTACAGCCCGGCGACGGCCTCACGGAGCTTCGGGATGCCGCGCGACGCGGAGTAGCGGTGGTTGCGCGAGTTCTGCGCGGCCTCGGCGAGCTTGTCGACCGCGACCCGCGGGCTCGGCAGGTCCGGGTTGCCGAACCCGAGGTCCACGACGTCGCGCCCCGCTCGGCGTGCCTCGATCTTGAGCCCGTCGATGATCGTGAAGACGTAGGGCGGCAGACCGGGGATCCGGCGGAACTCCATCGCAGTGCTCCAGCTCTGTGCGGCGCTCCCGGGCGCGGGGGTGCGCACGGGTCGCGGGTCTCGCAGGGTACGCCTGCCGCCCGACGACGTGACACCGCGTCTCGCGACCGGCTCACCGGCCTCGGGTCAGCCCGACCAGCCGAGGTTGCGCGCCATGCGCTCGAGCGTCGCGACCGTCCGCGCGTACTCCTCGCGGCTCACGCCCTGCGCGACCCGCTCGCGCGCGACCGACACCGCGTCGAGCAGGTCGTGGTACGCGTGGTTGCCCGCGACCGTCACGGACAGGCCCTGGTCGCCGCGCGCGACCCAGCCGCGGCGCACGAGGTCGTCGATCTCCGCCGTCACGGCGCTCGCGCCGCCCGCCCCGGCACCCGTGAAGGGTGACAGCACGCCGTCGACGCTCGTCTCCTCGCTCACGCCGTCACGGATGGTGTTGAGCACCTGCCAGTGCCGGCGCGTGAGGCCCGAGTGCTGGAACACGGCGTCGAGGTTCTCGTCGATGAGCCGGTCCACGAGCTTGAGCCAGTACCCGAGGGGTCGTCCGGCGTCCGTGCCGGAGGTCGTCGTGGGCGGTTCCTGGTGCTCGGTCATCGCTGCCTCCCGGTCGGATCACGGCTGGGCCCCACTCTCGCACCCGCGCTCCCCCGGTGCCCGCCGGGGTGGCAGAGTGGGCGCATGACCGAGAGCACCCCCGCGCCGCGCCGCGCGCTGATCGTCGTCGACGTCCAGCCCACGTTCTGCGAGGGCGGCGAGCTGGGCGTCGAGGGCGGGAACGCCGTCGCCGAGCGCATCGCCGAGCACGCGCGCGACCACCGCGACGCGTACGACCTCGTCGTGACGACCCAGGACTGGCACGTGGACCCGGGCCAGCACTGGAGCCCCGACCCGGACTTCGTCGACACGTGGCCGCCGCACGGGATCGCCGGCACCCCCAACGCCGAGCTGCACCCGGCGCTCGCCGACCTCGCGCCCGACGCCGGGGTGAAGAAGGGCGAGTACCAGGCCGCCTACTCGGGCTTCGAGGGCGTGGACGTCGCGGGCCGACCGCTCGTGGACCTGCTGCGCGACGCCGGGATCGAGGCGGTCGACGTCGTCGGCATCGCCGAGTCCCACTGCGTGCGCGCGACCGCGCTCGACGCGCACGCGCTCGGCCTCGCGACGCGGGTCCTCACCGACCTCACCGTGCCGGTGACGCCCGAGCTCGGTGCCGCCGCGCGCGAGGAGCTCGCTGCGGCGGGCGTCACGCTCGTGGCGAGCGACGCCGTCGGGCGCTGACCACCGCGGTCACCCGCGGCGCGCGTCCAGCGCGGCGGCGTACAGGTCGCGCTTGGACACCCCGGCGCCCTGGGCGACGTCCGCGACCACGTCCTTGAGCCGCTCCCCGCCGTCGACGCGCGCCAGGACGGCGGGCACGAGCTCCGCGAGCGGAACGGGCCCGCGCGGCGGCGCGCCACCGACGACGACGCAGATCTCGCCGCGCAGCTGCTCCTCGGCAGCGCGCTCCGCGAGCTCGGCGAGGGGGCCGCGCAGCACCTCCTCGTAGGTCTTGGTGAGCTCGCGCGCGACGGCGGCCGGCCGGTCCGGGCCGAACGCGCCCGCCATCGCGGCGAGCGTCTCGGCCACGCGGTGCGGTGCCTCGAAGAACACGAGCGTGCGCGGCTCGTCGACGAGCGCCGCGAGCGCACGCGAGCGGTCCCCCGCCTTGCGGGGCAGGAACCCCTCGAAGCAGAACCGGTCCGTCGGGAGCCCCGAGAGCGCGAGGGCCGTGAGGACCGCGCTCGGCCCGGGCGCCGTCGTCACCGGGAGGCCGCGCTCGACCGCACGGCCCACGACGCGGAAGCCCGGGTCGGACACGCTCGGCATCCCCGCGTCCGACACCACGAGCACCGTCCCGCCGCCGTCGACGACGTCGAGCAGGTCGTCGGCGCGCTCCACCTCGTTGTGCTCGTGGAAGCTCACGACCCGCCCCCCGACCTGGACGCCCAGACGGCCCGCGAGCGCGTGCAGGCGCCGCGTGTCCTCCGCCGCGACGACGTCGGCCTCCGCGAGCAGGCGGCGCAGGCGCGGGCTCGCGTCCTCCGCGTTCCCGATGGGCGTGCCGCCGAGCACGAGGTGCCCGGCCTCACGCCGGGTCGTGGGCGCGTCGGGGCCGGGCACGTCGGTCGAGGAGGACATGGCTCCCAGGGTTCCACACGTGCGCGGCCCCTACGATGGCCAGCGTGTCCCAGCCGCCCGCCGACGCGACCCCCGGCCCCCGCCCCCCGGCCGACGCCACCGACGCACCGCCGACGGACGTGAGGGCGGACGACGGCGCACCGCCGTCGGACGTGACGACGGACGACGGCCCCGCGCCGAGCCACCGCGAGCGGCTCCTCCTCGCGCTGCTCGGCCCGCGGCGCCTCGCGCTCGGCGCGACCGCGCACGACCGGCTGTGGGGGTGGCTCGGCGTCGCGATCGTCGCCGTCGTCGCGGCCGTGCTGCGGCTGTGGAACCTCGGCCGGCCCGGCACGCTCGTGTTCGACGAGACGTACTACGTCAAGCACGCGTGGACGCTGCTCCGGGTCGGGTACGAGGCCGACTGGCCCGAGGAGCCGAACCCGGCCTTCGAGGCCGGGGACGTGAACTCGTTCCTGCCCACGGCCGACTACGTGGTCCACCCGCCGCTGGGCAAGTGGATGATCGCGCTCGGCATGAAGGCGCTCGGCGGGGCCGAGAACCCGTGGTCGTGGCGGATCGCGTCCGCCGTCGTCGGGGTGATCGCGGTCGTGCTCGTCGCGCGCATCGCGCGCCGGCTGTTCGCCTCGACGGCGATGGGGATCGTCGCGGGCGCGCTCATGGCCGTGGACGGCGAGGCGATCGTGCACGCGCGCACCGGCCTGCTCGACAACATGCTCATGCTCTGGGTGCTCGTCGCGTTCGGGTGCCTCCTGCTCGACCGCGAGCAGGCCCGGCGACGCCTCGCGGAGCGCTGCGGGGCGATCCTCGACGCGGGCGGGCGTATCGGGCGCTACGGCCCCGGCCTCGGGTGGCGGTGGTGGCGCTTCGCCGCGGCCGTCGCGCTCGGGCTCGCGTGCGGGGTCAAGTGGTCCGGCCTGTACTTCCTCGCGGTCCTCGCCGTCGTCTCCGTGCTCTGGGACGCGACGGCGCGGCGCACCGTGGGCGTCGGGCGCTGGTGGGAGGACGCGCTCGTGCGCGACGCGATCCCGGCCGCGCTCGTCATGCTCCCCACCGCTGCGCTCACCTACGTCGCGACGTGGACGTCGTGGTTCCGCTCGCCCGGCGCGTACATGCGCCAGTGGGCCGTCGAGCACCCTGGCGAGGGCGTCCAGTGGTTGCCCCCGGCGCTGCGGTCGCTGTGGGAGTACCACCTGAAGATGTGGGACTTCCACACGGGGCTCACGTCCGAGCACACGTACGAGGCGCACCCGCTCGGCTGGATCCTCCAGTGGCGGCCCACGTCCTTCTACTGGCGCTCGTACGAGGCCGGCGAGGCGGGCTGCGAGGTCGAGCGGTGCGCGCGGGCGATCACGTCGCTCGGGAACCCCGTCCTGTGGTGGGCGGCGGCGCTCGCGATCCTCGTCGCCCTCTACGCGCTCGTGCGGCTCAAGGACTGGCGCGCGCTCGCCGTGCTCAGCGGGATCGTCGCCGGGTGGGCGCCGTGGTTCCTCTACGCCGAGCGGACGATCTTCACGTTCTACTCGATCGTGTTCCTGCCGTGGGTCGTGCTCACGCTCGTCTACGCGATCACGCTCGCGCTCGAGCGCACGGAGGGGCGGGCGGTCGCCCGGGCCCGGGTGCGCGTCGGGATCACGGTGCTGCTCACGACGATCGGCGCCGTGAGCGTGTTCTTCTACCCGATCTGGACGGCGTGGCAGGTCCCGTACTGGTTCTGGCGAATGCACATGTGGCTGCCCACGTGGATCTGACGCGCTGACCCGGCGCGCCGGCCGGGCGCCCCCGCGCGCGCCGGGCCGGCGTCACTGGTAGCTGACGAAGTCCGGGGTCGGGCTGATGCCCCACGTCTGCTCGGGCGTGAGCATGGGCGCGTCCTCGTCGTAGAAGTTCTTCCAGCCCCAGAACAGCCCCGCCGGCGCGTCCTGGTGCAGCGTGGACCACGTGGCCGCCTTCGCGCCCTGGCCACCCTGGCCGTCGGCGTGGACGACGGTCGCGAGCTCGGGGTGGGCGGTGTCGAGGCGGGCGCGGTCGGCGATCATCGACGTCCGGAACTGGTGCAGCAGGAAGACCTTCTGCGGCAGGTCGCGCTCGCGCACGAGGCCCGCGAGGTAGTCGCCGACGGCGTTGACCTCGTCCACCCCGACGGAGCCGATCTGGGCGAGGTGCACCTGGTCGGGGCCGAGGCGCCACTCCGGGTCGAGCGCGACGCCGACGTGCGGCTGCGCGACGAGGTCCTCGTACGCGCGCACCTGCGTGAGGAAGTCCGTGCGGCCCGGCTGGAAGTCCAGCACGACGTACACCCCCGCCTCGCGCGCGGCGTCCACGTAGGGCCGCACGAGGTCGGCGGCACGCTCGTTCGAGTAGTTGCCGTCGGAGCCCGCGGACCCCGACGCGACCGTCGTGATGATCTCGAGCGTCGGCACCACGGGCTCCTCCGTGAGGCCCTGGTACCAGGCCGCGTGCTCCTGGGCGCGCGCGATCGTCGCGGCGACGTCCTGCTCGCCGAGCACGCCGAGCACCGGCGCCCCCGGCGACCCGTAGAGCGCGACGTAGCGCTTGCCGGGCAGGGCGAGCTGCCCGCCGCCGGGCAGCTCCGTGCCCGTCGCGGCCGCCTCGACGCGCCACCCGAGGTCGTCGGGGCTGCCGAACGACGCCCCGAGGCCGACGGTCGCCGTCGCCTCGGCCCCCGCGACCGCCTGGACGGCCTCGGACGTGGTGCGCGGGTCGCCGCCGGGGGCGTCGACGACCGTCGCGCCCGACGCGCGGGCCGTCGCGGCCGCCGGTCGGGCCGCGGCCCCGGCGTCGGGGTCCGTCAGCGCGAGGACGCCGGTCGACGTCTGGGCGTCGCCCGACGCCGGGAGGTCCTGGACCGCGAGGTCGGCGGCGCCCGCGAGCGACTCCTCGTCGACGGCGCCGTCGGGCGCGACGGCCGCCGGGTCGACGTGCACCGTGGACACGTCGTCGAGGCCGGGGACGCTCGTCCCCTCCGGCGCGACGACGACCGCCTCGGCGGCGTCGAGGCGTGCCAGCTCCTCGGCGAGCGCCGCGTCGTCCCCCGCGACCAGGACGGGCGCGACGACCCGCTCGGCGAGCGCCGCGGCGACGCCGACCGCGGTCGCGTCCTCGACGGCGTCGTCCGGCACGACGACCGCGACCGGCGCGGTCGCGAAGAACGTGCGGCTCGCCGCGAGCGCGAGCGCGGCGGGGTCTTCGTCGGCGAGGGTGAGGACGCCCTCGGGCGTCGCGGCGCGGGCGCCGTCGGCCTCGGCCTCGGCGCCTGCGGCGGGCCCCGTGCTGCTCGCGGCGGGGTCCGGGTCGCCGCCCGTGCACGCGGCGAGCGCGGTCGCCAGGGCCAGCGTCGCGGCGAGCGCGGCCGCACGACGGCGCGGGCCGCTCCGGCGCGCGCGGGAGCCGGGGTGTGGGGTCGAGGAGGGAGTTCCGGACGGGTCGTCGTGGCGGGCGGCGGAGAAGGTCACGAAGGCCATCGATCGATGGTCCGTCAGCGGTCGCCCGCCTCGCGACCGCAGGACGAGTTTTCCCCGGTGACGTCGACCACCCCGCGGGCGTCGCCCGCCCGCGTCACCAGTCGACCTGCTCCGAGGGATGGAAGGGGGTGCCTGAGCGGCGCCACGCGTGCGCCTCGCGGGCGACGCGTCGGCGGTAGTCGTCCCAGTCCTTGCGGTCGGGGGCCGTCCAGGCGACCTCCGCGACGGCGCTCAGGCGCGGCAGGAGCATCGTGAACAGCGCGTCGAGCGTGGGGATGCGCTCCGTCCAGACCGCGGCCTCCACGCCCTCGATCGAGTCGGCAGGGAGCCCGGGGACCACCTGCTGGGGCTCCCAGTCGTACGCGTCGCGGACCTCGACGAGCCCCGCCCACTCCTGCCCGAGCGGGAAGTCGGCCGTGTACTTCATGTCGAGGTAGACGCGGTTCGCGGGCGACATGATGACGCGCGCTCCCGCCCTGGCGGCGTCGACGAGGTACGTGAGGTCCATGGGGTGGGTGTCCCAGTACTGCACGAGGGTGCCCGGGCGCAGGGGCGCCTTCGCCGCCTCCTGCCACGCGACCGGCTTCTTGCCCGCCTCGAGGATCAGCCGCTCGCACAGCTCGACGAAGCGCGCGTACTCGGCGGGCTCCATCTTCAGCACCTCGTCGCCGCCGAGGTGCACGTGCTCACCGTCGGTCGCGTGGGCGAGGTCCGTGAAGACGTCGCGCAGGAACGGCTCGGTGGCCGGGAGGTCGAACGTCAGGCGCGAGAAGCCCACCTCGATGCCGTGGTAGGCGTCCGTGGGGACGCCGTCGGGCATGAGGTCGCCGTACACGTGGGTCGCCGCGTTGATGTGGCCCGGCACGTCGATCTCCGGCACGACGCGCACGAAGCGCTCGGCCGCGTGGTCCTGCAGGGCGCGGAAGTCGGCGAGGGACAGGTGGCCGCCCGTCCCGCCGGACGTGTCGCCGCCCGAGGAGAGCTTGGCGAGCTCGGGCCGCGACGGCGACTCGATGCGCCAGCCCTGGTCGTCGGTGAGGTGCAGGTGCAGCACGTTGAGCTTGTACGCCGCCGCGACGTCGACCACGGCCCGCAGCGCGTCGAGCCCGAAGAACGTGCGCGCCACGTCCACGGAGAGACCGCGCCAGGGGTAGCGCGGCGCGTCGTGCACGACGACGTGCGGCACGCGCGCGGGCGCCCCGTCACCCGGCGCGACGACGAGCTGGCGCAGCGTCTGCACCGCGTGCAGCAGCCCGGCCGGCTCGGGCGCCGTGGCGGTGACGCCGGCGGCGTCGACGACGAGGCTGTAGCGCTCGGGGCTCGTGGAGCCCTCCGGCCCGGCCGCCCCGTCGACGCGCAGGACGAGCGCGGTGCGCTCCCCGTCCGCGGCGGGAACCGCGACGGCGGCGGGGTCGTCGTGCGTCGCGGTGACGCCGTCGAGGCCGGAGAGGACGCGCGCGGCGAGGTCGGCGAGCCAGGGGGCGGCACCGTCGAGACCGACCGCGTGGACCTCCAGGGCACCGACGGGCACGTGGCCCTCGCCGGGCTCGACGTGCAGGGGCTGGGGGATGATCGAGACCATCAGGTACCTCGTCGTCTGGGTCTGGTCGAATCGATTCGGCTTTTGCGAGCGACACACCCTAACCCGCGCGCGCGGGACCGACCAAGTGCCCTGCGGAGCGGATCGTCAGCGCGACGGCGCCACGTAGCGCGGGCTCGGGTCGAGCGACAGGACGCCCTCGACGTCCCGCGCCGGGTCCGCCGAACCCGTGGTCCAGCCGCCCACCACGCCTGCCGGCACGTCGTCGAGCAGCGTGCCCCACTCGCGCGCCCGGGCGCCGAACCCCGCCTGCGCCGTCGGCTGCAGCACGACGGCCGCCTCGCCCGCACCCACGTCGAGCGCGGCGGCGTCGAGCACCGCGTCGGCGTCGGGTCGCTGCACGACGACGAGCTTCTGCGGCAGGCCCTGCGTGCGCACGACCTCCCCGACGGCACCGATCGCGGCGCTGAGCTCCGCCGCGCCCACCGTGCCGGCGCGCGACCCCTCGCCCCCGCGGCGCGCGTCGACCGCGAGCGCGACGCCCACGGTCGGGCGTGCGAGCAGGTCCGCGTACTCGGCGACCTGCTCGTCGAAGCTCGCGCGGCCGGGCTCCAGGCGCAGCACGACGAGCACCCCCGCGGCCGCCGCGGTGTCGACGAGCGGGACCAGCTCCTCGGCCGGGATCTCGGTCGAGTAGTCGCGGTCCGCGCCCGGGTTCGACGACGCCCGCGTCGCCGGCACCTCGAGCACCGGGACCACCACGTCGTCCGGGGCGGCCTCGGCGTACGCCGCCGCCGCCTCCTGCGCACGCTCGACGGCCTCCGTCGCCGAGCGCTCCCCCACCGCGACGAGGCCCGACGTCACGGCGTCGGCCTCCACCGCGACGTACCGGACGCCGTCGGCCAGGACGAGCTGCGAACCGCTGGGGAGCAGGTCGCCCGCCTCGGCCGACCGCAGCCGCCACGTGAGGTCGTCGGCCGTGCCGAAGCTCGCGCCGATGCCGACGACGGCGAGCGCCTTCGCCGCCGAGATCGCGTCGACGACCTCGGCGGACGCCCGCGGGTCGCCCTGCGGTACCTCGAGGGGCACGGCGCCCGCGGCGCGCGCGGTCGCGATGGCGGCGGACTGCGGTCCGCCCGGCACCGCGAGGCTGCCCGGCTCCGTGAGGGCCAGGACCTCGGTCAGCGTCTCCGGCTCGCCCCGATCGGGCAGCGCGGCGCGGACCTCGTCGAGGTCGCGCTCGTCGAGCGTCCCGTCGGGAAGGAGCGCCCCGACCTCCAGCAGGACGCGCTCGACGCCGTCGACGTCGCCCAGGGTCGCGCGCGCGGGCTCCTCGCCCACGCCCTCCTGGCCGGGGGGCGCGTCCGGCTCGCCCACCTCGACGACGGCGACCGCGCCGAGCCGGCTCAGCTCCGTGCGCAGCCCGCCGTCCGAGATGGCGCCCCCCACGAGCAGCACGGGCGCGGCGAGCTCGACGGCGGCCGCGGCCGCGGTCGCGCGCGCGGCCTCGTCGTCCGCCGTGGCGAGCACGACGACCGGCGCGTTGGTGAAGAACGCCTGGCTGCTCGTCAGCGCGAGCTCCGCCGGCTCGGTCGAGCCGAGCACGAGGACGCCGTCGCTCGGCTCGGCGGCGCGGGCGACGAGCCCGGTCTCGCCCGAGGACGGCCCGTCGGCCTTCGCCGTCTCCGCGGCACAGCCGCCCAGCGCCACGACGGCACCGAGCGAGAGGACGACGGGGAGGGCGACAGGGACGAATCGGACCTTCCGAGTGTTCACGCCCCCATCATCGCGCACCCGGCGCGGCTCGCCGACCGAGGGATGTGAGGGACTCGTGATGGTCGGACCCGACCGGCCGCGGGGTCGCGTGACCCCACCCACCCGGACCAGCCGCCGGGCGCGCCGCGGAATCACAGGGCGGGCGGCGGCCCCGACCGGCATACTGGGCAGGCCCTGACCGAACGCCGAGGAGATCGCATGTCGACCCCCGACCAGCCCGACCAGAACCCGCAGCAGCCCGGCGGGACGCCGTCCGGCCCGCCCGCCTACGGCGCGCCGCAGCCCGGCGAGCCGCAGCAGCCGCCGCAGGCCCCGCAGTACGGCGCCCCTCAGGCCCCGCAGTACGGCGCACCGCAGGCGCCCCAGTACGGCGCACCGCAGGCGGGCGCCCCGTCGTACTCCGCCCCGGGCCAGGACCCGGGCAAGACGATGGGGATCGTCGGCCTCGTGCTGTCGTTCCTCGGCTGCCTCTCGATCGTCGGCCTGATCCTCAGCATCGTGGCCTTCAACAAGTCCAAGAAGGCCGGCTACAAGAACGGCCTCGCGCTCGCCGGCATCATCGTCGGCGCGATCGTGCTCGTCCTGACGATCATCGGCTCGATCGTGTTCTTCAGCACCGTCGGCGCCGTGACGCAGGAGGTCCTCGACGCGTGCTCCGGCGTGCCCTCGGGCACGGTCGTCGAGGTGCGTGGCGAGCCCGTCACCTGCCCCTGACCTCGTCGCGGCCACGCCGCTCCGCGAAGGCCCTCACCGCTCGGTGGGGGCCTTCGTCGTGCCCGGGGCGCAAGCGGGTCACCGACCCGCGGTCAGCGGACGTCCGCGGCGCAGCGGAACCCGAGGTGCGTCGTCGCGCTGTCGTCGGACTGCGCGGACCGCGCCGCGGGCCGGTAGCGGCGACAGTACTCGGGCGCGCACAGGTACGAGCCGCCTTTCGTCACGCGCAGGACCTCCGGCGACGTCGTGGGGGCCAGCAGGTTCGGTCGTCCACCGGCGTCCGGCCCGCGCGTGCCCGGGACGACGTGGCGCGGCGTGAACGTGTCCGCCGTCCACTCCCACGTGTTCCCGATCAGGTCCACGAGCCCGTACCCGTTCGGCTCGTACGAGCCGACGGGCGACGTCCCGCCCCAGCCCGCGTCGTCGTACGGGAACCGGCCCTGCCAGGTGTTGGCCATCAGGCGTCCGCCCGGTGCGAGCTCGTCGCCCCACGCGTACTCCGCGTCGTCGAGACCGCCCCGTGCGGCGCGCTCCCACTCGGCCTCGGTGGGCAGACGCCGTCCCGCCCACTCCGCGTAGGCCGAGGCGTCCTCGAACGCGACGAGCACCACCGGGTGGTCCGGCCGGTCGTCGACGCCCGACCCCGGCCCCTGCGGCGAACGCCACGACGCCCCGGGCTGCCACCGCCACCACTGCCGCCAGTCGCGCAGGTCGACCGGGCCCGCCGTCGGGGTGAACACGAGGCCCCCGGGCACCAGGTCCACCGGGTCGGCCCCCGGGAAGTCGGCCGGGTCGAGCGGACGCTCCGCGACCGTCACGTACCCGGTGTCCGCGACGAACGCCGCGAACTGCGCGTTCGTCACCGCGTGCCGCTCCAGGAGGAACGGCTCCACCTGCCGGTCGTGGGCCGGACCCTCCTCCGGGTAGTGCCGGTCCGAGCCCATGCGGAACGTCCCGCCGGGGACCGGAACCAGCACGGTGAGGGCCACGTCGCCAGGATAGGTGCGGCGCGCACCGGCGGCGCGGCGGCCACCGCGCCCGCCTCCCTCGCGCGCCGCGAGGTCCACTCGACGTCGGCGGCAGCGCGAGGGCCGCGATCGAGGCAGGAGGCTCCGGGAAAAAGACGAGACCCTCGCCGTCTCAGGTCGTCGACCTGGTCTGGCGAGGGTCTCTCCGGTGGAGCTAGGGGGATTCGAACCCCCGACCTTCTCATTGCGAACGAGACGCGCTACCAACTGCGCCATAGCCCCTCAAGCGAGGAACAGATTAGCACCCCGAGGGCGGGGTCTCGCAAACCGGCCGCCCTCAGGGGGTCTACTGCCCTGCCGCCCGACGGCGCGCCAGGATCTCGTTGAGGTCCAGGCCGAGCGTCTCCGTGGACGGCTTGCGCTCGTCGCCCACGGCCGGGGTCGGGGCGCCGGACCGGGCGTCGGCGGCCACCACCGGCTCGACGCGGGCCGACACCGTGGGCGAGACGACGTCGTCGTCCGTGAGCGGGGCGGGCTCGCGGCGGGGGGCCGTGGGCTTCATGGTGTACGTCGGCGGGGGCACGGGCACCGGGTCCCACGCGCGGCCCGTCGGGACGCGCTCGGCGTCGACGACCTCGACCTCGACGACCGGGGTCGTCTCGCGAACGGTGGTCGGCTCGTCGGCCGCTGGGGCGGGCTCCTCGGACGCGGGGCCCTCGGCCGGACCGGACGCGGTGGCCCGCTCGCGGGACGACGCGCCCGTCGTGGCCGGCGCGCCGGCGTCCGCGGAGGCCGCGGCGTTCGCCCGCGCGAGGTCCTGCGGCGTGACGCGCGGGATCATCTGCGTGCTCACCTGCGAGCCGTGGACGGCGCGACCCGTGACGCGCGGGCGCGCGCCCCGGGGGGCGGGCGGTGCGCCGAGCACTGCGCCGCGAGCCGCGCGGGCCGCGGCACGACGCTCGGCCAGCCACGCGGCGTCGGACCGCTGGGCGGCGAGCACCGCACGGCGGCCGAGCACGAGCACGAGGCCGAGGAACGCCGTCGGGACCACGCCCGCCCACCACGGGACGAGCCCGAGCGCGACGACGACCCACACCCCGACGGTCGCGAGGAGCAGCACGACCGTGAGCGCGAGACGACGGCGCGCCGCGGCGGCGCGCCGCTCGAGGAGCTCGAGGCGGGACTGCTCGGAGGCCGGCTGACGGCGCGGCGGTGCCCCGCGCGAGGGTGACGCGCTGACGGTGCTCCCCATGGCGTGCGTTCCCTCCTCGTCGTGCGTCCGGCCCTCGGACCGGCTCTGCGTCCCGGCTGCCCCGAGCAGGGGGCGCCCTCCGGCTCCGGCGGGACCGGAGGCGATCGCCGCGACGGTCGTGACGCCGTCGAGCCGGGCGTCCCAGCGGTCGAACCCCCCGCCGCCCGGGCCGGCGACGGCCAGGACGCGCAGGGAGCCGGAGAAGCGGTCGTCCGTGCGCGCGTCCAGCAGCTGCTGCCGGTGACGCACCCGGTGCGGGACGTAGAAGCCGACCCACAGCAGGAACACCGCGAGCGCGACGATCCCCGAGGCCGATTCCACATCACGACCGTAGGCGAGGCCCGCGGCCACGCTCCGCACGCGCCCCGGCGTGTCGGGCGGCTCAGATGCTCTCGCGGCGTGTCGCCTGCCAGCGCGCGAGGAGGCCGTCCGGGACCTCCTCGCTCGTGACGGCGAACGTCCGGTGGTCGCGCCACTCCCCCTGGATGTGCAGGTACCGCTCGCGGACCCCCTCGTCGCGCAGCCCCAGCTTCTCCACGACGCGCAGGCTCGGGCCGTTCTCCGGGCGGATGTTGATCTCGATCCGGTGCAGGCCGAGGATCGTGAAGCAGTAGTCCGTGGCCATCGCGACGGCGGTCGGGATGACGCCACGGCCCGCGACGTGCTCGCTCACCCAGTAGCCGATGCTTGCACCGCACAGCGACCCGTACGTGATGGACGACACGGTGAGCTGGCCGACGAGCTCGCCGTCCAGCTCGACGGCGAACGGCAGCGAGGACCCGGCGCGCGCCTGGGCCGACAGGACCCGGACGTACTCCGCGAACGTCGGGGGCCCGCCCGGCGTGCCGGGGCGCGGCGACGTGCCCTCCCACCGCTCCAGCCAGTCCGCGTTGCGCGCGCGCAGCCGCATCCACGCGTTCGCGTCCCGGCGCCGCAGCGGACGCAGGACCACGGACCCGCCCAGGGTGTCGTCCCGCAGCGTCACGGGCCACGGCTTGGCGACGGTCCAGCCGCGCGCGATCTTGTGGGTCATGCGGCGGTGTACCGTCCTCGGCCTGTCGGTGGGCTTGGCGACGAGGACCGGCGGTGCGCCCGGCCCTCGGTGCACAGGGTGACACCACCGGGCGCCCGCGCGCCACCGACCGGTGACGCGGGCACCCGGTGGTGTCCCCGTGCTCAGACCCCTGCTCAGCCCCGTCCTCAGCCCAGCGTGACGACGACCTTCGCCTCCGTGCCCGCGGGCAGCGCCGGGATCGGGGTCGCCGGGTCGTGCTCGACGCCGTCGACCGTCACCGAGCGCACGCCCTTCGACACGTGGTCCGGGTTGCGGACCTCGATGTCGTAGACGGCGCCGCGCCACTCGCGACGCACCTCGAACCCGTCCCAGTCCTTCGGGATCGACGGGTCGACGACCAGGCCGTCGAGCGCGAGGCGGACGCCGAGCACGTACTTGGTCACGGCGGTGTACATCCAGCCGGCCGTGCCCGTGAGCCACGGGTTCTGCGCCTTGCCGAACCACTCGTGGTCGCGGCCGTAGAGGAACTGGACGTACGCGTAGGGCTCCGCCCCGCGGACCTCGATGTTGTCGTTCTGGTGGTACGGCAGGATCGCGTCGTAGAACTGCACCGCCTCGTCGCCGCGGCCCAGCATCGCCTCGGCGATGATCGGCCACGCGTTCGGGTGGGAGAAGATCGCGGCGTTCTCCTTGATGCCCGGGTACACGCGCGTCACGAAGCCGACCGTGTCGTCGACCTTCGTGAACGCCGGCCAGTTGAGGTGGTTGCCGTACTCGGAACCGAGGAGCTCGCGCACCGCGTCCATCGACGCCTCGCCGCGCTCCTGGCTCGTGATGCCCGCGATGACGGGCCAGGCCTGGTGCTCGAGGAAGATCTTGCCCTCGTCGTTCTGCGCCGAGCCGATCTTCACGCCGTCGCGCGTGTAGCCGCGGATCCACCAGCGCCCGTCCCAGAGCTGCGCGTCCGCGACCTTCGCGATGCGCTCGCGCTCCGCCGTGAACCGGACGACGTCCGCCTCGGCGCGCTCGTCGCCCGCCGCCGCGAGCGGCTCCGCGACCTCGAGGAACGCGCCGATCGCCCACGCGTGGAGGAAGGTCACGAGCGACGTCTCGCCGCCGCCGAGGTTGAGGCAGTCGTTCCAGTCGGCGCGCAGGCCGAGCGCGACGCCGTTCTGGCCCACCTGCTCGGCGGAGAACTCGAGCGCGCGGACGAGGTGGTCGTAGACGGTCGCGGGCGTGCCCTCGGCGAACGGGATCTCCAGGTCGAGGAACGCGCGGTCGCCCGTCTCCTTGACGTACTCCACGACCGACGGCACGAGCCACAGGTGGTCGTCGGAGCACGTGTCCTCGAGGCCGTGGATGAGGTCCTTCGGGTCGACCGTCGGGACGATCGTCGGCGACGGGACGTCGGGCAGCTTCTCCGCGTCGGGGTCGAACGCCTTGGGGTCGAACAGGTGCAGGCCGTAGCCGGCCTCGGTCTGGGCCCGCAGGAGCTCGACGATGCGCTGCCGCGTCTTCGTCGGGTTCGAGTGGATGACGCTCATGACGTCCTGCGCCGTGTCCCGGTAGCCGAGCCCGGCGCGCCCGCCCACCTCGACGAACGACGCGAACCGCGACCACACGACGCACGTCTCCGCCTGGAGCAGCGTCCACGCGTTGATCATCGTGTTCATGCCCTCGTGGGGCGTGCGGATGCGCAGCTTGTCCTGCTTGGCGCGCCAGTAGTCGCGCAGCCGCTCGCGCTCGTGGTCGACGGCCGCGACGTCCGAGTACTTCGCCTGGATCGCGCGCCCGGCCGCGTCGCGCGAGCCGTAGCCGAGCATGAAGACGAGGCGCTTGGTCTCGCCCGGCGCGAGCGTCACCTTGTGCAGCAGCGCGCCGCAGTGGTTCTGCGTCGTCGCGCTCGTGTTCGAGCCCTCGCCCCGCTCGATCGCGAGCGGGTTGCTCTCGGTGCGGTACGGGCCGATGAAGCTGTCGCGCAGCGAGTCGTACGACGACGGCGTCTCGCTCGACGCGAAGTAGTGGTACGTCCAGGGCTCGTAGTAGAAGTCGTACTCGATGATCCCGTCCTCGTACGAGGAGCCGGACGCGTAGAGCGACATCTGCAGGTTCTGGTTGTCGATCGTGATCGTGTGGAACGAGAACTCCACGTACGACCCGACGGTGAGCTCGCGCACCTCGTCCGTCGTGTTGGTGACGCGCACGTCCCACAGCTCGACGTCGTCGTCGAGCGGGATGAAGACCGTCTGCTCGGCGTCGATGCCCTTGTACTCGGAGCGGAAGGTCGTGTAGCTCAGGCCGTGGCGCGTGGTCCAGCGCCCCGCGCCGCCGGCCGGGTCGAGCTCCTCGTCCGGCCCGACGAACGGCTTGCCGACCGGCTGCCAGGACACCGACCAGTAGTCGCCGTCCGCGTCGTCGCGCAGGTAGACGTAGTGACCGGGGCGGTCGAGCGGCACCCCGTTCTGGCGGAAGCGCGAGATGCGCCCGTACTGCGAGCTCTTGTAGTACGAGTACCCGCCGCCGTGGTGCGACAGGACCGTGCACATGTCCCGGGTGCCGAGGTAGTTCGTCCACGAGACGGGGACGTCGGGGCGCTCGACGACGTACTCGTCGTGCGCGGTGTCGAAGTGGCCGTAGCGCATCGTTGCTCTGGTTCCTGTCCTGGGGTGGGGCTGGGGGCTGGGTGCGGCGGGGGTGCCGGGTGGGGGCGCGGGCGTCAGACGCCGGCGGTGACGAACCCCTGCAGCCACTCGAGGAGCTCGGCGGCCTTCTCGGGGGTGTCCGCCTCGACGAACATGCGCAGGACGGGCTCGGTCCCGGAGAACCGCAGGAGCGCCCAGTTGTCGTTCTCGAGGAGGATCTTGGTGCCGTCCAGGTGGGAGACCGAGACGACCGGGTACGGCCCGACGTGCGTGAGGGGCTGCGCCTCGAGCCGGCGCGGCACCTCGACGCGCATCTCCGGGGTGGCCGGCACGCCCGCCTCGAGCGTGTACAGGCGGCCGGTGATCTCGTAGAGCATCGCGCGCAGCTCGGAGATCCGCTTGCCCGTGCGCGCCAGCATCTCGGCCACGAGGGCGCACGCGAAGATGCCGTCCTTGCCGAGGATCCAGCCGCGGATCGTCAGGCCACCGGACGACTCGCCGCCGAGCACGGCGCCGATCTCCGCCATGCCCGCGGTGACGTGCTTGAACCCGACCCTGACCTCGCGCGACTCCTCGCCGAAGTGCGCCGCGAGCCGGTCGAGCAGGTGCGTCGTCGCGAGGTTGCGCACCACGCCGCCCTTCTCCCCGCGGACCTCGTGCAGGTACCAGTACAGGAGGAGGAGCAGGTCGTTCGTCGAGATGTACTCGCCCGTCTCGTCGACGATCCCGATACGGTCCGAGTCGCCGTCCGTCGCCATGCCGAGGTCGTAGCGGCCGCCGCCCTGCTGGATCATCGTCACGAGCGTGCTGAGGCGCTGGAGGTCCGGTGCCGGCGCGACGCCCCCGAACAGCGGGTTGTGCGCCGCGTGGATGAACTCCGACCGCACGCGCATGTCGGACAGGATGGTGCCGAGCGTGAGCTGGCTCGTGCCGTACATCGGGTCCACGACGACCTGCAGGTCCGAGCCGCGCACGGCCTCGACGTCGATGATCCGCTCGATCGCGTCGACGTACGGGTCCGTGAGCGACCGGTCGACGACGACGCCCGTGCGGCGGGCCACGTCGATGTCGAGCGTGATGACGTCGTCGACCGACAGCGCGTTCGCCTCGTCCTGGTAGCGGTCCGTCTCGTCGTCGAGCGGGAGCGAGCCGTCCTGGCGGAACACCTTCATGCCGTTCCACTCGGGCGGGTTGTGGCTCGAGGTGACGATGATGCCGTAGGCCGCCCCGAGGTAGGGCGCGGCGAAGGTCACGAGCGGGGTCGGCACGTCGTCGGGCAGGAGGGTCACCGCGATGTTGTTGCCCGCGAAGACCTCGGCCGCGGCGATGGCCGACTCGCGCGAGAGGAAGCGGCGGTCGCCGCCGATCACGACGCCCTTCCCGTCCAGCCCGCGGCGGATCGTCTCGTTCGCGATGGCCTGGCACAGCCGGCGCACGTTGGCGAGCGTGTAGCCCTCGCCGATGACCGCGCGCCAGCCGCCGGTGCCGAACACGATCTTCGTGTCCGTGTTCTTCTTCGGCACGAACAAGCGCTTGAGGACGATGTCCGCCGCCTGGGCGAGCTCGTCCGGGGTGTTGATGCCGCGGACCTCGTCCACGTCGACGATGCGGTACGACGAGATGCGCTTGCCCGCCCCGATGACGCGGCGCGCGAGCTCGGTGAGCCGGTGCTCGCCGTCGGCCGCCATGCGCTCCAGCTCGCCGAACAGCAGGCGGGGCGCCGCGACGTACGCACCCACGTTGATCTCGGTGCGCGGCTCGGGCGCGGCGTCCGCGACCTCGGACGACTCGAGGATCGCCGTGATCTCGCCCCCGGCGCGGACGACGCGCCCGTAGCCGTCCGGGTCGTCCACGACGGCGGAGAGCAGCGACAGGTCCGCGCCCGTGAGGGTGTGGCGCGTCAGCAGCCCGAGCAGCGACTCGGAGCGCAGCAGCGGCGTGTCCGCGTAGGCGACGAGGACCGGCTCGTCGACGCCCGGCCCGAGCACCGACGCGATCGCCTCGCGCGCCGCGAGGACCGCGTCGCCCGTGCCGAGCGGCGACTCCTGCTCCACGTAGACGACGTCCTCGCCGAGCAGCTCGCGCACGGTCGGGTCGTCGGGCGACACGACCACGACGATGCGGCCCGCGTCGACGACGCGGCGGACGTTCGCGACCGCCAGCTCGACGACCGTCGCGTCACCCAGGGGCCGCGACAAGAGCTCGCGCGACGCGTCGTCGTGGCCCGCGGCGAGCACGACGGCGGCACGACCGGTCCTCGGGTGGGCGCCCCCTCGTGGGGTGGTCTCGGTGGGGTTCGCGGTCGTCGCGGTCATGGCGTCCTCACTGTCGGCACCTCTGTCGGACGGCGACCCATTTGTCAGGAGTCCGAACTACTGGCTCCCTCCGATCATAGGCACCCCGGACGCGTCCGCGGAACCCGCTCCGGGCCTCCGGGGCCGAAGGTCACCCGCGCGGCGTCGGCGCGGACGCGCGCGCCGGGTGACAATAGGGACATGAGTGGCCCGGTCCAGCCATACCCCCTGCACGGAAGCATCGAAGCCGAGGACGCGAAGGAGATCCTCCGCAAGGCCATCCGCACCCACCGTCAGGCGCGGTCGGAGCGGCTCCGCAAGGAAGCGGACGCCGCCATCGCCGACGTCGTCGAGACCATCCCCGAGGTCGCCGCCGCCACGTGCGTCGCGACCTACGCCGCGCGCCCGGGTGAACCCGGCACGTCGGCGATGCTCGAGCGCCTCGCCGCGCGCGGCGTCCGCCTGCTGCTCCCCGTGCTCGGCGCGGGGCTCCAGCGGGACTGGGCCGTCTACGACGGCCCCGCCGACCTGCAGGTCCGCGCGCCCGGGCGGCCGCCCGAGCCCGGCACCCCGACCCTGGGTCCGGAAGCGATCGCCGAGGCCGACGTCGTCGTCGCGCCCGCGCTCGCCGTCGACTCGCGCGGCGTCCGGCTCGGCCAGGGCGGCGGGTGGTACGACCGCGCGCTCGAGCACGTGCGCCCCGGCACCAAGGTCGTGGCCGTCGTGTTCCCGGAGGAGGTCTACGACGCGAGCGACCGACCGCTGCCGGTCGAGCCGCACGACCGCACGGTCGACGCCGTCGCGACGCCCCTCGGCTGGCGCTGGCTGCCGTAGCAGGCCGCGCCGTCCGCTCCCGCGCCGTCCGCCACCGCGCCCGCGCACGGGGCGGACGCGCCGGCGGCTCCGCTACGGCACGAGGGTGAGCTCGTCCTTGCTCGCCTCGGCGACCGCCTCGGTGGAGAACGGCCACGCGTACGTCTCCCCGCGGGACCACGTCTTCAGCTGGTCCGCGTAGTGCTTCGACGCCGGGTGCCCGGAGGTGCCCGTGACGGTCACCCACGTCGAGCGGTCGAGGTCGCCGAGGTCGACGACCATGCGCATCGACGGCCCGGCCGTCACGTCGAACGACCCGGACGCGGCGTCCCACGCGGTCGCGTTGACGATCGACGAGCCACCCGGCATGCCGACCGGGGTGGGGTTGACGTAGTCCCGCACCGGTCCCGGGATCGACTCGCCGCCCAGCACGGGGTGCTTGAGGGCGAGCACGTGGATCTTGCCCCAGGCCCAGTCCGACGGCTGCTTGCTCTGCTCGACGGTGAGGTCGAGGCGCGCGGAGACGAGCGCCTGCGTGAGCACCTCGTCGCGCGTCTCGACGACGCTGACGGTCTGGCGGTCGTCCCAGAACGGGTCGGTCGGGTTCTCCAGGAGGTTCTGCACGACGGCGAGCCAGCGGCTGCCGCCACCCGGGCGCGCCGACTCGGGCAGGTCGTCCCAGAACGTGAGCTGGAGCAGGTTCCGCCACACGGCCGCGAAGTACGCCGCCGCGGCGGAGTCGGTGTCGGTCCGGTAGTCCCAGTCCGCGAGGAGCTGCTGGCCCTCGGCCGCGAAGTCGTCGTCGATCTCCTGTTCGAGCAGGGGCTGCACGAGCACCTCGGCGTACGGGCTGCGGTCGTCGACCTGGACCTCGTTCATCGTGTCGACGTCCACGGTGCGCCCGGCCGAGATCTCGGCCTCCAGGAGCTGGCGGATGCGCTGCGAGCGGTACCCGTAGTCCCAGTCGGTCGTGAGGAACGGCGCGACGCCGTCCGGCAGCACGGCCTGGTTGGCGGCCACGATGAAGCCCTCGGCCGGGTCCACGACGCGCGGCATCTCCTCGCTGGGGACGTAGCCCTGCCAGTCGTAGCGCTCGTCGGAGCCGTCGCGCGGCCACGTGCCGTCGGAGGGCACCTCGGCGTCGGGGACCGCCTGGCGCACGGGGATCTTCCCGGGCGCCTGGTAGCCGATGTGGCCGTCCGCGGTCGCGAAGACGATGTTCTGGGCCGGCACCTCGAAGAGCGCGGCGGCCGCCTGCATGTCCTCGGCGTCCTGCGCGAGGTTGAACGCGAAGACGGCGTCGGCGGTGCGGCCCGGCTCGAGCGCGGTCCACTGGAGCGCGACGGCGTACTCCCCCAGCCGCGTGTCCAGCGCGGGCGTGTCGACGGCCGCGTCCGTCGCCGGGATCGCCTCGGAGACGATCGGCCCGTGGAGCGTCGAGCGGACCTCGATCTCGATGTCGTCGCCCCCGGCGACGCGCAGCGTCTCGGTGCGGGTCTCCAGCGGGACCCACTCGTCGCCGCGCAGGTACGTGTCGTCGCGCACGCGCTCGACGAAGAAGTCGGTGACGTCGGCGCCCATGTTCGTCAGGCCCCAGGCGAGCTGGGCGTTGTGCCCGATGACCACGCCGGGGAAGCCGGCGAACGAGAAGCCCGCGACGTCGAACCCGCACGCCGGGGAGACCTCGTTGCAGTGCAGCCCCACCTGCGCCCAGATGCCGGGCGCCCCGAGGGCGAGGTGCGGGTCGTTCGCGAGGATCGGCTTGCCCGACGCCGTGTGCTCGCCGGAGACGACCCACGAGTTCGAGCCGGTGCCCTCGCCGCGCCCGATGAGCACGGGGACGGCGCCGAGCGCGCGGTCCGCGGCCTCGAGCGCGGCCTGGAGGTGGTCGGAGCCGTACTCGGCGCGGGCCTGCGGGCCCAGGTCGAGGGCGACCTCCTGCGTGTTCTCGAGCTCGCCGGGGTCGAGGATCGGCGCGTTGAGCTCGGACGGGTAGGCGGGGAACAGCTCCGCGACGCGCGCCGTGTCCTGGAGCGTGCCGTAGGCCAGCGCGCGGTCGAGCTCGTCGTCGTAGTTGCCGCGCAGGTCCCAGGCCATCGCCTTGAGCCACGCGAGCGAGTCGACCGGGTCCCAGGGCTCGGGCTCGGCGACGTCGACCTGCAGCCCCAGCACCGTGTACTCGAGCGCGATCTCCGACGGGCTGCGGTCCTCCAGGTAGGCGTTCACGCCCTCCGCGTACGCCTGGAGGTACGCCTTCGTCTCCGGGGAGACGACGTCCCACTCCTCCTCCGCGACCTGGCGCCAGCCGAACGTGCGCGTCACGGTGTCGGCGGCGATGGCGTCCGGGTTGTCGCCGACGAGCTCGGCGAGCCGCCCCGACGTGACGTGCCGGCGGTAGTCCATCTCGAAGAAGCGGTCCTGCGCCTGGACGTAGCCCTGGGCGCGGAAGAGGTCCTCGGGGGTGTCGGCGTAGATCTGCGGCACGCCCTGGGCGTCGCGCAGCACGGTCACCTCGCTGCCGAGGCCGGGCACGGAGATCTCGCCGGACGCCTGCGGGAGCGGGCGCCGGACGGTGACCACGACGAACGCGGCACCCGCGACGAGCGCGACGACGAGCAGCGCCGCCACGCCGATCAGGACGCGCCGGCGCGTGGACCGGCGATGGCGCCGCGGCGGGGCCGCGGCCTCGCCCGGGGTCGCGGGGTCGGCACCGGTGGCGGGGTCACCGGCGGGGGCCTCGGCGGGTTCGTGCGCAGACACGGATGCGAGACTACCCCGGCCCTGCCCGGGCGCCGGTCCGCGTATGATTAGCACTCGGAAGTTTCGAGTGCCAGGCGGTGTTGACACCGTCGACCAGGCCGAGACCGTCCCGATCCCGACCCGCCGGTGGCCGCCTCGACGGCCGTCTCGTGAACGAGGAGAACCCGTGCCCACCTACGCCTACACCTGCACCGCCTGCGGTCACGCCTTCGACATCCACCAGTCGTTCAGCGACGACGCCCTCACGGTGTGCCCCGAGTGCTCGGGCCGCCTGCGCAAGGTGTTCTCCTCCGTGGGCGTGACGTTCAAGGGCTCCGGCTTCTACCGCACGGACTCGCGGTCCGGCGGGAAGACGTCGACGGCGCCCGCCGCCTCGACGTCCAGCGCGTCGTCCTCGTCGTCGTCGGCGGGGTCGTCCTCGTCAGGCGGCACGAGCTCGGGCGGCGCGTCGAGCAGCTCTGCCGCGTCGTCCTGACCTGACGCGGCGCCGCCGGGTCTCTCGCCCCTGACGCGCCCCGGCTCCGGCGTCGGCGCCGCACCGGTGCGCGACCGACCACAGCGGGTCGGCCGGCTCACGGTGCGCGGGCCGCACGCCGCGTCGTCCACAGACCGCCGCGCACCGCGGCCACCGGCTCGCCGCGCGCGGCTACCTTCGCGCCATGCCTCGCTCCTCCCGCCCGCCCGGCCCGTCAGCCCACCCCGGCCGCGCCGCCGCCGCCCGGCGGCGGCTGCTGCACGGCCTGTGGTGGCGGTCCCGGTTCGTGGTCGCCGCGTTGTGCTGCGGGCTCGCCGCGTCGGTCGTCGTCGGTGCGCTGCGGCCCCCGCCTCCGCCGACGGCTCCCGCCGTCGTGACGGCCCGCGCGGTGCCGCCCGGCACCACGCTCGCGGCACCCGACGTGCGGGTGGACCACGTCCCGGCCTCCCTCCTGCCCGCCGGGGCACCAGTCCGGGCCGACGACGTCGTCGGACGCCGCGCGACCGTCGCCCTGCCGGAGGGCACGCTCCTCCAGGACGGCCTCGTCGCCGGAGGAGAGCTCGCCGCCGGGGCGCCCGACGGGACCGTGGTCGCGCCCGTCCGGCTCGACCCGGGAGTCGCCGCGCTCCTCGGGCCGGGCGACCGCGTCGACCTGCTGGCCGCGGGCGACCCCGCCCTCGCCCCGGGGCCCACGCACTCCGCGCAGACGGAGGCCGCTCCCCCGGGCGACCCGTACCTGGCCCGCGCCGCGGTCGTCGTGCCGGCGCCCGAGCCCGACGACGGCGGCGGCCTGCTCGGCAGCGGCGGGTCGGGCTCCGACGTCGTGACGCTCGTCGCGGTGCGCCCCGAGGAGGCCGTCCGGCTGGCGGCGCGGACCGGGCACGCCCCCGTCACGGCCGTCCTGGTCCCGTGACGACACCACGAGACCGCCGACCCGCCGGGCGAAGCCGTTGCCGCTCGCCGCGCCCGTTGGCAGGATCGCGCGTGCACGTCTGGTGGCGCCGCCGCCACGCGTGCCCGTCGACAGGAGAGGGAAGCAGCACATGAAGGGCGTGTTCCAAGGGTTCAAGGAGTTCGTGCTCCGCGGCAACGCGATCGACCTGGCGGTCGGCGTCGTCATCGGGGCGGCGTTCTCCGGCGTCGTCACGGCGATCGTCGAGGACTTCATCAACCCCCTCATCGGGGCGATCTTCGGCAAGCCCGACCTCACGGGCCTGTGGGACATCACGCTGCGCGCGGGAGACGCGGCGAAGGACATCCCGCCCTCGGTCATCTCCGTCGGCGGGGTCCTCAACGCGATCCTCCAGTTCCTCATCATCGCCGTCGCCCTCTACTTCGTCATCGTCCTGCCGATGAACAAGCTCGCGGAGCGACGCAAGAAGGACGAGGAGCCCGAGCCCGAGGCACCGGCCGAGGACGTGCGCGTGCTCCAGGAGATCCGCGACCTCCTCGCCGCCCAGGCCGGCAGCGGCCCCGGCGCGGCGCCCGGCGGGCCGACGCCCCCGCAGCACCTCTGACGCCGCTCAGCCGGTCGCCCGGCGAGCCGTCAGTGGCGCCCGTAGTGGGGCGGCACGTCGCCCAGCAGGCGGTCGTCGTTCTCGCCCGGCGCGCCGCGCCGGGGGGCTGACTCGTCGCCCCAGCCCTCGGCCCGCTCGTCGGCGCTCGTGCCGGGCACCACCGTGCTCTCGGTCCCCCGCCGCACGGCCCGCCGCGGACGCCGACGGCGCCCGGTCTCGGGCTCCGGCTCGGGCTCGGGACGGTCGCGCGCGTCGTCGGGCAGGTTCCGCGGGTCGGGGCTCGGGTCGGCGGTCGTGCTCACGCGTCCCATGGTCCCACCGGCGGGCTACAGGTCCTCGTCGCCGTGCTGCTCGTCGTCGTCGATCACCGGCACGACGACGATCCGGTCGCCCCCGCCCGTCTGCGCGACGCCGCCCGTCTCCGGGAGCCGCGCGTCGCGCACGGCCTGCACGACCCGCCGGATGCGCTCGGCCTCCTTGGCGGGGTCGAGGAACGCGGCGGCGGACCAGACCTGCGCGACCGTCCAGCCGATGCGCTCGAGCCGCTCGGCGACCTGCCGGTCGCGCACGCGGACGCTGCGCTCGGCGACGTAGGCCGCGTCGTCGGTGAGCACGGCGACGAGGAGCTCGCCGGGCAGGTCCGGGTGGCCGACGACGAGCGGGATGCGGTCGCCGTCGCCGATGCCGTAGTCGGTCTCGACGACGAGCCCCGCGCGCCAGAGCCGCTCGGCGAGGTCCAGCACGAGCCGGTCGGGGCTGCCGCCGAGGTCGACGCCGTTGCCCAGCGTGACCTGGTCGGCGGCGCCGCTGCGCTGCTCGGCCAGGTCGAGCACCTCGGCGAGCAGCCGGGCACCCGCGCCGCGCAGTCGCTCGGGGTCGAGGTCGCCCGCCGTGAAGCACGAGACGACGTGGAGACGCCGGCGCGTCGCCCCGA
This sequence comes from Cellulosimicrobium sp. MI9406, assembly GCF_040595865.1. Taxonomy (NCBI): domain Bacteria; kingdom Bacillati; phylum Actinomycetota; class Actinomycetes; order Micrococcales; family Promicromonosporaceae; genus Cellulosimicrobium; species Cellulosimicrobium sp. MI9406. The sequence goes on from NZ_JALIZI010000008.1 coordinate 115,655, forward strand.
CGGCGTCGAGCAGCATGGCCTCGGCGCCCGGGGTGTTGAGGATGCCGAACCGGTGCAGCACGCGGCCGTGCGGGGTCTTCCCGAAGCCGACGGACAGCACGATCGTGTCGCGCACGAGCCCGGCGACGCCGGAGACGTCCGCGACGACGACCGGCTCCGCGCGGGCGCCGGAGAAGAACCCGGCGAGCGCCGGGTTCTGCCGGACCTCGACGAGGAGCGCGTCGCGGATGCGGTCGGCGTGCAGGGGCGTGACGGTGACGATCGCGAGGGACTCGTCCGGCCGGGTGAGCGCGTGCTCGATCGCGACCTCGACGACGCGGTCGACCTCGGCCTGCGTGCTCTCGACCGCGCCGGACGCCGTGTCGGGCATCCCGGCGCCGTCGACGACGTCGAGCTGGACGAGGACCTCCGCGCGCGGCAGCGGCGACGGGCGCAGGACGCCCGCGTAGCCGTGCTCGGCGAGGAACGTGGTGACGAACGGGTCGCGTCGCGAGCCGTCGGCGAGCAGCGCGACGGTGGGCAGGAGCTCGGCGAGCTCGCGGACGGTGTCCGTGGACGCCGCCCGCGGGTCGCCGACGGCGACGACCTGGCGCCCGCGCGCGAGCGCCGACAGCACGAGCTCGACGGGCGTGTGCTCGATCGCGTCGAGCACCACGAGGTCGACGGTGCGGGTCGCCGGCACGAGGTGCGGGACGAGCGTCGGGGTGGCGACGAGCACGGGGCGCAGCCGGCGTAGCACGGCGGGGTGCTGCTCCGCCGTCTCGCGCAGGCTCACGAGCCGGCCCTCGAGCAGCTCGGTGAAGAGGGCCTCCGCCTCGTCGCGGTGCTCGCGCATCGCGGTCCCGAGGTGGTCGCGGACCGCCGCCCGGACGGGCGCCGCGAGGGACGCGACGTGCGCGCGGTCGAGCTCGCGGAACCGGCGCGCGAGCGCGTCGAGGCCCGCGCCGTCCTGCCCGGCGAGCGCCTGGTCCTGCGCGAGGATCTGCTCGAACACCGAGCTCCACCAGGCGAGCTCCAGCTCGGGGCCCACCTCGTCCGCCTCGACGCGGCGTGCCGCGAGGTCGGTGAGGAGCTCGCCGAGGCCGAGGTCGGTGAGCCGGTGCTGGATCGCGGTCCGCGCCGGGAGCGCGTCGAGCGCGGCGGCGTCCTCCGCGAGCGCGTCGAGGCGGGCGGCGAGCGCGTCGAGCGGCATGTCGAGCAGCCCGCCGCCCGCGGGCGTGCCCGCGAGCACCGGCTCCAGCTCCTCGGCGTCGATGCGGACGGCCTCGTGCGTGTCCTCGATGGCCGACAGCCCTTCGGGCAGCACGGGCCAGCCGCCACGGGGGCACTGCTCCTGCCAGACGGCGCGCTGCGCCTGCACCTCGACGAGCGCGGCGTGCAGGTCGGGCACGCGGACGCCCGGCCGCACCATGTCGCGCGCCTGACGACGCAGCCGGCGACGCGCGAACCATCCCATCTCGATCCCGTGCTGCTCGCGCCACTGCTTCGACGCGGTCGCCTCCACCATGTCCTGCGCGGTGCGCTCGAAGATGAGCGGCTGGAACACGTCGAGCGTGCCCCGCATCCCGCCGAGCATGGTGAGCTGGTCGCCCCACTGGCGGAGCGTCGTCGCGGTCGTGAGCCCGGTACGCTCCGCGACCTGCTCGACCTGCGCGCGCAGCTGCGGCAGCGTGTGGGCGCGCAGCCGCTCCACGCGCACGAGGGCGTCGTGCGCCTCCTGCGGCGTGGTGAGCGCCGCGCCGTACCAGGGGGTCGACGTCGCGCGGGCGGTGAAGGCACCGAGCATCGCGGCCTCGCGCAGCTCGGCGGCGACCCGCTCGCGCTGCGGCCCGACGGCGAGCACGACCTCGGTCGTGAGCCGCACCCGCGTGTCCGGCGCCGGACGCTCGGCGGTGAGCCGCGCGAGGGCCTGGAGCGCGTCGTACGCCGACACGCCCCACGGGTCGCGCACGAGGTGCAGCGCCTCGATGTACCCCGCGAGCCGGGCGCGTGCACCGAGCAGGGCGTCGCGCGTGCGCACGAGGTCGTCGTCCTCGACCGGCTCCGGCTCGGTCGCCATCGCGGCGAGCAGCCGGTGGGAGGCGGTCTCGCGCCACGTCGGCTCCGGGGCGACGTCGAGCGCGAGCCCGTCGAGGCCCAGCGCGTCGAGGCGGGCCAGGAGCGCGTCCGCGGCGCGGCGGTGGCCGGGCACGTAGAGGACGTGGCGTCCCGACGCCGCGGCCTCGGCGACGACGGCGGCGAGCGTGCCCGCGACGTCGGACCCGGTGGGGGCGTCGACGAACAGGTGCGAGCCGCTCGCGAGGACGTCGACGACGTGCCGCTGGGACGGGTCGAGGTCGCCCGCGCCGCGCTCGAGCACGGGGTCGGCGTCGCCGACGCGCGGTGCCGGGAGGTCGGCCCGCAGCGCGGCGGCGGACCGCTCGTCCCCGGCGAGCGCCGCGACGACCTCGTGCCGCTCGAGCGCGGGCGCGAGCTCGTCGAGGTCGTCGACCAGCACCTGGCCCGGGTGCACGAACGTCCCGACGAGGACCCGGTGGGTGAGGTCGAAGTCGTCGAGGACCGCCTGCCCGAGGGCCGCGATCCGCCGGGTCGCGTCGCCCGGGTCGAAGCCCGCGCCGGTGAACGTGGACCGTGCCAGCGTCACGGGGTCGAGGAGCGCGCCGTGCGCCCGGAGCGTGCGCGCGAGGAGCGGGTTGATCTCGGCGGTGGGCTCGAGCGTGAGCTCGTAGTCCGTCTCGCCGTCGCCCCGGGGCGTGACGGTGAGCGGGCGCAGCAGGACGGGCGCGCGCACCGTCCGGGGCGCGGGCTCCTCCTCGGGGCCCGGCACGCCGTCGGACGGGTCGCCGGGGCGCGTGAGCAGCGCGTCGGCGGCGTCGGGTGCCGACGCCGCGGGCTCGACGTCCGTCGGGCCGCTCGCGTCGCCGTCGGCGGGCACCACCGTGGGCGGGCGGCCGGCGACGCGGGCGAGCGCCGCGACGTCGTCCTCGGCGAGGGGCGCCGTCGGGCTCTGGGTCCAGGTCGCCACGCCGATCGCGAGGTACGTCGGGGCGACGCCGTAGCGCTGCGCGTGCTCGGCGGCCCGCACGACGACGGCGCGCGCCCGTCGGCGGGCGGCGGGCAGGGAGCCGCCCTCCCGGAAGAGGTTGGACAACCGGGTCGGCCGCCCCGCGAAGAGCTGGGCGACGCCGGAGGGGTGCGCGGCGGTGAGGTCGACGACGGCGTCGCCGAGGAGGGAGACGTCGGCGAGCGACGACCCTCCGGCGAGCTCGACGAGCCCGGCGCGCCAGCGGGCGACCGCCTCGTCGACGAGGTCGGACGTCGTGGGCTCGGGCACGAGCACGGGGCGCGACGACGTCACGTCGGCGGCCTCGGCGTCGGGCCGGTCGGTCCCGCCGGGAGGGGTCGAGGGCAGCCGAGCAGGATCGGCCACGCTCCGGGCGGCTGAGCTGGTGCGGGCTGCGGCATTCACCCTCCGACGCTAACCGTCCGCCTCCCGCCGCTCGACGCGGCGCGCCGGGGAGGTCGCGACCCGCTGCGCCACACGGCGCCGGGCCGCGACCACACCCGGGCGCGGGCCGCCGCGAGAACGACGAACGGCCCCGGATCACGAGAATTCGTGTTCCGAGGCCGTCGTTTCCGGGCAATTCCGAGATGTTCTCCCGGAGAAGTGTGAAACAGCGCGCACCGCGCAGGGGGCAGGCGATGCGCGCTGTCGAGAACTATCTTGCACGGCGCGCAGCCCAGGCGTCAACACGGCCCGGGGCGCTGGACGCACGACCACCGGGCGAGCCGCACAAACGCCTGAGAACGACCTGGACGGGCGTCCACGAGGAGGCGCGGCATTCCGCGGATCCCGGGCTGCCGGGGCGCCGTCTCGGCGTGTGGCGCGGATCACATCACGCCCTGCCGGATGGCCACCGCACGGTCACGACGACCCTCGGCAGGATACGGCCCTCCCCCGCCGTGCGGCACGCAGGAGCGCCCTGCGACCCGGCGGGTGCGGCGTCCGACGACCTGACCGGCGGCGTCACAGGATCTTCCCGGTTCCTCTGAGGGCCGGGCACGGCCCCCGTGAGCGAGGTCCACACGGACGTCCTACCGTGGAAGGACGCCCGTGGCCCGACGCCGGTCCCTGGCGCGCGGCCGTCACGGCCGGTGGCGGCGGGCGGACCAGCCCGCCGACGACCGGAAACCAGCACCACGTGACCACGCCCTCCGAGAACCCCCGCCTCGACCGCGACGCCCCGCGCGTCCCGCGCGACGAGCCCGGCCCCGACGCCGGGCCCACCGCGGGACGCGCCACCGCGGAGCCGGCACCCGAGAAGGAGCGCGAGGCCCCCGCCCGCCTCTCGCTCACCCAGGTCATCGCGAGCGCGCTCGCCGCGGTGAGCACCACCGTGCTCCTGTCCTACTTCGGGACCGCCGGGACGATCATCGGCGCCGGCATCGCCAGCGCGCTGACCGTCGTCGCGAACTACGTCTACACGCGCTCGATCCAGAAGACGCGCGAGCAGCTCGTGCCCGTCGTCGGCAAGGTCGTGCAGGCCACCGCGGGCACGGGCACCACCCGTACCCGCACCACCACGGCGGTCGCGTCGGTGCCCCGCGGTGCCGTCGAGCCCGACGCGCGGGCGGACACCGTCGAGACGGCGGTGGCCACCGCCGTCGGCTCGGCAGGGGCCGACGGCGAGGCGGCCGAGGCGGACGGGGCGGACGACTCCGAGGGTGGCCAGAACCGCTGGCTGCGGCTGATCGACCGGTACGGGCGCGGCCGCGTGCTCACCGTGACGGCGCTCGCGCTGTTCGTCGCCGTGATGGGCGTGGTCCTCGTCGTCGAGCTCGTCCTCGGCAAGCCCCTCGCGGACGCCGTCCGCGGCGTCGAGGGGTCGGGGACGACGATCAGCCACCAGCGGACCCCGAGCACCGAGGACCCGGCGACGCCGGTGCCCAGCGGTCCCTCGCAGGACCCGTCGACCGTCCCGACCCCGGGCCCGAGCCCCTCGCCGTCGACGACGCCGTCCGACGAGCCGTCCACCACGCCCACGCCCACCCCGGAGCCGACCGTGGACCCCACCCCCGACCCGACGACGCCGGTGGAACCCGCCCCGACGCCCTCGCCGGGCCCGGGCGAGGGGGCCGGAGGCGCCGGGGGCACCGGCGGCGGTACCGAGTCCGAGGCGGAGACCGGCACCGGCGACGGGAGCACCGGGACCGCGCCGACGCCGTCGACGCCCGGCAGCGCGCCCGCCCCGACGCCCGCGTCGGCCTAGCCGGACACGGGCGACCCGAGCGCGTCCCCGCGCGAGAGAGCCCCGCACTCCCGTCCGGGAGCGCGGGGCTCTTCTCGTCTGCGGTGCCTACCGCAGGATCGCGTCGACGCGCTCGGCGCAGTCCCCGCCGGCGCGCCCCGCCTCGTCGACGACGACGGAGGCGAGCTCGCGCAGGCGGACGTTCTTGTCGTTCGAGACCTGCTTGAGGCGGGCGAACGCCTCGTCCGCGCTCACGCCGTGCGTGGCGATGAGGATGCCCTTCGCCTGCTCGATCGGGCCGCGGCCCTCAGCGGCCGCGGTGATGTCCCGGCGGGCACGCTCCTGCGCGCGCCCCGCCACCGTCGCCGTGATGTCGACGAAGTAGCCGAGCAGCTCGACGACCTCGCCGGACTCGCGGTCGCGGCGCCCCTGCCCCACGAGGACGACGTACCGCTCGACGCCGTGGGCGTCCATGATGCGGTGGACGCTCGAGAACGGCTCCCCCGTGGCCGCGGCGCGGTCGAGGACCGCACGCACGTGCTCACGGTCGTCGGGATGCTTGTGCGCCAGGACGAGCTCGGTGGTCGGCACCACGTCGCCCGGCTCGAAGCCATGGACCCGGTACGTCTCCGACGACCACCACCAGGTGCCGGTACCCAGGTCGAGGCGATACTGGCCGATCTTCTGTCCGGCTCCGCGGGTCAAGGAATGGTCGATGGCATGGTCGTCCACGGACATGTCGGTGCTCCGTCTTCTCCAGAGGATGAGGAGCCAGGTCCAGACTCAACCCTTCGACCGTACTCCCGAACCGGAGAAGGCGACAGGTGGCGAGCACAGGGAAACGGTTCTTAGGGTGTCCTTGCGGCCGAGGTGCCGCAGGGGGCACCGGCCCGTGAAGAAGTCCGCAGCCGGTGCACCTCTGGCTCGGGCGGCGCTAGGGCCGGACCGGACCGTGGCGCGGCGTAGGACCCCGGAGCATCGGGACCGCACGCGACCGGGACCGACCGCGCGGCCCGAGACACCGTGCTGTCTACGCTGAGCGGATGGACCAGGCGACGGACGAGGGGCCCTTCTTCCACGGGACGAAGGCCGACCTGCAGGCGGGCGACCTGCTGACCGCGGGCTTCCGGTCGAACTACCGGCCCGAGATCGCCATGAACCACGTCTACTTCACCGCGCTCGTCGGCGGAGCCGCGCTCGCCGCCGAACTCGCGGCCGGGGACGCCGCACCACGCGTCTACGAGGTCGAGCCGACCGGCCCGTTCGAGGACGACCCGAACGTCACCGACAAGAAGTTCCCGGGCAACCCCACGCGGTCCTACCGGAGCAGCGCACCCCTGCGGGTGGTCCGCGAGGTCGCCGAGTGGCCGCGGCTCAGCCCCGAGGAGCTCGCGAGCTGGCGCGCGCGCCTCGCGGCCCTGCGGACCGAGGAGCGCGGCGAGATCATCAACTAACGGCTCGGGGTCAGGGCGTGCGTCGGTGCCGAGCCGCGCCGTCGCGCCGCGGACGCCGGACGGGGCTTTGCCCGAGGCTGGGGCCCGAGGCGACGCCACGACGCTGACCGATCCGCTCTCCTTCCACTCCTGGGACCACTCCGTCCCACTCGCCCTTGCCGTTCAGAACTAGTTCTGAAATCATGGCGGGCATGAGTGCCTCCACTGTCGAGCAGCGCGTGAAGTTCTCCGACCTTTCGCGCGACAGCAAGGCCGTCGCCGCGGCAGCCGACCGCGGCCCGGTGACCATCACGCGCCGTGACGGCGACGAGCTCGTCCTCATGCGCAAGACCGAGGCCGACGCAGACCGCGCCGGGCTCGCCCTCGCCGCGCAGATCGTCGCCGTCGCCGTCTCGGACTGGCCCAGCTCGTTCGCGGCCCGTCTTCGGGACCCGTTCCCGTGGATGATCTTCCTCTCGGACGCCGAGCAGGAGGCGTTCGCCGACGAGCTCGTCCGCACCGCTCGCGCGTGCGCATCCGTGGCGCAGTTCGAACCGTTGTCGACGGTCATCCATGCATGGATGTCGACGGCGCAGGCCAAGGCAGCCGGCTGGGACCGCACCGAGTACGTGTGGCTCGACGAGCAGGTCGAGGTCGAGCGCCCCGACGGCGACGAGTGATCGTGCCCAAGGACGTCCAGGTCGAGCGGCCGACGAAACGCACCGAACACCGACTGGTCTTCGCCACCCAGCAGGCGCAGAAGGGCTGGCGCGACCTTCGCGCCACCAAGCTCAACGCACTGGCCGATGCCTGGGACGCCCTGACGCGTGACCCGGTCCGCAACGACCCGACGTGCCATCCGCTGAAGGGCGACCTCGCGACTGTCACCGTCCACGGTGTGGAGCACGTACGACGGCAGTACCAGCTCCCGGGCGGGGCACGACTGTGGTACTACGTGACCTCGGGTGCCCCGGGCACGGTCCACGTGCTCGACGTGCCCACGCACCACCCGAACGCCACGAAGTGACCGCACCGCCACGCGCACCGGGCCTCAGTGCGGGCAGTGTCAGACTCGCCGGACTCTGGACAGCGGTCCTGCTGGGTGCGCCCGGCCAGATTCGAACTGGCGACACCCGCTTTAGGAGCGCGGTGCTCTAGGCCGCGTCGCCGCAGGTCAGGGCACATGTGCTATAGCAGCGGGGGAGGCCTGGGGGAGCCCGAGAAACGCCAGACGTTTCCGCAGGCCACAGGGCAATCTAATACCACGAGTATCGGGTATATACCGCTCTCTACGCCAACACCGCACAACGGGCGATTTTCCTAGAAGCCACATCACGCCCATGTGTCTGCAACCGGCATGGGGTGTCTGGTCATGGTCTGGCAAGCGGGGTGCGCGTGTCGAACGTAAGCGCGTCATCGTCAAGCACGGGGGCACGGGTGAAACACTCTTCGCTGCGCACAGAAGCCACCTCGGTCCTGCTTAAATCACCGCATGGTCGTTCTCGTCGATGCCCCAAGGTTGGAGCTACCGCCGGTCACCATCACCTGGGGTGGCGTCTACCCCGGGAGCGCCAGGGCCGGTGACATGTTCTTCGAACCGGACTGGACCCCGGAAGTTCAGTTCCTGGTCGGGCGCAACGGTAGCGGCAAGACCCGCACAGCCAAGGCGATGACGAGCGCGATGCGCGGAGCGGGGAGAACGGTTCACTACCTGTCCGCCGACAGGCTCGCGGGAATCACCGCGTACTCCCCCGTCTCCACCGGTGTTGGAGCGTCCCCCAGAGAGTACGCAGGGGCGGGAACCGACGACAAGGCGAAGCAGCAGTCGAAGCAGGCCGCCGAGAGCTGGGGCACGGCCAACGACACCCTTCACGTCCTGCGCGAGCAGCCGGACACACTCCTTCGCCTAGCAGCCCTCGTCCGGCGGGCCTTCGGGCGTCGCATACGCCTGGAGGAGAAGTCCGGCTTCTTGGACCCCGTAGTCGAGCTCGACGGGCAGCAGTACAGCCTTCTGCGGGAAGAGGGGCACGGCCTGCGCGAACTGGTCATCCTGCTCACAGCGGTCTATCGCACCGACTGGGAACTGCTCCTAGTGGACGAGCCAGAGCTGCACCTACACCCGTCGCTGTCGCGCCTGTGGCTCCAAGAACTGCAAGCCGAGTGCCGCAGCTCTGGTCGCCGCGCGGTTGTCATCACCCACGAGCCGAGGCTCCTGACCCCGACGACCTGGGACGACATGACCGCGATCTGGGTGACCCAACCCCAGAAGGAGCCGACCAGGCTCGGCGCGAAGGTCCCCGCTGGTCGCAGGGCGGACGTCGAGCAGTCGTTGTCCGAGAACCCGCAGCTCGTCGGCGACCTGGTCTTCAGCCCGCGGCCGGTCCTCGTCGAAGGCGTCGGCGACGTCGCAGCGTTCACAACCACCGCCAGTAGAGTGTGCGCGAGAGAAGAAGCAGCACAGACCGACTTCATCGCCTGCGGTGGGAAGAGCAAGATCCCCCTGTGGTTGCGGATCGCCCGCGATGCAAACCTCGACGTGAGAGTCATCGCAGACCTGGACGCACTGTTCGACATAACCGTCAGGGCGGCCGTTGACCCGCTGCCACTGGTCAGACAGGCGTACGTTGACGCTTTTTATCTCTCCAAGGCGAGCACCTCCAAGGCTCTTCAGCCTGTGACTGAAGCGATCAACCAGGCTCAGCATGTTCCAGCGAACGACACCGAGCGCGCCCGGGCTGCTGCTGCACTCGACAAGCACTCCCCCGGCGGCAGGTGTCTCGATGCTGTCTTGAATGTGTGGCGCGATGCGGGGGTGTGGTTACACCCCAACGGGACCATCGAAGATGCCCTCGGTATGCCCGAGCATGCGAAGAGCGTGAACGAGCTTCGCAATGCGGCGGCAGCATCCGACGCACTGGCGGAAGCGGTCACATGGGCGGTGCATCGCAATGGCGCGGACATCGACCTGTTCGAGCTGTTGACTCTCGAGGTCGAACGTGTCGGCGCAGCGCTCCTCTCCGAGTTGCGGTTCTCAGCAGGGGCCATGTTGGACCGACCCGTCGGACCCACTGCCGCAACTGATGCGCGTCTGGTCTCCGTCGAGCACGTCAAGGACGGTGTTCACCGGCTGACCGTGCGCTCCCCCGCCCTGTACAAGGGCTACTGGGTGGAGATCGACCGGGGCAAGCCCGTCGCAGAGTGGAACCTCAACCCACCGGCACCATCTCCGCATGGTGGTGCTACCGGCGAAGCGTGAACCCGCAGGCACGCGACGCACCACACCCAGGCCACCTCTCCGGGTCTGTGAGCCGAAGGCGATTCGTGCCGCAGACCCGCGCCCTAAACAGGGAAGGCCTCCGCGGCCTTCGGCCTGGGGTGGACGTTACGGAGCTCATGCTAAGCGGCTGGGAGTTGGGGAACAAACCCACTTAGAGCCTGCGGCGAGATTCAGACCGGAGCGTGTTCAGAACCGGACGCGCTCCGGTCGATCAAGCTTCGCGGGATGGCCGGGAGGCACCAAGAGTTGAGTCAATGGGATCGGCTTGGCCCCCGGCACAGGGACGATAGTCACCGTTGGAAAACGCACTGTCATGGGGCGGCCGTTGTAGGCGTCATGGTCGAAAGTGCGGGCTTGATCGAGCACCCACCCCCAGTTCGGTACCTCTACTTGCGGACCAGACGCGCGGACAGCAGTGCCCGTCTTTTGGTCAACTAAGAACCAGCGGACCTTTGAGTCACCCCGGCGTTTCCGGGGACTGGGTTTCATGCGTCAAGCCGCTCCAGCTTGGCGTTGGTGGTGACTGTAGTAGGGCGCTTCGGCTTCGACCGGGGTGAGGTCGTCGATGGATCCGTGGGTGCGCTCGGTGTTGAACCAGTGGACCCAGTCCAGGGTGGCGGCCTCGACGTCGTCGAGGCCCTTCCAGGGGCCTTCGGGGCGGATGAGCTCGGTCTTGTAGAGCCCGATCTGGGACTCGGCCAGGGCGTTGTCGTACGCGTCCCCGACGGACCCGACCGATGCGTCGATGCCGTGGTCGATGAGGCGGTCGGTGAACGCGATCGAGGTGTACTGGCTGCCGGCGTCGGTGTGGTGGACCAGCCCGGACAGGTCCACCACTCCCTCGGTGCGCCGGGTCCACAGCGCCATCTCCAGGCAGTCCAATACCAGGTCGGTCCGCATCGATGTCGCTGCCCGCCAGCCCAGGATCCGGCGGGAGTGGACGTCGAAGACGAACGCGACGTAGACCATGCCCGACCAGGTCGGGACGTAGGTGAAGTCCGCGACCCACAACGTGTTGGGCGCGAACGCGGCGAAGTGCCGGTCGACCAGGTCGGCTGCACGGACCGTGGCCGGCTCCGGTGGCCTCACACGTCGCGCCTTGCCTCGCACCGCCCCGGTGATGCCGAGCTCGCCCATGAGGCGCTCCACGGTGCACCGGGCGATGTCGTGCCCGTCCCTGCGCAGTCGTAGCCACAGCTTCCTGGCGCCCAGGACCTGGCGCTTGGACCACTCCTCGAACACGACCTTTCGCAGCTGCTCATCGCGCACCGCCCGGCGCGAGGGGCAGCGACCTCGAGCCTCGTAGTACGTGGACGGGGCGATCTGGATGCCCTGCTCGCGCAGGACAGCGATGATCGGCTCGACTCCCCAACGCAGACCACCCACGGCGCGATCCTTGTGCGCCTCGATGAACGCCACTACCTGGTCTGTGGCCGGTCGAGCTCGGCCGCGAAGAAAGCCGACGCAGCTTTCAAGATCTCGTTCGCCCGCCGCAGCTCGGCGTTCTCGCGCCGCAACCGCTTGATCTCCGCCGACTCCTCGGACGTGATCCCGGGGCGCTGACCGGCATCGACCTGCCCGCGGCGCACCCACTGCCGCAACGTCTCGGCCGAACCGATCCCGAGCTTGTGCGCGACCTCGCGGATCGCTTCGTACTCCGTGCCGTAGTTCGGCCGCACCTCAGCGACCATCCGCACCGCACGCTCCCGCAACTCCGGCGGGTACTTCGAGGGGACGTGCCATGACCTTCATCCTTCCAAGGAATCAGGTCCCCGGACACGCCGGGGTGACTCACAGCCCCACCGGGGTTGTTCCTGCGTCAGGTGTCATCCCTACTGGCGGTGCGCTCTACGCCCCTTACGTGGGTGCTGATGGGACTATGTGGCTGGCCTTCTGGACCGGGACCCAGTGGCGCAACGACCGCCTGGGCTTCGCCGTCAAGACTGGCACAAGCCCGAGCGCCTACCTCGGAGCCAACGGGCAGATGTTCGTCTCCTACGTGGGCAGCGACGGTGTGCTCAACCTCGGCCAGTGGACGGGCACACAGTGGCGCGGCGACCGCCTAGGTGCTCAAGTGCTTCCCGGCACCAACCTGAGCGCCTACCTCGGAGCCAACGGACAGCACTACATCAACTACGTGGGCAGCGACGGGACCATGTGGCTGGCCTTCTGGACCGGGACCCAGTGGCGCAACGACCGCCTGGGCTTCGCCGTCAAGACTGGCACAAGCCCGAGCGCCTACCTCGGGTGACGCCTCACCTTCCCACCACCAGTCCACATCGAGCACGAGGTTATCGTTGAGGCGCACGGGGGATTGCCGGGGCGCCTCCCCTGTCCTGTTGGACCCTGCCCGTACATTAGGGTCATGCCTATGGGAGGTCTGCCAGATCTCCTGGTCGCCCTCATGGTGGCCGGGGACATCGATGCGCTCGACGCGCGCAACCCACGGTTAGCGCACTGCGCCATCAGCGCGTTAGCCGAGATCGACTCGGAAGCCTCCAGACGCGTGCTCGCACATTTTGATGTCGAGGTCCGGGTTACGCCTAACCCTGATGTCGGAGCCCGAGTGTCCGGTTTGACCGGTGCCACCTGGATCGCAGTCTCCCGAGGGATGCTCGAACCGCACGAGGCTGGTCATGATGCCTGGTTCACGGTGACCGAGTCGGCGCGTGCCCATGTGCACCTCCTGTCGATGTGTCTCGACCCGACTGAGGAGGACATCCTTCGTCACGTCGGGGCGGACTGGGCCTTCGCATCAACGCGTCGGAAGAAGCGGGCAAGGGCTGGGCGGTCACCAGCGTCGAAGCGATCCTTGAGCTGGGCGTAGTTCCGCCAGGGGCCGTTCGGGCGACGCCATCTCGCTGCGGCTTCGAGCTTTCCGGCGTCTCGACCGGACGCCAGTGTGGTGACAGTCACCTCAGTGACGCGCTGCGACTCGCGACGTGCTTCTGGCGGCCAATAGCCGATCCAGACGCCCTCATGGCCGTCGCCCGATGTTCTTGCCCAGTCCACGACCCGCAGGCTCTGAAGAGTGCGGAGCGCATCGGCCGCAGTCCTCGGCCGCTTCTCCGGGTCGACGTTACACATCGCCCGAATCGCGGTTGCGAGCGGCCTTGGAACCCAGAACTCGGGTTCGTACGAGCGGTCGTCAAGAGCCCGTTGCCCAGCGCCAAGGCGGGCGTCTACCGCAACTTCGTCGATGGTCTCGTAGGGGAATCGCCCGTTGAGCATCTCGATCATCATCACACCGACGGCATAGACGTCACCGAGTGCTGTGGTCACCCCCGCCGGGCCCGCTTCGGGTGCTTGGTAGAGGGGTGTGACCATCTGGCTTGACGCTCCGCCCGTAGACGGGTCTATGTACGCCGCACTTCCGAGGTCTGCCAGGCATCCGCGCCGTTTCCCGTCTTCCAGCAGCACGTTCGCAGGTTTGACGTCGCGGTGAACGAGCCCATGGACGGCGTGCATGTGGTGCAGTCCGTCGAGGACGTCGATCGCGATCTGCGTGGCCTGTCTGACGCTAAACCGATGCCCGTCGATCAGTGCCCCATAGACACTGCCCTCTTCGTAGTAGGGCATGACGAACGTGATCGCGCCGAGGCCGGACCATCGTGAGTCTGGGTCCCATTGCGCCTCGTTTACCGTTACGATTCGGTCGTGCCTGATCCTGTTGAGGAGCGCCGGTTCTGACGTTCGAACCGCCGAGTCTGGGGCCCCTATCGTTGCGATGGTCTTCTGGACCATTTCGCACTCGAAGACCTCGTGGTATGCCTTACGACACACCCCTTGGTTACCTTCGCCGATCGTTTGAAGGATGCGGTAGGTCGGGCGGGTCAAGTGGTCACCGAGGAGCATTCGACCCCTCCTGGGCTGCGAGGGCGGCCATGGCAGCGAGGTCCCGCTTACCTTTCCAGTAGGGGCTAAGCGGCTGCGGGAAGACCTTGGGGGCGTGGCTCGCCAGGCTTCCGGCCGACCCGAGGCTCAGTCGCGACTTTACGGACGCACGGCTCACATAGCTGCATGGAATGCTGAGGCGGGCGGCTGCGAGGGAGAGCAACACCTCGCCGGTGATTCGGTCTCGACTCTGCCGGAAGGTGAACTTGCCGTTGCCCTCGGGATCGAGCACGGAAACAGCCTCGGGCTTGAGTTCCTCGAGCACGCGGGTGCAGTCGTCGAGCAGCGCAACGAGCTGCTGTCCTCGCTCCAGACCTTCCCCCGCCACGAGCCGGTGCGGGTCGGAGTCACGAAGTTGTCCGTCCTCGATGACGGCGAGCCAGATTGTTGCGCCTGTCGCGCTGGCACCCAATGTGCGCATGCGCAGGATGCTATCAACATGCAGGCACGTGGATGTGCCGCCGGGACGGCATTCTGGCAAGTTGCTTCTCGATAGCGGCGACATGTTCCAGCTACCTGTGGAGCAGTGGAGCCATGGTCCGTCAGGCGGATCGGGCGGCCAGCGTGTGTCAGGCGCTTGCGGGTTCCGTGCGTGCTGACGCAAGAACCCCCAGCTGATCGAACGTGAGTTCGAGTGGTGGCGTAGGCTCGTGGGGTGGGTGAGCAGGACGACGCGCGGCGGTTGATCCGCCGCAAGGGTGACGACCGTGCTGGTGTGATGGCGTCCGCCCCGCGCCCGGACCAGCTGGAGGACCAGCCCTGGGCGCAGTGCAAGCCCCTGAACTAGGAGTCGCCCGGCAGGGCACCTGTTCGCCCCGTCGGGCGACCCCCCCGTCATCGTCAGACTCCTGTGGGAGACGCACGAGGAGCTATTGCCCACCAGGGCGATCAGATGGACCGATTCCCACGTGATGGTGGTGGTGAAGGCTCTGACTCCGCCGTACAACCAGCACGAGCTGGTGGTGTGGCTGCGGGTGGAGGACGTGTTCCGCACCATCCCGCGCAGACCACCTGCCAGGCCGTGACAGGTCCGCAGACCGCTCCCCCGCACCTCCCCCGACCCCCTGTGCGGTGCCTTGCTGGTGGGTGTTTGACACGCGCACCCGGCTCTCCCCCGGGGGAGGTTTGGGGGAGCCTCAGAAGTAACAAGTTTGTATAAGTGCAGCTCAGAGCGTCGCAGTTTGGAGCAGTTTCCTCCCCCGCCCGGGGAGCCACCAGAGCCAGGGTGTCAACAGAAAGTGCCTGTGACCTGCGGTTTTACTGTGTGCGCCTGGCCAGATTCGAACTGGCGACACCCGCTTTAGGAGAGCGGTGCTCTATCCCCTGAGCTACAGGCGCGTGGCCCCGGGTCAGGGCCGCAGCACAGCCTAGCCGTCACGGGCGCCCGGACGCGAAGCGCGCCGGAAGCCGCTCCGGTCCGGGGGACGCGCGAGGATGGGTCGATGTCCGCTCACGACCCGGCCCCCCTCGTCCCGCCCACCCCCGACTCCCGCACGACCCCGCCCCGCCGGATCGTCCTCGACTGCGACCCCGGCCACGACGACGCGATCGCGCTGCTCCTCGCGCACGGGAGCCCCGCCGTCGACCTGGTCGCGGTGACGACGGTCGCCGGGAACCAGACTCTCGAGAAGGTGACGCGGAACGCGCTCGCCGTCGCGGAGCTCGCGGGGATCGACGTCCCGGTCGCCGCCGGGTGCGACCGTCCGCTCGTCCGGCCCCGGATCGTCGCGCCGGACATCCACGGCGACTCGGGCATGGACGGGCCGGTGCTGCCCGACCCGCGCCGCGCCGTCGACGACCGGCACGCGGTGGACCTCATCATCGAGACGGTCCTGGCGGCCGAGCCGGGCGAGATCACGCTCGTCCCGACGGGCCCGCTGACGAACGTCGCGATGGCCGCGCGCAAGGAGCCGCGGATCGTGCCGCGCGTCCGCGAGGTGGTCCTCATGGGCGGCGGGTACCACGTGGGCAACCGGACGCCGGTCGCGGAGTTCAACGTCCTCGCGGACCCGGAGGCGGCGCACGTCGTGCTCACCGAGGCGTGGCCGGTGACGATGGTGGGTCTCGACCTCACGCACCAGGCCGTCGCGACGGCGGGCGTGCGCGACGGGATCGCCGCGCTCGGCACCGCCCCGGCCCGGTTCGTCGGCGAGCTGCTGGACTTCTACGGCACGACGTACCGCACGGCGCAGGGCTTCCCCTTCCCGCCCGTGCACGACCCGTGCGCGGTCGCGTACGTCGTCGACCCGTCGGTCATGACGACGCGCCGCGCGCCGCTGGACGTCGAGCTGCACGGCGGGCTGACGACCGGCATGACCGTCGCCGACCTGCGCGGCGACGAGCCCGGCCCGGAGGAGTGCCGCACGCAGGTCGCGGTCACCCTCGACCACGGCCGGTTCTGGGACCTCGTGCTGGACGCCCTGCGCCGCGTCGGCGACCCCGCCTGACCGCTGGGTGCGTGATCTCGTCGCGCTCGGACCGTGCGAGCGCGACGAATTCACGCACTCAGCGAGGGGGGCGGGTGTGGGTGACGACGCGGTAGCGCAGACCGGTGGACGACGTCGCCCACTCACCCGCGTTCACGGACCACCCGGCGGGGACCTCGGGGGCGAACGTGTCGCCGTCGACGACGGCGTCGATCTCCGTGACCACGCACCGGTCCGCCTCGGCGACCGTCGCGGCGTAGAGCTGGGCCCCGCCCATGACCCACACCTCGTCGGAGCCGCTCGTCCGGGCCGCGGTGCGCGCGGCCGCGAGCGCCGCGTCGACCGACCCGGCCACGCGCACGGGCGCGCCGCCGTCGCCCTCGGGGCGGCCGCCGTCGGGCACCCACGCCTCCTGGCGCGTGACGACGACGTTGAGGCGCCCCGGCAGGGGCCGGAACCGCGGCGGCAGCGAGTCCCACGTGCGGCGGCCCATGACCACGGGGTGGCCCGACGTGACGCGCCGGAAGTGCGCGAGGTCCTCGGGCAGGTGCCACGGCATGGTGCCGCCCGCGCCGATGACGGGCCGCCCGGCGGCGTCGCGCGCCTGGGCCCAGATCAGTCCGAGCATCAGACCGCGATCGGCGCCTTGATCGTCGGGTGGTGCTGGTACCCGACGACCTCGATGTCCTCGTACTCGTAGGCGTCGATCGAGTCGCGGGGCGCGAGGCGCAGCGTCGGGTACGGGTACGGCTCGCGCGTGAGCTGCTCGCGCACCTGCTCGACGTGGTTGTCATAGATGTGCACGTCGCCGCCGGTCCACACGAAGTCGCCGACCTCGAGGCCGGTCTGCGCGGCGACCATGTGGACGAGCAGCGCGTACGACGCGATGTTGAACGGCACGCCGAGGAAGAGGTCGGCCGAGCGCTGGTAGAGCTGGCACGAGAGCCGGCCGTCGGCCACGTAGAACTGGAAGAACGCGTGGCACGGCGGCAGCGCCATGTCCTCGATCTCCCCGACGTTCCACGCGGAGACGATGTGCCGCCGCGAGTCGGGGTTCGCCTTGATCTGCTCGATCACCTGCGCGACCTGGTCGACGTGGCGGCCGTCCGGCGTCGGCCACGAGCGCCACTGGACGCCGTAGACAGGGCCGAGCTCGCCGTCGGCGTCGGCCCACTCGTCCCAGATGCGCACGCCGCGCTCCTGGAGCCAGCGCACGTTCGAGTCGCCGCGCAGGAACCACAGCAGCTCGTACGCGACCGACTTGAGGTGCACGCGCTTGGTCGTGATCAGGGGGAAGCCCTGCGACAGGTCGAAGCGGAGCTGCCGCCCGAACACGCTGCGCGTGCCCGTCCCGGTGCGGTCGCCCTTGGGCGTCCCGTTCGCCAGGACGTCGCGCAGGAGGTCCTCGTACGGGGTGGGCACGGGCCCGGGCGCGCTGCCCGACGGCGCACGCTCGCACTCGGTCGCCACGGCAAGGGTCGAGGAGGGTGCGTCGGGGGCCACGGTCGCCAGTGTCGGTCGTCGCCACGGGGTGGGTCAAACACCGCGGCCGGCCAGTCCCCACGTCGACGGTCCGCGACCTCGCGGCCTCGCGGTCGGCGTGACGCACGTCATGTCACGCGACGACGTCCGGATCGGTCGGAGGGGTAGGGACGTCGGAGAGGCGCCCACAAGCACCAGGAGGCTCGTGATGGAACGGATCGTCGTCGTCGGCGGGGGCTACGCCGGGTTCACCGTGGCCCGGGAGCTCGAGCAGGACCTGCGGCGCGAGCTGCGGCGCGGCGAGGTCGAGCTCGTCCTGGTCGACCCCCGCCCGTACATGACCTATCAGCCGTTCCTGCCCGAGGTGGTCGCGGGCTCGGTCGAGGCACGCCACGCAGCGGTCTCGCACCGACGCCACCTGCGCCGGACGCGCCTCGTCGACGGCACGGTCACGCGCATCGACCACGCGGACCGCGCGGTCGTCGTGCAGCCCCGGTCCGGTCCGGCGTACCGGCTGCCGTACGGCACCGTGGTCGTCACCGCAGGCGCGGTGACGCGAGTCTTCCCCGTCCCGGGCGTCGCAGAGCACGCGATCGGCCTCAAGCACGTCGAGGAGGCCGTCGCCGTCCGAGACCGCCTGCTCACGTCGTTCGACCGTGCCGCGAGCCTGCCGCGGGGACCGGAGCGCGAGCGCCTGCTCACCGTGACGTTCGTCGGCGGCGGGTTCTCCGGGGTCGAGGGCTTCGCCGAGCTCCTGTCGCTCGCGCACGACCTCCTGCACCTCTACCCCGAGATCGCCGCGCCCGAGGTGCAGTTCCACCTCGTCGAGCGGAGCCCACGGATCCTGCCCGAGGTCACCGACCGCCCCGGCCGCTGGGTGGTCGGCCGGCTCGAGGCCCGCGGGGCGCACGTCCACCTGGGCGCCGGGCTCGAGTCGGCCGAGGGCGGCGTCGTCCGGCTCTCGACCGGGGAGGAGTTCGCCTCGGGCCTCCTCGTGTGGACGGCGGGGAACGCCGCGAACCCCGTCGTCGCGACGCACACCGACCTGCCCGTGGATGCTCGGGGGTACGTCGTCACGCGAGCGGACCTCCGGGTCGGCACCGGCGACGAGCTCGTCCCGGACGCCTGGGCCGCGGGAGACGGGGCAGCCGTGCCGGATCTCTCGACCGCCCGACCGGGTGCGCTCACCGTGCCCAACGCGCAGCACGCCGTGCGGCAGGGGCGACGCCTCGCGCGCAACCTGGTCGCCGTCCGACGTGGGCGCCGGACCCACCCCTACCGGCACGGCAGCCTCGGTGTCGTGGCGACGCTCGGGATCGGGACGGGCCTGTTCGAGTACCGCGGGCTCGTCGTGCGCGGCGCGCTCGCCTGGCTCGCGCACCGCGGGTACCACGTGCTCGCGATCCCCACCTGGGAGCGGAAGGTCCGGGTCCTGGCGGTCTGGCTGACGGCGGCGATCTTCGGACGCGACGTCGTCTCGCTCAGCGCCGTGCAGCGTCCGCGCGCCGCGTTCGTCGCAGGCGTGCCGCGGGCGGACGTCGGCTCCACCGAGGCGAGCACCGCCGGGCACGCCGACGCCGCGGCACGGGCTGCGGCGACGCACGGCGACGAGCCGGCCCGCGTCGCCTGAGGCGGTACGCGGCCGCGCGTCAGCCCACGGCCGCGTAGCCGCCGAGCTTCTCCGGGTTCACCTGGAGATACACGTGCTCGATCCCGCGCGCCGTCACGTCGAGCGACACCAGGGCGAACGGCGCGTCGTCGACGACGACGAGGAGCGCGGGGCGACCGTTCGCCTCGACGACGTGCACCACGGCGTCCGCCCAGTACTTGCGCCACACGTTGTCGAGGAACAGCGACACCCGCGCGAGCCCGACGAGCTCGACGCGCGACGCGTGCACCTTCCCGCCGCCGTCGGGGCGGGCGACCACGTCGTCGGCCAGGTACCGCTCGAAGCGGGCCAGGTCGCCGTCGTGCGCGGCGGCCACGAACTCGTCGAGCAGCCGACGGTGCTCTCCGGGGTCGACCGGGACCGCCGGGCGCGCGCCGAGCCGCTCCCGCGCCCGACGCGCGAGCTGCCGGGCGTTCGCCTCCGTCAGGCCGAGGATCTCCGCGACGCGCCGGTACGGGTAGTCGAACGCCTCGCGGAGCACGTAGACGGCGCGCTCGACCGGCGCGAGCCGTTCGAGGAGCACGAGGGTCGCGATCTCGAGCGCCTCGGCCCGCTCCGCGCCCAGGGCGGGGTCGTCCGAGGTGTCGACGGGCTCGGGGAGCCACGGACCCACGTACGTCTCGCGGCGCGCACGGGCGGACGTCGCGGCGTTGATCGCGAGCCGCGTCACCGTCGTCGTGAGGAACGCCGCCGGGTTCCGCACCACGGACCGGTCCGTGCCCTGCCAGCGGACCCACGCCTCCTGCACGACGTCCTCCGCCTCCGTCGCGCTGCCGAGCATGCGGTAGGCGATGCCGAAGAGCCGGGACCGGACGCTCAGGAACGCGTCGAGAGCCCCCTCGTCCTCCCGGACGACGGGGCTCTCGGGCGTTCGTGGGCCGAGACTCATGCAGCCACGCTACGACGCGGACCAGGCTCGCGCGGCCCTGCCGCACGACGACGTCACGCGACGCGCTCCGCGTGCTGCGCGAAGGTCGTGGCACCTCGCAGGGACTCCCCCCGGGGCACGAGCGCGTCCTCGACGAGCTGCGCCCCGAAGTAGGTCGCCTCCGGGTCCGCGACCACCTCCCGGTCGTCGCCCTGCGCCGCGAGCGCCTCGCGGACGAACTCGTCGAAGCGGAACCGCTCCGGCCCCGCGAGCTCGACGACGTCCGCGAGCGGCACACCCGTCGCGACGTCGGCCACGGTGCGCGCGACGTCCGCCGAGGCGACGGGCTGGAACGCGACGGGCGGGATATGCACCACGCCGTCGACGGTCGCGCCGTCCGCGATGGAGCGCGCGAACTCGAAGAACTGCGTCGCGCGCACGACCGACCACCCGTGCCCGGAAGCACGCACGAGCCGCTCCTGGGCGACCTTGGCCCGCAGATAGCCGGCGTCGGTCCGGTCCGTGCCGACGATCGACAGGACGACGTGGTGCCCGATCCCGGCGCGGGCCTCCGCGTCGAGGAGCGTGCGGGTGGACGTCTCGAAGAACCGCAGGACGTCGTCGTCCGCGAACGACGGCGAGTTCGACACGTCGACGACCACGTCCGAACCCGCGAGCGCCTCGTCGACACCCGCGCCGGACAACGTGTCCACGCCGGTGCTGGGCGCGGCGACGACCACCTCGTGCCCGGCGTCGCGCACGTCCTGCACGACCTGGCTCCCGATCAGCCCGGTGCCTCCGACGACGACGACTCTCATGATGTCTCCTCTCTCCGGCGCGGCGGGTGCCGCGCACCACTCTCACGACCGGACGACCGTCCGCGGTGTGACAGGCACGCGCGCGCGGGAATCGCGCGCGCCCGCCGCACGTTCCCCGGAGGGCGGACGCCCCGACGCCGCGACCCGACGAGTGCGAGGATTCACGCATGACGACGCAGCCTGCCGAGAACACCCTGAGCGCCGCCGACGAGGCCGCGCACGACGTCCCCGCGCCGTCGCCCGCCCCGGCCGACGCGCTGTGGGTCGAGCGCACGGGCACCCGCACGTACACGGGCCGGTCGGCGCGCGGCGCCGAGGTCTCGATCGGCCCGGCGAGCGAGGGTGCGGTGTTCACGCCCGGCGAGCTGCTGAAGATCGCCCTCGCGGCGTGCGCGGGCATGAGCACGGACCGCACGTTCGCCCGCCGCCTCGGCGACGACTACGCCGTGACGATCCACGTCCAGGGCGACAAGCTCCTCGAGGAGGAGCGGTACCCGAAGATCACGGGCACGTACGACATCGACCTCACGTCGCTCGACGACGACGCGCGCGACCGGCTCGTCACCGTCGCCGCGCGAGCGATCGACAAGGCGTGCACGGTAGGACGGACGGTCAAGGCCGGCGCCGAGGTCGAGTACCTGTTCCAGCCGGAGGGTGCCGGCCGCGAGGTCGAGACCCAGGACTGACCGCGGGATGACGGGAGGCGCCATGGCGTACCAGCAGGACCCCTCGAGAAGCCCCGTGCCGCGCGGCGGCGTGCCCGAGTACGGGACCCCGCCCCCGGACGCCGGGCGCAGGGACCTCTCGACGCAGGACGCGGTCGAGTGGTCCGCCTACCGGCCGACACCGCTGCTCGACGCCGCGCTCGACAAGGCGGTGACGATCCCGTCGCACGTCATCCGGGCGCACGTCGACTCGGTGCGCCGTCGCAACCCCGAGGCGAGCCCCGCGCAGATCGTCCGGATCCTCGAGCGCGAGTACCTGCTCGTCATCCAGACGGCGGGCGGCGCCGTCGGCGCGGCAGCCGCCTTCCCCGCGGTCGGGACGGGTGTGGGGATCGCGCTGACGTCGAGCGACGTCGCGACGTTCTTCGCGTCCTCGGCCGCGTTCGCGCTCGCGGTCGCGGACGTGCACGGCATCGCGGTGGACGACGTGGGCCGCCGTCGGGCGCTCCTGCTCGCGACCGTGCTCGGCGAGAAGGGCGCGCGCGACGTCGAGCGCGCGACCCAGGGGTCGGGCCTCGCGTGGGG
The DNA here is from genome assembly GCF_040595865.1 of Cellulosimicrobium sp. MI9406. Taxonomy (NCBI): domain Bacteria; kingdom Bacillati; phylum Actinomycetota; class Actinomycetes; order Micrococcales; family Promicromonosporaceae; genus Cellulosimicrobium; species Cellulosimicrobium sp. MI9406. Next base: position 138,021 of record NZ_JALIZI010000008.1, read on the forward strand.
CAAGGTGCTCCTGACGAGCATGCCCGCCGGGACGCTCGTCAAGGTCAACAAGGCGCTCGGCAACCGGTTCCTGCGCACCCAGCTCGCGAAGCAGTCCGGCCTCGCGCTCGGTCGGCTCGTGCCGTTCGGCGTCGGCGCCGTCGTGGGCGTGGCGGGGGCGCGGGCGCTCGGGCACGGCGTGATCGCCCAGTCGCGGCGCGCGTTCGGGCCGCCGCCGTCGGTGTTCGGCCGGCTCCTCGAGGTCGTGGAGTCGCCCGTGCAGGACGCGCCGCCGCGGCTCGTCCCCGTCCCCGAGGACGCGCAGCCGCGCCGCCGTCGTCGGCTGCTGCCGGGGCGGGGACGGCGCGACCGCTCCCCCGCCCGCGACGCCGAGTGACGACCCGGGGCGTGCGGCGCGTCGCCGTCGCGCGCGAGCTCGACGTCGACGCGTCCGTCGCGTTCGCGTGGGTCGCGGACCCGCGGACCCACCCGCGGTTCATCCCGCTCACCGTGATGACGACCCCGGCGGGCCGGGGCCCCGAGGTGGGCGACCGGTTCACCATGGTGAGCGGCCCGCTCGTCCGACGCACGGGCCGCGGCTTCCCGGACCGCATGGTCGTCGAGTCGCTCGACCGCCCGTCCGTGGCGGCGGGCCGCCCGGGCAGCACGCGGATCCGCAAGCTGGGACCGGCGCTGCTCGGCGACGCGGGCTTCGAGGTCGTGCCGCTCGGCACGGGCCGCTGCCGGGTCGTGTGGTGGGAGGAGGCGTACCTCGCCGGTCCCGTCCCCCGCGGGATCACGGCGCCCCTCGTCGGGGTCGCGCTGCGCGTCATGATGCACGTCTCGCTGCGCCGCCTCGACGCGCGCCTGCGCGCCCGCCGGTAGCCACGAGCGGCCCGGCTGCCGGGCCGCGCCCCGCGGACGCGACGGACCCGGGGCCCCACGGGACCGACCAGCGTCGGTACCGCGCGACCCCGGGTCCGGGGTGGTGGGTTCAGGCCGTCGGCTCGTCCTCCACCGGGGCGTCCTCCACCGAGGTGTCCTCCGTCGGGCTGCCCGACGACGCACGGTCGGTCGAGGTGTCGGGCACGGCCGGGCCCGCGAGGATCAGGTAGAGCTCACGACGCGTGCGCTCGAGGAGCTCCGCGGCGGCCGTCGTCTGCTCGTCGGTGCCGGTGCGGGCGACCTGGTGGACCGCCGCGGCCACGGCCTCGACGCCCGCGCGCAGCTCGCGCCGCGGGCGGCCGCCCCGACCGGCGGCGTCGGCGAACGGGTCGCCCAGCTCGTCGGCGTGCTCCGCGACGTACGCGGTGCCCGCCTCGGTGAGCGTCGCGAGGCGGCGCCCGCCGTCGGCCGAGAGCTCGACGAGCCCCTCGTCCTGGAGCAGGTTCAGGGCCGGGTAGACCGCGCCGGGGCTCGGGCGCCACTGGCCCTCGCTGCGCTCCGCGATCTCCTGGATCACCTGGTACCCGTGCATGGGCTGCTCGGCGAGGAGCAGCAGGACGGCGGCGCGGACGTCGCCGCGGCCGGCGCGCCCGGGGCCGCGACCGCGGCCCCCGTGGCGGCGACCGCCGTGACCGGGACCGAAGCCGGGCCCGCCCGGGCCGAACCCGGGGCCTCCCGGCCCGGGACCGAACCCGCGACGGTCGTCGGCCGGACCGCCGGGGCCGAAGCCCCGGCCGCCGTCGGCCGGTCCGCCGAACCCGCGCCCACCACCGCGGCGGGCTCCGCCGCGGCCACGGGGGCCGTCGCCGCGGAACCAGGCCGCGTCGTCGGGCACGGGCGGGAAGCCGTCGCGACGACGGCGGTCCGGGCGCGGCCCGGGTCGCTCGCCGGACGGCTGGGACATGTTCTGGACGTTCTCCGGGGTCTTGCCCCGGTGCTGGTGTGCGTGGTGCATGAGAGGTGTCTCCTGTACGTGGATGTTCGAGGGCTCCGGGTGATCCGCGGAGCGTGGCGGGCCGGTCCGGCCGCGCGGTCGTCGCGAGCCGCGTCTCGGGCTCAGCGATACGGTAACGATATATCGATAGAATATCGCTGTCAACACCCTTGCTGCTCGCGTGCCGTCCCAGGACGCGCACACCTCCCGGACGTACGCTGACTTCCAGCAGCCAACCGGCAGCCACCAGCAGCACCGGGCGCATCCCCCGTCCGGCACCCCCCCGGGCCGCACCACCCCGGCGGCCCGGCTCCCGCGAGGAGGCGGCGATGCGCCCAGGCCAGTCCCGGCACTACCTGATGTGCCGGCCGACGTACTTCACCGTCAGCTACGAGATCAACCCCTGGATGGACCGGCGCACACCGGTCGACACCGCGCTCGCGGTCGCGCAGTGGGAACGCCTGCGCGACACCTTCCGCGACCTCGGCCACACCGTCGAGACGATCGACCCCGTCCCCGGCCTGCCGGACATGGTCTACGCGGCCAACGGCGCGACCGTCGTCGACGGCCTCGTCTACTCCGCGCGCTTCGCCCACCCCGAGCGCGGGCCCGAGGGACCCGCCTACCTCAAGTGGTTCGCCGACCACGGGTACGTCACCCACCTGGCGGAGCACGTCAACGAGGGCGAGGGCGACCTGCTGCTGGCCGGCGACGTCGTGCTCGCCGGCACCGGTTTCCGCACCGAGCGCGCCGCGCACGCCGAGGCCGCGGCCCTGTGGGGCCGGGAGGTCGTGACGCTCGAGCTCGTGGACCCGCGGTTCTACCACCTGGACACGGCGCTCACCGTGCTGCGCGGCAACGAGGGCACCGCCGGCACCCGCGGGACCGGCGACGCCGTGCACCCCGACGACGGCACCCACCCCGCGCTCACCGGCCCGCCGGCCGTCGACGTCGTCTACCTGCCCGCCGCGTTCTCCCCCGCCGCGCAGGAGGTGCTGCGCGAGCGCTACCCCGACGCGCTCCTCGCGACCGAGGAGGACGCCGCCGTGCTCGGCCTCAACGCGGTGAGCGACGGGACGCACGTCGTGCACTCGCCGCGCGCGGGCCGGCTCGCCGCGGCGCTCCGCGAGCGCGGCTACGAGACGGTCGCGGCGGACACGTCGGAGCTGCTCCGCGGCGGCGGCGGGGCCAAGTGCTGCACGCTCGAGATCCGCGAGCCCGCCGTCCCCGCCCCGGCGCCGACCGGGAGCGCGTCGTGACCGCCCAGGAGGTCCGCGCGTCGGACGGCGGCACGGGCGCGAGCAGCGCCACCGGCCCGCTCGACGGCGACCGGCCCGCTGACGGCACCGGCGGCGGCGCGCTCGCGCACAACTACCACCCGCTGCCCGTCACGGTCGCGAGCGCCGAGGGGTCGTGGGTCACCGACGTGACCGGTCGCCGCTACCTCGACCTCCTCGCGGGGTACTCGGCGCTCAACTTCGGGCACCGGCACCCCGCGCTCGTCGACGCCGCCACGCGCCAGCTCGGCCGCGTCACGCTCACGTCGCGCGCGTTCGACCACGACCTCCTGCACCCGTTCGCCGAGGCGCTCGCGGCGCTCGTCGGGCCGCTCACCACGGGCGGGGCCGACTCCCTCGTCCTCCCGATGAACACGGGCGCGGAGGCCGTCGAGACCGCGATCAAGACGGCGCGCAAGTGGGGCTACGACGTCAAGGGCGTGCCCCCGGGCGAGGCGACGGTCGTCGTCGGCTCCGGGAACTTCCACGGCCGCACGACGACGATCGTGTCGTTCTCCGACGACCCCGACGCCCGGCGCGGGTTCGACCCGTACACGCCGGGGTTCCGGCTCGTGCCGTACGGCGACGTCGACGCGGTCGCCGCCGCGATCGACGACACGACCGTCGCCGTGCTCCTGGAGCCGGTGCAGGGCGAGTCGGGCGTCGTCGTGCCGCCCGACGACTACTGGCCGCGCCTGCGCGCGATCACGACCGCGCGGGACGTGCTCCTCGTGGCCGACGAGATCCAGTCCGGCCTCGGGCGCGCCGGGGCGACGCTCGCGACCGAGACGTGGGGCGTGCGGCCCGACCTCGTGACCCTCGGCAAGGCGCTCGGCGGTGGGATCGTGCCGGTCTCGGCCGTCGTCGGGCGGCGCGACGTGCTCGAGGTGCTCACGCCCGGGACGCACGGCAGCACGTTCGGCGGCAACCCGCTCGCGTGCGCGGTCGGGCTCGCGGTCGTCGATCTGCTGCGCACGGGCGAGCCGCAGCGACGCGCGCGCGAGCTCGGCGCCGGGTTCCAGGACCGGCTCACCGGGCTCGTCGACGCGGGCCTGCTCGACGGCGTCCGCGGCCTCGGCCTGTGGGCGGGCCTCGACCTCGACCCGGCGCGCGGGACGGGCCGCGACCTCTGCGAGGCGCTGCTCGCGCGCGGTGTCCTCGCCAAGGACACGCACGGCTCGACCATCCGCCTCGCTCCCCCGCTCACCATCACAGCCGAGGACCTCGAGACCGGGCTGTCCGCCCTGGAGGACGCCCTGACGGACCTTGCGCGGGGTCGGTAGAGTCCGGAGGGTGACCACGCCCGAGCCCACCGCACCCGGTACCACCACCCTCGCGTCGTCCCTCGACGACCTGCGTCGCGCGTACGCCGACCTGCAGGCGCTGGGGCTGAGGCTCGACCTCACGCGGGGCAAGCCCTCGGCCGAGCAGCTCGACCTCTCCGAGGCCCTGCTCGCGCTCCCGGGCGAGGGCGTGCACACGGACGCCGACGGCACGGACGTGCGCAACTACGGCGGCCTCGACGGGCTGCCCCAGCTCCGGCGCATCTTCGCCGAGCTGCTCGGCGTGCCCGTCGAGCAGCTCCTCGCGGGCGGCAACGCGAGCCTCACGCTCATGTACGACACGCTCGTGTACGCGACGCTCTTCGGCGTCCCCGGGTCCGAGCGCCCGTGGGGCCGCGAGGAGAAGGTCCGCTGGATCTGCCCCGTGCCCGGCTACGACCGCCACTTCTCCGTGTGCGAGGCGCTCGGCATCGAGATGGTCACCGTCCCCATGACGGCGGACGGCCCCGACGCCGCGGCCGTCGCCGCGCTCGTCGCCGACGACCCGACGATCAAGGGCATGTGGGTCGTGCCGACGTACGCGAACCCCGACGGCTCGGTCGTCACGGAGGAGGTCGCGCGGGCGCTCGTGTCCGTGCCCGCCGCCGCCCCCGACTTCCGCATCCTGTGGGACAACGCGTACGCCCTGCACCACCTCACCGACGACGAGGTCCGCAGCGCCGACGCGATCGCGCTCGCCGCCGAGGCCGGCCACCCGGACCGCGTGATCCTCTATGCCTCGACGTCGAAGATCACGTTCGCCGGCGCAGGCGTCGCGTTCCTCGCGTCGTCCCCCGGGAACGTCGCCTGGTACAAGAAGCACTTGTCCGCCCAGTCCATCGGCCCGGACAAGGTCAACCAGCTCCGGCACGCGCTGTTCTTCGGCGACGCCGACGGCGTGCGGGCCCACATGCGCAAGCACCGCGACATCATCGCCCCCAAGTTCGACGCCGTGACGAGCATCCTCGCCGACCGCCTCGGCGGCACGGGCGTGGCGTCGTGGACCGAGCCGAAGGGCGGCTACTTCGTCAGCCTCGAGGTCGTGCCGGGCACCGCGTCGCGCGTCGTCGAGCTCGCGAAGGGCGCCGGCATCGCGCTCACGCCCGCGGGCGCCCCGTTCCCCTACGGCAAGGACCCGGAGGACAAGGTCCTCCGCCTCGCCCCGACCCTCCCCCCGATCGAGGAGGTCCGCGTCGCGATGGACGGCGTCGCGACGTGCGTCCTCCTCGCGGCCGCGGAGCACGCCGCTCGGTAGAGGGCCCCGGACCCCCGCGAGGTAGAGCCTCCGGTCGCGAGAGAGAGCGCCCCGGGTTCTCCCTCGCGGCCGGAGGCTCTACCTCGTTCCGGCGCGTCTCTTCGCTCCTGGTGCATCGCGCTGGTCAGCGTCCCCTTCTCCGGCGCACGATGAGAGGGGTGCGCGACCGATGAGTTCTGCCGGCCCGGGCGGTCGGTGGGTGCGTGGGTGGCCCGGACGCTCCGGGCGGCCCGTCGGCAACGGCCAGGAGGGGACATGACCGAACCTGCACGCGGCGACCTCGCCGTCGAGGCGCGCGGCCTCGTCAAGCACTTCACGACCGGGAAGTCGGTGACCAAGGCGGTCGACGGCATCGACCTCCTCATCCCCGAGGGCACCGTGTTCGGCGTCCTCGGGCCGAACGGCGCGGGGAAGACGACCGCCGTCCGTATGCTCGCGACGCTCCTGCGCCCCGACGCGGGCACGGCGCGGGTCCTCGGCCACGACGTCGTGCACGACGCCGACAAGGTGCGGTCCGTCGTCGGGCTCACCGGGCAGTACGCGTCGGTGGACGAGGACCTCACGGGCACGGAGAACCTCGTCATGCTCGCGCGGCTGTACGGCTTCCTCGGCGGCACGGCACGCGGTCGCTCGGCCGAGCTGCTCGACGCGTTCGGGCTCGGGGACGCCGGCGACCGCCAGGTGAAGACGTACTCCGGCGGTATGCGGCGGCGCATCGACCTCGCGGCGAGCCTCGTCATGAGCCCGCGCGTCATCTTCCTCGACGAGCCGACCACCGGGCTCGACCCGCGCAGCCGCAACCAGGTGTGGGACATCGTGCGCGTGCTCGTCGCCGACGGCGCGACCGTGCTGCTCACGACCCAGTACCTCGAGGAGGCGGACCAGCTCGCCGACCGCATCGCCGTGATCGACCACGGCAAGGTCATCGCGGAGGGCACCGCCACCGAGCTCAAGCGGTCGGTGGGCGAGGGCGCGGTCCACCTGCGCCTCGCCGACGCGACGCAGCGGGGCCGGGCCGCGGAGGTCGTGGGTGCGCTGCTCGGCACGGACATCACGCTCGCGAACGACCCGTACGCGTTCACCGCGCGCGTGCCCGACGACGGCGCGGCGGACGTCGCGCGGATCCTGCCCGCCCTCGGCGACGAGGGGATCGTGGTGCCCGAGTTCACGCTGGGGCAGCCGAGCCTCGACGAGGTCTTCCTCGCGCTCACCGGCCAGCCCATGGACGACGACGAGACGATCGAGGAGGTGGCCTGATGGCCGCGGACCCCACGACCACCGCCGCGGAGCTGCGCGCCCCGGAGGCGAACGCGCTGCGCGCGGCGGTCGCGCTCGACCGGCGGCCGGACCGGCCGTCACCCGTCTCGGCGACCCTGACGTACACCTGGCGCGCGCTGCTGAAGATCAAGCACGTGCCCGAGCAGCTGTTCGACGTCACGGTCTCGCCGATCATCTTCACGCTGATGTTCACGTACCTGTTCGGCGGCGCGCTCGCCGGCGACGTGCAGAGCTACCTGCAGTTCCTGCTGCCCGGCATCCTCGTGCAGGCGGTGCTCTTCACGACGATCTACACGGGCTACACGATGAACACGGACATCAGCAAGGGCGTGTTCGACCGGTTCCGGTCGCTGCCCGTGTGGCGGCCCGCGCCGATCGTCGGCGCGCTGCTCGGCGACACCGTGCGCTACACGATCGCCTCGGTCGTGACCCTCGCGCTCGGCCTCGTGCTGGGCTTCCGCCCGCCGGGCGGCGTCGTCGGCGTGGTCCTGGGGATCGTGCTGCTGCTGGTGTTCGCGTTCGCGCTCAGCTGGGTGTTCACGGCGCTCGGGCTCGTGCTGCGTTCCCCCAACGCCGTCATGGGCACGTCGATGCTCGTGCTCATGCCGCTCACGTTCGCGTCGAACATCTTCGTCGACCCGTCGACGATGCCCGTCGTGCTGCAGCGCTTCGTCGACGTCAACCCGGTCACGCACCTCGTCACCGCGGTGCGCGGGCTCATGGCGGGCGAGCCTGCGACGGAGGGGATCGTGTGGGTCCTCGTGGCGTCCGTCGTCCTCACCGCGATCCTCGCCCCGATCACCATGCGGCTGTACCGCAACCGGAGCTGACCGCGCGCCGGGGCACCACGGGCCGTGGTGCCTCGGCGTGCCGGGGGCTCAGCCCTCCTGGGCCGCCGGTTCGTCGTCCTCGCACTTCTTGGTCACGACCATGACGGGGCACGCGGAGTGGTGCAGCACGGCCTGGCTCGTGGAGCCCAGCAGCAGGCCGCGGAACCCGCCCCGCCCGCGCGAGCCCACGACGATGAGATCGGACGCCGTGGAGAACTCCGTGAGGAGCTCCGCACCCGTGCCGTCGAGCACGATGCGCTTGATCGTCAGCCCGGGGTGCTCCGCCTCGTGGCGGTCGATGATGACGTTCAGCCCCTCGGTGACGTCGGCCAGGACCTGCTCGTGGTCGATCGACGCCGGCAGCCACGCGAGGAGGCCCGCACCGGCACCGACGGGGACGCCGGCGACCGCGACGAGCTCGGCGTCCCAGGCGCGGGCCTGACGGATCGCGTGCCGCAGCGCGATCTCCGCGGACGGCGACCCGTCCACCCCGACGACGATCCGGCGCAGGTCCCGCACCGGCGGCAGCTCCTGCGCGCCGCCCTCGTCGTCCTTCCCGCCCGCGCGGTACGGCACGACGACCGTCGGGCAGTGCGCGTGCGCGGGCAGCGCGGAGGAGACGGTGCCGAGCAGCCGCTCGGTGAAGCCGCCGCGCCCCCGCGTGCCGACGACGACGAGCGCGTGCTCGCGCGACATCTCGACGAGGACCCCCGCGGCGTCGCCGGTCGTGACGGTCGCCGTCGTGCGGACCCCGGCGCCCTCGGCGCGGGCGCGAGCCTCTTCCAGGACGGCGCGCGCGCCCTCCTGGATGGCCGAGTCGTCGAGGGCCGCGTAGCCGCCGTCGAGCGACGCCGCCGTGAACGACGGCAGCGAGTAGGTGCACACGATGTGGAGGGGCCACCCCACGCGCAGCGCGTACGCCGCCGCCCAGTCCAGGGCGTGGAGGCTCGGCGCCGAGCCGTCGACACCGACGAGGACGGATTCCGTGCGGGTCATGAGCGACTCTCCTCTCGACGGCCCGGTGCCATCGGACGACCAACCTAGCCGAGACCAGGCCCGGCCGTCCGTCTGCCACGAGTCACGAACACGTCAAGAATGCCACGAACCCCGCCCGCTCGCGCTGAGTGCGAGCGGACGGGGTTCGTGGCATTGACCGCGGGGGTCCTGATCGGGTGAGCGATCAGGCCACGCGGATGAAGGTGGGGTTCGACTGCCAGATCTGGCGGAACTGGACCGACTTCCCGGGACGCGGGGCGTCGATCATCATGTTGTCGCCCGCGTAGATGGCGATGTGGCCCGGCGTCCAGATGAGGTCACCCGGCTGCGCCTGGTCGCGCGACACCTTGGTGCCGACCGAACCCTGGGCGCCCGACGTGCGCGGCAGGTTGATGCCGACCTGCGCGTAGACGTAGCTGGTGAAGCCCGAGCAGTCGAAGCCGTCGGGGGTGGTGCCGCCGTAGACGTACGGGACGCCCACGTAGCGGGCCGCGATCGAGACGATCGACGAGCCGTAGGCCGACGCCGGGGCGCCGACGGAGGCCTCCTGCTGGGCCGAGGCCTGCGACTCGTCGGACGACGACTGCGTGGACTGGCGCTCCTGCGTGCGGCTCGTCTGCGTGGTGCGGACGGGCTCGGGCTCGGGCTCCGGCTCCGGCTCAGGGGCCGGGGTCACGGTGACCGGGGCCTCCTCGATGGTGAACGCCGCGTCGGCCGCGACGGTCACGGCTGGGGCGGCCTCGAGGGCCTGGCGGGCCTGCGCGGTGAGGGCGCTGAGGTCGACGGCGTTGAGCTTGCCGGACTCGTTGTCGACCGGGGCGGCCGTCGCGGGGGCGGCGGCGCCGATCATCGAGACGATGAGGCCGGAGGACGCGGCGACGACGGCGGTACGACGACCGACGCTCGACATCTGGTCCGATGCGGCCTGGGCGATGGTGCTGAGTGGCGTCACGGGACGCCGCGCCGCGCGGTGGCGGGCGCGAGTCGTGCTCACGGTCACTGTTGCCTCTCCTGGACGCCTGCGAGGTCAGCTGTCGGGTTCGGGTGGAAGAGTCACCCGGCCTGGCGGACCGGAGTCCGTCGGGCTTCACCCCAAGGGCGCTGTCTCCAGCACCCGGAAGTGGGTCCCCCGTCCCTGTCATCGGGTCGTCGTGGGCCTCTCGCGGTGACAGGGTTAGGCGTTCCGCGCGAGGTCTCCGCCAGATGGGTATCCCGACGGAGCAGGACGACCGTACAGGACCCCTCGGCAAAAGTCACGTTCCCATTACGACGGAACACGGCCCCTCGCATCGCCGCAGGTCACGGCGTTTCCCCCGGTGAACGGGCGGCTATCCGCGGGCGACGAAGAGGTGGCGCGCGACGTCGTCGGGCAGGTCGAGGACGACCGGCGCACCCTCTCCCTGCACGGTGACCCCGCCGGCCGGCGCCGGGCGCACCACGAGCGTGCGGCGCGGCAGCACCCCGGCCTGGGCGAACCGCGCGAGGAGCTCGACGTCGACCTGGACCGGCTCGGCGATCCGCTGGAGCACGACGCGCACCTCGCCGCCGCCGAGACCGTGCTGGGCGAGGTGGACGGGGAGCGACACGACGCCGTCGAGGAAGTCGACCTCCTCGAGCTGCTCCCCGAGCTCCGGCAGGCCCGGGATGGGGTTGCCGTACGGGTCGAAGTGCGGGTGGTCGAGCAGCCCGAGGAGCCGCTCCTCGACGAGCTCGCTCATCACGTGCTCCCAGCGGCACGCCTCGGTGTGCACGTACTCCCAGTCGAGCTTGATGACGTCCGTGAGGAGCCGCTCGGCGAGCCGGTGCTTGCGCATGACGCGCGTCGCCTTCTCGTGGCCCGCGGGCGTGAGCTCGAGGTGGCGGTCCCCCGTGACGACGACGAGCCCGTCGCGCTCCATGCGCGCGACCGTCTGCGACACCGTGGGCCCCGAGTGGCCGAGGCGCTCCGCGATGCGCGCGCGCAGCGGGACGATGCCCTCCTCCACGAGCTCGTAGATCGTCTTCAGATACATCTCGGTGGTATCGATCAGATCGGTCACGTCACGCTCCCAGTCGCTCGTCGGCTCGGGGCGCCCGGTCGTCGCTCCACGGGGCGCCTGCCCGCACCGGCGGGCCGCTGGGGGTCAGTCTATGGCGAGCCCGTGACCCGACCGCGGTGTCGTCCAGAGGCACCCGTGGTGCCTGGTGGCCCGCGCCTCCCCGCGGGCCCCGGCGCGGACCCTGCGGTGACGCACGGCCTGTGGACGAGGCTCCCGGGGTGCGCCGCGCGCGCGTAGGGTGACGCCGTGCCCGATCTCGCGAACACCTCGATCACGATCCCCTCGGACCTCCTGCCGGCCGACGGCCGCTTCGGGTCCGGGCCCTCCAAGGTCCGCGCCGCGCAGGTCCGGGCGCTGTCCGACGCCGGCACCTCCCTGCTGGGGACGTCCCACCGGCAGGCGCCCGTCCGGTCGCTCGTGCGCCGCACGCGCGAGGGCCTCGCCACGCTGTTCGCGCTGCCCGACGGCTACGAGGTCGTGCTCGGCAACGGCGGCTCCACGACGTTCTGGGACGTCGCGACGGCGTGCCTCGTCCGCTCGAAGGCGCAGCACGCAGCGTTCGGCGAGTTCGGCGCGAAGTTCGCCGCCGCGACGACCGCCGCACCCTTCCTGGAGCCGTCCCAGGTGATCTCGGCCCCTGCGGGGACCGTCGCGCTCCCGGAGCCCGCCGACGACGTCGACGTGCACGCGTGGCCGCACAACGAGACCTCGACCGGCGCGATGGCGCCCGTGCGCCGCGTCCCCGGCTCGCGCGAGCGCGGCGCGCTCACGCTCGTGGACGCCACGTCCGGCGCGGGCGCGATCCCCGTGGACGTCGCGGAGACCGACGTCTACTACTTCGCGCCGCAGAAGGTCTTCGGGTCGGACGGCGGCCTGTGGCTCGCGCTGTGCTCGCCCGACGCGCTCGCGCGCGCGGACGAGGTCGAGAGCAGCGGCACCCGCTGGCTCCCGGAGTCGCTGTCGCTGCGCACGGCCGCGGCGAACTCGCGCCAGGACCAGACGCTCAACACGCCCGCGATCGCGACGCTCGTCATGCTCGCGGAGCAGGTGGAGTGGCTCCTGGGCAACGGGGGCCTGGAGTGGGCCGCCGCCCGGTCCGCCGAGTCGGCCGCGCACCTCTACGGGTGGGCGGACTCGCGCGAGTGGGCGACGCCCTTCGTCGCGAACCCGGCGGAGCGGTCGACGGTCGTCGGCACGATCGACCTGGACGACGCGATCGACGCGACGACCGTCGTCGCCGCGCTGCGCGAGAACGGCGTGCTCGACGTCTTCCCGTACCGCAAGCTCGGCCGCAACCAGCTGCGCGTCGCCATGTTCCCGGCGATCGAGCCCGACGACGTCCGCGCCCTCACCGCGTGCGTGGACCACGTCGTCGACCACCTCGGCTGACGAGCGCGCCCGAGGTCCGCGCCCAGCACGAGGCCGGTGCCGCCCGGGAGACCGGGGCGGCACCGGCCTCGTGGCTCGGGCGGGAGTGGCGGCGTCAGGCCGCCCGGGCGGCCTCCTGCGCGTCCTCGGCCTCGATCCGCCGCCGCGCCTCGGCGCGTGCGGAGCGGTCGGTCGGGGTCCCGGCGTCGAGGTAGCGCACCACGAGGTGCGGGCGCTGCAGGACGCGGTACCGGACCTCGAGGTGCCAGTTGCGCACGGCCCAGACGGCGGCGCCCACCGCGACGAGCGCGGCGGTGATCGACCCGACGCCGATCGCCCAGCGCGGGCCCCACGCCTCGGCGATCCAGCCGACGAGCGGGGAGCCGACGGGCGTCGCACCGAGGAACACGATCATGTAGAGCGACATGACGCGCCCGCGCATGACGGGGTCCACGGACATCTGGATGGTCGAGTTGGCTGCGGTCATCATGGTGAGCGACGCGAGCCCCACGGGGATGCACGCGACGGCGAAGCTCGCGTACGTGGGCATGAGCGCCATGACCCCCGTGGCGACGGCGAACCCGAACGCGGACCCGATGACGAGCCGGACGCGCGGGCGCTCCCGGCGCGCGGCGAGCAGGGCCCCGGTGAGCGACCCGATCGCGAGGATGGACCCGAGGATCCCGTACTCCCCCGGCCCCATGCCGAACTCGACCTTCGCCATCATCGCGGACGTGAGCTGGAAGTTGAGCCCGAACGTCGACACGACGCCGACGACCACCATGATGACGATGATGTCCGTCCGTCCGCGCACGTACCGGATGCCCTCGCGGATCTGACCCTTCTCGCGCGGCGCGCTGGGCAGCACGTGGAGCTCGCGCGTGCGCATGTACAGCAGCGCGAGGATGGTCGCCCCGAAGGTCACGCCGTTGATGATGAACAGCCAGCCGGAACCGACGGCGGCGATGAGCAGCCCGGCGACGCCCGGGCCCACGAGGCGCGCCGCGTTGAACGACGCGCTGTTGAGCCCGACGGCGTTGGAGAGCTTGTCGGCGGGCACCATCTCGGCGACGAACGTCTGGCGCACGGGGTTGTCGAACGCCGAGACGACGCCGAGCAGGCCGGCGAACACGTAGACGTGCCACAGCTCGACGTTCCCGGACAGCACGAGCGCGCCGAGACCGAGCGCGAGCAGTCCCATCGCGCCCTGGGTGGCCATGAGGAGCCGACGGCGTGGCAGCCGGTCGGCGAGCAGGCCCGCCCACGCGGACAGGGCGAGCACGGGCGCGAACTGCAGCGCGGTGACGACGCCGACGGCGACGCCGGAGTTGTCGGTGAGGTCGCTGAGGACGAGCCAGTCCTGCGCGACGCGCTGCATCCAGGTGCCGACGTTCGCGACGAGCGCGGCGCCGAACCAGACGCGGTAGTTGTAGTACTGGAGGGAGGAGAACGTGGTGCTCATCGGGCGGCGATCCGGGTCAACAGCTCACTGGCGCGGGCCAAGGTCTCTCTTTCGTCAGGGGTGAGGGAGGACAGCTGCTGCGTGAGCCACGCGTCCCGGCGGCGCCGCGTCTCCTTGACCTCGCGCACGCCGGCGTCCGTGAGGCGCACGACGACCTGACGGCGGTCGCTCGCGTGCTCCCCCTTCTCGACGAGACCCATCTCGACGAGAGCGTTGACGGCGCGGGTCATCGACGGCGGCCGGACGCGCTCGTGCTCCGCGAGCTCGCTGGGCGACATGGCGCCGTGCTTGTGCAGGACGGTGAGGACGCCGAACCGCCCCTCGGGGAGGTCCGCCTCGCCGCGCTGGGCACGCAGCCGCCGGGAGATCCGGGTGAGCGCGACCCGCAGGTCGCCGCCGAGCGTCGCGGGCCGGTACTGGTTCCGGGTAGGAGCAGTGAGGTCCGCAGCAGGCATGATAGTTACCCTAACTCATTACCCTAGGTAAGGAAAGAGGTGCAGGTCACGTCCAGGGGCGCGCCGGAGAGGCACCACGCCTGGGCGCGGGCAGCGCCTCGGCAGGTGCCTGTCGCCCCTGCGGCGAGGACGCGAGGGCGGTCTGCCCGGCGGTCGGGTCAGGGCACGTAGGCGACGACGACGTCACCCTCGCCGTCCACGACGACGGCCCCCGTGCCGTGCGGGACGAACACGGACTGCCCGCGGACGAGCCGCGTCCCGGGCTCGGCCCCGGCGCCCGCGCGGGCGGCCGCGAGCGTCACCGCACCGTCCAGGCACAGCACGACGCGCGGACCGGCGGCGGGCAGCGGCACCGCGCCCGCGACCCGGCCGGCCCGGAGGGCGAACTCCGCGACGGGCGGGCGGTAGGCGACGAGGCCGGTGCCGTCGTCGACCAGCCGCGGTCGCGCGGCCGGACCGGGCGTGCACGTGGCGCACTCGAGCAGGGCGTCGACGTCGACGAGCTTGCTCGTCAGCCCGGCCCGCAGCACGTTGTCGGAGCTCGCCATGATCTCGACGGCGCACCCGGACAGGTACGCGTGCACGTGCCCCGACGGGACGAACATCGACTCCCCGGGCTCCAGGGTGACGCGGTTGAGCATGAGGGACACGACGGCGCCCGGGTCGCCCGGGTGCTGCTCCGCGAGCGCGAGGACGGTCGCGTCGGCGCGGCGCGACGTGCGCCGGCCCCCCGGCGCGGGCACCGCCGGCTCGCGCTCGGCCCGGGCGCGGACGGACGCGACGGTCAGCGCGAGGTCGGCCGCGACGTCGGGCTCCGCGCGGGCGTGGAGCGCGAGGGTGAACGCCTCCCGGACGCCCGCCTCGGTGGGGCGGGCGCGCAGGGTGTCGCGCATCCGTCCGGCGAGCGCGCCGTCGAGCCCGTCGAGCAGCTCGAGGATGCGCGCGGGTCGGCGGAACCCGGAGAGGCCCTCGAAGCGGGAGACCGCCACGACCATCTCGGGCTTGTGCTGGTCGTCGTGGAAGCTGCGCAGCGGCGAGTCGCGCGCGACGCCCTCCCGGTTCTCGCGGTTGAACCCGGCGCGCGCGAGGTGCGGGCGCGGGTGGACCTGCAGCGAGAGCGCACGGTCGGCGGCGAGCACCTTGAGGAGGTACGGCAGCCGGGGCCCGTACTGGTCGAGGACGCGCTGGCCCAGCACCCCCACCGGGTCCGCGCGCACCAGGTCCGCGAGCGTCGTGCCCGACGTCGTCTCCGCGCCCGGGTGCGACGTCCCGGCCGGGCGAGCGCCGCCGTCGGGCACGACGCGCGACGGCGCGAGCGGGTGCGCCCCCATCCACAGCTCGGCCGCCGGACGACCGTCCGGTACCACCCCCAGGAGGTCCTGGATCGCCGACGTCGAGCCCCAGTCGTACCGCTGGACGGTGTTCTCCAGCCGGTAGAACGCCGACGGACGAGCGCCGGGGAGGGCGTCGTCCACCGACACCTCCCCCGACCGCTCGTCCGCCGCGCTCGTCATGGGCCGAGCCTAGAGGCCCAGGGCGTCCCGGATGGGGCCGAGGAGGAAGTAGACGACGAACATCGCCGCCGCGACCCACATCAGCGGGTGGATCGCCCGGACCTTGCCGAGCGCGAGCTTGATGAGCACGAAGGCGAGGAAGCCCGCCCCGATGCCGTCCGCGATCGAGTAGGTGAACGGCATGACGATGATCGTGAGGAAGGCGGGGATGCCGATCTCGACGTTCTTCCAGGAGATGCCCGCGATCTGCGTCATCATGAGGAACCCGACGAAGACGAGCGCGGGCGCCGCGGCCTCGTAGGGGACGAGGGCGACGAGCGGCGACAGGAACGTCGCGAGCAGGAACGCGACACCCGTGACGACCGACGCGAGGCCCGTGCGGGCGCCCTCGCCGGCGCCCGTCGTCGACTCGACGAAGCTCGTGTTCGACGACACGGACCCGGCACCACCGGCCGCCGCGGCGATCGAGTCGACGACGAGGATCGCGCGCGAGCGCGGCGGGACGCCCTCGGCGTCGTTGAGGCGCGCCTCGGCGCCGACGGCGACCATCGTGCCCATCGAGTCGAAGAAGTCGGCGAGCAGGAGCGAGAACACCAGCAGGATCACGGTGACGGTCGCGATGTTCTGGAACGAGCCCAGGAGCGAGAACTGGCCGAGGAGGCCGAAGTCCGGGACCTGCACGACGCCGTCGAACGTGGGCGCGTTGAGGTTGAAGCCGTCCGGGTTCGAGCCGTCGGGGGCCTTCGCGCCGATGTGGAGCGTGTTCTCCAGCACGACGGCGAGCACGGTCGCCGTGAGGATCGCGACGAGCAGCGCGCCCTTGACCTTGCGCACCCACAGCACGATCGTCAGCACGAGGCCCACGACGAACACGAGGATCGGCCACGTGCCGAGGTTCCCGAGCGCGAGGAGCGTGCCGCTGCCCGCGGTGACGAAGCCCGCGTTGACGAGGCCGATCAGCGCGATGAACAGGCCGATGCCGACGCTGATGGCGGTCTTCAGCTCGAGCGGCACGGCCCGGAAGACGGCCTCGCGGAACCCGGTGAGCACGAGCACGAGGATGATGAGGCCCTCGATGACGACGAGGCCCATCGCGTCAGCCCACGTGACCCCGGGCAGCGACGCGATCGAGTACGCGACGACGGCGTTGAGGCCGAGCCCGGCCGCGAGACCGAGCGGGAAGTTCGCGAAGACGCCCATGGCGAGCGTCATGACGCCCGCGACGAGGGCGGTAGCCGCGGCGATCTTGCCGAAGTCCGGCTCGGCGCCCCCGCCGAGGAACTGGCCCGTGCCGTCCTGGACGGTCCCGATGATCAGCGGGTTCAGCACGATGATGTAGGCCATCGCGAAGAACGTCACGAGACCGCCGCGGATCTCGGTGCCGATCGTCGAGCCGCGCTCGGTGATCTTGAAGAAGCGGTCGATCGCGCCGCGCGCAGGCACGGGGGCGTGCTCGTCCTCACGGACGGAGGTGGGGGTGGACATGGGGAGAATGCTGCCAGAACCGTGTGACCGCGCGGTAACGCGCCGGACACGGTCGGGCATCGCCCGCCGGGGTCGTCCGTGCACGTCAGGCCGCGCCGACGGCGTCGAGCGCCGTCCGGGGTGTGCTCGACGCCACGTCCGCCGGCCCAGGCGCCGTCCCGTCGTGCGCGCGGGGCACGCCGTGACCGTGCCCGAGGGACTCGGCCGTCGCGAGGTCGGTGACGCTGCGCGGCGCGCCCGAGGCGAGCTGGACCGCGTGGAGCACGTCGAGGATCGCGTTCGCCCGCTCCCCGGCGGGGCCCGCGGGGACGCCGTGCACGACCCGGGCGGGGTGCAGGAGGTCGACGACGGCGTGGCCCGGCCGGTGCTCGTCGGGCACCCAGGCGACCGTGGCCGGGACGCCGTCCGCGGCGAGGCACGCGGCGAGCAGCGCGGCGGTGCCCGCGGGGACGCGGGCGCGCCCGACGACGAGGTCGCCGGGGCCGAGGTGCGGGGCGAGGCCGTCGAGCGCGTCCCGCAGCGTCGCGACGCGCGCCGCACCGCCGGCGTCGGGCGTGGCCCCGGCGCCGACGCAGAGCAGGTGCACGCGCGCACCGGCGACGGCCGTGCGGTCGGTCGTCGGGCGCAGGCGCCCGCTCACGAGGCCGAGCGCGAGGAGCCGGGGCAGCCGCGGCTCAGCGGTCCTCGGCGCGGAGCGGAGCGCGGCGAGCGCGCGCGGGTCCGGGTCGAGGAGCACGACCTCGTGCCCGGCGGCGGCGAGGCAGGCCGCGTGCAGGACGCCGCGGCGACCGCCTCCCGAGACCGAGACCCGCACGACGCACCTCCTCCTGCCCGCCCCGACACCCCGGCGGGCCTCAGTAGGCCCCGGAGCCGGAGAACACCGCGCGCGCCGTGCGCGCGAGGATGAGGAAGTCGCCGAACATCGTCCAGTTCTCCACGTAGTACACGTCGAGACGGACGCTCTCCTCCCACGACAGGTCCGACCGGCCGCCGACCTGCCACAGGCCCGTGAGACCCGGCTTGACCAGGAGCCGACGGCGGACCTTCTTCTCGTACTTCTGGACCTCGCGCGGCAGCGGGGGCCGCGGGCCGACGAGGCTCATGTCGCCGCGCAGGACGTTGAGGAGCTGCGGCAGCTCGTCGAGCGAGTAGCGGCGCAGCACCCGGCCGACGGGCGTCACGCGCGGGTCGTCGCGCATCTTGAACAGGAGGCCGGAGCCGTCGTTCTGCTCCTCGAGCTGCTCGACCTCGCGGTCGGCGCCCACGCGCATCGAGCGGAACTTGTACATCGAGAACGTGCGGCCGTTGCGCCCGACGCGCTCCTGGCGATAGAGGACGGGACCGCGGCTCGTGAGCCGGACCGCGAGCGCGACCGCGACGAGCACGGGCAGCGCGACGAGCGTGATGAGGGCCGCGCCCGTCCAGTCCACGACCGACTTCACGGCGAACTTGGGCCCCGTGAAGCGGGGCGCGTCCACGTGCAGGAGCGCGACGCTCTCGGCAGGCGTGATGGTGATGCGGGGGCCGGCGACGTCCGCGAGCTCCGCCGTGAGCATGAGGTCGACGCCGAACGGCTCGAGCTCCCAGCCCAGGCGGCGCACGACCTCGGCCGTGATGGCGTCCGAGCCGGAGACCGCGACGACGTCCGCGCCCACCCGGGTCGCGACCTCGCCCGCGTGCCGGAGCTCGCCGAGCACCGGGACGCCGTGGATCTCCTCGCCCGCCCCGAACCCGCCCGACGGGACGCACACGCCGACGACGCGGTAGCCCGACTCGTCGCGGGAGTTGAGGTCGCGGATGAGCCGCTCGGCCTGGTCGCGGTGCCCGATCGCGAGCACCGCGGACCGCATGCCGCCGTGGGCGCGCTGGCGGTGGAGCCACTGGCGCCACGCGTACCGGCCCGCGAGCAGCCCACCGAGGCCGAGGGGGAACGCGAACGCGAGGTAGCCCCGGGTCTCCGGGAAGCGGAGCAGGAAGGCGAGGACGGCGAGCACCGCGAAGAGGCGCCACGACGCGTCGAACACGCGGTGGTACTCGGTGGGCCCGCTGCCCATGACGCGGGGGTCGCGCGTCCGGCTGGCCACGAGGGACACGGACCAGGCGACGCCCACGAGCACGGACAGGACCACGTAGGGGACGCGGGCCCGGCTCACGGGCTCGTCGATCACGGCGTCCCAGCGCAGGAAGTAGGCGACCAGCACGGCCACGACGATCACCACCGTGTCGGTGACGAGCAGCCGGCGGCGGTAGGCGACCTCCCAGCCCTGCGCGGCGAACGCGGCCCGCGCGGCGCGGATGCGCGCCGCGGGCGACGCGGTGAGAAGGGTGCGCAGACCTCGTCTCGTGTCGTCGGTGACGCTGTGGGACATGCGTCCACCTCCGGTCGGCTCCACACCCTGCATGGCGACTCATCCTAGGTTCGAGAATGTGCGATAACGAGGGTTGACGAGGGCTTTCACCCGGGTGAGAAGGCGTTCCGGACGACTGCTGTCCGGAAGGTCCCGGGCCGCAGGATCCTGCGGTTCTCGCCGTGTCCGCGCGTCGTGAAGGAATTCACTGGACAGGTGTCCAGGTCTGACGTTCCGCCGCGCGCGACACTGGGTGCGGAGAAGTCGTGGAGGAGTGCCCGCCCGGATACCGGGGCGGTTCGAGCTGGACGGGCGACCACGAGCGGGAGAGCGTGGTGGGCCGCTTGCATCGTAGCGCGCGGTTGCGGGTGCTCCGGACGTGTGCTCACACCAGAGAGGAAGAGACGCAGGTCACGCCTGTGACGCGCCGTGGGGGTGAAAAAACCGGCGCGTCGCTACGATGCTCGGGTGCCCTCGGTCGTGACCCTCCTCCTCCACCCCGAACGCCGGCGCCCCGACCCGGCGCCCTGGCGGGTCGACCTGCGCGTCGTCATCCTCGCCGGCATGGCGCTCTGGACGGTCGCGCTCGTCGTGTGCGCCGTCCTGCTCGCCACCGGGACGCTCGCGCCCCGCGCGGTCGCGACGTGCGCCGTCGGGCTCGCGCTCGGCGCCCTCGGGCTCGGCTGGGAGCGGCGGAACCGGACCCGCTACCGCGCGTCCGCCGACGACTGAGGGTCGTCCCAGGCCGTCCGCGCCACCGCGCCCTGCGCCCCGCCCGGGTCGCGGAGCACCTCCTCGAGCACGTGCCGCACGCCGTAGCGCCCCGCGACGACGGCGAGCGCCGCCGCGAGCCCCGCCGGGCCGGTCGCGTGCACGACGACGTCCGCTCCCCCACGACCCTCGACCCACCACGGGACCGCGACCCCGCCGACGCGGAGGTCGTCGTGCCGTTCCCAGGTGCGTGGCAGGGGCGCACCGACGACGGCCACTACCTCGGCCGGGACGTCCTCGCGACGCCCGGCGGCGTCCGGCGCCGGAGCGGTACCGGCGACCGTCGCGACGTCGAGCAGGTCCGCGAGGTCGTCGACCAGGTCCCGTCCGGCGGGCACGAGCGGGCGCAGCGGGACCCACATCGGGTCCGCGGCCACCGCGACGTCATCGGCCGCCGCGACGACGACCGTCCCGCCGTGCAGCGCGGGTACCCGCGCGGGGGCCGGGTCGAGCCGCACGCCGCTCTCCGCCAGCGTCTCCAGGGCGCGCCACAGTGCCAGCGCGGCCGCGGCGTCGACCGGTGACCCGACGCGCGGCAGCCCGTCCAGCAGGTCGGCCCACTCCGCCGGATCGAGCTCGGCGAGGTCGTGCACGCCCCCGACGGCGGCGAGCGAGGCGTCGTCGAGCCCCGCCACCTCCGGCGGTGCCGGACGCAGGAACGCAGAGGCGGGGCCGCCGTCGAGCGCGAAGGGGCCGCCGAGCTCCTCGCGCAGCCACCACGCCGTGTACGACCGGGCCGACGCCGCGCGCCCGCCCTCCGCGCGCACGGGCGTCAGCAGCGCCTCCCGCGCCGCGGGGTCGCCCGCGAGCCGGGCGAGCACGTCGGGCCACGCGCCGTCGGCCACCGCGTCCAGGTCCGCGACGGCGAGCACGTCCCCCACGTACGCCTCGGGGCCGAGCGTCGCCGCGAGGTGCTCGAGGTACCCGGCCCAGTCGGAGAGCCAGCCCTCCGGCGCGTGCGGGTCCAGGTCGGGCTCGTCGTCGTCCGACGCGGGCGTGAGGACGTCGCGCACCCGCAGCACGGTCGGCCCCGCCGCCGCGCCCACCGCGCGCAGCGCCGGCTCGCCCCAGCGCGCGACGACCCCCGGGTCGACGACGTCGAGCCCGTCGAGCGCGTCCGCCGCCCAGGTGCCCGGCAGGGCGCAGCCGCGCGCGGGCGACCAGCCGCCGTCCGTCGTCGGGACCGGGAGCTCGCCCCACCAGAACGGCAGCACGTCGCCGGCCGGGTCCCGGACGTCGCGGAGCGCGGCGGCGACCAGCGCGAGCAGCCGCTCGACCTCCGCCGCGGGGTCGTCGCCCGCGTCGGCGGCGTCGGCGGCGGCGAGCACGCGCTCGCGCACCGCGCCGTCGGCGAGCACCGCGCGCAGGTCCGTCGCGCGCGCGCCCAGCCGCTCGAGCAGCGGGTGCGCAGCCCGCGGGTCGACGACGCGGAGACCGAGGTCGGCGGCGTCCCGCGCGTCGAGCGTCCCGCCGTCCATGCCGTCGTCCGTACCGTCGTCGAGGAGCAGGAGGCCGCGCGCCCCGCGCACGACCTGCCCATCGAGGAGCGGGACCGGGAGCGCGCCCAGCGCCTCGAGCACCGACCGGTCCCCCGCGTGCGGCGCGAGCGCGTCGTACAGCGCCCGCCATCGCTCGGGGTCGGCGACGAGCGGGAGGTCGTCCACGACGTCGGCCAGGTCCACGACCTGCGCCCCGAGCGACCGCGCGACCGCGCGCAGCGGGCCCGGCACGTCGACGAGGTGCGCCGCCCCGAGCTCGACGCGCACGCGCGCGTCGCCCACGTCCCCGGCGAGGACGCGCGCCTCGGCGGGGACGAGGAGCCGCCGCTCGGCCCGCTGCGGCGCACCGTGCTCGTCACGGTCCGCGAGGATCGACGGGCCTTCCCAGGTCTCGTCGAGCGAGAGGCCGGGCTGGTCGGGGGGCACGTCGAGCGGGAGGAGCGGCGTGCGGGCCAGGGCCGCCGTCGCCGCAGTGCGGACCCCCGCGTCGACCGCGCTCGCCGGCAGCCCGGTCGGGACGAGCGCGAGCACGTCGGCACCGCGGTCGGCCGCGAGCGACCCGAGGAGCGCCGCGAACGCGCGACCCGCCTCGTGCGCGACGTGATCCGTCACGGCACCGCGCGGGACGTGCCGGCGCGCGGGGTCGAGCGGGAACGTCGCGAGGAGCAGGGCCGGGAACGTGAGCCGCTCGTCCGTCGGGGTGGGGGCGTGCAGCACGGTCGGCGCCGCTGCGTCGTGGGGCAGGGCCCAGGTCACCGACCAGCGGTCCGCGCCGCGCTCCTCGACGGGACGGTCCGCGAGGAGCGCGGGGTCGAGCGTCCCCTCGCGCCGCAGCACCGTCCAGCGCTCGTCGACGTCCGCGACGCGGCGCTCCGCGACGCCGTCGCCCGCCACGACGACCTCCGTGAGCGCGGGCAGGGCGAGCAGCAGCGGGTCGCCGAGGTCCGCGAGCTCGGCCCGCACGGCGTCGAGCGCCGCGTCGTCGCGCAGCTCGACCTCGACCACCGTGTCGTACCCCGCCGGCACCTCGACATGCGCCGGGAACGGGAGGCGCAGCACCGGGAGCCGGTCGCCGCGCCCCGCGACCTCGGCGGCGAGGTCCGGGCGGTCCGCCACGACGTCGTCGAGCGCGACGCGCGTGCGGTCGAGCGAGAGCTCGACGGCGTGGTCTCCCGCGCCGACGCGCACGCGGTCCGCGACCGAGCGGACTGCCGCGAAGCCGACCCCGAAGCGCCCCACCGTGCGCGGGCCATCGGCTGCGCCCGCGCCCCGACCCGTGGCCGAGGCCCGCATCGCGACGAGCGACGCGACACCCGCCGCGTCGAGGGGCTCGCCCGTGTTGGCCGCGCGCAGCACCCAGTGCCCGTCGGGGTCGGACGGCGCGTGCAGGCTCAGCCGGAGGCGGCCGGGGACACCTGCGCGGACGGCGGCGTCGGCGGCGTTCTGCGCGAGCTCGACGACGACCCGCCCCCGGTACGACCCGTGGGCGTGGTCCTCCTCCGTGTTCGCGTCCTCGCGCAGGCGCGTCGGCGAGGACCGCCACGCCTCCAGGACCGCACGACGCAGCGCGGCCGTCCCGAAGACGTCCTGCGTCACTCCCGCGGCTCGTCCGGCGCGGCGTCGACGGCGGCGCCCGGCGCGGTCTCGGGCTCGTCCGGCGTGGCGTCGGGGTCAGAGGCGGTCTCCGCGTCGTCCGGCACGGCGTCGGGGACCGGGGCGGTCTCCGCCTCGTCCGGCGCGGCGTCCGGCTCGACGGCCACGGCCGCGGGGGCCTCCGGCGCGGTGTCGACGGGCGTCGGGGGGTCGGCCACCGGCGTCGGCTCGTCCTGCGCCGCCGGAACCGTCTCGTCCAGGGCGGTCTCGTCCGCGGCAGTGTCCGTCGGCGCGGCCCCGTCCCGGGCCGCCTCCTTCCGGGCGACCGCGGACTCGAGGAGCGTGACGATCTCGACGTGCAGCTCGTCGACGAGCGGGTCCGGGTCCGGCCACTCGCTGCGCTGCGGCTCGACGTCCGTCTCCGAGTGCGCGCCGCAGCCGTGGTCGAGGCTCACGACCTTGCCGTCGTCGGGCGACCACTCGTTCGCGCACACGCCGAAGACCTGGCCGAGGCTGCCCTGGAGCGGCACGAGGAAGCCGCACGACCCGCAGTCGGCCGCGGCGGCGACGGCGCCGCGCGTCGTCGGGCCGCGCGACCCGCGGTACCAGCGCTCCGCGGCCTCGTCACGGCCCTGCGGCGACAGCACGCGGGCACGCGCGAGCGCGAGCTCCTCGATCGCGACGGCGTCCTGCTCCTCGTCGCCCGTGGGCACGTAGCCGGGCTCGAGGCGCGGGTCGTCGGCGCGGAAGGGCAGCACGTCGCCCGGGCCGACGTCGCCCGGGCGCAGGCGCTCGGACCACGGGAGCCACGACGGCGCGAGCAGCGCACCGTCACCGGGCAGGAGCTCGACCTCGCACACGGTGGCCGTCCGGCCGCGCGGGACGCGCGCGAGCGTCACGGTCCAGTGCCAGCCGCGGTAGCCGCGCATCGTGCACGCGAACCGGTGGGAGATGAGCCGGTCCGCCTCGGCGACCGTCCCGAGGTGCTCGCCCACGTCCTCCGGGCTCTCGGCCACCTCCTGCGCCGCGGCGCGCGCGAGCTCGACCGCGCCCGTGAGCACGGCGTCCCGCGCCGCGCGTGCGGAGACTCCTCGGACGCGCTCCTCTGCGGCTGCCACGGCGGACATCGTCAGGCCTCGATCTCGTCCGCGACCGCGCGCAGGACCGCGGCGACCTTGGTGGCCTTGCCCTTCTCCGGGTAGCGGCCACGGCGCAGGCCGTTGCCGATCCCGTCGAGCTCCTTGATGAGGTCCTCCACGATGACCGCCATCTCGTCCGCCGAGCGACGCTTCGCCTTGACGACCGAGGGCGCCGGGTCGAGGAACGTGACGGCGAGCGCCTGCGGGCCACGGCGCCCGTCGGCGACGCCGAAGTCGACGCGAGCGCCCGGCTTGGGCGCGGGGGCGTCCGCGGGCAGCGCGGAGGCGTGCAGGAAGACCTCGCCGCCGTCGTCGTTGGCGATGAAGCCGAACCCGCGTTCGGTGTCGAACCACTTGACCTTGCCGGTGGGCACGTGGACCTCGTTCGTGCTCGTAGGAACCAGAACCCCCAGGTTACCGGCCACGCGGCGGCAAAGCCGCATCCATACCGCGGGCGAGCCCAGGGCGAGCCCGGACGACCGGCCGCGTCCCCGCCGTCGTCCCGGTCAGCGCGGGGCCGACCGCGGGACCACCCCGGCGTCCGCCCCGACTCGCAGCGCGACGGCGTCGAACCAGTCGGTGTAGTCGGCGACCGTGCGGTGGAGGTGGCCGAACAGCTCGAACGACACCGTGCCGAACAGGGTCGTCCACGCCATGAGCGTGCGCACGACGGCCTCGGGCGGGGCGTCGGGCGTCGTGAGCCCGCGGGCGCTCACGTACGCGACGGCGGGGGCGACGAGCGCGTCCGCGTCCCCGCCCGACGGCGGTGCGGGCGCCGGGCCCTCGCCGTCCGCCCAGGAGTCGGCGACGACCCGGACCAGGGTCCGCACGACGCGCGTCGCGGGCTCGACCGTGTCCTGCGGCGCCGCGTACCCCGGCACGGGGGTGCCGTAGAGCAGCCCGAACTCCCCGGGCCGCGCGACGCACCAGGTGCGCAGCGCGCGGCACGCGGCGAGCCAGCGGCCGGGCAGGTCGTCGCGCGCGACGGCGGCCTCCGCGGCCTCGACGGCGGCCCCGAGCTCGTCGTAGCACTCGACGAGGAGCGCGGTGAGCAGCGCGTCCCGGCTCGGGAAGTACCGGTAGACGGCGGACGACACCATGCCGACGTCGCGCGCGACGGCCCGCAGCGAGAGCGCGGCGGGCCCGTCGGCCACGAGCCGTGCGCGGGCGGCGTCGAGGATCTCGCGCGTGAGGGTCTCGCGCGCCAGGGCGCGTGCCGTCCGAGGTGCCGTCATGCCGCCAGGGTCCCAGACGAGAGCGCTGACCACCAACGAGAGCGGCGCTCTTGCTTTGTCGTGGCCGTCGTGCCAGGCTGCTGTCGAAACGAGAGCACTGCTCTCGGAAAGGAGCCCTCATGTCCAGCACCTCGTCCTCCGACGACCGGCACGTCGTCGTCGGCGCCGGCCCCGTCGGCCGCCACGTGGCCGCCGAGCTCGCGGCCCGCGGGTCGCACGTCACCGTCGTCACCCGCAGCGGACGCGGCACCGGGCTCGCTGGCGTCACGCACCTCGCGCTCGACGCGTCCGACGCCGACGCGCTCAGCCGTGCCGCGGACGGCGCCGCCGTGCTCTACAACTGCGCCAACCCCGGCGACTACACGCAGTGGGAGAAGGTCTGGCCGCCGCTCGCCGCCGCGCTGCTCACCACGGCGGAGCGGACGGGCGCGGTCTACGCGATCACGGGAAACCTCTACCCCTACGGGCCGGTCGACGGACCGATGGCCGAGAACCTGCCGGACGCCGCGACCGACCACAAGGGCGTCCTGCGGGCCCGGCTGTGGGCCGACGCCCTCGCCGCGCACCGCGCCGGCCGTGCGCGGGTCGTCGAGGTGCGCAGCTCCGACTTCGTCGGGCCCGGGGTGGGCACCAACGGCCACGTGTCGCGCGTCGTCCCCGCCGCGCTGCGCGGCCGGGCCGTCACGATGATCGGCCGCACCGACCTGCCCCACTCCTTCACCGACGTGCAGGACGCGGCGCGCACGCTCGTCGCGGCGGCCGCGGACCCGGGCGCCCTCGGCCGCACGTGGCACACCCCGAGCAACCCGGCGCGCACCCAGCGCGAGGCGCTGACCGACGTCCTCGCGAGCGTCGGGCGCCCCCCGGTCCGGGTGCGCTCGCTGCGCGGCCCCGGGCTCGCCGCCGCCGGGCTGTTCTCGCCGCTGCTGCGCGAGCTGCGCGACCTCGCCTACCAGTGGGAGCGCCCCTACGTCCTCGACGACACCGCGTCCCGCGACCGCTTCGGCATCGAGCCCACGCTCTGGGACGAGGTCTGCCGCCGGACCGCCCGCGGCTGACCACAGCGCGAGATCGGCACCTCTCGCCGAGGTCGGCGCTCTGCTGCGAGCTCGGCAGTCGCGACTACCGATGTCGACCGGACCTGCCGATCTCGGCGCCTCAGGTCGGCCCGTCGTCCACAGATCCGCCGACCACCGCACCGCGACCCGGCCAGGAGCGGCACGATCACGCCCCATGTCGAGACGAGAACCTGCGCTCCCGCTGCACCTCGCGCGCGAGCACCTCCCGGAAGAGGCCCGGCGACGTGTGACCCACGGCGAGTGGGAACGCGTGCGGCGCGGCGCCTACCGCGACGCGCTCCCGCCGGACTCGGCTCCGGCCACGGCCGCGCGAGGACTCGCGGTGGACCGCGCACGTGCCGTCGCCCGGAGCCTCCGTGCCGACCCGGTCGTGAGCCACGCGTCCGCGGCGCTCCTGCACGACCTGCCTCTGTGGGAGCTCCCGGCGACCACCCACGTGGTCCAGTCCTACCGCCGCTCGGGTTCCGCGGCACGGGACGTCACGCGGCACGTGGGCGAGGTCGCCGCCCACGACCGCACGACGGTCCTCGGCATCACCACGACCTCGCTGGTCCGCACCGTCGCCGACTGCCTGAGCACCATGCCCGCCCTCGACGGGCTCGTCGTCGTCGACGCGGCCCTCGCCCGGGGCGTCCGACGGTCGGACGTCACGGCCGTCCTCGACCGCCGGCCACGGGGTCGTGGGTCGCGCCGGTCTCGCCACGTGCTCGCGCTCGCGGACCCGGGCGCCGAGTCGGCCCGCGAGACCTGGCTCCGGTACGTCCTGCTGCGGACCGGGCTGCCCCGGCCGGAGACGCAGGTGGCGCTCCGCACCGAGGTCGGCGCGGTCCGGGTCGACCTCGGCTGGACGCGGTGGCGCCTGCTGCTGGAGTTCGACGGCCTCGTGAAGTACCGCTCCGGCCCCGCGGGCCTGGCGCCGCGTGCGGACCCGGGCCGTGTGCTGGTCCGGGAGAAGCTGCGGCAGGAGGCGATCGAGCGCACGGGGCACCGCCTCCTCCGCGTCACCTCCCGGGACCGTCCGGAGGACGTCGTGACGCGGGTGCTGCGGCACGTCCCGCCCGACGTCGTCCGTGGCCTGCGCGCCGATCCGTTCCTCCCGCCGCGGTGAGGTCGGCAACCGGGGACGAGATCGGCGGGTCCGGTCGGCGTCGGCAGTCCCGACTGCCGTTCTCGCACGCGAGCGCCGATCTCGTCCCACCCGGCTGGCGCGTAGCATCGGACGGATGGCCACCTCCCGGCCCGAGCGGGCTCCGACGTACAGCGAGTCGCTGCGCCAGCGCGACGACGACGCGCTGGTCGCCCTGCTCGCGGGGCGTCCCGACCTCGCCACGCCCTCCCCCTCGACGCTGCTCTCGCTCGCCGCGCGCGCGATGAACCGCACGAGCCTCGAGCGCGCGCTCGCCGGTCTCGACGAGCTGACGCTGCACGTGCTCGAGTCGGTGCTCGTGCTCGACTCGGTGGGCACGCCCGCGACGGCGGCCGCGGTCGCGCGCGCGACGGGGGTGGACCGTGCGTCGGTCACCGCGGCGCTCGCGCGCCTCGACGAGCTCGCGCTCGCGTGGTCGCCCGGCACGCGCTCGGCCAGGTTCCGCCCGGCGCCCGGGACGGCCGAGGTGCTCGGCCCGCACCCCGCAGGCCTGGGCCCGGTCTCCGGCGACGCCCCGGCACCGTCCGCCGTCCTGCCCGACGACGCACCCCCGGGCGCGCGCGCGATCCTCGACGCGCTCGCGTGGGGGCCGCCCGTGGGCGTCGCCCCGCGTTCCGACGCGTCGGCGCGCCGGGCGACCGCCTGGCTGGTCGAGCGGGGGTACCTGCGCGCGACCGACGAGCGGCACGTCGTCCTGCCACGCGAGGTCGGGCTCGCGCTGCGCGGCGGGCGCACCCACCGCGACGTGCGCACGACGCCGCCCGTGCCCGACGCGCGCGAGCTCCCCGCGGCGACGGTCGAGGCCGAGTCCGCGAGCGCCGGGCTGGAGGCGGTGCGCCTCGTCGCGCGCCTCGTGACGCACTGGACCGAGCACCCGCCCGGCGTCCTGCGCGCGGGCGGGCTCGGGGTGCGCGACCTGCGCCGCGCGGCCCTCGCCCTCGAGGTCGACGACGCGACGGCGGCCGCGGTCGTCGAGGTCGCCGCAGCGGCGGGCCTCGTGGCCGACGACGGCGACGACCCGCCCACGTTCGCCCCGACCCCGACGGCCGAGGACTGGCTCGACGACGACCTGGGCGACCGGTGGGCCGCGCTCGCGCGCGGGTGGTGGCGGTCGCGCCGCACGCCGTGGCTCGTCGGGAGCCGTGACGAGAGGGGCGCCCTGCGCGCCGCGCTCGACCCCGAGCTGTGGCGGCCCTGGGTCCCGCGGCTGCGTCGCTCGGTCCTCGACGTGCTCGCCCTCGCGCCCGAGCGGCCGCTCGGCCCGGCCGACGTCGTCGCGGTCCTGCGCTGGCGCACGCCGCGCGCGGTGCCGCCGGAGCAGGCCGTCGCGGGGCTGCTGCGCGAGGCCGCGCTGCTCGGCGTGACGGGCGCGGGCGCGCTCGCTCCCCCGGGCCGCGCGCTCGTCGCGGGCGACGACCCCGCGCCGTCGTCGGACCCCGTGGACCTGGGCGCCGCGTTCGAGGCCGTGCTCCCGCCCGAGGTGGACGACCTCCTGCTCCAGGGCGACCTCACCGGCATCGTGCCGGGCCGGCCCTCGCGCACGCTCGAGCGCCTCGTGGAGGTCGCGGCCGACGTCGAGTCGCGCGGCGCCGCGACCACGGTCCGGTTCACGCCGGAGTCGGTGCTGCGCGCGCTCGACCGGGGCGCGACGGCCGACGAGCTGCTCGCCGAGCTCGCGTCGCACTCCCGGACTCCCGTGCCCCAGCCGCTGGAATACCTGGTGCGCGACACCGCGCGTCGCCACGGGCGCGTGCGGGTCGGGACGGCGTCGTCGTACGTGCGCGCCGAGGACCCGGTGCTCCTCGCGGGCATCGCGGAGGACCCTGCGCTGCGCGGCCTCGGCCTGGTGCTCCTCGCGCCGACCGTGCTCGCGTCCGGTGCACCGGCCGGGGAGCTGCAGGACGCGCTGCGGGCGCGCGGCGTGCCGTCGGTCGTGGAGGGCCCGGACGGGCGCGTGCTCGTCGCGGACCGTGCGGGCCGTCGCGACCGGCCCGACGCCGCGGGCCCGGCTCGGCGAGGCCGGGCCGGGGCGGTCGTCGGCCGGCGCGGGAGCCGCGCCCGGACCGGCGTCGTCCCGGGCTCCGGGGCGCGGGTCGACGAGGCCCGGGACGGGGCCGGGCGTGGCGAGCAGCGGTTCACCGACCTCGTCGCCCGGCTGCGCGCCGCGGACGCGCGCTCGGCGGAGCAGGCCGGGTCCCGCGCGGCCGGCGGGGCACGCGCCGACGGCGACGGGTCGCGCCGGGGCGGGGGGACGTCGTCGGGCCGGGCGGGACGCGGGGACGACGGCCCCGAGGGAACAAGCGACCCGGTGGCGGCGTTGGGGCTGCTGCGCGAGGCGATCGCGGACGGCGCCATGGTGTGGCTCGAGGTCGTCGGGTCGACGGGCGCGCCGGACCGCCGCCGCGTGCGGCCCCTCACGCTCGACGCCGGACGGCTGCGCGCGCAGGACCCGGCACGCGACGCCGAGCTCACGGTCGCGGTCCACCGCATCGCGTCCGTGACCCCGGACTGACCCCGGCCCGCCCCCGCACTACCCCGGACCGGTCCCCGACCGACCCCGGACCACACCGGCCCGCCCGGCGACCGCCCGGACCGCACGACCCTCGGCCACCCACGGCAAGGAGAACGCATGACCGACGGACCTCTCATCGTCCAGAGCGACAAGTCGCTCCTGCTCGAGGTCGACCACCCCCGTGCCGACGACGCGCGGCGGGCGATCGCGCCGTTCGCCGAGCTCGAGCGCGCCCCGGAGCACGTCCACACGTACCGGCTCACGCCGCTCGGCCTGTGGAACGCGCGCGC
Organism: Cellulosimicrobium sp. MI9406; assembly: GCF_040595865.1. Taxonomy (NCBI): domain Bacteria; kingdom Bacillati; phylum Actinomycetota; class Actinomycetes; order Micrococcales; family Promicromonosporaceae; genus Cellulosimicrobium; species Cellulosimicrobium sp. MI9406. The sequence continues at coordinate 168,773 of NZ_JALIZI010000008.1, forward strand.
GGCCGGGCACGACGCCGAGCAGGTCGTCAACACGCTCATCGAGTACTCGCGCTACCCGGTGCCGCACGCGCTGCTCATCGACGTCGCGGAGACCATGTCGCGGTACGGGCGGCTCACGCTCGCGCAGCACCCGACGCACGGGCTCGTGCTCGAGGCGACGGACCGCGCCGTCCTCGCCGAGGTGCTCAAGTCCAAGCGCACCGCCGGGCTGGTGGGCGACCGGATCGACGACACGACCGTCGTCGTGCACCCGTCCGAGCGCGGCCACCTCAAGCAGGTCCTCGTGAAGCTCGGCTGGCCCGCCGAGGACCTCGCGGGGTACGTCGACGGTGAGAAGCACGCCATCGCGCTCAGCCCGACGACGCCGCCGCGCGCCGAGGGCGAGGAGCCGAAGCCGTGGGAGATGCGCCCGTACCAGGCGCAGGCGGTGGACGGGTTCTGGCACGGCGGGAGCGGCGTCGTCGTGCTGCCGTGCGGCGCGGGCAAGACGATCGTCGGCGCGGGCGCGATGGCGAAGTCCGGGACGACGACGCTCATCCTCGTGACGAACACGGTGAGCGCGCGCCAGTGGCGCGACGAGCTCGTGCGGCGCACGACGCTCACCGAGGACGAGATCGGCGAGTACTCCGGCGCGCGCAAGGAGATCAAGCCCGTCACGATCGCGACCTACCAGGTGCTGACGACCAAGCGGAAGGGCGTGTACACGCACCTCGAGCTGCTCGACGCGCGCGACTGGGGCCTCGTCGTGTACGACGAGGTGCACCTGCTGCCCGCGCCGATCTTCCGCATGACGGCGGACCTGCAGGCGCGCCGCCGCCTCGGGCTCACCGCGACGCTCGTGCGCGAGGACGGCCGGGAGGACGAGGTGTTCTCGCTCATCGGGCCCAAGCGGTACGACGCCCCGTGGAAGGACATCGAGGCGCAGGGGTACATCGCACCCGCGGACTGCGTCGAGGTGCGCCTCACGCTGCCGGAGTCCGACCGCATGACGTACGCCGTCGCCGAGCCCGAGGACAAGTACCGGCTCGCCGCGACCGCCACCGGCAAGAACCGGGTCGTGGAGCAGATCGTCGCGCAGCACCCGGACGACCAGGTGCTCGTGATCGGCCAGTACCTCGACCAGCTCGAGGAGCTGTCGCAGCACCTCGACGCGCCGCTCATCACGGGCGCGACGACGGTCCGCGAGCGCCAGCGCCTGTTCGACGCGTTCCGCACGGGCGAGATCTCGCGGCTCGTCGTGTCGAAGGTCGCGAACTTCTCCATCGACCTGCCCGAGGCGTCCGTCGCGATCCAGGTCTCCGGGTCGTTCGGGTCGCGCCAGGAGGAGGCCCAGCGCCTCGGTCGCGTCATGCGCCCCAAGGCCGACGGCCGCACCGCCCACTTCTACGCCGTCGTCGCGCGCGACACGGTGGACCAGGACTTCGCGGCGCACCGCCAGCGGTTCCTGGCGGAGCAGGGGTACGCCTATCGCATCGTCGACGCGGAGGACCTGGGCGTCGTGCAGTGACGGGTGGGGGTCCCGCGACGTAGGAGCGCGGCACCCGCCCGGCACGGAACGACGCCCAGGGCCGACCGAGAGCACGAAGGACCTGGGCGTCGTGCGGTGACCGAGGGCCCCGCGGCACCGATTGCGGGTCCTGGGCGGCTGGGAAAGGATCGGGCCGTGAGCACGGCCGATCGCCCCTGGCACCCCCGCGCGGCCGGGGGACGCGGCGCCCGCGCGTTCCTCGCCCTCGTCGTCTCGACGCTCGTCGGGCTGCTGACGTGCGTCGCCCTCGTCGCCCCGGCGGGCCTCGCGCACGCCGTCCCGCCGATGGACGTGACGGACGAGATCACCGACCCGTCCGGCGTCCTCGGGGACCGCACGGACGACGTGCGCGCGGCGCTCGACCGCCTGGCCCAGGACACGGACCTGCAGCTCTTCGTCGTGTACGTGGACGACCTCGACGGCATGGACGGCGTCGACTGGGCGAACGCGACGGCGAACCAGTCGGGGCTGGGGGTCGACGACCTGCTGCTGGCCGTCGGGACGCAGGACCGGCGGTACGGGCTGTCGTACGACAACAACGTCCCGCTGTCGGATGCCGAGCTGGACCGGATCACGTCCGCCGTGGAGGACGAGCTGCGCGCCGACGACTGGGCGGGTGCGGCCATCGCGGCGGCCGAGGTGGCGCGTGGTGCGAGCCAGGGCTCGGGCGGCGTGTCGTGGTTCTGGGTCCTGCTCGTCGGCGGCGTGCTCGTGATCGTGGTCGTGGTGGTCGCCCGAGCGGCGGGACGACGACGCCGGGCCGCGACCGCCGTCGGGTCGGCGGGCGACCCGCTCGCGGCGCTGCCCACGGCCGAGCTGGACCGCCGCGCGAGCGCGGCCCTCGTGGCGATCGACGACGCCGTGAAGACGTCCGAGCAGGAGCTCGGCTTCGCGCAGGCGCAGTTCGGGATCGAGGCGACGCAGCAGTTCTCCGCCGCTCTCGCCGAGGGCAAGCAGCGGGTCGCGGAGGCGTTCGCGCTGCGCCAGCAGCTCGACGACGACCAGCCCGAGGCGGAGCCCCAGGCGCGGCAGATGATGGCGCGCATCGTCGCCCTGTGCGACGAGGTCGCGGACTCGCTCGACGCCCAGTCCCGCACGTTCGACGAGCTGCGCGACCTGCAGGCCCGCGCGCCGCAGGTGCTCGACGAGACCGACCAGCGCGCGACCGAGGTGCTCGCCCGCGTCGAGCCCGCGCGCACGACGCTCGAGGCGCTCGGGCGCACGTACCCGTCGACGGCGCTGGCGTCCGTCGCGCAGAACCCCGAGCAGGCGCAGGCGCTCCTCACGGGCGCGCGCGAGTCGGTGGCGCGCGGTCGGGAGGCGCTCGCCTCCAAGGACCGGGCGACGGCCGTCGCGCTCGCCCGGGCCGCGCAGAACGCGGTCGGGCAGGCGGTGACGCTGCTCGACGCCGTCGACCGCGCGGGCACCGACCTCGCCGAGTCCGGTCCACGCCTCGACCGGGGCGTCGCATCGATCACGTCCGACATCGCGGACGCGGGGCGGCTCGCCCCCGGGGATCCCACGGTCGCGCCCGCGCTCGCGGAGGCGCAGGCCGCCGTGGCGGTCGCCGGGGCCGCGCGCGACGGCGGCGACCCGCTCGCCGCGCTCCGTCGCCTCACGGACGCGGAGGCGGCGCTCGACGCCGTCCTCGCCCCGTTCCGCGAGCGTGCCGAGCAGGCGGCGCGTGCGAACGCGCTGCTGCGCGAGACCCTCGCGCGCGTCGACTCGCAGGTCCGCGCGACGAACGACTTCATCGAGACGCGGCGCGGCGCCGTCGGCCCGGAGGCGCGGACCCGGCTCGCGGAGGCGATCCGCCTGCTCGGCGACGCCCGCGCGCTCCAGCCGACCGACCCGGTCTCCGCGCTCCAGCGCGCGCAGCAGGCCGACGCGCAGGCGCAGTCCGCGGCGCAGCGCGCGCAGCAGGACGCGTCGAGCTGGCAGTCGTCCCAGGGTGGCGGTTTCGGCGGGGGTGGCGGCAGCAACGTCGGGGGCATGGTCCTCGGCGGGATCCTCCTCGACTCCATCCTCCGCGGCGGGGGCGGCGGCGGACGCTCCGGCGGGTTCGGCGGCGGCAGCTTCGGCGGCGGCTACGGGGGTGGCGGGTTCGGCGGCGGACGCTCCGGCGGACGGTCGGGCGGACGGTCGTCGGGCGGACGCTCCGGCCGCGGCGGACGCTTCTGAGCACGGGCGACACCTGACGCCCCGCACCACGGCACGACGGACACGACCAGCACCAGACGGCTCACCAGAGAGGGACGACCATGGCGGAGAAGCAGAGCATCTTCGGACGGATCGCGCAGCTCGCCCGCGCGAACATCAACGCGCTCCTGGACAGCGCCGAGGACCCGCAGAAGATGCTGGACCAGCTCGTGCGCGACTACACGAACAACATCGCCGAGGCGGAGCAGGCCGTCGCGCAGACCATCGGCAACCTGCGCCTCGCCGAGCAGGACTACAACGAGGACGTCGCCGCCGTCCAGGAGTGGGGCCAGAAGGCCGCGGCCGCGTCGGCGCAGGCCGACCGGTACCGCCAGCAGGGCGACGCCGCGAACGCCGACAAGTTCGACAACCTCGCGAAGATCGCGCTCGGCAAGCAGATCGCCGCCGAGAGCGAGGTCCGCCAGGCCGAGCCGCTCATCGCGTCGCAGCGCGAGTCGGTCGAGAAGCTCAAGTCCGGCCTCGCGATGATGAAGGACAAGCTCGGTCAGCTGAAGTCGAAGCGCGACTCGCTCGTGGCGCGGCAGAAGAGCGCGCAGGCGCAGCAGACCGTGCAGGGCGCGCTCAGCTCGATCAACGTGCTCGACCCGACGAGCGAGCTCTCCCGCTACGAGGAGATCGTCCGCCGCGAGGAGGCGCAGGCGCTCGGCCAGGCGGAGGTCGCCGCGTCGAGCATCGACGCCCAGTTCGCCGAGCTCGAGACGTCGGGCGAGGCCGTCGAGATCGAGGCCCGCCTCGCCGCGCTCAAGCAGGGTTCCGCCCCCGCCGCGCAGGTGTCGCCCACCCAGGTCACGCCCGCGATCGGTTCCGGGACGACCACCCAGGACGCCCCCTCGACCGACTGGTGACCTCGGACCGGGTCAGGCGGGGACGCGTCGTCGGCTGACCCGGACCGCGGTGACGAACGACTCCGCGAGCCGGCGCCCACCGTCGAGCAGCGCGGGGGCGTGCTCGTCGAACCCGGCGAGGGCCGCCGCGGCGTCGACGTCGTCGTACCGGTCGCACCAGGCCGCGAAGCCGGCGCGCGACGCCTCGGGGTGGAACTGGACGCCGAGCGCGGACCCGAGGCGGAACGCCTGGTAGGGGTACATGTTCGACGACGCGAGCCAGACGGCGCCGTCCGGGAGCTCGACGATCGCGTCGCCGTGCATGCTCGTCACGCAGCGCACCGGGTCGTCGCCGGTCGCGAGCGGCGCCAGCACCGGGTCGGTGTCTGCCTCGGCACGCCAGAAGACGCGGGTCGCGCCGACCTCGCGCCCGGGCGGGGCGGCGACCGCCACCTGTCCCCCGCCCGCGACGGCGAGGAGCTGCGCGCCGAGGCAGATCCCGAGCGTCGGGACGCCCTGCGTCGCGGCGGCGACGAGGGTCTCGCGCAGGGCGGGCAGCCACGTGGCGCGCGCGTCGTCGTACGCGGACACGTGGCCCCCGAGGACGACGAGGCCGTCGCCGAGCTCGTCGAGCCGGTCCGCGGCGGGGACGGGCTCGCCCTCGTGCGCGCGGACGACGCGGAGCTCCGCGTCGAGGAGGTCGGCGTAGGCGTCGAGCGTGACGTCCGGGGAGTTCTCGACGACCGTGAGCCGGACGGTCCCGGTCGCGGTCGTGGCGTCGGTGTCGTGCATGGTCACGAACCCTGACGGTACCCACTCGGGGGTGGAAGGACGCAAACACCCACGTCGTGGACAGTGCGGCGGGCGCACCGGGACGGAGCGCGGCGGGTCGCGCGCGGATAGGCTGACCGGCATGTCCGACCTCCAGACCTCCGACGGCCGAGCGCTGACGACGCCGCGCCGCACCTACCTCGTCGTCGACGGCGAGAACATCGACGCGACGCTCGGCATGAACGTCCTCGGCCACCGCCCCGCCCCGGAGGAGCGGCCGCGCTGGGACCGCATCGTCGACTTCGCGCGCCAGGCCTGGGGCCAGGACGTCACGCCCCTGTTCTTCCTCAACGCGTCGTCGGGCCAGATGCCGATGTCGTTCGTGCAGGCCCTGCTCGCGATGGGCTACCGCCCGATCCCGCTGTCGGGGTCGAGCAACGAGAAGGTCGTCGACATCGGTATCCAGCGCATGCTGGACGCGATCGCCGGCCAGCCCGGCGACGTGCTCCTCGCGAGCCACGACGGCGACTTCCTGCCCCAGGTCGAGACGCTGCTCGACGACAAGGACCGGCGCGTGGGCGTCCTCGCGTTCCGCGAGTTCGTCAACGTGCGCCTGACCGAGCTCACGGGCCGCGGTCTCGAGATCTTCGACCTCGAGGACCACGCGGGCGCGTTCACGGCCGTGCTGCCGCGCGTGCGGATCATTCCGCTCGACGAGTTCGACCCGATGCGCTACCTCTGACCGCCCGTACCGCGGGCTCCGTCGCTCACGCGTGGAGCTCGCGGTACAGCGGCGTCGGGAACGACGCCGTCACGCCGTCGCCGCCGAGGAGCCCGGCGATCCGCTCGGCCTCGGCCGCGACGGCCCGCTCGCCGTCGGCGCCGACGTCGTCGAGGAGCCGCCACGCGGGCTCGCCGCCCGGCCGCACGACCCAGGCCCCGACGATCCGCCCTTCCCACCAGACGGTCGCGCCCGCGTTGCCGATCGTGTCGAAGACGGCGGCCTTGTGCGCCCCGAGGTACCAGTCGCGCGCGGTCCAGCCCATCGTCGTCGGGTCGAGCGACGGCAGGAGCGCGACGTGGCCCTCGATCGGCACCTCGTCCGGGCCGGGCAGGTCCGTGCCCCGCAGCATGACGCCGGGGCGGGCGTCCTCGCCGCCCGCCGCACCGACCTCGACCTCCACTTCGACGACGTCGAGACCCGCGAGCGCCGCGCGCGTGTCGCGGCGGTTCCAGCCGGTCCACCACACGAGGTCCTCGACCGTCGCGGGCCCGAACACGTCGAGCCAGGCCCGCGCCAGCGCAGTGCGCGCCGCGGCCTCGTCGAGCACGGGGATGCCGCCGGGGAACCAGTCCTCGACGGGTGACCAGACGTGCCGGTTGGACGACCACGTGCCCCGCGGCTCGCCGCGCACCACCACGCCCTCGGCGGAGAGCAGCGAGAGCAGCGGGGACGTCATGGTGCGGCGCACGTCCCACGTCTTGGTGGTCGTGGGCAGGAACGCCGTGCGCAGCAGCGGCGCGGCCCGCGACAGGCTCGCGCCGTCGAGCGGGCCGTGCTCGGCGAGCGCCGCGTGCACCTGGGCCTCGACCGCGGCGAGGAAGGTCGCGGCGTCGTCGACGGGAGGGTCCGTGGGCAGGGTCGCGAGCTCCTTGAGCAGGCGGGTGCGCAGCCGTCGCGCGACGGCGAGGGCCGCCGCCGCGTGCACGACGGGCACCGTCTCGCGGCGCACGACGAACATCGTGCGTCGCATGGCGAGCACCTTGACGAGCGAGCGCCGCCGGAAGACGGCGTCCCGGACGTCGTCGAGCACGAGACCGGGGACCCGCGCGAGCACCGACAGGTAGACGCTCGGGGCGTCGGTCGCGTGCAGCGCGAGCAGCCGGTCGACGACGTCCTCCGGGCTCCGGGCCGCCGGTCTGCCGGGCAGGTCCGCGGCGAGCGCGAGCTGCTGCGCGACGAGCCGGCGCCGCCTCTGGTCCACCGTGATCCGCACGGCGGCCATCCTGCCCCGGGCCACCCACGCCCGCCCGCCCGCGTGCCGTGCCCGGCGCCGGCGTCGCGCCGGTGCCGCCGGGGTCGAGCACGTTCCCAGGCGTCTCCCAGACCGCGGGAGCACACTGGACGCATGAGCACCACCCCCGAGGCACGCCTCGTCGTCGTCGACGACGAGCCGAACATCCGCGAGCTGCTGGCCACGTCCCTGCGCTTCGCCGGGTTCGAGGTGCACGCCGCCGCGGACGGGCAGAGCGCCCTGCGGCTCGTGCGCGACGTCGAGCCCGACCTCGTCGTGCTCGACGTGATGCTCCCCGACATGGACGGGTTCACCGTGACCCGCCGCCTGCGCGAGAAGGGCCAGCACACGCCCGTCGTCTTCCTCACCGCGAAGGACGACACGCGCGACAAGGTCACGGGGCTCACCGTGGGCGGCGACGACTACGTGACGAAGCCCTTCAGCCTGGAGGAGGTCGTGGCGCGCATCCGGGCCGTGCTGCGCCGCACGCACGCCGAGCCGGTCGACGACGCGGTCCTGCGCTTCGCCGACCTCGAGATGGACGAGGACTCGCACGAGGTCCGCCGCGCCGGCGTCGACATCGACCTGTCCCCCACCGAGTTCAAGCTGCTGCGCTACCTCATGCTCAACGCGGGCCGCGTGCTGTCCAAGGCGCAGATCCTCGACCACGTGTGGCAGTACGACTGGGGCGGCGACGCGAACATCGTCGAGTCGTACATCTCCTACCTGCGCCGCAAGATCGACAACCTCACCGTGCCCGGCCCGGACGGCGAGCCCGTGGCCCTCCCGCCGCTCATCCACACCAAGCGCGGCGTCGGCTACCTGCTGCGCCAGCCGCCCGCGGCGTCATGACGGCCGGTCCCGACCGCACGACGGCCGGGTCCCCGCCGGTCCCGCCCCCTCCCCCGCCCCCCGGGGCGGTCTCGCAGCCCGGCCGCGCGGCATCGAACGAGCGCGCGGCGTCCGCACCCGTCCCCGACGGCCCGACGGCGGAGCGCCCCTTCGGCCGACCCGTCCCCACCGAGGGGTGGGGCTGGTTCGCGCGCGTGCCGCTGCGCGCGCGCCTCGTCGCGATCACCGTGCTCCTGCTCGCGGCCGGGCTCGGGTTGGCCTCGGCGGTCACGACGACCGTGGTGTCGAACTACCTCGTGCGCCAGGTGGACGCGCAGCTGGAACGCTCCGCGGAGGCCGTCGCGAACATCACGCTCAACGAGCGCGTGGGGGCGAGCTCTCAGCTGCCGAGCGACTACTTCGTCCTCGTGCGCCCCACCAACGGCGAAGAGGTCCCTCTTCGCTGGCCGCAGACCGTGTCCCTGTACGGGGTGCCCGAGATCCCCGCGATGTCCGACCCCGAGGTCGAGGCGAGCCTCGGCGCGCCGTTCACCGTCAGCTCCGAAGGTGGCGCCGAGCCCGCCAAGTGGCGCGTCGTGCCCTTCTTCTACGGGTCGAACGTGTCCAGCGCCCGCGAGGGGACCGCGTTCGTCGCCCTCCCGCTGACGGGCATCCACGAGACGGTCAAGGTGCTCGGTCGCGCGCTCGCGCTGTCCGCGCTGGGCATCGCGCTCGTCGGCGGCGCGGTCGCCTACCTCGCGGTCCATCGCGCGCTGCGCCCGCTGCGCGAGATCGAGGAGACGGCCGCCGACATCGCCGCGGGCGACTTGTCGCGTCGCGTGCGCCCCGCGCCGCCGACGACGGAGGTCGGCTCGCTCGCGGCGTCGCTCAACGCGATGCTCACCCAGATCGAGGAGGCGTTCGCCGTCCAGGAGGCGTCCGAGGAGCGGATGCGGCGCTTCGTCTCGGACGCGAGCCACGAGCTGCGCACGCCGCTCGCGACGATCCGCGGCTACGGCGAGCTGTACCGCATGGGCGCGCTCGACACCCCGGACAAGGTCGACGACACGATGGGCCGCATCGAGGACTCGGCGACCCGCATGGGCACGCTCGTCAACGACCTGCTCGCCCTCGCGCGGCTCGACGAGGGCCGGCCGCTGCGCCACGAGCCGGTCGACCTCGTCTCCCTCGCGCGGGACTCCGCACAGGACCTGCACGCGCTCGACCCCGCCCGCGACGTGCGGGTCGTCGGGCTCGCGCCGGGCGCGGACGCGCCGGCGTCGCTGCGCGTCGTGGGCGACGAGGACCGGCTGCGGCAGGTGCTCGCCAACCTCGTCGGGAACGTCGCGCGCCACACGCCGTCGGGCACGCCGGTGGAGATCGCGCTCGGCGCGGCGCCCGCCCCCCGGTCCGACGACGCGCCGTCGGGCGACGGCGCGGGCGGGAGCGGCGCCCCGGCCGGCGACGCCACACGCGACGTCGCGGTGCTCGAGGTCCGCGACCACGGCCCGGGCGTCCCGACGACCCAACGGGGCCGCCTGTTCGAGCGGTTCTACCGGGCGGACACGTCGCGCAACCGCTCGTCCGGCGGGTCCGGGCTCGGTCTGGCGATCGTCGCCGCGATCGTCGGGGCGCACCGCGGCCGCGTGTCGGTCCGTGAGACGCCAGGCGGCGGGCTCACCGTCCGCGTGGACCTCCCGCTCGGCTCCTGACGGCCTGTACCCCACCCGACCTGCGGGTTCGCGGGCGACCGTCCGCGACGTCGCGCGGGAGCCCGCCGGGGCGTCCCGACGCGCCGCCGACTGGGGCTACGATGGCGGGTCGTCCCGCGAGACCTAGGCTGAAGACGAGGCCGCGCGGCGACGCGGGGGCCTCCGCGCCGGGCAGCACGCCCGGCGACGACGACCTCCGTCCTGCTCGTCTCCGTCGAAGAAGGCTGAAGTTCATGGGCGTCAACAGCGCCGACGCACCGCAGTGGTTCCTCTCCTCGTTCGTCCGCAGCGCCCGGGGCGCCGGGGCGACCGCCCCGGACGACGAGATCCGCGCCGTCGGGCAGGGACTGCTCGACCGCTGGGACCAGCCGGGACGCCACTTCCACAACCTGCGCCACCTGGCCGACGTCCTGGGCCGGGTCGACGAGCTCTCGCAGGAGACGCACGACCCCGACCTCGTGCGCCTCGCGGCCTGGTACCACGGCGCCATCTTCGACGCGAAGGGCCGCGCGACCTACGCCAACAAGGGCGGCGAGGACGAGACTGCGAGCGCCGCGCTCGCCGTTGCCGAGCTCACGCGGCTCGGCGTCCCCGAGCCCGCGGTGCGGCGCGTCGCGCACCTCGTCAACGCGCTCGTCCGCCACGCCCCGGACGCCTCCGACTTCGACTGCGCGGTCCTGTGCGACGCCGACCTCGCGATGCTCGCGGCCGAGCCGCAGCGCTACAAGGAGTACCTCAAGGACGTGCGCGACGAGTACGCGCACATCCCCAAGCCCGACTACGTGCGCGCCCGCATCGCGATCCTCACGAAGCTGCTCGACCGGCGCACGCTCTTCTCGAGCCCGCTCGGCGCGGCCTGGGAGGAGGCCGCACGGCAGAACCTCGACGCGGAGCTCCAGCGCCTGCGCAAGGAGCAGGCCAAGCTCGCGGAGGCGTCGACGGCGTCCCCAGCCTCCGGCGCCTGAACCGCCGTCCACAGGCCTCACCTCCGCCCCTCCGGACCCGGGAGGTCCCGCCTACCGTCGTCGCCACGCCCCGGTGCTCATCGGGGCGACGGACGGCCCCCGGGCCGAGGGACGACGGAGGTTCGGATGAGCCGGTACGAGGTGGACAGCGCGCGCGTCGCGCAGGCGAGCGCCGCGGTGCACGGGTCGGTCACGGCGATCCGTGCGGAGGTCGGCGCCATGATGCGGCACCTCACGGACCTGCAGGCGTCGTGGCGCGGTGGGGCGGCGTCGTCGTTCACGGGCGTCATGGCGCAGTGGCAGACGACGCAGACCCAGGTCGAGGTCGCGCTCGACGACATCACGGCCGCGCTCGGCGCCGCCGCGCAGACCTACGCCGACGCCGAGTCGCAGGCCGCGCGCCTGTTCACGGCGCGGTAGACCCCGCCCGGGCGCTCTCTTCAGGGCACGACGAAGGCCGCCGGCCGGGCGAACCCGGCCGACGGCCTTCGGTGTCCTACGACTCCCCGTGAGGGGAGGCAGGTCGGCTCAGAAGTCCATGCCGCCCATGCCACCGGTCGGGTCGCCCGCGGGGGCAGCCTTCTCCGGCTTGTCGGCCACGACGGCCTCGGTCGTGAGGAACAGCGCCGCGATGGAGGCGGCGTTCTGCAGCGCGGAGCGCGTGACCTTGACCGGGTCGTTCACGCCGGCGGCGAGGAGGTCCTCGTACACACCGGTCGCGGCGTTGAGGCCCTGGCCCGACGGGAGGTTGCGCACCTTCTCCGCCACGACGCCACCCTCGAGGCCCGCGTTGACCGCGATCTGCTTGAGCGGGGCGTCGATCGCGGCGCGCACGATCTGCGCACCGGTCGCCTCGTCGCCCTCGAGCTCGAGCTTCTCGAACGCCACGGCACCGGCCTGGATGAGCGCGACGCCACCACCGGCGACGATGCCCTCCTCGACGGCAGCCTTCGCGTTGCGGACGGCGTCCTCGATGCGGTGCTTGCGCTCCTTGAGCTCGACCTCCGTCGCGGCACCCGCCTTGATGACGGCCACGCCGCCGGCGAGCTTCGCGAGGCGCTCCTGGAGCTTCTCGCGGTCGTAGTCGGAGTCCGACTTCTCGATCTCGCCACGGATCTGGTTGACGCGACCCTGGATCAGGTCGGCGTCGCCCGCGCCCTCGACGATCGTGGTCTCGTCCTTCGTGACGACGACCTTGCGCGCCTGGCCGAGCAGGTCCAGCGTCGCGTTCTCGAGCTTGAGGCCCACCGTCTCGGTGATGACCTGGCCGCCGGTGAGGATCGCGATGTCCTGGAGCATGGCCTTGCGGCGGTCGCCGAAGCCCGGGGCCTTGACGGCGACGGACTTGAACGTGCCACGGATCTTGTTGAGCACCAGGGTCGCGAGCGCCTCGCCCTCGACGTCCTCGGCGATGATGAGGAGCGAGCGGCCGGCCTTCATGACCTGGTCGAGGACCGGGAGCAGGTCCTTCACGTTCGAGATCTTGGACTCGACGATGAGGACGTACGGGTCCTCGAGCACGGCCTCCTGGCGCTCGGGGTCCGTCTCGAAGTAGCGCGCGAGGAAGCCCTTGTCGAAGCGCATGCCCTCGGTGAGCTCGAGCTCGAGGCCGAACGTGTTCGACTCCTCGACCGTGATGACGCCCTCCTTGCCCACCTTGTCGAGGGCCTCGGCGATGAGCTCGCCGATCGCGGGGTCGCCGGCGGAGATGGCGGCCGTGGCGGCGATCTCCTCCTTGGTCTCGATGTCCTTCGCGGCGTTGAGCAGCTGCTCCGTCACCGCGTCGACGGCCTTCTCGATGCCGCGCTTGACGGCGATCGGGTTGGCGCCGGCCGCGACGACGCGCAGGCCCTCGCGCACGAGCGCCTGGGCGAGCACGGTCGCGGTGGTCGTGCCGTCACCCGCGACGTCGTCGGTCTTCTTGGCGACCTCCTTGACGAGCTCCGCACCGATCTTCTCGTACGGGTCCTCGAGCTCGATCTCCTTGGCGATGGAGACGCCGTCGTTCGTGATGGTCGGCGCGCCCCACTTCTTGTCGAGCACGACGTTGCGGCCCTTGGGGCCGAGGGTGACCTTGACGGTGTCGGCGAGCGTGTTGAGCCCGCGCTCCATGCTCCGACGAGCCTCCTCGTCGAAGGCGATGATCTTGGCCATGGGGAATGATCCTCCGCTGGTGGCGTATGGCGGTCGGCCGGCGCCCGCGACGGACGGCCCACGACGGCGGCGTTCATGTCACGCCGCCAGGGCGGGCCTCACCTGTCGACCTGGTGGGTTGCGCCGCAGCCGCGTGAGCGGCTGCCTGCGCTGGTCACTTCTGTCACTCTCGTGACGAGAGTGCTAACGCCATTATTGGCACTCGCACGGTGCGAGTGCAAGACAGCGGCGCGCCACGCCGCCGCGTATCGCGAGGGGCGAAACCGCGCACCGCGCGGCTCGCTCTAGGATGCGCGGTGTGATCCGCGCAACACCGTCGTGGCGCCCCCTCGCAGCCCTGGCCGGCTTCGTGCTGGTCCCTGCCCTCGGTCTGACCGCCGCGACCGCGGTCGCGGCGCCCTCGGGCGAGCACATCGACCTCTACCAGGACGGCGTCGCGGTGACGACCGGGCCCGACGGCGGCCCCGCGGTGCTGCGCCTCGCGCCCGGCGTCGGCGCGACGTACCTCGAGGGCAGCCGCGTGCTCGACCCGGCGGCGCTCGACCCCGGCGCGCTCGCCGCGGGCGTCGACCCCGCGGACGGCGAGGCGGACCGGCTCGCGCAGGTCGCCGGGGCGCGCCTCGACGCGACGGCGCTCCTCGACCCCGGTCTCGCCCACCAGACCGCCACCGCGTCGCGGGCCTGGCTCGCGTCCGGCGTCGTACCGGGTGCGGGCGGCCCGTTCGCCGCGCTCGGCGAGGCGGCCCTGCTCGACCTGCGCGCCCTCACGCTCGACGACGGCGCCGCCCTCGCCGCGCCGTCGCCCAAGTGGCGCTACGTGTGGCCGCGCGACGCGTCGTTCACCGCGGCGGCGTTCGCACGCACCGGTCACGTCGACGACGCGCGCGCCGTCCTCGGCTTCCTCGCCCGGGTCCAGGAGGACGACGGCTCGTTCCACGCGCGCTACCTCCCCGACGGGTCGGGCGTCCCGGACGACCGGGGCATCCAGTCCGACGGCGTCGGCTGGGCCCTGTGGGCCGCGGACGTCGTGCTGGAGGAGACGCCCGCCGCGGACCGCGCCGAGGTGGCCGCCGAGCTGCGCCCGCTGGTCGACGCCGCGACGGACCACGCACTCGAGCTCGTCGACGGCGAGGACCCGCTGCCGCCGCCGTCGAGCGACTACTGGGAGGTCGAGCCCACGTCTCTCACGCTCGGGACCGCCGGTCCCCTGCTCGCGGGCCTGGAGGCCGCGGCGGACGTGTACGCGGCCGCGGGCGAGGCGCCGCGCGCGCACGAGGCGACCCTCGCTGCCGCCCGCCTGCGCATGGCGGTCGAGCGCTCGTTCGGGTCCCAGGGCTACCCGCGCCACGTCACCGGCGGCGCGCGCGACGCCTCGACGGCGTTCGTGCTGCCGCCCTTCCAGCCGGAGCCCCTCGCCGGCGCGGACGAGGCCTGGCGCACGTCCGTGCGCGAGATGCTGCGCCCGGCCGGCGGGCTCGCGCCGGGCGCGGGCTGGCGGGCCGACGGCATCTCGTGGACACCCCAGACCACGCTGTACGCGCTGGCGGCGGCGTCGTCGTCCGACCCCGAGGACCGCGCCGACGCCGAGGAGTGGCTCCGCTGGGTCGACGACCACCGCACCGCGTCCGGGGCCATCCCGGAGAAGGTCCTCGCCGACGGCTCGCCCGCCGCCGTCGCGCCGCTGTCGTGGAGCTCCGCGCTCGTCGTGCTCGCGCTCGTGGAGCTCGGCGCCCAGGGCACGCCGGGCGGCGCGGGCTGACGCTCCTCCTGGGCTCTCCCGGTCCGCTGCGGCCGGCGCGCCGGGGCTACCGGGTGGTCGCGCCGCTCGTCGCGACGGGCCCCAGGTCGGGCGCGTCACGCACGTCGAACTCGCGCCGCAGCACCCGTTGCGCGGCGTACCAGCCCCCGAGGCCGTGCACGCCCGGCCCGGGCGGCGTCGACGCCGAGCACAGGTAGACGCCCTCCAGCCCGACGGCGTAGGGGTCGAACCGGGGCGTGGGCCGCGCGACCATCTGCCACATGCTCACGGCGCCGCCCGCGATGTCGCCGCCCACGTAGCTCTCGTCGTGCGCCGCCATCTCCGCCGCGGGCACGCAGCGCGACGCCACGACGACGTCCCGGAAGCCCGGCGCGAACCGCTCGACCTGCGCGACGACGTCCTCCGTCACGTCGCGCGTCGACCCCGCGGGCACGTGCGCGTAGGTCCACAGCGGGCGCAGCCCGCCCGCCCCGCGCCCGGGGTCGACGACGGTCGGGTCGCTCACGAGCACCACGGGCCGGGCGGCGTGGCGACCAGCCGCGACGTCGGCCTCGCTGCGCGCCATCTCGGCGCGCGTCCCGCCGAGGTGCACGGTCCCCGCGCGCCCCACCTCCGGGTCGGCCCAGGGCACGGGCCCGGAGAGCACGAGGTCGACCTTCGCGGCGGCGTCGCCGTGCCGGAACCGGCGCAGCGCATCCTCCGCACGCGGCGGGAGCCGGTCCGCGAACACGTCGGCGACGACGCGCGGCGTCGTGTCGAACACGTAGGCACGGGCCCGCGGCAGGTCGGCGAACGAGCCGACCCGGTGGCCCGTGACGACGTCGCCGCCGTGGGCGCGCAGGTCGTCCTCGAGCGCGGCGACGATCGCGCCGGAGCCGCCGCGGGGCAGCGGCCAGCCGCCCGGAGCGTGGCCGAGCGAGGCCAGCAGCACCGCCGTCCCGGCCGCGGCGAGCGACGGGAGGCGCGAGATGGCGTGCGCCGCGACGCCCGTGAGGAGCGCGCCGGCCTCGTCGGTGCGGAAGCGCCGCGTCCACGCGGGGCTCCCCTGCTCCAGCACCGCCGCGCCGAACCGGGCCGTCACACCGGCGCCGCTCGGCGTGAGCACGCGCCCCGGCACCGAGCGCTTGTCACCGAGAGCGACCGCGACGACGTCGCGCCACCCCTCGGCGAGCGGGCCGAGCAAGGCGCGCCAGGCGGCGCCGTCGACCCCGAGCCGCTCGACCGTGCGCTCGAGGTCGTGATAGGCCACGCCCGCACGACCCCCGTCGAGGGGGTGGGCGTACGAGACCTCCGGCGCGAGCAGCTCCACGCCGCGCGCGCCGAGGTCGAACGCCTCGAAGAACGGCGAGGCCCACGCCATCGGGTGCACCGCCGAGCACACGTCGTGCACGACGCCGTCGGCCAGCCCGAGGTCGAGCGTGCGGGCCCCGCCGCCCGACGTCGGCTGCGCCTCCAGCACGCGCACGGAGAGACCGGCGCGTGCGAGGGTCACGGCGGCGGCCAGGCCGTTGGGGCCCGAACCGACGACGACGGCGTCGAGATCCTCCGTCACGCGACCCTCGGAGCCGGGCTCAGAGCGGCCGCACCTGCTCGGCCTGCGGGCCCTTGCTGCCCTGGCCGAGCTCGAACTCGACCTCCTGGCCCTCGTCGAGCGTGCGGTAGCCGTCCGTCTGGATCGCGCTGAAGTGCACGAAGAGGTCCTGCCCACCCGCTGCGGGCGTGATGAACCCGTAGCCC
Organism: Cellulosimicrobium sp. MI9406; assembly: GCF_040595865.1. Classification (NCBI taxonomy): domain Bacteria; kingdom Bacillati; phylum Actinomycetota; class Actinomycetes; order Micrococcales; family Promicromonosporaceae; genus Cellulosimicrobium; species Cellulosimicrobium sp. MI9406. The sequence continues at coordinate 185,289 of NZ_JALIZI010000008.1, forward strand.
TTCTCGGCGTTGAACCACTTCACGGTCCCCTGAGCCATGTACGTCTCCTCGTGCATCGTCGCCCGCGAGGCGACCGCCGCCCCGTGGTAGCCCGAGCCTAGCCCGCAGGCGGCGTGCACGGAAGGTCGAACAGCAGGTCGCGATTCTCGGACTCCGGGCCGAACGAGCAGGTCACGCGGGTGCTGCCCTCGGATCGCGGAAGCTCCGCCGGACCGGGCGGACGAACCGTCAGCCGACCGGGGCGAGCTCCGACTTGACGATGACGACGACGTCGCCGGAGCGCAGCGTCTGCTGACTCACCTGCTCCGCGGGGATGCCGAGGATCGCGGCGACTGCGGCTGCGCTGTCAGCGCGGTCACCCGCGTACCAGACCGAGGTCACCGAGACGGCGTCGGGATCACCCTCGTAGTCGGCCGCCTCGACGTTCGTGAAGCCCTGGTCCGTCAGCGCGTCGCGCCCCTTGCCCGCTTCACCGCCGATGCCGCTGGCGTTCAGGACGCGCACGCTCGCCGACGGGTCGGCCGCCGCCATGAGCGTCGCGAGGTCCGGGGTCTCGGGCGTCTCCTCGGTCGCGGGCGGCTCCTCCGCAGCAGGGGGCTCCTCGGTCGCGGGCGGCTCCTCCGCCGCGGGCGGCTCCTCGGCCTCCGCGGGCGGCGGCTCCGTGGACTGCGCCTGCGGCGGGTCCTCCGTGGCACCGTTGTCGGACAGCAGCGCGACGCCCCCGTACGCGAGGCCGGCGAAGACGACGGCGACCAGCAGGAACGGCCACGTCTTGCTCCACCCGCTGCGCGGCGTGCGGTGCACCCCCACGGGCGCACCCTGCGGCGCGGGCGCGTCGAACTCGTCGGGCGCGTAGGGGTAGCGGCTCTTCGTCACGGCGACAGGGTAGCCCGGTCGGGGCTCTCGGCTAAACGCCCTGTTCGCCCGGACTTCACGCGGTGCCCGTCGTCCCGGGTCAGAGGCCCTCGAGCCGGCGCGCCGTGCGCGCCCGCTGCCGGGTGGACCGCATCCGCCGCAGGCGCTTGACGAGCATGGGGTCGTGCGCGAGCGCGGCCGGGGAGTCGATGAGCGCGTTGAGCACCTGGTAGTAGCGCGTCGCGGACATGTCGAACAGCTCGCGCACCGCCTGCTCCTTGGCGCCCGAGTACTTCCACCACTGCCGCTCGAACGCCAGGATCTCCTGGTCCCGCTCGCTCAGGCCCGACGCCGGCGCCTCCGAGGTGGTCGGGTCGCCGACCGCGTCGGGTCCGTCGAGCACGTACGCCGCCTCGCTCATCGTTCCCTCCTGCACTCTCTCGTCACCGGACCTGCGCACTCCCGCGCGCGGCCGCCTCTCAGCCTACGCACGAACCACACCCGTGTCATTCGTCCTCGCCGCACGCTGCGGACGTGCCGAGGACGCCGGTTAGGCTCGGGGCCGTGGAGAGCGCACCCGCCCAGCCCGTCGCCGTCGACCCGGTCGCGACCGCCTCGACGGCCGACCCCCGTCCGGCCCTCGCGAGCATCATGGCGCCCGACTGGGCCGAGGCCCTCGCGCCCGTCGAGCCGCAGCTGCACGCGCTCGGCGACTTCCTGCGCGCCGAGGTGGCGGCCGGACGGGAGTACCTCCCCGCGCCGTCGGCCATCCTCAACGCGTTCTCGCGCCCCCTGGCCGAGGTGCGGGTGCTCGTCGTCGGGCAGGACCCGTACCCCGCGCCCGGGCACCCGATGGGGCTGTCGTTCTCCGTGCAGCCGCACGTGCGCCCCGTGCCCCGCTCGCTCCAGAACATCTTCGCCGAGCTCGCGGACGACGTCGGCGCCCCGACCCCCGCGAACGGCGACCTGTCCGCGTGGAGCGACCAGGGCGTCATGCTCCTCAACAGGGTGCTCACGGTCCGGCCGGGCGAGCCCGGGTCGCACCGCGGCCAGGGCTGGGAGGCCGTCACCGAGGCGGCGATCCGCGCGCTCGTCGCGCGCGACGCCCCGCTCGTCGCGATCCTCTGGGGTCGCGACGCCGCGACCCTGCGCCCGATGCTCGGCGACACCCCCGTCGTCGCGAGCGCCCACCCGAGCCCGCTCTCCGCGCGCCGCGGGTTCTTCGGGTCGCGCCCGTTCTCGCGCGTCAACGAGCTCCTCGTCGCCCAGGGCGCCGCCCCCGTCGACTGGACCCTCCCCACCACCTGATCTCCGCCCGCCCCGGCCCCCGGCCCGCGGCCGAGCAGGTGGTCCTGGCTCGTCCGCGCCGCGTGACGCGCCAGGACCACCTGCTCGACCCGCCAGGATCGCCGGGTCGACGGCACGCCGCCCCGCAGGAGCAGAATGGGGCGGGTGACGACGCAGAACCCGACGACCACTCCCCTGGCCGGTGACACCGCCGACGCACGCCGACCCGACGACCCCGCTCCGCGCTGGACGAGCTACGTCGCGATCGGCGACTCGTTCACCGAGGGGCTGTGGGACCCGTACCCCGGCGAGGAGGACCACCAGCGAGGATGGGCCGACCTCCTCGCCCAGCACCTCGCGGCCCGGCGCGTCGCCGCCGGCGAGGACCCGCTGCGGTACGCGAACCTCGCCATCCGCGGGCGCAAGCTGCGCTCGATCCTCACGGAGCAGGTGCCGGCGGCGCTCGAGCTCCGGCCGGACCTCGTGAGCGTCATCGGCGGCGGCAACGACATCCTGCGGCCGAACGCCGACGTCGACCGCCTCGCGCGCAACCTCGAGCACGCTGTCTCGCGCCTGCGCGGCGCGGGGATCGACGTGCTCATGGCGACCGGCTTCGACGCCTCGCAGTCGCCGCTCGTCGGCCTCACGCGCCCGCGCGTCGGCGTGTACAACGCCCACATCTGGTCGATCGCGCGCCGACAGGGCGCGTACGTGCTGGACCTGTGGGGCATGCGCGCGCTCCAGGACTGGCGCGTGTGGTCGGAGGACCGCATCCACCTGACGCCCGCGGGGCACGCGCGGGTCGCCCAGGCGGCGCTCGTCGCGCTCGGCCAGGCGCCCGACGACGCCGCGTGGGACGACCCGCTGGCTCCCCTCCCGCCCGCGCCGGCTCTCGACCGCGCGCGGCAGAACGCGCAGTGGGTGCGCACGCACGTCGTGCCGTGGGCGCAGCGGCGGCTGCGCGGGACGTCGTCGGGCGACGGGCGGCTCCCCAAGGCACCCGAGCTCCTGCCCGTCCCGCTCGCCGACCGCTGAGCGCGGGCGACCTCGGCAGCACCTGCCGAGGTCGGCTCGCGCGACCACCGATCCGGGCAGCGGCTGCCGACCGACTGCTGACCCCGCGGTGCGCACCGGCACGACGACGCCCCCGGCTCCGTGGAGCCGGGGGCGTCGTGGTGGAGCCGCCTGTCGGATTCGAACCGACGACCGTTCGCTTACAAGGCGAGTGCTCTACCGGCTGAGCTAAGGCGGCGTTCCCGGGGCTGCCGGGCGAGCGAACAGACTACCTGCTCGCCCGGCGCGCCCCGGCCGGCGGCCCGTGCCGGTCGGGGGCGCGGGCCTGGCCGATCGGGTACCGGTGCGGTGCCGGTCAGCCCTGGGCGGCGGTGACGGCCTGCGGGAGCGCGTTCGGGTCGCTCCAGTTGCCGTCCCACCGCTCGCCGTTGATCGTGATCGTCGGCGTGCCGAACCCGCGCTCGCCGTGCAGCGACGTGTCCTGGTTCACCAGGCTCGACGCCGTCGCGACCCAGTCGCCGAACGTCTCGACGGCCGTCCCGTCCTCGATGCCGGCGGCGACGTCGGCGGGCACGCCCGCCTGCTCCGCGATGTCGGCGATCTGGGCGTCGGTCAGGGTCCCGCTGCCCTCCTGGGGCTGGTTCTGGAACATCGCGGTGTTGAAGTCGTTCATCGACTCGGGCGCGCGGTCGGCGACCCAGGCCGCCGCGGCGGCAGAACGCGTCGAGAACTGCTGCGACTGCGCGACGCGGTCGAGGATCGAGATCGGGTGCAGCACGACGGTCACGTCACCGGACTCGCGGAGCTGGTCGAGCGTCGCGCCGTTCGTCTCCTCGAACTGGCCGCAGATGGGGCACATGTAGTCGAGGTAGACCCCGACCTCGACGGCACCCTCGTTCTGCGTCCCGGCGGCGCCGTCCGCACCGATCGGGATGCCGCCGTCCTCGGCGTCGCTCGTGGCGGGGCTCGTGACGTCGGCGAGGTTGCCCGCCGCGACGGCGTCGATCGTCTTGTTCCGGTCGTTCATGGCCGGGATCCACACGGCGAGGAACACGCCGACGAGGACGAGGACGCCCGCGACGAGCGCTCCGATCGTGATGAGGCGGTTGCGCTTGTCGCGCTTGGCCTGCGCCTCGCGCAGCGCGAGCGCCTCCGCGCGCGCGGCCTCGCGGCGCTGGGCCTTGGTCTGGGTTTCGTTGCTGGGCATGGTCGTCCTCCGAGGGAGTGGCCGAGAGCTGGGGATGTGTCGGGGTGCGCGCCGACGGGGTCGCGCGGGCGGTGCGTCCGACGGCGTCGTCAGACGAGCGCGACCTGCGGGGGCCCGCGCCGGGTGCGCACCACCGCGTCGGCGAGGTGGTGCAGCGCGGTGGGGACGGCGTCGGGCACCGGGCGCACGACGCGGCGCGCGAGCCCGACGAGCGACCCCGCGGGGCGCAGCGCCCCCCGGAGCACGGCGCGCAGCGCACGCCCGGCCCCGGTCACGACGGCGCGGGAGCGCTCGTGCGCGCGCCGCGCCCACGCGGAGAGCCCCCACGCGACGGCAGCCGCCGCCGCGTGGGCCACGACGACGGGCAGCGCGAGCGCGCCCACGACGGTGACCACGGCGGCCGGGTCGCCCCCGAGCGCGGTGCCCGACGGGCAGTCCGGCGCCTCGTGGACGAGCGCGAGGTGCATCCCGGCGGCTCCCCACATCCCCGGCACCGTCACACACTGGTGCACGACGGCGTACCCGCGGTCGGCGAGGTGCGTCACCACGGCGGCGAGGAGGGTGAGGAGCAGGAGCGCGGGGCCGAGCAGACGGCCGGCTGCGGGCACGACGGACGTGCGCGTCACGCCGCGCGACAGGGCGCGCGGCACCGTCGTCCGGAGCACGGCGCCCATCCTACGCGCGCGGCCTGGCAGCGGGCTGGGAAGGGCCGGTGCCGGCTCAGCGCAGCGACGGCGGGCCGGGGAACGGCCACCACGTGACGCCCGGGTCGCCCGCGAGGAGCACGAGGGTCACGACGGTGAGCACGAGTCCCAGGCCGGCGAGGACGAGCGTCCCCGTGCGCCCGGGGGCGAGCCGCGCCAGCGCGGTCCGGGTCCCGTAGCGCGTGAGGTGCGTCAGGGGCCCCACCCAGGCCAGGGTCACCGCCGCGACCGCCGCGAGGCACAGCAGCACGGTCGTCACGACGGGCGCGTTGCCGCCGTCGGGCCCCTCGACGACGACCCAGCGGTCGGACTCGAGGAGCCACCACCCGGCCACGACCACGAGCACCGCGGCGCACGCCGCGACCAGGAGGGACGGGAGCGCGCCGACGAGCGCGCGCACGACGTACCAGGGCGACGCCGCGACCGCGCGCACCGTGTCCCGGGACGAGACGCCGCGCCGCTCGCGCCGCGCGTGCAGCGACTCGGTCGTCACGCCGACGACGCGCGCGAGCACGACGAGCACCGACAGCACGACGAACGCCACGCCGGGGTACGTCGCGCCGAGCAGCACGAGCGGCACGGCGAGCAGGAGCAGCGCGGTACGCCGCGCGGCGGGCACCGGGCGCACGTAGAGCGGTTCGCCGTCCTCGCCGAGGGGAGGGGCGCCGAGGTCGTCCATGAGGTCGTGCCCGACGGGGACGGCCATCGTGCGGCCGTCGTTGACCTGCGCCTGCGACGTGGGCAGGGGCGGCGGCACGACCTGGGCCTGGCCGGTCCACGCGGACGCGCCGGTCCACGCCTGGGCCCCCGTGCCGCCGGGCACGACGGCGACGGGCGGCACCACCTGCGTCGGTCCGGTGGGCGGCGCGACCACCTGGGTCGCGGGCGCGGCGTCGCCCGTGTCGGCCGCGTGCCGCAGGGCGGCCACGACCTCGGTCGGCCCGAGGCGCTGCGCCGGGTCGGCGTGCAGCGCACGACCGATCGCGTGCGCGGTGACGGGCCCCAGGCCGGCGAGGTCGGGGCGTCCGCTGCGGGCTCGGGCGAGCACGACGTCCGTCGGGCGCACGCCGAACGGCGCCCGTCCGGTGGCGGCGTAGGCGAGCAGGGCCGCCCACCCCCACCAGTCGGTGTCCACGCTGGGGGCCGCGCCCTCGAGCAGCTCGGGCGCCAGGTACCCCGGGGTGCCCATGACGAGGCCCGTGGACGTGACGCGCGCGTCCTCGAGCCCCTGGGCGATGCCGAAGTCGATGAGCACGGGTCCCCGGGAGGACACCATGACGTTGCTCGGCTTGAGGTCGCGGTGCACGACGCCGGCCGCGTGCACGGCCTCCAGCGCCGCGGCGAGCTGGTCGGCGAGCTCGTAGAGGTCCCAGGCGTCGAGCGGCCCTCCCTCGGCGATCTCGTCCTCGAGCGTGGGCCCGTCGACGAGCTCGGTGACGATGAACGCGTCCGGGCCGTCGAGCTCCACGTCGAGGATCTGCGCGACGGCGGGGTGCCGCAGGCGCTGGAGGGCGCGGGCCTCGCGACGCAGCCGTTCGCGGCCCTGCGCGGCGGCGTCGAGGTCGACGTGCGCGTGCAGGAGCTTGATCGCGACGAGGTTGCCGCCGCCGTCGTGCGCGCTGTGGACGGTGCCCATGGCGCCGGACCCGAGGCGCGCGCCGATGTGGTAGCCCCCGACCTCGCTGCCGGGGGCGGGTCCGCGCGACGGCCCCCCGGCGACGTTCCGCGCCTCGACGCGCTGCGTGGGCTCCTCCATGGTGACAAGGTAGCGGCAGTGGACGGGCCGGCGCTGGAGGGTGCGGCCCCGACGGGCCCGGTGGGCGACCCGGCCCGGGGCGGCGTCCGGCACGCGACCGGCACCGGACGACCCGTCCACGCGCCCGACGAGCGGACTACCCTGGGCCGCCCAGGCGCGATTCATCGAAGCTCAAGGAGAGGTCCATTGACAGGCAAAGAGGGATTCGATCTCGTCGTGGTGGCCAACCGGCTGCCCGTGGACTTCACGGTCGGCCCCGGCGGTGAGATCGAGTGGAAGCGGTCGCCCGGAGGCCTGGTCACGGCGCTCGAGCCCGTCATGCAGGCGTCCGACGGCGCCTGGGTCGGCTGGTCCGGCGCGCCCGACCTGGCGAGCGAGCCGTTCGACGCCGACGAGATGCGCCTCGTGCCCGTGACGCTCTCGGCCGACGAGATCGAGCGGTACTACGAGGGCTTCTCGAACGACACGCTCTGGCCGCTCTACCACGACGTCATCTCGCCGCCCACGTACCACCGCACGTGGTGGGACGCGTACCGCCGCGTCAACCAGCGCTTCGCCGACGCCGCCGTCGCGCAGGCGGCACCGGGCGCCGTCGTCTGGGTGCACGACTACCAGCTCCAGCTCGTGCCGCAGATGATCCGCGCCCAGCGCCCGGACGTGCGGATCGGGTTCTTCAACCACATCCCGTTCCCCCCGCTCGAGCTGTTCCAGCAGCTGCCGTGGCGCCGCCAGGTGATCGACGGCCTGCTGGGCGCGGACCTCGTGGGCTTCCAGCGCGCAGGCGACGCCGCGAACTTCATCCGCGCGGTGCGACGGCTGCGCGCCCACACGACGCGCGGGCCGATCATCACGGTCCCGGGCGAGGACGGGCGCGACCGCCACGTGCGCGCCGCCGCGTTCCCCATCTCGATCGACTCGCGCCGGTTCGACGAGCTCGCCCGCACGCCCGAGGTCCAGCAGCGCTCGCGCGAGATCCGCGCGGACCTCGGCGACCCGGACATCATGATGCTCGGCGTCGACCGCCTCGACTACACCAAGGGCATCCGGCACCGCATCAAGGCGTACGGCGAGCTGCTGCAGGACGGCCGCCTCGACGTCGAGCACGCCACGCTCGTCCAGGTCGCGAGCCCGAGCCGCGAGAACGTCGACGCCTACCAGGAGCTGCGCGAGCACGTCGAGGGCGCGGTCGGGCGGATCAACGGCGAGTACGCGGAGATCGGGCACGCCGCGATCCACTACCTGCACCACTCCTACCCGCCCGAGGAGATGGCCGCGCTGTACCTCGCGGCCGACGTCATGCTCGTCACGGCGCTGCGCGACGGCATGAACCTCGTCGCGAAGGAGTACGTCGCGGCCCGCTCGGACGACCGCGGGGTGCTCGTGCTCTCCGAGTTCACGGGCGCCGCCGACGAGCTCTCGTCCGGCGCGCTCCTCGTCAACCCGCACGACATCGACGGGATGAAGGACATCATCGTCGCGGCCGCGCACATGGACCACCGCGAGCAGCGCAAGCGCATGCGCCGGCTGCGTCGCAAGGTCCTCACCGACGACGTCGCACGGTGGTCCGAGTCGTTCCTCGGCGTCCTCACCGCGATGCCGTCGCGCGTGCCGCGCCGCCGCCCGGAGGACGACGAGCCGGGCGCACCGCAGGACGCCCGCCAGGGCGCCGACGAGCCCGCGGAGCAGGACGCGTGACCGCGACGCACCACCCCGCGCCCGTGCCCGGGCCGGTCGCCGACGCCGTGCGCGCCTTCGCGGCGGACGCGGACGGCGCACCCGCCGCGCGGCTCGTCGCGCTCGACTTCGACGGCACGCTCTCGCCGCTCGTCGACGACCCGCTCGCCGCGCGCATGGCGCCGTCCGCCCGGGCCGCCGTCGACCGGCTGGCCGCCGCGCTCGTCGGCACGACGACGCGCCTCGCCCTCGTCTCGGGCCGCAACCTCGCGGACCTCGCCGAGCGCAGCGAGCCGCCCGTCGGCACGTACCTCGTGGGCAGCCACGGCGCCGAGACCGGGCACGTGACCGAGGACGGGCTCGACGCCGTCCCGCTCGACCTCACTCCGGAGCAGGCGGATCACCTCGCCGCGCTGCGCGCGGGCATGGCCGAGGCCGTCGCGGGGCGGGAGGGCGCGTGGGTGCAGGAGAAGCCGAGCGCCGCCGTCCTGCACACGCGGCTCGCCTCGGCGGCGGACACGCAGGCCGCGGAGGACCTGGCCGACGCGGTGGCCGAGCGGCTCGGGCTGCACGCGATGCACGGGAAGGACGTCGTCGAGGTCGCGGTCGTCGAGACGTCGAAGGGCGAGGCGGTGGACCGGCTGCGGGACGTCGTCGGGCAGGACGCCGGGTGCCCCGACGCGCGCACGCGCGTGCTCTACGCGGGCGACGACACGACCGACGAGACGGCGTTCGCCGTGCTCGGCCCGGGCGACCTGGGCGTCAAGGTGGGCGACGGCGACACGCTCGCCGCACAGCGCGTGCCCGACGCCGACGGGCTCGCGGCGGTGCTCGACCTCCTCTCCGACCTCCTGGAGCGCCGGGAGGCCTGACCCCGGGCGGGGTCCGCCGGGCGCGCGCCCGGCGGACCCTGCCGCCCGCACCGAACCGCTACCGGATCGTGACCGACGCTGTGACGAAGCACTCAGGACCGGGAGTAGGATCGGGTCACGATGACGTCGGGTCCCCTGCCCGTTCCGGAGGGGGTCCGACTTCTTCTGTGTCGTCGAAGACACGCTCGTCCGCCATCGCGAACAGCTACGTCGACGTGGCACGTCACTGCACAACGGATCGTCCGGCACGTACCTGCCGGTGGAGGGATGTACCAGTCATGGCTACGGTCACCTACGACCACGCAACCCGCGTCTACCCCGGGACCGAGCGTCCTGCCGTGGACCAGCTCAACCTGCACATCGAGGACGGCGAGTTCCTCGTCCTCGTCGGCCCCTCGGGCTGCGGCAAGTCGACCTCGCTCCGCATGCTCGCGGGCCTCGAGGACGTCAACGGCGGACACATCTACATCGGCGACCGCGACGTCACGGACGTCCAGCCGAAGGACCGCGACATCGCGATGGTGTTCCAGAACTACGCGCTGTACCCGCACATGTCCGTCGCGGACAACATGGGCTTCGCACTGAAGATCGCCGGCACGCCGAAGGCGGAGATCCGCCAGCGCGTCGAGGAGGCCGCGAAGATCCTCGACCTCACCGAGTACCTCGACCGCAAGCCGAAGGCGCTCTCCGGTGGTCAGCGCCAGCGCGTCGCGATGGGCCGTGCGATCGTCCGTCAGCCGCAGGTGTTCCTCATGGACGAGCCGCTGTCGAACCTCGACGCCAAGCTCCGCGTCCAGACGCGCACCCAGATCGCGTCGCTCCAGCGCCGCCTCGGTGTCACGACGGTCTACGTCACGCACGACCAGACCGAGGCCCTCACCATGGGCGACCGCATCGCGGTCCTCAAGGACGGTCTGCTCCAGCAGGTCGGCACGCCGCGCGAGATGTACGACACGCCGGCCAACGTCTTCGTCGCGGGCTTCATCGGCTCGCCGGCGATGAACATCGGCACGTTCGCGGTCAACAACGGCGTCGCCGAGGTCGGCCCCGCGCGCATCGCGCTCGAGCGCGAGACGGCCGCCAAGATCACCGAGGCCGACAACGGCAAGGTGACGATCGGCTTCCGTCCCGAGGCGCTCGACGTCGTGTCGCAGGCCAACGAGGCCGCGTTCCCGGTCGAGGTCAACATCGTCGAGGAGCTCGGCTCCGACGCGTTCGTCTACGGCACGCTCAAGGGTGACCTGGCCTCGCAGGCCGACGTCCACTCGGGCGCCGGCGACAACCAGGTCATCGTCCGCGTCGACCCGCGCAACGTCCCGGCCAAGGGCGAGCGCATCTACGTGACGATCCGCCCGGGTCAGTCGCACGTCTTCGGTGCCGCCTCGGGTCAGCGCATCAGCTGACACCTCGCACCACCGCCGCAGGGCGGGTCCTCCCGGTCGGGAGGGCCCGCCCTGCGGCGTTCCGGGCTCGCGACGGCGAGGCACGCTCTCTCGCCGACCCGCCGGGTCCGTGCCCTTGACAGGGTCATGGGGGACCTCAAGACTGCTTTTGCACACACGACGCCAAAAGTCGTCTGTTCGTCACCCAAATCGACAACGCTGTCAATTGGAGCCTCATGCAGATCCCGTCCCTCTCCCCGCGCGCCCGGCGCGTCGGCGCGGCGCTGACCACCGCCGCGCTCGTCGCGACCGCGCTCGCCGCCGCGCCGGCCGTCGCAGCGCCCGTCGGGCCCGCGCCGTCCTCGGGTCCGTCGACCACCGCCGCCGTCACGTGCGACGCGGACGACGGCCTCCCCGACGCCAAGATCTCGATCCAGCTCTACACGCACGTGGGCGAGCTCGGCGGCTCGGGGACGCCGTCCCCCGAGACGCTCGACCGCGTGCTCGGCGAGGTGGCCGCGGCCGGGTTCACGAACGTCGAGCCGTACAACCAGCCCTACGCGATGCCCGTCGACGACTACCGGGCGATCCTCGACCGGCACGGCCTCCAGGTGTCGTCGAGCCACGGCAGCACGGACCGGGCCACGTGGCCCGAGACGGTGGCGTACGCCGTCGCGCTGGGCCAGGACTACATCGGGACCGGCGGCATGGCGGGCGGCTACGGCACCTACGACGAGGCGGTCGCCACCGCGGCGTACGTGAACGAGCTCGGGAAGTACGCGCACGAGAACGGCGCGAACAAGATCGTGCTGCACAACCACCAGAGCGAGTTCACCACGCGGTACACCCACCCGGAGACGGGCGAGACGGTCAGTGCCTGGGAGGTCATCGAGGAGAACACCGACCCGCGCTACGTCACGTTCGAGCTCGACGTCGGCTGGGCCGCCGACGCGGGCCTCGACGTCCCGGCGTGGATCGAGGAGCACGGGGACCGCATCGAGCTGCTCCACATCAAGGACGCCGTGAACGTCGACGCGCCGGGCGACATGCGGCAGGTCGCGCTCGGCCGCGGCGAGCTCGACCTCCCGGCGATCATCGCCGCGGCCGAGCCCTACGTCGAGTACTTCACCTACGAGTGGGACTGGGCGCCGTCGTTCGAGACCTCCGCGGAGTCCTACCAGTACCTGCGCTGCTTCCGGTCCGACGACGGGGGCGGGGAGGAGGACGAGGACTCGCTCGCCCTGGGCCGGCCGGTGACGGCCTCCAGCATCGACGAGGCCGGCCACGAGCCCGAGAAGGCGGTCGACGGCAACGCCGGGACCCGCTGGAGCAGCGCGTGGAGCGAGCCCGAGTGGATCGCGGTCGACCTCGGCGCGAGCTACGACCTGAGCCGCGTCGTCGTCGACTGGGAGACGGCGTACGGGTCGGGCTACGAGGTCCAGACGTCGCCCGACGGCGAGACCTGGACCACCGTCCGCACCGTCACCGACGGTGACGGCGGGTTCGACGACCTGGAGATCACCGGGACGGGCCGGCACGTGCGGCTCTACCTCACCGAGCGCGCGACGCAGTGGGGCTTCTCCCTCTACGAGCTCGAGGTCTACGGCGCACCGGCCGGACAGCTCGACCTCGACGTCGAGGTGCAGGCCCGCTGCCTCGCCGGCCAGGCGTACGTCGCCGTCCGGGCGACGAACGGCGAGGACCAGCCCGTCGACGTGACGCTCGCGACGCCGTACGGCACCCGCGAGGTCGCCGACGTCGCCCCGGGCGCGAACGCGTACCAGTCGTTCGCGGTGCGCTCCACCTCCGTCGAGAACGGGTCGGTGACCGTCACCGGCACCGCGACGGTCGACGGCGAGGACGTCACGTCGACGGTCGAGGTCGACCACGACGCGGTCGCCTGCGCCTGACCTGCGGCACCTCGTCGCGGGGCGGGTCCGACCTCACGGGTCGGGCCCGCCCCGCCCGGGCCCCACGACCATGGACAATGGACCCGTGACGGTGCACAACCTGCAGATCACCGCGTCGGCCCCCGACCCGGCGCTCCTCGACCTGCCCTGGGACGTCCCGCTCGAGGAGTGGCCGGCGGAGACGCTCGCCGCCCTCCCCCGCGGCATCTCGCGGCACATCGTGCGGTTCGTCCGCCTCTCCGGGCGGGTGATCGCGATCAAGGAGATCGGCGAGACGGTCGCGTACCGCGAGTACGAGCTGCTGCGGCAGCTCCGGCGGCTCGAGGTGCCGAGCGTCGTCCCGGTGGGCGTCATCACCGGGCGCCAGGACGCGCACGGCGAGCGGCTCGAGGCCGTGCTCATCACCGAGCACCTCCAGTTCTCGCTCCCCTACCGCGCGCTGTTCAGCCAGTCGCTGCGGCCGGACACGGCCACGCGCCTCATCGACGCGCTCGCCGTCCTCCTCGTGCGCCTGCACCTCGTGGGCTTCTACTGGGGCGACGTGTCGCTGTCGAACACGTTGTTCCGGCGCGACGCGGAGACGTTCGCCGCCTTCCTCGTGGACGCCGAGACGGGCGACCTGCACCGCGAGCTCTCCCCCGGCCAGCGCTCCTACGACGTCGACCTCGCGCGGACGAACATCATCGGCGAGCTCATGGACCTCGCCGCCGGCGAGCTGCTCGACGAGGACGTGGACGAGGTCGCGATCGGCGACGCGCTCGTCGCGCGCTACGAGGAGCTGTGGGAGGCGCTGACGACGTCCGAGTCGTTCGACGCGAACGAGCGGTGGCGCGTCGCGGCCCGCATCGAGCACCTCAACAACCTCGGGTTCGACGTCGACGAGCTCGCGATCACGACCGACATCGACGGCACGACCGTGCAGATCCAGCCGAAGGTCGTGGACGCGGGGCACCACTCGCGACGCCTGCTGCGCCTCACCGGCCTCGACGTGCAGGAGAACCAGGCCCGCCGTCTGCTCAACGACCTGGACTCGTTCCGCGCGGCGGCCGAGCGGCAGAACGACGACGAGGAGTTCGTCGCGCACGACTGGCTGAGCGGCGTGTTCGAGCCCACGATCCAGGCCGTGCCGCGGAACCTGCGCCGCAAGCTCGAGCCGGCGCAGCTCTTCCACGAGATCCTCGACCACCGCTGGTTCATCTCGGAGCGCGCCGGTCGCGACGTGCCGATGGCGGAGGCGACGCAGTCGTACGTGGAGAACGTCCTGCGCCACCGCCCGGACGAGAAGGCGATCCTCGGCCTCGCACCGGGCGAGAAGGACCCCGAGTACTACGGCTGACGGACGCGCGTCGCCCCGCCGTCCGAGGACCGGCGGGGCGACGCGGGCACCGCGTGGCGTTGTGTGCTGCCGGGCGTGCCGGCGTCAGGCCTCGCGCCGCAGGCGCGCGACCTCGTAGAGCGAGATGCCCGTCGCGACGGCGGCGTTGAGCGACTCCGTGTCCGACCCGATGGGGATCGACGCGACGACGTCGCACGCCTCGCGCACGAGGCGGGACAGGCCCTTGCCCTCCGACCCCGCGACGACGACGAGCGGCTCGGTGGCGAGCTCGAGGTCGCCGATCGCCGTGGTGCCGCCCGCGTCGAGCCCGACGACGAAGCACCCCGCCTTCTTCAGCTCACCGAGCGCGCGCACGAGGTTGGTCGCCCGCGCGACCGGGACGCGCGCGGCGGCACCCGCCGAGACCTTCCACGCGGACGCGGTGACGCCCGCGGCGCGGCGCTCGGGCACGAGGACGCCGTGCGCGCCGAACGCGCCCGCGGAGCGGAGCACCGCGCCGAGGTTGCGCGGGTCCGTGACGCCGTCGAGCGCGACGACGAGCGGCGGCCGCCCCGACTCCTCGGCGGCGTCGAGCAGGTCGTCGACGTCCGCGTACTCGTACGGCGGGACCTTGATCGCGACGCCCTGGTGCACGGCCCCGTCGGTGAGACGGTCGAGCTCGGGCTTGCCCACCTCGAGGAGGTCGTAGCCGCGGCCCGCGACGATGTCGACGATCTCGCGCGTGCGGTCGTCGGCGTCGAGGCGCGACGCGAGGTAGACCACCTCGACGGGGATGCGCGCGCGCAGCGCCTCCAGGACGGAGTTGCGACCCGCGACGACCTCCTGGACCGACCCGCGGCCCTTGGGGCCGCCGCCGCGCGAGGCCCCGCCGCGCGACGTGCCGGCACGCTCGGTACCGCGCGCCGCGCCACCGCGCCCGGTCGCGCGCTTCTCGTCGGCCACCTTGCGCTTGTGCGCCGCGTGGTAGACGCGGTCCTCCGCCTTCGGGGTCGGCCCGCGGCCCTCGAGGCCCTTGCGCCGCTGCCCGCCCGAGCCGACGGTCGCGCCCTTCTTGCTTCCGGGCTTGCGGGTCGCGCCGCGTCGTTGTGAGTTGCCAGCCATGGTGTACCGATCGTGTCGTCGTTCAGGTCAGTTCAGGTCAGTCCACGTCGGGTTCGGCACCCGGCGTGCGTGTCTCGCTCCTGGCTCCAGTGTCCCCCAGACACCTCGCCGAGGGGGAACCGTGGTCATCACCAGGGTTCTCCGCCGTGCTGCCGAAGCCCCACCGCGCGCGTCGGCGGTTCGCTCCCGACCGTCGTCCGGTGGGCGTCAGGCGAGGGTCCAGCGCGCGCCGTCGGCCGAGTCCTCGACCGCGACGCCCGCCGCGGCGAGCCGGTCGCGGATCGCGTCGGCCGTCGCGAAGTCCCGCGACGCGCGCGCCTCGGCCCGCGCCGCGAGCTCCGCGCCGACGACGGCGTCCAGCACCGCCGCGTAGCGCGAGTCGCCGCGGTCGGCCCACTGCGCGTCGCCCGGGTCGAGCCCGAGCACGTCGAGCATCGCGCGCACCGCCACGAGGTGGTGGCGCGCGACGGCGTCCGCGGCCGTCGTCCGGTCCGCGAGCGCCGCGTTGCCCGCGCGCAGGTGCTCGTGCACGACGGCGAGCGCCGCCGGCACGTTGAGGTCGTCGTCCATCGCCGCGGTGAAGGCGGTCGGGAGCTCGGCGTCGCGCACGTCGTCGACCTCGCCCACACGCTCGGTCGCCCGCTCGACGAAGCCCGCCAGCCGCTCCCACGTCGCCTCGGCCTCGACGACCGTGGCGGGGGTCCACTCGAGCATCGAGCGGTACTGCACGGACGCGAGCGCGTAGCGCAGCACGGCGGGGCTCGTGGTCGCCAGGACCTCGCGCACGAGCAGCCCGTTGCCGAGCGACTTGCTCATCTTGGCGCCGCCCTGGGTGACCCACGCGCTGTGCAGCCAGTGCTGCGCGAACCCGTAGCCCGCGGCGCGCGACTGGGCCTGCTCGTTCTCGTGGTGGGGGAAGCGCAGGTCGAGGCCGCCCCCGTGGAGGTCGAACGTGTCGCCGAGGTAGCGGCGCGCCATCGCGGAGCACTCGAGGTGCCAGCCCGGACGGCCGCGCCCGAACGGCGTGTCCCACGACGCGGTCTCCGGCTCGCCCGGCTTGGGGGCCTTCCACAGCGCGAAGTCGCGCGGGTCGCGCTTGGCGGCGGCCTCCTCGGCGTCGGCGGGGACGTCGTCGGGCACGGGGTTGAGGTCCTCGAGGCGCTGGTTGGTGAGCGCGCCGTACTCGGGCCAGGACCGCACGTCGAACCACACGTCGCCGGGGCCCGTGGTGTAGGCGTGGCCGCGTTCGACGAGGCGCTGCATGAGCTCGACCATGTCCGGGACGTGGCCCGTCGCGCGCGGCTCGTACGTGGGGGGCAGCACGCCCAGGGCGTCGTACGCGGCGGTGAACGCGCGCTCGTACGTCGCGGCCCAGGCCCACCAGGGCTCGCCCGCGTCGGCGGACTTCGCGAGGATCTTGTCGTCGATGTCGGTGACGTTGCGGATGAGCGTCACCCGCGCGCCCCCGCGCCGGAGCCAGCGCACGAGCACGTCGAACGCGACGGCCGAGCGCATGTGCCCGATGTGGGGGGCGGCCTGGACGGTGGCGCCGCACAGGTAGATGCCGACCTCGCCCGGGGTCAGGGGGACGAAGTCGCGCACGTCCCGCGTGGCGGTGTCGAACAGGCGAAGGGTCACGCCGCAAGGGTACCGGGGACGCACCGTCGCGGCCGAAGCGGCGCCGGGGCGACTCCCGTCCGTCCTCGCCGCGTCAGCCGAAGCTCTTGCCCTCCCCGCGGTACGTCGGGACGACGTCGACCACCTCGTCGCCTCGCACGAGGTGCACGCGGTCGAACCGCTCCATGGCCTCGCCGGCCTTGCCGTGGCGGAACCAGACGCGGTCCCCCACGCCCAGGTCGGGCGCCCCGGCGGCCCCGCGCGACCGGTGCAGCGGCGTCTGCACCTCGCCCGCGCCCTCGCGGCCCGTGAGCGACCATCCCGGCGTCACGACCCGCGGCAGCCGGCTGCGGGTCGCCGGGCCGGACGCGACGTACCCGCCGCCGAACGCCGTCGCCCAGCCCGGGCCCGGGACGCGCACGACGTCGAGGCCGAAGAACGCCGACGGCCGGGGCCGGAACGCGCGGTACTCGTCGAACAGGCCCGGGACGTACAGGCCCGACCCGGCCGTCACCTCGGTCACGACCGCGTCGGCGGACGACGTCTCGAGCGACCCCGTCCCGCCCGAGTTCACGAGCTCGAGGTCGTGCCCGACGACGTCCCGCACCGCCGCGACGACCTCGCCGCGCCGCTCTCCCAGCTCGAGCACCGAGAGCCGCTTGACCGCGCGGACGGCGAGGCTGGAGTCCGGCATTCCGGCGACCTGCGCCTCGTAGAACATGAGGCCCCGCAGCGCGAGACCGGGCGTCGAGACGACCCGGGCGGCGAGCGACGCGACGTCGCGCGCACCGTGCAGGGGCGAGCGGCGCGTGCCCAGGTGGACCGTCACGAGACCGAGGCCCACGCGCAGCGACGCGTCCACGTCGAGGCACACCCGCACGGGCGGCTCGTCCCCGGCGCCGGTCTCGGCGAGCGCGTGGCGCACGAGCTCCAGGTGCGCGGCGTCGTCGACCATGAGCGTGACCTCGCGCCGGCCGGCCTCGTGGCGGGCGAGCGCCGCGAGCGCCCCGCGGTCGACCGACGGGTAGCCCACGAGGACGTCGCGGACGCCCGACTCGACGAGCCACAGCGCCTCGCGCACCGAGTACGCCATGACGCCCTGGAAGCCCCGCTCGCCCGCGCGCGCGACGAGCGAGCGCACCCGCACGGACTTCGACGCGACCCGCACGGGGACCCCGCCCGCGCGCGCGAGCAGCTCGTCGGCGTTGGCGTCGAACCGGTCGAGGTCGACGACGGCGAGCGGGCCGTCGAGCGCCGCGGTCGCGCGGGTCAGGCGGGCCAGGAGCGACGGCGTCGCGCCCCGCTCGTCACCGTCCTGCGGGCCCGCGCCCTGGTCCGCCCCCGGTGCCGTGTGGGTCGTCATGGGGAGAACGTACGCCACCCGCCGGGCGTGAGACAGTACGACCTGTGAGCAGCGACGACGCCCTCTCCTGGACCAACTGGGCCCGCACGGCCTCCGCGACGCCGCGCCGTCGGGCCTCGCCGCGCGACGAGGCGGAGCTGGGCGGCCTCGTCGCCCGCGCCGCGGCGGAGGGCATGCCCGTCCGCGCGGTGGGTGCCGGGCACTCGTTCACCCCGGCCGCGGTCACGGACGGCCTCCTGCTCGACCTCGACCGGCTCAGCCTCGTCGAGCGCATCGCGCGCGGCGGGGCGGACGGCACCGACGGCGACGCGATCCTCGTGACCGTCGGGGCGGGCATCCGCCTGCACCGGCTCAACGAGGCCCTCGCCGCCGCGGGGCTCGCGATGCGCAACCTCGGGGACATCGACCGGCAGTCGGTCGCGGGCGCGATCTCGACGGGCACCCACGGCACCGGGGCACGCCTCGGCGGCCTCGCGACACAGGTGCGCGGCGTCCGCGTCGTGGGGGCCGACGGCGAGGTGCGCGAGGCGTCGCCCGCGCACGAGCCGGGCCTGTTCGAGGTCAGCCGGCTCGGGCTGGGGGTCACGGGCATCCTGTCCGCGGTGACGCTCGAGGTGGTCCCGGCGTTCCTCCTGCGCGCGCAGGAGGAGCCGTGGCCGCTCGACCGCGTGCTCGAACGGCTCGGCACGCCCGACGACCCCGACGGGCTCGTCGGCGGCAACGACCACTTCGAGTTCTACTGGTTCCCCCACACCCGCCGGGCGCTGACCAAGCGCAACAACCGCCTCGCGCCCGACGAGGAGGCCGTCGAGCTCGAGCGGCTGCGCACCACGGGCCCCGGGCCGGTCGCGCGGGCGCGCACGTGGGTCGACGAGGAGCTCCTGTCGAACGGCGCGTTCGAGCTCGTGAACCGGCTCGCGACCGCGGTCCCGCGCGTCACGCCGCGCCTCAACGCCGTCTCCGCGCGGGCGCTCGCGCCGCGCACGTACGTCGCGCCGTCGCACCACGTGTTCGTCACGTCGCGCCGCGTCCGCTTCCGCGAGATGGAGTACGCCGTGCCGCGCGAGCACCTCGTCGACGTGCTGTCGAGCATCGACGCGTGGCTGGACCGGTCCGGCGAGCACGTGCCGTTCCCCGTCGAGGTCCGGTTCGCGGCGCCCGACGACGTGTGGCTCTCCACGGCCCACGGTCGCGAGACCGCCTACGTCGCCGTGCACCAGTACGCGCGCCTGCCGCACGAGCGGTACTTCGACGCCGTCGAGCGCATCGTCGCCGAGGTCGGGGGCCGCCCGCACTGGGGCAAGATGCACGGCCTGGCGGCGGACCGGTTCCGGGAGCTCTACCCGCGGTTCGACGACGCCGTCGCCGTCCGCGACGCGACGGACCCCGAGGGCGTGTTCGCGAACGGCTACACCGACCGCGTGCTCGGCCCGGCCCCGGCCGCGCGGCGCTGACCGGCGACGTCCCGGACCCGCCAGGGGACGGGACGTCGTCCGCCCGTCAGGGGACGGGCTCGGGACCGTGCTCCCGCACCGGCGAGCCGTCGGGCCGCACCATCATCGACAGCACGTACTCCGCGAGCGCGTGGAAGCTGCGGACCGCCGTCTCGTCGTCCTGCTCGACGAGCCACGCGATCTCGATCCCGTCGATGTACCCCGCGACGACCCGGGACAGGAACCCCATGTCCATCGTGTAGCTGACGTTCCCCCGCTCGGCCACGTTCTCGAGGAACCCGCGCGTCATCGCCCAGGTCTGCTCGAGGTGCGTGTGCGCGACGGAGCGCAGCGCGCGGCTGCGCACGCCCGCCGTCGCGAACTCGAACGTGAGGAGCCGCATGTGACGACGCGGCGTCAGCCCGCTCCACAGGCCGTCGGCGGCGGCGTGGGCGAGCGCCACGACGTCGCCCTCGACGTCGAGCGCGGACCGGACGGGCTCGGAGGCCACGAGCGCGAGGCTGTTGCCCATGGCCTGGAGGAGCTCGTCCTTGTCCTCGAAGCAGTAGTGCACGACGCCGAGCGAGACCCCGGCCTCGGCCGCGACGCCGCGGATGGTCACGGCCTCGACGCCCTCGCGGACGGCGATGGTCATCGCGGCGTCGACGAGCTGGGCTCGGCGTTCCTCGACGGACATTCGGTTCATGTGCGATTCATCCCATGTGTCGTTCTTGGGAAAGTCAAACACATCGATGCGCTTCCAGCGATCGTAGAGGCAGGTGGCGGGCCTGGCACGCCGGACGGGAGCGGGCGAGAATGACGAGCCGGACCAGCCCCGGCCCCACCCCCGACGAAGGACTCCCGTGCCCCGACCGCGCCTGCCCCGCTCCCCCTGGACGCTCGCCCTCACGGCGGCCGTCGCGCTCGCCCTCGCGGGCTGCGGCGGGCCCGAGGACGCCTCGGGCGGCACGGAGCCGGTCGTGCACGACGTCCCCGAGATCCCGGTCCAGGTGACCGCGCCCCCGGGCTGGGAGCGCGGCACCCGCGACGGCGCGTTCCTGCTGCGCGCGCCGAGCGGCACCGGTTCCGAGGACTTCCGGGCGAACGTCGTCGTCACCGGCAAGCAGTCGGCGCAGACCGTCGACGAGGCGGGCGCCGCGACGACGGCGGCGGTCGCCTCGATCCCCGGCTGGGTGCCCGACCCCGACGGGCAGGGCCCCACGACCCTCGCCGGGCTGCCCGCCTACCGCGTGGCCGGGACGTACGACGCGGCGGGCACCGCCGTCGCGCAGGAGATCGTGGCCGTGCGGACGGGCGACGGGCCGGGCGCGTGGGTCGTCGACCTCACGGCGTCGTACGCCGTCGACGACGCCGACGGCGCCGCGCAGGCGCGCGCGATCCTCGAGAGCGTCCAGGTCGCGCCCGCGGGCTGACGTCAGGCGGGCGGCGCGACCCGGACCACGAGGGCCGTGGCGACCGCCGCGACGCCCTCGCCGCGCCCGGTGAGGCCCAGCCCGTCCGTCGTGGTCGCCGTGAGGGTCACCGGGGCGCCCGCAGCCGCCCCGAGCGCCGCCTCCGCCTCCGCGCGGCGCGGCCCGAGGCGCGGCCGGTTGCCGATCACCTGGACGGCCACGTTCCCGATCTCGAACCCCGCGGCCCGCACCCGGCGCGCGGCCTCCGCGAGCAGGCTCGCACCGCTCGCGCCCGCCCACTCGGGCGCGCTCGTGCCGAAGTTCGAGCCGAGGTCGCCGAGGCCGGTGGCCGAGAAGAGCGCGTCCGCGGCGGCGTGCGCCGCGACGTCGGCGTCGGAGTGCCCGGCGAGCCCGCGCTCGCCCGGCCAGTGCAGACCGCCCAGCCACAGCGGTCGCTCCTCGCCCTCGGGCGCGAACGCGTGGACGTCCACCCCGACGCCCGTGCGCGGGAGCGCCGGGATGGGGCCCGCGGCGGCCGGTGCGGTGGTGGGCGTCTCGGCCGACGTCCCGGTGGAGCCTGCAGGAGTGGTCATCGGTCCTCCCGGAGCGTGAGCGCCGCGACCCGCAGGTCGTGCGCGGTGGTGATCTTGGCCGCCGCGGCGTCGCCGGGCACCACGTGGACCGGGACGCCGAGCGCCTCGACCAGCCCGGCGTCGTCGGTCGCGGCGACGGACTCGTCGTCCGCGCGGTGCGCCGCTACCGCGTGCGCGCGGGCCAGGAGCTCGCCCTCGAACCCCTGCGGGGTCTGGACGGCGCGCAGCGCGCTCCGGTCGACCGTCTCGACGACGGGCTCCGCGCCGGACGCGTCTCCCGCGCCCGCGGGGGCCACGCGCTTGATCGTGTCCGTGACGGGGAGCCCCGGCACGACGGCCCCGTGGCCCGCGCGCACGGCCGCGACGACGCGGCGGACCAGCGACGGCGGCGCGAGGGGCCGTGCGGCGTCGTGGACGAGCACGACGTCGGCGGGCACGTCGCCCTCCGAGAGGTCGCGGCCGGCTCGGAGACCGGCCGCCACGGAGGCCTGACGGGTCCCCGCGCCCTCGACCACCCGGACCGGCCGGTCGACCGCGGGGTCGTCGGCCAGGAGCGTCGCGACGTGGTCGCGCAGCCCGGGCGGCGCGGTCACGACGAGCGCGTCCACGACCCCGGACGCGCACAGCCGCCGGGCAGCGTGCGCCACGAGCGGGAGGCCGTCGAGCTCGACGAGGGCCTTGGGCAGGTCCAGCCCGAGGCGGGTCCCGGAGCCTGCGGCGGTGAGGACGGCGAGAGTCGGCACGCGCACACGCTACCGGGCACGACGACGGGGAGGGCGCCGTCCGTACGGACGGCGCCCTCCCCGGTGGTCTGTGGCGCTGACTGCGCGGGCCGCGGCCCGGGACGTCAGGAGGCGAGCACCTCGTCGAGGATCGCCTCGGCCTTGTCCTCCTCGGTGTGCTCGGCCAGCGCGAGCTCCGAGACGAGGATCTGCCGTGCCTTCGAGAGCATGCGCTTCTCGCCGGCGGACAGACCGCGGTCGGCGTCGCGGCGGGAGAGGTCGCGCACGACCTCGGCGACCTTGATCACGTCGCCCGACGCGAGCTTCTCGAGGTTCGCCTTGTACCGGCGCGACCAGTTGGTCGGCTCCTCGGTGTAGGGTGCACGAAGCACCTCGAACACGCGGTCGAGACCCTCCTGGCCGACGACGTCACGCACGCCGACGAGGTCGACGTTCTCGGCTGGGACTTCGATGGTCAGGTCGCCCTGCGCGACCTTGAGCTTGAGGTAGATCTTGTCCTCTCCGCGGATGGTGCGCGTCTTGATCTCCTCGATCAGTGCGGCTCCGTGGTGCGGGTAGACAACGGTCTCGCCTACTGTGAACGTCATCTGCAGATGTCCCCTTTCGCGGTGGTCCACCTTACCACGCGGAAGGGCGGAAATCCGAGCCCCTGCGCCCCTTGACAAGCCCGTCACCAGCACGTTCGCCCAGGTCAGAGCCGTGTCAGCGCGCCTGACGAATCTCGAGGAGGGGCCCCATCGGCCCCTTGCGAGCGCCCCGCGGGCCCTTTCAGGACCCCCACCTCGCACGACGCCCACCGTCCCGGCGCCCCCGGAGCCACGTGACGCCGCTCACGCCACGGTCGCGAGCCGGCCGTTCCGGCCGCCCTCGCCCTCCCGACGCACTAGGCTGGGCGCGGAATCCCGTCCCCCTTCTTGCAGCCCTGGAGTGCACGTGACCCGCATCCCGACCCCCCGAGCCTCGACCCGTGCGGAGTCCCGAGCGACCGGCCGTGCGCGCGCCTGGGCCGTGCCCCTCCTGGTCGCCGGTGTGGCCCTCGCGTCCGCCTGCTCCCCCATCGAGACGAACCGCCCGTACTCCCCCTCCGACGGCCTGCGGGTCGACCTCACCAGCGAGCTGCGCGGGCTCAACCTGCTCGTCGTGAGCGCGGAGGACGGCGAGCCGGGCGCCCTCGTCGGGGCCTTCGCCAACGACTCGACGGAGGACGTGGAGTTCGACGTGACGCCCGAGGGCGGCGCGCCGGTGACGATCCCCGTCGCGGCCGGCGAGACGGTCTACCTCGGCGCCGAGGACGGCTTCGACGCGCAGATCGGCCGCGTCGACGCGGAGCCGGGTGCGATGCTGCCCGTCACCGTGAGCGCGACGACGGGCGAGGAGCAGACCCTCTCCCTCCCCGTCCTCGACGGCACCCTCGAGGAGTACGCGCACCTCCTGCCGTGAGCGCGCAGGTCGCGCCGGAGATCGGCTCGGCTCGTGTCATCGCCCGGCGCTAGCCTTCGCGTGCCGCCCCACCACCCTGGTCGGGGCCTCGTACCGAAGGAACCCTGGTGACCCTCCCCCGCTCCACCCGCCGGCCGCTCGTCCTCGTCGTGAGCGCCGTCGCCCTCGCCCTGACCGCGTCGGGCTGCGGCGCGATCCTCGACGAGATCTCCGGACCCGCCGACGCCCAGCGCGACGAGCCCGGCGGCGAGGTGACCGAGGCGTCGGACGCCGACGTCTTCTCGGTCCAGGTCGGCGACTGCATCGTCTCCTCGAAGCTGGACGACGCGGACCTGGTCGAGTCCGTGCCCGTCGTGCCGTGCTCGGAGCCGCACGACGCCGAGGTCTACGCCGAGACCGAGCTCCCCGCGGGCGACTACCCCGGTGACGAGGCCGTGACCACGAGCGCCGAGGAGTTCTGCTACGGCGCGTTCGAGCCGTTCGTGGGGCTCCCCTACGAGGAGTCGGCGCACGAGTACTGGTACTTCACGCCGCGCGCGGACGGCTGGAACCGGCAGGGCGACCGCGTGGTCCAGTGCGTCCTCGACACGAACGGCACCGACGTCACGGGCTCGCTCCAGGGCAGCGCCACCTGATCTCCTGATCCGTCCCGCACGCCCGACGGCGCCCCTCCCCGCGCGGGGAAGGGCGCCGTCGGGCGTCGGGCCGGGGCCGTGACGGACGGGCTCAGGTCACCCGAAGCGGCCGGAGATGTAGTCCTCGGTGGCCTGCTGCGTGGGCGAGGAGAACATCGTCGCGGTGTCGTCCATCTCGATGAGGCGCCCGGGCTTGCCGGTGCCCGCGATGTTGAAGAACGCGGTGCGATCGCTCACGCGCGCCGCCTGCTGCATGTTGTGCGTGACGATGACGATCGTGTACTCGTCCTTGAGCTCGGCGATGAGGTCCTCGATCGCGAGCGTGGAGATCGGGTCGAGCGCCGAGCACGGCTCGTCCATGAGGAGCACCTGGGGCTTGACGGCGATCGCGCGCGCGATGCACAGGCGCTGCTGCTGGCCGCCGGAGAGGCCCGAGCCCGGGCGGTCGAGGCGGTCCTTCACCTCGTTCCACAGGTTCGCGCCGCGCAGCGACGACTCGACGAGGTCCTCGGCGTCGGACTTCGAGATGCGCTTGTTGTTGAGCTTCACCCCCGCGAGCACGTTCTCCTTGATGGACATCGTGGGGAACGGGTTCGGCCGCTGGAAGACCATGCCGACCTGGCGGCGGACGGCGACCGGGTCGACGTCGTCGCCGTAGAGGTCGACGCCCTCCATCGCGACGGTCCCCTCGACGCGCGCGCCGGGGATCACCTCGTGCATGCGGTTGAGCGTCCGCAGGAACGTCGACTTGCCGCAGCCGGACGGGCCGATGAAGGCCGTCACGGACTGGGGTTCGATCGTCATGCCGACGTCCTGCACCGCGAGGAAGTCGCCGTAGTAGATGTTGAGGTCCTTGACGTCGATGCGCTGTGCCATCGGGGCTGTCCTGTTCTAGCGGAGGGTCTTGGGCGCGAACCAGCGGGTGACGAGTCGCCCGACGAGGTTGAGCAGCATGACGATGAGGATCAGCGTCAGGGCGGCCGCCCAGGCCCGGTCGTAGTTGATGTCGGGGAGGCACACGGCGTCGGTGACGTTGCTGCAGGGCACCAGGCCCTGGCTGTACTGCCGGTAGACGTACACCGGGAGCGTCATCATGCGGCCCTCGAAGAGGTTGCCGTTGATCGAGTCGACGACGCCGACCGTGATGAGGAGCGGCGCGGTCTCGCCGATGACGCGCGCGACGGCGAGCATGACGCCCGTCGTGATGCCGGCGATCGACGTGCGGAGCACGACCCGCACGACCGTGAGCCACTTGGGCACGCCGAGCGCGTAGGCGGCCTCGCGCAGCTCGTTCGGCACGAGCCGGAGCATCTCCTCGCACGAGCGCACGACGACCGGGATCATGAGGACGGACAGCGCGACCGAGCCGACGATGCCCATGCGCACCCCCGGCCCGAACAGCACCGCGAAGAGCGCGTACGCGAAGAGGCCCGCGACGATCGACGGGATGCCGGTCATGACGTCGACGAAGAACGTCACCGCGCGCGCGAGCGGCCCGCGCCCGTACTCGACGAGGTAGACCGCGGCGAGCAGGCCGATCGGCACCGAGATCACCGCGGCGCCGAGCGTGATGAGCAGCGTGCCGAGGATCGCGTGGTAGATGCCGCCCGCGTCCATGCCGCCGAAGACGCCGCGCATGGAGTGCGTGAGGAAGTAGACGTCGAACCGCTCCATGCCGTGCACGACGACGGTCCATGCGACGGACACGAGGGGCACCATCGCGAGGGCGAACGCGCCCCACATGAGGACCGTCATGGTGCGGTCCTTGCGGCGGCGTCCGGCGTCCGCGCCGCGCAGGAGCGCGCGCACGGACGCGGTGCGCTCCGGGTCCGGTGCGGAGGCCCCGCGCGCGGGGCTGGTGCTGAGGGCGCTCATCAGTTGGCTCCCGAGAAGTCCTTGCGCCGCGCGACGATCGCGCGGGCGCCCATGTTGACGAGCAGGGTGATGACGAACAGCGCGAGGCCCGTCGCGATGAGGGCGCTCACCCCGAGCGGGTTCGCCTCGGGGAAGTCCGCCGCGATGTTCGCGGCGATCGTCTGCTGCTGCCCCGCCTGCAGGATCTTGAACGAGTAGAGGAGCCCGGGCGAGAGGATCATGAGCACGGCCATCGTCTCGCCGAGCGCGCGCCCGAGGCCGAGCATCGCGGCCGAGATGACGCCCGACCGCCCGAACGGGATGACCGCGGTGCGGATCATCTCCCAGCGCGTCGCACCGAGGGCGAGCGCGGCCTCCTCGTGGAGCTTCGGCGTCTGGAGGAACACCTCGCGGCTCACGGCCGTGATGATCGGCAGGATCATCACGGCGAGCACGAGCGCGACGGTGAGCAGGACGCGACCGGTCGGCGACGCCGGGCCGGCGAACAGCGGGAACCACCCGAGGGTGTCGGCGAGCCAGGACCACACCGGCACGACGACCGGCGGGAGGACGAGCGAGCCCCACAGGCCGTAGACGACGCTGGGGATCGCCGCGAGCAGGTCGACGACGTAGCCCAGGGTCGAGGCGAGCCGGCGGGGCGCGTAGTGGGAGATGAACAGCGCGATGCCCATCGCGACGGGTGTCGCGAGCACGAGCGAGAGCGCCGCCGCGAGCAGCGTGCCGAAGATCAGCGGCCCCACGAACGACAGCAGCGACGCGCCCTCGGGGAACCACGCGACCTGCTCGCTCAGCTCGGCCCCGCCCGCGCTGAGCGCGGGCCACGCCCGCAGCAGCAGGAAGATCGCGACCGCGGCCAGCACGGCGAGGATGAGCGCGCCGGCGCCCGTCGCGGTCCAGCGGAACGCGCGGTTCACACCACGGTCGCTGTTGCGGGCGCGGCGGCGCGAGGTGCCCGCGCGTCGCACGGGCTCGGACGAGCCGCCCGGCGCGGGGCCCGGCGTCGTGGGTGGGGCTGTGGTGGTCACTCTCGTGCTCCCGGTGTGCTGTCCTGCGGCGTACGGTCTGGTCGCGGGTCGGGGGCGACGGGGCCCGCAGGCCCCGCCGCCCCCCCCGGCGCCCGGCGGTCGTCAGCCGGCGGCGCCGACCGTGATGGCCTCGACGGCCGCGTGGACGTCCGTGCGCAGGTCCTCCGAGATCGGCGCGCTGCCCGCGGCCGACGCGGAGGCCGACTGGCCCTCCTCGCTCGAGACGTAGGTGAGGAACGCCTTGACGAGGTCGCCCGTCGCCTCGTCCTCGTAGTTGAGGCACGCCACCGCGTACGAGACGAGCACC
This sequence comes from Cellulosimicrobium sp. MI9406, assembly GCF_040595865.1. NCBI lineage: Bacteria > Bacillati > Actinomycetota > Actinomycetes > Micrococcales > Promicromonosporaceae > Cellulosimicrobium > Cellulosimicrobium sp. MI9406. The sequence continues at coordinate 212,830 of NZ_JALIZI010000008.1, forward strand.
AGCGGGTAGGCGCCGGCCTCGGTCGTGGTGCGGTCCAGCTCGACCGCGATGTCGTGCTCGTGCCGGCCCTCGACGCGCGGCGACGCGTCGACGACCTTGGCCGCGGCCTCCGGGGAGTAGGCGACCCACTCCTCGCCGACCTTGATCTTCGCGGTGCCGAGGTCGCCGGCCTTCGAGGCGTCGGCGTAGCCGATCGTGCCCTCGCCGCCCTGGACGGTCTGCACGACGCCGGACGTGCCCTGCGCGGACTCGCCGCCCTGCGTCGGCCAGTCGCCGCTCGGCTCGTGGCCCCACGCGTCGCCCGCGGTCGCGGCGAGGTACTCGGTGAAGTTCTCGGTGGTGCCCGACTCGTCGGAGCGGTGGACGGGCGTGATCGCCACGTCGGGGAGCGTCGCGTCAGGGTTGTCGGCGGCGATCTCCGGCGCGTTCCACTGCGTGATGGTGCCGTTGAAGATGCCCGCGATCGTGGCCGGGGCGAGGTTCAGCTCGGCGACCTCCGGCAGGTTGTAGATGATCGCGATCGGGCTGACGTAGACGGGGAGGTCGATCGCGCCGTCGGGGCCGCACACGGCCTGCGACTGGGTGATCTCCTCCTCCTTGAGCACCGCGTCGGAGCCGGCGAACGCGACGCCGCCCTCGAGGAACTGGGTGCGGCCACCGCCGGAGCCGACCGGGTCGTAGTTGACCGTGACGTCGGGGTTCGCGCTCTGGAACCCGGCGCGCCACGCCTCCATGGCGGACTCCTGCGAGCTCGCGCCCGCACCGTTGAGCTCACCGCTGAGGTCGCTCGCGGTCTCGGACGAGCCCTCGGAGGAACCACCGGTGGAGCCGTCGGCGCCGCCGACGGGGTCGTCCGACCCGCACGCGGCGAGGGTCAGGGCGAGCGCGCCGACCGCGACGGCGGATCCTGCACGGGAGAATCGGCTGAGCTTCACTCTTCGTTCCATCCTGTTCACGCGTCTCGTGCCACCAGCGAGCGCCGGTGACGATCCCGACGCTAGGAGCGCCGGGTGACGCGTTCCCCGAGAGCGGGTGAACGACGGATGAACAGTGCACAGACCTTCCGTGCCGGGCTGCCGGCTCGCGCGGCGGGCCCCGCGGCGTCGGACGACGACGGCCCCGGTGCGTCCGCGAGGGACGCACCGGGGCCGTCGTGCCGGCAGTCGCGCCGGTCGTTCGTGCCGGACGGGACCGCCGGACGGGACCGTCGGGTCAGGCCTGCCCGACGCCGTCGGCGATCTTGTAGCCGAGGCCCCGCACCGTGAGGAGGTAGCGCGGGCTCGCGGGCTCGGGCTCGATCTTCGACCGGATGCGCTTGACGTGGACGTCGAGGGTCTTGGTGTCCCCCACGTAGTCCGTGCCCCACACCCGGTCGATGAGCTGCCCGCGCGTGAGCACGCGACCGGCGTTGCGCAGGAGCAGCTCGAGGAGCTCGAACTCCTTGAGCGGGAACGGCACGACCTCGCCGTCCACGCTCACGGTGTGCCGCTCGACGTCCATGCGGACGGGGCCGACCTCGAGCGCGCTCTCCGCGACCGGTTCGGCGCCGGCCTCCCCGCCCTTGCGCCGCAGCACGGCGCGCACGCGGGCGAGCAGCTCGCGGAACGAGTACGGCTTGGTCACGTAGTCGTCCGCGCCCAGCTCCAGGCCCACGACCTTGTCGATCTCCGAGTCCTTCGCCGTGAGCATGATGACGGGGACGTCGCCACGCTGGCGCAGCTCCCGGCACACCTCCGTGCCGCTCAGGCCGGGGAGCATGAGGTCGAGCAGGACGAGGTCCGCGCCGTCGGCGTCGTACCGCTCCAGCGCCTCCGTGCCCGTCGCCGCCTCGACGACGTCGAAGCCCTCGCGCCGCAGCTGGTACGTCAGCGGGTCGCGGTACGACTCCTCGTCCTCCACCACCAGGATGCGCGTCACGCGCCTACCTCCTTGTTCCGTGCGCCCGCGTCCGGGGCGCCGTCGTCCGACGCGTGCTCGTGCGGCACACGCTCGTGCTCGTCCGGTGCGCGACCCTCCGTCGCGTGCCCGTCGGGTGCCTGCTCGGCCACCCGGTCGGTCACCGCGCCGCGCGTCCGCGCGGCCGGGACGTTCGCCGCCGGGATGCGGAGCGTGAAGGTCGACCCGCGGCCCGGCTCGGACCACATCGTCACCTCGCCGCCGTGGTCGGCGGCGACGTGCTTGACGATGCTCAGCCCGAGGCCGGTGCCCCCGGTGTCGCGCGAGCGCGCCGGGTCGACGCGGTAGAACCGCTCGAAGACCCGCGCCTGCTCGTCGGCCGCGATCCCGATGCCCTGGTCCACGACGGCGATCTCGACGAGGTCGCCCGACCGCGTCACGCCGACGCCGACGCGCGTGTTCTCGCCCGAGTAGGCCACCGCGTTGTCGAGGAGGTTGCGCACCGCGGTGACGAGCAGGTTGTGGTCGCCGTAGACCGCGGCGTCCAGCTCGCCGCCCGTCGTGAGCACGATGCCCTTGCCCTGCGCGGTCGTGCGGGCGCGGTCGACGGCCTCCTCGACCACGCCGCGCACCGGCACGACCGTCACCTCCTGCAGGGCTCCCGCGACCTGGAGCCGCGACAGCTCGATGATCTCCTGCACGAGCGCGGACAGGCGCGTCGCCTCGGACTGCATGCGTGCGGCGAACCGGCGCACCGCCACCGGGTCGTCCGCGGCGTCCTGGACGGTCTCCGCGAGCAGCGCGAGCGCGCCCACCGGCGTCTTCAGCTCGTGGGACACGTTGACGACGAAGTCGCGGCGGATCGCCTCGACGCGCCGCGCCTCCGTCCGGTCCTCCGCGAGCACGAGCACGTGGTGCGGGCCCACCTGGGCCACGCGCACCTGGAGCATCACCGTGCCCCGGCCGACGGGACCGCGCGGGAGCTCGAGCTCCTCGTCGCGGATCACGCCGTCCCGGCGCACGTCGTCGATCATGTCGCGGATCGCGGCGTGCGCGATCGCGTCCCCGCGCACGACCCCCAGCGCGTACGCGGGCGGGCTGGCCCGCACGACCTCCCCCTCGCCGTCGAGCACGACGGCGGCGGACCGCAGCACGGCCAGCACCCGGACGAGTCCCTCGTCGAGCTCCGGCGCGGTCTCCTCGCGCGCGGCGCGCTGCTGCCGCTCGCTCACGCGGAACGCGATCGCGGCGATCACGCCGACGACGATGCCCACGACACCGGCGAGCAGCACGGTCACGCCCTCGATCAGACTCTCGGCTTGCACCCGTCCAGCGTACGGTCGCGCGCGCTCCCTCCCGGCCCTGCCGGCCCCTGGGCGGGCCCGAGCCGCCAAGAGTTCACCTGACGGCGCACTGGTGTTCACCGGCCGGTCGACCACGCCTGCGAGCGTGTCAGGAGCCGACGGCGTGCCCGGGCGCCTCCCGGCGCGTCGGGGCGCACGCCGTCACGGACCGGACCGACCGGTCACGACGAGAGGGAAGCGATGCGGGAGATCTTCGAGGCCGAGCTGAAGCAGGTCGGCGACGACCTGGCCGAGATGAGCCGGCTGGTGGAGTCGGCCGTGAACCGCGCCGGGCAGGCGCTCCTCACGGCGGACCTGCAGCTCGCGCAGTCGGTGATCGGCGACGACCACACGATCGACGCCCTCGAGCGCGAGCTCGACGAGCGCTGCGTGCTGCTGCTCGCGCAGCAGCAGCCCGTCGCGACCGACCTGCGGGTCGTCGTCAGCGCGCTGCGCATGAGCGCCACCCTGGAGCGCATGGGCGACCTCGCGCGCCACATCGCGCAGGTCGCACGCGGCCGCTACCCGGGCCGCGCGATCGAGCCGTCGCTGCACCGCACGTTCGAGCAGATGCACGACGCCGCCGTCCGCGTGGCGCGGCGCACGACCACGCTCCTCACGACGCGCGACCTCACCGTCGCCGCGAACATCGAGCGTGACGACGACCTGCTCGACAAGCTGCACCAGGACACGTTCAGCGCGCTGCTCGACGGCACGTGGACGGGCACGCCGCAGGAGACGGTCGACGTCACGCTCGTGGGCCGCTACTACGAGCGCTTCGGCGACCACGGGGTGTCGATCGCCAAGCGCGTGACGTACCTCGTGACCGGCGAGTTCGCCGACGACCGCGGCGCACCCGCGGGCAGCACGCGCGCGACCGCCTGACCCGCCGCCGGGAGCGCCCGCTCGACCGGCGCAGACGACCGTGGCCCGTCCGGATCTCCGGACGGGCCACGGTCGTGCGGGGGGTGGGGCCGGTCAGCGGCCCTGGTTCGCGACCGCTGCGGCGGCCTCGGCGGCGGCCTCGGGGTCGAGGTAGCGGCCGCCCTTCGTGACGGGCTTGAGGTCCTCGTCGAGCTCGTAGAGCAGCGGGATGCCGGTCGGGATGTTGAGCGCGGCGATGTCCTCGTCGGAGATGCCGTCGAGGTGCTTGACGATCGCGCGCAGCGAGTTGCCGTGCGCGGCGACCAGGACGGTCTTGCCCGCCTTGAGGTCGGGGACGACCTCGCCGTCCCAGTACGGCAGGGCGCGCTCGAGCACGTCCTTGAGACACTCGGTGCGCACGACGGGGGCGTCGGCGTAGCGCGGGTCCGTGTCCTGCGAGAACTCGGAGCCGAGCTCGATCTCGGGCGGCGGGACGTCGTAGGAGCGGCGCCAGAGCATGAACTGCTCCTCGCCGAACTCCTCGAGGGTCTGCTTCTTGTTCTTGCCCTGGAGCGCACCGTAGTGCCGCTCGTTGAGGCGCCAGGACCGCTTCACGGGGATCCAGTGGCGGTCGGCCGCGTCGAGCGCGAGGTTCGCCGTCGTGATGGCGCGGCGCAGGAGCGAGGTGTGCACGACGTCGGGCAGGACGCCGGCCTCCGTGAGGAGCTGACCGCCGCGCTTCGCCTCCTCGGTGCCCTTCTCCGACAGGGCGACGTCCACCCAGCCGGTGAACAGGTTCTTGGCGTTCCATTCGCTCTCGCCGTGGCGGAGCAGCACGAGGGTGTAGGTCATGCCTCCATCCTGCCGCACGGCCCGGCGCCGCGGCACGCGCGTCCCACGTGGTGGTGACCGTCGCCGCGCGGCGTGGGACGAAGGTCCGGCCGTCCCGGGCCGCCCGAGCAGCGCCGCGCCACGGCCGGGGGCGCGGCCGGGAATCAGCGCGCCGTCGCGCACGTTCTCTCCCGCATGCCGATCGACGGAGAGTACGCACCGAGCCCGAGCACCTGGTCCCGCGAGCAGGCGGAGGCCTACGAGTCGTCCGGCGGGACGCGCAGCACGACCATGAACGGGATGCCCGTCGTCGTCCTCACGACGCTCGGGCGCCGCAGCGGCAAGGTCCGCAAGACCCCGCTCATGCGCGTCGAGCACGACGGCGCGTACGCGGTCGTCGCGTCGCTCGGCGGCGCGCCGAAGCACCCGGTCTGGTACCTCAACGTGCTCGCGCACCCGCGGGTCGAGCTGCAGGACGGCACCGAGCGCCACGACTACGTCGCGCGCGAGGTCCACGGCGAGGAGAAGGCGCTGTGGTGGGAGCGCGCGGTCGCGGCCTACCCGCCGTACGCCGACTACCAGGAGAAGACGTCGCGGGAGATCCCCGTCCTCGTGCTGGAGCGCGCGGACGACTGAGCCCGGCGTGACCCCGCGTACCGGTCCGCGCGGTCAGCGCGCCGCGCGGACCTTCTTCGCCTGCGCGTAGACGTCGAGCATCCGGACCGCCGCGACGTCCCACCCGAACCGCTCCCCCGCGCGTCGGGCGCCCTCGCCGAGGGTCGCGAGGCGGGCGTCGTCGGCGAGCAGGTCCGCGAGGAAGCGCGCCCAGGTCTCCGGGTCGTGGTCGGGCACGAGGACGCCGGAGACCTGGTCCTCCACCACGGTCCGCAGCCCGCCGACGGCGGCCGCGACCACGGGCGTGCCGCTCGCCTCCGCCTCGGCCGCGACGAGCCCGAACGTCTCGTTGTGCGAGGGGACGGCGACGACGTCGGCCGCCCGGTACCAGCGCACGAGCTCGTCGCGCGGGACGGGCGGGCGGACGACGAGCCGGTCGCTCACGCCCACCTGGTAGGCGAGGGCCTCGAGCTCGCGGACGGCCGTCGGGCGGCCGCTGGGGCCACCGAGCACGACGAGCGTCGGCACGGGCTCCCCGCGCGCGGCGAGGACGCCGAGCGCTCGGACGAGCACGTCCGGGCCCTTGAGCGGCTGCACGCGCCCGGCGAAGAGGACGAGGCCGCCGTCCACCGGCAGGCCCAGGTCGGCCTGCAGCGCGCGCCGCCGCTCGCGGCGCGCCCGGGCGTCGCCGGTCGTGGCGCCCGGCGCCGGGGAGAACAGCTCGAGGTCCACGCCCGGCGGCACGACGTGCACGCGCGCCGGGTCGGCCGCGTAGTCGCGCACGAGGTCCTGCGCCTCCGCGTCCGTGCTCGCGACGAGCGCGTCCGCCTCCGCGACGACCTGCTCCTCGCCGATGATGCGCCCGAGCGGCTCGGGCGCGTCACCCGGCGCGAGCGCCGCGTTCTTCACGCGCGCGAGCGTGTGCATGGTGTGGACGAGCGGGACGTCCCAGCGGTCGGCGGCGAGCCACCCGACCTGCCCCGAGAGCCAGTAGTGCGTGTGCACGACGTCGTACCAGCCCTCGCGATGCCGGGCCTCGGCCCGGAGCACCCCGGCCGTGAACGCGCAGAGCTGGCCCGGGAGGTCGTTCTTGTCGAGCCCCTCGAAGGGCCCGGCGGCGACGTGGCGCACCGTCACGCCGTCGGACACCTCGACCACGGGCGGCTGGCTCGACGCCGTCGCGCGCGTGAAAATCTCGACCTGCGCGCCGCGGCGCGCGAGCGCGTGCGCGAGCTCGGTGACGTACACGTTCATGCCGCCCGCGTCGCCGGTGCCCGGCTGGTCGAGCGGCGACGTGTGCACCGAGAGCATCGCGACCCGCAGCGGGTCCGACGGGTCGGGGGCGGTTCCGCCCGGCAGGTCGAGCGTCGTCACGGCGGGTCAGGCCTCCACGACGCACGCCGGGGCCGGGAGCGCGAGCACGTCGAGCACCTGGGCGGCGCCGTCCGAGCGGCGCACGCGCAGGAGCGCGAGGTTCGACGTCGGGGCGTCCGGGCCGGCCACGGCGGGCCGCTCGACGAGCGGGTCGTCGTTCTGGTTCGCCACGACGACGAGGTCGTGCAGGGGCGCGTCGGAGTCCCCCTGGTCGGCCTCGGCGCCCGACCCCGCGCAGGTCGCGGCCCCGAGGATCGCGAAGTGGCGCGGCCACGCGCCGCCCACGGGCGAGTCGGCGAGGTGACGCAGCGTGGGCACGCCGCCGTCCGGCCCCGGCTCGACCGCGTGCACCGCGAGCACGTCGGCGCCGCGCACCGCGGCGAGGACACGCGTGCCGTCCGCCGTGACCGCGACGTGCGAGGGGTAGTTCCCGCCGTCGGCCGGAGCGGCGGCGTGCGTGACGTCGTAGCGCGCGACGACGTCATAGGTGCGCACGCCGTCCGGCCCGTCCACCGGGGAGAGCAGGAACAGCGCCGGGTCGAGCTCGCCGACGACGACGAGGTGCCCCGACGGCAGCGCCGCGAGGTGGCGCGGGCCCGTGCCGGGCGGGAAGGTCGCGACGACGCGGGCCGTCGAGCCGTCGGGCGCGGCCGGGTCGTGCCGGCGCAGCTCGTCGGTGCCGAGGTCGACGACGAGCACCGCGCCGCTGCCGTCGTCCGCCGCGCCGAGGTGCGCGAGGGGCGCGACGAAGTGCGCGTGCGGCCCCTCCTGGCGGTCGGCGACCGGGCCGGTCCCCGCGTGCCCGTGCCGGCGCGGGCCGGCGTCGGGCGGGCTCGTCTCGAACGCGCCGTCGTCCGTCGTCGGCACGACCGTGAGGACGCCGTCGCCGTAGTTGGCGACGAGCACGTCACCGCTCACGGCGACGTGGCACGGGTACGAGCCGCCCGTGGCGACCGGGCCACCCCGGGGGGTGAGGGCGCCGTCGGGCCCGACGGCGAACGCCGAGACGGAGCCGGCCTCCGTCTCCCCCACCGCGTAGAGCGTGTCACCGTCGAGCGCCAGGAACGACGGCGACCCCGACGCGGCGGCGAGCGTGCCGCCCCCGAAGGAGCCGGTGCCCGCGGCCGGGTCGACGTCGAGCTCGACGCGCCACACGCCCTCCGCGCCGCTCGGGTGCGGGTAGGTGCCGATCCAGAGGGCGCGGGTCGCGGAGGTCATGCCCCGAGCCTAGTTCTCCGCGCGGGCGGCTCGGCACGAGCGCCCCGGCGCACGAGAAGGGCGCCCGGCCGACGTGTCGTCGGCCGGGCGCCCCGGTGCTCGGTGAGACGACGCGTCAGTGCGCGGCGTCGTACGCGGTCTGGATCTCCTGGGAGATGCGCCCGCGGTCGTTGACCGTGTAGCCGTTGGCACGGGCCCACTCGCGGACCTCGGTCGCACGGGCCGAGCCGGACGAACGACCGCCGCCGCTGCGGCGGGCCGGCCGGGCCGAGCTCGTGCGGGACGAGACCTTGCGCGCGTTGCCGACCCACGACGCAAAGGCGTCGCGCAGCTCTTGGGCATTCTTCGTGCTGAGGTCGATCTCGTAGGAGACGCCGTCGAGTGCGAACGTGACGGTCTCGTCGGCCGCACCCCCGTCGAGATCGTCGACGAGAATTACCTGGACTTTCTGGGCCACTGTGGTTTCCTCACGCTTCACAGGAATTGCTGTCGTCGTCAGGATGCCACCGCGAATGGTGAGCGTCAATTGAACACGCCGCGCCGACGGAACGTGCGCACCGTACCTGACGGGCAATTCTTGGACGGCGGTCCATCATTTCGGGACGCCGCCCGACGGCCTTCCGCGGAGATCAGGAGTCGTGCGCGGGAGCAGCATTCCCGCGCGCGGCGGATTCCTGTTCCGCGTCGAGGCGCGCCAGCGCGGCGCGCTCGTTGCGGTCCGCGCGCACGATCGCGCGCATCGCGACATAGAAGAGCACGCCGACGCCGATCGACGGGATCAGCGCCGCGAGGGTGGGCCAGATGTCCATGCTGTCGGTCCTAGTTCTCGGCCGCGCTACTGCGCGGGCTTCACGAGCGGGAAGAGGATGGTCTCGCGGATGCCGAGACCGGTGAGCGCCATGAGCAGGCGGTCGATGCCCAGGCCCATCCCGCCGGACGGGGGCATCGCGTACTCCATCGCGGTGAGGAAGTCCTCGTCGATGCGCATGGCCTCCTCGTCACCGGCCGCGGCGAGCAGGGCCTGCGCCTCGAACCGCTGCCGCTGGACCACCGGGTCCACGAGCTCGGAGTACGCCGTCGCGAGCTCGACGCCGCGCACGTAGAGGTCCCACTTCTCGACCTGCCCGCGCACCGTGCGGTGGTCGCGCGTCAGCGGCGAGGTCTCGACCGGGAAGTCCCGCACGAACGTCGGTGCGACCAGATGGTCTCCCACGAGGTGCTCCCACAGGCCTTCGACGAGCTTTCCGTGATTGACGTTCTTCGGGTCGAAGGAGAGCTCGTGCTTGTCCGCGAACGCCCGCAGCGTCTCGACCGACGTCTCGGGGGTGATGTGCTCGCCCAGCGCGTCCGAGAGCGAGTCGTACATCTTCAGCTGGGTCCATTCCCCGCCGAGGTCGTACTCCGTGCCGTCGGCGAGCGTCACGAGCGTCGTGCCGAGAGCGTCCTGCGCGGCGCGCTGCACGAGGTTCTGGGTGAGCACGGCCATCGTGTCGTAGTCGCCGTAGGCCTCGTACGCCTCGAGCATCGCGAATTCCGGCGAGTGCGTGGAGTCCACGCCCTCGTTGCGGAAGTTGCGGTTGATCTCGAACACCTTCTCGACGCCCCCGACGGCCGCGCGCTTGAGGAACAGCTCGGGCGCGATGCGCAGGAACAGGTCGATGTCGAACGCATTCATGTGCGTCTCGAACTGGCGCGCGGCGGCACCCTCCGGACGCGTCTGGAGCATCGGGGTCTCGACCTCGACGAAACCGCGCTCCCAGAAGTTCTCGCGGATCGAGCGCACGACGGCGGCGCGCAGGCGCACGGTGTCCCGCGCCGCCGGGCGGGCGATGAGGTCGACGTAGCGCTGGCGCACGCGCGCCTCCTCCGAGAGCTCCTTGTGGAGCACCGGGAGGGGACGCAGCGCCTTCGCGGCGATCTGCCACGCGTCCGCGAACACGCTCAGCTCGCCGCGGCGCGAGCTGATGACGCGGCCGTGCGCGAACAGGTGGTCGCCGAGGTCGACGTCGGACTTGAACGCCGCGAGGGACTCCTCCCCGACGACCGCCTGGCTGAGCATGACCTGCAGGCGGTTCCCCTCGCCGTCCTGCAGCGTGGCGAAGCACAGCTTGCCGGTGTTGCGCAGGAACACCACGCGGCCGGCGACGCCGACCTCGTCCTGCGTCTCCTCGCCCGTCTCCAGGTGCGCGTACGCGGCACGGACCTCGGCGATCGTGGTCGTGCGCGGCACCGAGACGGGGTAGGGCTCGTCGCCGCGCGCGAGGATCCGCTCGCGCTTCTCGCGGCGGACCTGCATCTGCTCGGGCACGTCGTCGACGTGGTCCTCGGGCTCGGGCACGGCAGGAGAGGGGGTTCCGGCGGGGGAGGTCACCCCTGGATTCTACCGACGCTCCCGCGTCCCCGAGATAGAGCCGTGGTCGCGCGAGGTAGAGCCGTGGTCGTGACCAGGGCTCTACCTCGCGGGACCGGGCCTCTACCTCGCGGGACCGGGGCTCTCCCTCGGCGGGAGGGTGGGGAGGAGGTCGAGCGCGAGGTCGAGGATCGGGGCCGAGTGGGTGAGCGCGCCGACGGACAGGTAGTCGACGCCGGTGCCCGCGACCTCGCGCGCGCGGTCCAGCGTGAGGTTGCCCGTCGCCTCGAGCTCCACCTTCGCCGGGACGCCGTCGGTCCCCTCGCGTGCCCGCACGGCCGCGACCGTGTCGGCGAGCACCGGCGTCGGCATGTTGTCCAGGAGCAGGAAGTCGGCGCCCGCCGACAGCGCCTCGAGCGCCTGCGCCGTGGTGTCGGCCTCGACCTGCACGAGCACGTCGGGGAACGCCTGGCGGATCGCCTCGATCGCGGCGCTCACCGACCCCGCGGCCACGACGTGGTTGTCCTTGACCATCGCGACGTCGTAGAGGCCCATGCGCTTGTTCGTGCCGCCGCCCGCGCGGACCGCGTACTTCTCGAGCGCGCGCAGCCCGGGGGTCGTCTTGCGCGTGTCGAGCACCTGGGCGCCGGTGCCGGCGAGCTCGCGCGCCCAGGCGCGCGCCGCCGTCGCGACCCCCGACGCGCGGCTCGCGAGGTTGAGCAGCGTGCGCTCCGCCGTGAGCAGCACCTGGACGGGACCGGTCAGGGCGGCGAGGACGCGGCCGCGGCCCACGGCCTCGCCGTCGGACGCGACGAACGTCACCTCGACGGGCGGGAGGCCGAACCGCTCCGCGACCTGGCGCGTCACCTCCTCGACCACCACGAGGCCCGCGACGACCCCGTCCGCGCGGGACACGAGGTGCGCGGTCCCGGTGGCCGACGTCGGCACCGTCGCCTGGGTGGTCACGTCGCGCCCGGGCACGGGGCCCAGGTCCTCGTCGAGCGCCCGGGCGACGGTCTCGGCGATCCACGCCGGGTCGAGCCCGGGCTCCACGCGGGACGGGACGGCGGGCGGCGCTCCGCCGTCGGCGGGACGGGCGGGCACGGGCTCGGCAGGGCTGCTCACGGTCCCCCACGCTATCCGCTCGCGTGCCCGCAGCGCGCCGGTGCCCGGCGGCTCCCGGCCGCCGCCCGCCCACGCCGTCGCGCAGGACCGCGGTCGCGCGGGCCCGCGGTCGTGCAGGCCCGCGGTCGCGAGGTCGCGCGCCGCGCCTCAGCGGACGAGCAGGGTCCCGTCCGCGCCGAGCGAGACGAGCACACGCCGCTCCCACGCGGGGTCGCTCGCCGGGAAGTCGGTGCGGAAGTGGCCGCCGCGGCTCTCGGTGCGCAGCGCCGCCGCGGCGGTGAGCGCCGTCGCGACCTGGTGCACGTTCGTCGTCTCCCACTCCGCGGCCTGCGGCTGCGCGACGACGTCGCTCGCCTCGTGCGCGTCGGTGCGCACCGCGGCGAGGCGGGCGGCGGCGGCCGCGAGCCCGTCGCCGTCGCGCAGGACGCCCGGGCCCGCGGAGGCGATCGACTGGATGCGCGAGCGCGCGGCCGCCGCCACGAGGGCCGACGGTCCGGGGCGGCCGACGGGCTCGCCCACCTCGAGCTCGCCCGCGGCCACCCGCTCCGTGATCTGCCGCGCCGCGCGGTGGGCGAACACGAGCCCCTCGAGCAGCGAGTTCGACGCGAGGCGGTTCGCGCCGTGCACGCCCGTGCACGCGACCTCGCCGATCGCGTAGAGGCCGTCGACGGTGGAACGACCGTGCAGGTCCGTCACGACGCCGCCCGAGTGGTAGTGCTGGGCGGGCGCCACGGGGACGGGCTCCTCGGTCCAGTCGAGCCCGTTCTCGGCGAGCCGCTCGGTGATCGTCGGGAAGCGCGCGCGCAGGAACTCGGCGCCGAGGTGCCGCGCGTCGAGCAGCACGTGGTCCGAGCCGGTCGCGGCCATCTGCCGCACGATCGCGTGCGCGACGACGTCGCGCGGCGCGAGCTCGGCCATGGGGTGCTGCGCGGGCATGAACCGGTGGCCGTCGGTGTCGAGGAGGATCGCGCCCTCGCCGCGCACGGCCTCGGAGATGAGCGGGAGCTGCCCCTTGGCGCCGAGGCCGAGCCACAGCACCGTGGGGTGGAACTGCACGAACTCGAGGTCGCCGAGCGTCGCGCCCGCGCGCAGCGCCGCGGCGATGCCGTCGCCCGTGGCCTGCGGCGGGTTGGTCGACGAGCGGAACACCTGCCCCACCCCCCCGGTCGCGAGCACGACGGCGCGCGCGAGGACCGCACCGACGCCGTCGCGCGAGCCCTCGCCGCGCACGTGGAGGGTCACGCCGCACGCGCGGGGAGCGCGGTCGCCCGAGCCGTCGGTCGTCAGCACGTCGAGCACGAGCGCGTTCTCGATGACCTCGATGCCCGGGTCGCGTCGCACGGCCTCGAGCTGCGCGACGAGCGCGCGCGAGATCTCCGCGCCCGTGGCGTCGCCGCCCGCGTGCGCGATCCGGTCGGCGTGGTGCCCGCCCTCGCGCGTGAGGGCGATGTCGCCGTTCGCCGCCCGATCGAAGTTCGCGCCGCGCGCGACGAGCTCGCGCACGCGCGCGGGGCCCTCGGTGACGAGCACCTCGACGGCCGCTGGGTCGCACACGCCGGCGCCCGCGACGAGCGTGTCCGCGAGGTGCGCCTCGGGCGAGTCCTCGGGGTCGAGCGCGGCCGCGATGCCGCCCTGCGCCCAGACCGTCGACCCGGACGACAGCTCGCCCTTGGTGACGAGCAGGACGTGGGGCACGCGCGTGCGCAGCTCGAGCGCGGCGGTGAGCCCGGCGATGCCCGAGCCGACGACCACGACGTCCGCCGTCGTCGTCCACCCCGGTGCGGGGGCGGCGAGGGACCGGGCGAGGTGGGGCGCGGACGCCCCGCCGGCCCGGGTCACGCGGGGCGCACCGCGGAGGCCACGCCGCCGTCGTCGACCGCGCCGCGGAACGGGGCGAACGGCAGGCCGCTCGCCTCGAGGCCGTGGCCCGCGGGCACGAGCCCGGGCTCGTCGGAGAGCTCGACGATGCGGTTCTGCTCGTCCACGAAGACGACGTTCGGCAGGTAGGTGCGCGCGTCGGCGTCGTCGAGCATGCCGTAGGCGATGAGGATGACGACGTCGCCCGGACTCACGAGGTGCGCGGCGGCGCCGTTGATGCAGATCTGGCCCGCACCACGCTCGCCCGGGATGACGTACGTCGTCAGGCGCGCGCCGTTGGTGACGTCCACGACGTCGACCTGCTGGCCCGGGTAGAGGTCCGCGCCGTCGAGCAGGTCGGCGTCCACGGTGATCGAGCCGACGTAGTGCAGGTCGGCCTGCGTCACCGTCGCGCGGTGGATCTTGCCGATCATCATGGGTCGCTGCAGCGACGCCGGACGTCGCGGCGGGCTCGGCGGGGTCTGCGCGGTCACGCGGTTCCTCCAGGTGCGGGGGCACGGCCCGCGGGGTCCGCCGCCCGGGTCGCGGGCGGCACGATCTCGACGGCCGTGTTGTCGATGAGACGCGTGGTGCCCACGCGTGCCGCGACCAGGAGGAGCCCGGGGCCGACGGCGCCGGGCGCCAGGTCCTCCACGGTAGCGGGATCGACGAGCACCACGTAATCGACGTCAACGCCGTCGGTGGCCTCCAGGATTCCCCGCGCGGCGGCGAGCACGGACGGCGCGCCCTCCCCCGCGGCCGCGGCGTCCCGCCCGGCGCGCAGCGCGCGGCTCAGCGCGAGCGCGTGCTCGTGCTCGGCCGGGGAGAGGTACGCGTTGCGCGACGACCGCGCGAGGCCGTCCGCCTCGCGCACGGTCTCGACCGCCAGGACCTCCACGTCGAGGTCGAGGTCGGCGACCATGCGGCGCACCGCGAGCAGCTGCTGCGCGTCCTTCGCGCCGAACACGGCGACGTCCGGGCGCACGAGGTGGAGCAGCTTGAGCACGACCGTGAGCACGCCGTCGAAGTGCCCGGGCCGCGACGCGCCCTCCAGCACCGTCCCGATGCGCCCCGACGTCACCCGCACGATCGGGCCGTCGGCCGAGCCCAGGTCGGGGTAGAGCTCGTCGACGGGCGGCGCGAACACGACGTCGACCGCCGCGTCCGGGCCCGCCGCGGCGAGCAGCGCCACGTCGGCCGCGACGTCGCGCGGGTAGCGCTCGTAGTCCTCGCCGGAGCCGAACTGCAGCGGGTTGACGAAGTCCGTCACGACGACCTGGCCGTCGGGTCCCGCCTCCGCGCGCGCCCGGCGCACGAGCTCGAGGTGCCCGGCGTGCAGCGCACCCATGGTCATGACGACGACGCGGCGTCCGTGCGGGTGCTCGGCGCGCCACGCGTCGAGCGCGGTGCGCAGCGCGGCGCGCGTCGTCACGACGGCCGGGGTGCCCGGTGCGGGGGGCCCGGCGTCCGGGCGGGGGGTGCTCGTCATGCTCGTCCTTCGTCGTGCGGGTCCTGCGGGTCGGGCCTGTCCTGCTGGTCGTGCCGGCCCTGCGGGTCGGGCACGGGCGCGTCGAGCGCGTCGAGGAGCTCGCGGGCCGCGCGCTCGCCGAGCCGGCCGCCCGCGAGCGCGCGGTGCGTCGCGGCGCGGCTCAGCGCCCGGTACGACGGCGGCACGTCCACCGCGTCGCTCGTCGCGGCGAGGGCGTCCAGGGCGGCGAGGTGCTCGCGGACGGTGCCGACGTCGCCCCGCGCCACCGGCCCGGTGAGCCCGAGGAGCGCCCCGGCGCCCGCGCCCGTCCCCGACTCGGCACCCGCGTCGGCGCCCCGCGTCGCGCCGTCGAGGGCGGCCGCGAGGAGCGGCGCGAGCGCGCGCCCGGGCTGGTCGACGCCCGCGGCCTCGAGCGCCTGCGCGGCCTGCGCGACGAGCACGACGAGGTGGTTCGCGCCGTGCGCGAGGGCCGCGTGGTAGAGCCCGCGCGACTCCTCCGCGACGACGACCGGCTCCCCGCCGAGCTCGACGACGAGCGCCTGCCCGATCGGCAGGACCGGGCCGGGCGCGGTGACGGCGAACGTCGTGCCCTCCAGCCGCGCGAGGTCGAGCGACGTGCCGGTGAACGTCATGGCGGGGTGCAGCGCGAGCGGGATGGCTCCGGCGGCGCGCGCCGGGTCGAGGACGGCCGTGCCGTAGCGGCCCGACGTGTGCACGACGATCTGGCCGGGCTGCCACGCCCCCGTGTCGGCGAGGCCGCGGACCAGGGCCGGGAGCGCGTCGTCGGGCACGGCGAGGAGCACGAGCTCGGCGCGCTCCACGACCTGCGGGACCTCGAGGACGGGCACCCCCGCGAGGAGCGTCTCGATGCGGTCGCGCGACGCGTCGGACACGCCGCTCGCGCCCACGACCGCGTGGCCGACGGCGCGCAGGGCGCTGCCGAGGACCGCCCCGACGCGACCGGCCCCGACGACGCCGACCCCGAGCCGCCCGGGGCGGCGACCGCCGTCCGCGGCGCTCACGCGTTCTCCTCGAGCGGGACGTCGTCGCGGCGCATCCAGAGCTCCGGCCCCGCGTGCGCGCGGGCCTCGCGGGCGCGCTCGGCCTGGGTGTCGAGGAGGCGGGCGGCGTCGCCCGCGTCGAGGTGCCGCACCTGGGGCGAGACCGGCCCGGGCGTCGAGTGCACGGTGAACGACGCGACGTCGAGCCGGCGCTGCAGCGGGCCCTGCTCGAGCCCGAGCGACTGGGTGCGCTCGTGGGGCACGACGACGAGGGTGCGGAAGACGCGCCCGCCGCGCAGCAGGAGGGCGCGGTCGGTGACGCTGAAGCCGTTCCGCCGCCACGCGACGAGGTCCAGGAGGCGCGCACGGCGCGGGGACGCGACGAAGTGCTGCCCGGCGTCGAGCCCGGACAGGCCCTCGTCGAGCAGGCCGCGGGGGTCGGGCGTGCCGAGGTCCGGCAGCACGAGCCACAGGGCCGCGAGCGCCTCGTCGCGCGTGCCGACGGGCAGGAGCACGCTCGTGCTGTCCGTCCCGTCGGTGCTGACGCCGTACCCCGCGACGTTGACGTCGACGCGCCACCAGTCGGGCCCGCGCCAGAACGGGCCCTGCCGCAGCCGCACGGCCTGGACGCGACCGGGCGGGATCGTCTGCGAGCGGGTCTCCAGCAGGCCGTGGCGCAGGCGGATGCCGTCGGGCGAGATGGCGGACCGGAAGCCGAACTCGCCCGTGAACCGGGAGAACAGGAACCCGCCGAAGCCGAGCACGGCGGGCAGCGCGCTGAACAGGATCCCGATCTCGCGCGTGCCGACGACGACGCCCGCGATGCCGAGCACACCGAGGACGAGGCCGACCGTCGCGCCGGACCGCAGGAGCGAGGCGACGAGCCGACCCGGCCCGACGGCGGTCACGGGCTGCTCGGGCGCTTCGGCGACGAACGCCGGCGCGTCCGCCCCGGGCGCCTGGACGTCCCCGGCCGGCGCCCCGACGGCGCCGGGAGCACCCGGGACCGCGGTCGCACCCGGGGCGCCGGGCGCCGTCGCGGCGGCCGGGCGCTCGCGCGCGACCCGAAGGCCCGCGGCGCGCGCGAGGAGGTCGTTGCGCAGCCGGTTCGCCTCTGCCTCCTTGAGGAAGCCGAGCTTCACGCCCGAGTCCGCTCCCCCGGCGACCTCGAGCTTGAGCTCCGCGAGCCCGAAGAACCGGGCCAGGAGCGGCTGCACGACGTCGACCGCCTGGAGCCGGTCGAGGCGCGCCTTGCGCTGCTGCCGGAACAGCACGCCCGTGCGCAGGTGCACCGACTCGTCGTCGACCGCGTAGCTCGTCATGCGCCACGCGACCGCCGAGTACCCGAGCCCCACGAGCCCCACCACGAGGATGCCGAGGAGGATCATCCACCAGCGGTCGCCCTCGAGGAGGTTCTCCCCCTCGGGCAGCCCGTTGAGCGTCTGCTGGCCGACGACGACCAGGAGCACCGCGATGACCGTCCACCCCCGCACGAGCGGGGTGACCGGGTGCACCCGGTGCCACACGAGGTCGTCGGTGGCCGGTGCGTCGTTCACAGGCCCGCCAGCCTCGCCTCGCCGCGCGACGCGAGCCGGTCGCGCAGGCGCTCCGCCTCGGCCGGCTCGAGACCGTCGATCGTCGCGTCGGTCGACGCAGACGCCGTGTGGAGCTGGACCTGGGCGATGCCGAGCTTGCGCGCGAGCGGCCCGGCCTGGACGTCGACGTACTGCATGCGGCCGTAGGGCACGACGACGAGCGTGCGGAACATGATGCCGTGGCGGATCAGGAGGTCGTCGTCACGCTCCGCGTAGCCGATCGCGCGGACCTGGCGCGGCACGAGGACGGCCGCCCACAGGCCCAGGAGCGCGAGCACGCCGAGCACGAGCCACTGCCACCAGTGCGGGAAGAGGATCGCGAGCACGATCACGGCGACGGCCGGGACCGCGAGCGTGATGCCCACGGACAGCAGGCGCGCCGTGACGAGCCGCGGCGACACGCGCGTCCACTCGATGCCGGGCGGGTCGAAGGGGCCGGTGCCGCGGGGGTCCTGGTCCCGTGCAGGGTCGGTCATGCGTCGATTCTCCCATCCCATCCCGTCCCGGTGCGGACCGGGTCGTGCACAGGCCGGGGCGGAGGGCGCGTCTCAGGCGGGCGTGCCCGCGCCCGGAGTCTCCGGGTCCTCGCGCGTCACCGAGCCCTCGCGGCCCTCCCGGCCCTCGCCGCGGTCGTCGGGCGGGAGCTGGCAGAACCGCTCGGCAACGAGCCCGACGACGGCCAGCACGACCGCGCACGCGGCGGCCAACCCGGCCGCGAGGGCCCGGTCGCGGAACGCGTCGATCGAGAGGTCGGGCAGGGCGGCGAGCACCTGTGCGCCGTACCAGCCCGTCAGGAGCGCGCCCGTGAGCGCGGCCGCCTTCGCGAGGACGAACGTGCGCGCCGCCCGGATCGCGTCGAGCGACGGGCGCTTGCCCTGCTGGTACGCGCGCACGGTCCAGCCCGCCCAGAACACCGCCGCCGCGAGCGCGAGGACGGTGACGTCCACGATCCACGGCACCGCCGGCAGGAGCGTGCCGCGGCTCTGGAGCAGGCGCACGACGAACCACCCGCCGACGGCGGTCGCGACCGCCACGAGCAGCAGGGTGCGGACGGAGGTGCGCCGCATCAGCGCTCGTCGTCGCGACCGTCGCCGGACACCGGCCCGAACGGCGGCCACGGGTCGTTCGCCGGGAGCCCCGCGTCCGCGAGCGGGCCGGGGGCGGACGCCGGTCCACCGCCCGAGACAGGCGCGAACGGCACCGACCGGATGATGTCGTCACCGGACGACGCGGCGTCCGCGGGCGGCTGCGGGTGCGCGGGCTGCGCGACCGGCTGCTGCGGCGCCGTCGGCACGGGCTCGGGCGCGTGGACCGGCGGGAAGACCGGGTGCGCGGGTGCGGCGTGCTCGGGGAAGCGCGCCGCGTCCTGAGCCGGGGCGGGCCCGGCGTCCGGGGCGTGCCCGGCGTCGGGCGACGACGGCACAGGGTGCGACGGCGGCCGGTTCGACGGCCCGGGGAACGGGGCGACGGGGACCCCCGCGTCCTCGCGCGGGTCGAACGAGCCGTCGGGGACGATCGGCGGGGCCGCCCCCTCGGGCGCGACGCCTTCGGAGACGGGCGCGAAGACCGGCCGTGCCGGGAGTGCCTCGCTCGGTGTCACGGTCTGCGGGAGACCGGCCGGCTGCGGCACGACCGCGGGCTGCGGCGGGGCCACCGGGGGCGCGGGCTCCGCGGCGGGCGGCTGCGGCGGCTCCGCCTGCTGGACGTGCGGCGGCTGCTGCGGGGCGGGCTGCTGCTGCGGGGCCGCGGGCTGCTGCGCGAGGGGCTCCTGCGCGAGCGGCTGCTGCGGCGCCGGGTGCGCCTCGTGCGGCGGCACGGGCTGCTGCGGTGCCGGGTGCTGCGGTGCCGGCGCGCCGTCGGGGGCGGGCACGCCGCCGCCGGGCGTCACGGGACCGTCGTACGGGGCGGCGACGGGACCGGTGTGCGCCTGCTGGTAGGGGTCGGGCACGTCGACGGGCGCGGGCGGCGGCGCGGCGTCCGTGCTGCCCGTCGTGACGGGCACGGCGCCCGTCGGGTCGGGGGCAGGGTCCGTCAGCCAGTCGAGCGCGAGCCACCGGATGCCCCCGCGGTCGGGCGCGGTCGCCGCGAGGGCCGCGACGGGGCCGCCCCCGAGGCCCGGGAGCACCGCGTCCGGGTCGATCTGCGACCACGGCTCGAGCACGAACGCCCGCTCGTGCGCGCGGGGGTGCGGCAGCTCCAGATCGTCGGTGACGGCCGTCAGCGTGCCGTAGACGATGAGGTCGACGTCGAGCGTGCGGGGACCCCAGCGCTCGTCGCGCACCCGGCCGTGCGCCTGCTCGACCGCCTGGCACGCGTGCAGCAGGTCGCGCGCCGACAGGCGCGTGCGCGCGAGGAGGACGGTGTTGAGGTAGTCCGGCTGGTCGGGGCCACCCACGGCCTCCGTCCGGGCCAGCGGCGAGACCTCCGTGATCTCGAGACCGGAGATCCGGTCGAGGTCCGTGATCGCGTCGCGCAGCGTCTGCTGGGCGTCGCCGAGGTTCGCGCCCAGCGCGAGCACGACCTCGACGAACCCGGCGGGCACGTCGTCCATCCGGTCGTGCTCGACGGGCGCGGCCACCTCCGCGGCGTCGTGCGCCCCGCCGGGGGCCTCGTCGTGCGCCGGGACGGGCTCGGCCGCGGCGCCGTACGGCAGGGGCTCGGCCTCGGGGGCGGCGTGCTCGACGGGCGCGGCGTCGCCGGGGACGGTCCGCTGCTCGCCCGACGGCGCGCCGGGCGCGACCGGCGGCGCGTCGTGGTGCAGCACGTGCTCGGCGGGGCCGGCCGCGGGGACCGACCCCGCGACGAGCTCGTCGTACGACGCCGCCTGCTGCGGGTGCGGTGCCGCGTCGTCGTGCGCGGGCTCGCCGCGGTCGTCGTGCGCGGGCTCCGCGTACGGCGCCTCCCCGTACGGCGCCTCGCCGTACGGTGCCTCCGCGGGGGTCTGCTGCTCGCCGCGGGCGTCGCCGGGGACGGCGGCGTCCCGGACGGCGGAAGCCTCGCGGGTCGCGTCGAGCGCGTCCTCCGGGGATTCGGCCGCCGTCGCACCGGACTCGGCCGCGGTCCGCGCGTCCTCGACCGGGGCACCGGCCGAGCCCGGGAGGATGCTGGGCGGCATGACCTCGGGCGCGGGGGCGAGCGGGGCCCGGTCGTCGGGCGCGGGCACCTCGCCGACGCCGTGGATGAGCGCGGGGGCGACCGACCCGACCGGGATCGGCCCGACGGGCTGCGCGTCGCGCGACCCCTGCTCCCCGCGGCGTGACAGCGGCGCGACGACGGGGACGACCACGCGGTCGCGACGGATGACGACCTCGACGTCCTCGAACGGGACCGTGATCGGCGCCTGCGGCTTGTGCACCGCGACGTCGACCGCGACGACGTCGTCGTGCGTGAGGATCGTCGCGGCGATGCGCTCGGCGACGGTCTCGACGAGGTCGGCGGGCGATCCGGCGAGGACCGCGACGACGTCCTCGGCGACGCCCGCGTAGCTGACCGTCCGGGACAGGTCGTCGCCGCTCGCGGCGGCGCGCGTGTCCAGGTGGAGCACGACGTCGGCCCGGAAGAGCTGGCCCTGCGCCTTCTCGTGCTCGAAGACGCCGTGGTGGCCCGTCGCGCTCAGGCCCGTGAGGCGGATCCGGTCGAACGGCCGTCCGTCCGCGTCGAGGACCGCTCCTGCGAACGCTGTGGTCACGTCGTGCTCCCGTCCGGTGCTCCGTCGTCGCCCGCCGGGGCGGGTCGTCGTCACCGTGTCTCGTTGCGTGTGTCGTGCTGCGCCGGGCCGCCCGCGCCGCGGGGCCCCTCGCCCATCCTGCTAGGTCGTGGGCCGCGCCGTCGAGTCGCTCCCGGCCCTCGGTCGGTCCGCCGGCTACACCGCGCCGCCGTCCGCGGGACGCACGACCTCGTCGCGGGCCCGGCCCCAGGCGGCGGCGACCCGCACGGCATCGGCGGACGCCCGGACCGCGTGGACCCGCACGCACCACGCGCCCGACGCCGCGGCGAGGGTCGTGACCGCGGCGGTCGCGTCGTCGCGCAGGAGCGGCGGGACGGGCCGCCCGTCGGAGCGCGCGAGGAGGTGCCCGAGGAACCGCTTGCGGGACGCGCCCACGAGGACAGGCAGGCCCAGGGCCTCGAGCTCGCGCAGGCGCGCGAGCAGCGGCCAGTTCGACGACCCGGCCTTCGAGAAGCCGAGACCCGGGTCGAGCACGACCTGCTCGCGCCGTACGCCCGCCGCGAGGAGCACGTCCACGCGCGCGGCCAGCTCGTCGCGCACGTCCGTGACGACGTCGTCGTAGTCCTCGAGGTCGTCCATGACGTCCGCGTGCCCGCGCCAGTGCATGCAGACGTAAGCGACGCCCGTGCGCGCGACGACGTCGGCCATCGCCGGGTCGGCGAGACCGCCGGAGACGTCGTTGACGAGCCGGGCGCCCGCCGCGACCGCGCGCTCCGCGACGACCGCGCGCGTCGTGTCGACGCTGACGACCGCCCCCTCGGCCGCGAGCGCGGAGATCACGGGGAGCACGCGCGCGAGCTCCGCCTCGACGGGCACCCGGCCCGCCCCGGGGCGGGTCGACTCCCCGCCGACGTCGAGGATGTCCGCACCCTCGCCCAGCAGCTCGCGCCCGTGGGCGATCGCGGCGTCCGGCTCGAACCACTCGCCGCCGTCGGAGAACGAGTCGGGCGTGACGTTGACGACGCCCATGACGAGCGTGCGTCCGACGTCCGCGAGCTCCTCGAGCCCCGCGACCACGAACCGGTCCACGGGCCTAGCGCCCCAGGATGAGGCTCATCGCCTCGGCCCGCGTCGCGCCGTCGCGCATCTGGCCCCGCACCGCCGACGTGACGGTGCGCGCGCCGGGCTTGCGCACGCCGCGCATCGACATGCACAGGTGCTCGCACTCGACGACGACGATCGCACCGCGCGGCTTGAGGTGCTCCACGAGCGCGTCCGCGACCTGCGACGTGAGCCGCTCCTGCACCTGCGGGCGGCGCGCGTACACCTCGACGAGGCGCGCGAGCTTCGACAGGCCCGTGATGCGGCCGTCCACGTTGGGGATGTACCCGACGTGCGCGACGCCGTGGAAGGGCACGAGGTGGTGCTCGCACGTCGAGTACACCTCGATGTCCTTGACGAGCACCATCTCCTCGTGGCCGAGGTCGAAGGTCGTCGTCAGGACGTCCGCGGCCTCCTGGCGCAGGCCCGCGAAGATCTCGCGGTACGCGCGCGCCACGCGGGCCGGCGTCTCGCGCAGCCCCTCGCGGTCCGGGTCCTCGCCGACGGCGAGCAGCAGCTCGCGGACGGCGGCCTCCGCGCGGTCCTGGTCGTACGGCGGGACGTCCGCGGGGGCGCGCAGGCCCTCCGCCGACCGGGCCGGGGTGATCGCGCCCGCGCCCGCCGAGGCGCCCGTGGGGGTGCCCATCAGTCCTGCCCCGGCTCGCGCACGTCCGTGACGTCCGTGGTCGTGTCGCGGCCGAGCGCGCGGTCGAGCGGGCTGTCCGCGGGCACCTCGCCGATGCGCTCCGGGGGGAGCTCGTCGTTCGCGGCCGCGGCCTCGTCCTGCGGGATCACGGGCGCGCCGTTCTGCGCCGCCTTCTCGGCGTCGGTGAGCACGGGCCCGCGCTGCGAGACGGCCCGCTGCTCGCTCGAGAGCCAGACGTCGCGCGGGGCGCGCTTCTCGACCGGGGAGAACACGCGCGCGAGCTCGGCCTGGTTCAGCGTCTCCTTCTCGAGGAGCTCGAGCACGAGGGCGTCGAGCACGTCGCGGTACTGCGTGAGCACCTCCCACGCCTCGTCGTGCGCGGCCTCGACGAGCTTGCGGACCTCGTGGTCCACCGTGCCCGCGACCGACTCCGAGTAGTCGCGCTGGTGGCCCATGTCGCGGCCGAGGAACGGCTCGCCCGAGCCGGAGCCGAGCTTGATCGCGCCGACGCGCTCGCTCATGCCGTACTCGGTGACCATCTTGCGCGCGATCGCGGTCGCCTTCTCGATGTCGTTCGAGGCGCCCGTCGTCGGGTCGTGGAACACGAGCTCCTCCGCGACGCGGCCGCCCATCGCGTACGCGAGCTGGTCGAGCAGCTCGTTGCGCGTCGTGGAGTACTTGTCCTCGGTCGGCATGACCATCGTGTACCCGAGGGCCCGGCCGCGCGGGAGGATCGTCACCTTCGTGACGGGGTCCGTGTAGCGCATGGCCGCCGCGACGAGGGCGTGGCCGCCCTCGTGGTACGCGGTGATCTTCTGCTCCTTGACGTTCATGACGCGCGTGCGCTTCTGCGGACCGGCGATCACGCGGTCGATCGCCTCGTCGAGCGCCCGGTCGTCGATGAGCTGCGCCCCGCTGCGGGCGGTGAGGAGCGCCGCCTCGTTGAGCACGTTCGCGAGGTCGGCACCGGTGAAGCCGGGCGTGCGACGCGCGACGGCCGCCAGGTCGATCTCCGGGACGATCGGCTTGCCCGCCGCGTGCACCCGCAGGATCGCCTCGCGACCCTTGAGGTCGGGCGCCTCGACCGCGATCTGGCGGTCGAAGCGGCCCGGGCGCAGGAGCGCCGGGTCGAGGATGTCGGGGCGGTTGGTCGCGGCGATGAGGATGACGTTCGTCTTGACGTCGAAGCCGTCCATCTCCACGAGGAGCTGGTTGAGCGTCTGCTCGCGCTCGTCGTGGCCGCCGCCCATGCCGGCGCCGCGGTGGCGGCCGACGGCGTCGATCTCGTCGACGAAGATGATCGCGGGCGAGTTCTCCTTGGCCTGGTTGAACAGGTCGCGGACGCGGCTCGCGCCGACGCCGACGAACATCTCGACGAAGTCCGAGCCGGAGATCGAGTAGAACGGCACGCCTGCCTCGCCGGCGACGGCGCGGGCGAGCAGCGTCTTGCCCGTGCCGGGAGGGCCGTAGAGCAGGACGCCCTTGGGGATCTTGGCGCCGACGGCCTGGAACTTCTCCGAGTCGGAGAGGAACTCCTTGATCTCGTGGAGCTCCTCGACCGCCTCGTCGGCGCCCGCGACGTCCGCGAACGTCACCTGCGGGGTGTCCTTCGAGACGAGCTTGGCGCGCGACTTGCCGAAGCCCATGACGCGCGAGCCGCCGCCCTGCATGCGCGACAGCAGGAACCAGAACAGCACGCCGATGATGAGGAACGGGATGAGCAGCCCGAGCAGCGAGGACCAGAACGAGGGTTGCGCGACCTCGGAGTTGTACCCGTCCTTCGGCTCCGCGGCGACGACGGCGTCGACGACCGCCTCGCCCTGCGGCTGGACGTAGTAGAACTCGACGTTCTTGCCCTTGTTCTCCTCGGTGTCCGTGCCCTTGTCGGCCACGTAGTCCTCGGACAGCGTGAGACGCACGCGCTGGTCGCCGTCTACGATGAGCGCCTGCTCGACCGTGTCGCCCGAGAGCAGCTCGAGGCCCGCGGACGTGTCGATGCGCTGGACCGTGGGGCGCGACAACGTCGCGAACGCGATCCACAGGATCACGAGGCCCAGGACGATCCAGACGATCGGCCCACTGAGAATCTTCTTGATGTTCATCGGCGACGGGGCGTGCGCCCCGGATCCCTCCGCTCGCGCAAGTGTTCGGGCTCGAAACTACACTCTGGACCTTGGCGCCTGCTGGGGATCTTCCCTCTGTTCGCCCAGGGCGTGGTCCGTACTTCCTGAGCAGCTCCCTGGGCGGTCCGGGCGGGCTCGTGGCCCGCCGCCGCCCGGCTCAGCTCGAGTAGACGTGCGGCGCGAGCGTCCCGACGAACGGCAGGTTGCGGTACTTCTCCGCGTAGTCGAGGCCATAACCGACGACGAACTCGTTGGGGATGTCGAAGCCGACGTAGCGCACGTCGACCTCGGTCTTCGCCGCGTCGGGCTTGCGGAGCATCGCCGCGATCTCGACCGACGCCGGGCCGCGCGAGCGGAGGTTCGACAGCAGCCACGAGAGCGTGAGGCCCGAGTCGATGATGTCCTCGACGATGAGCACGTTGCGGCCGGTGAGGTCGGCGTCGAGGTCCTTGAGGATGCGCACGACGCCCGACGACTTGGTGCCTGAGCCGTACGACGACACGGCCATCCAGTCCATCTCGACGTGGCTGTGCAGGCGGCGCGCCAGGTCCGCCATGACCATGACGGCGCCCTTGAGCACGCCGACGAGCAGGAGGTCCTTGCCCGCGTAGTCACGGTCGATCTGCGCGGCGATCTCGTCGAGCCGCGCACCGAGCTGGTCCTCGGTGAGCAGGATGTTCTCGAGGTCGCCTGCGACGTCCGATGCTTCCACGGGGGTCACTCCTGAGCTGGGGGGAGGGGGGAGGTGCCGGCCCGGCGCGTTGGCCCCGGGCCCAGGGAAAGCCTGCCACACGCGCGCGACGCCCTGCGGTCGCCCGGGAGGTGCACCGGGCCCTGGCCGCGCCACGCGGTGACGAGCGCGTCGAGCGCGTCGACGTGGACGGCGAACAGGTCGCTCCCCGGGCACCCCGCGCGCAGCGCCGCGGACCGCAGCGCACGACGCCGCAGCGCCGGGTGCGCGGCGGCGAGCGGGCCGACGTCGAGCACGACCGTCGGGCGGGAGGCCGCTCCCCCGCCGGGGCCGGGGTCCGCGCCGGGGCCGGGGTCCGCGCCGTGGGCGGGGTCCGCGCCGGGTGGGACGAGCGCCGCCGCGAGGAGGTCGGCCGCGAGCGCGTCGAGGAGGTCGGCGTCGTCGCGCAGGAGGTCGGCGCTGCGCGCGAGCGCGGGCACCGCGCCCGGGCCGAGCACGTCGACGAGCGCCGGCACGACCCGCGCGCGGACCTGCGAGCGCAGCGGCGCGCCCGTGTTCGTGGGGTCGTCCCACCAGTCGAGCCCGAGCGTGCGGCACACCGCCTCGGTCTGCGTGCGCAGCAGAGCGAGGAACGGGCGCCGGTACGCCCCGCGCCGCGGCGCCATGCCGGCGAGCGAGCGCGCCCCCGCCCCGCGGGCGAGGCCGAGCAGCACCGTCTCAGCCTGGTCGTCGAGCGTGTGGCCCAGGAGCACCGCGCCGGCGCCGTGGGCCGCCGCGACGTCGTCGAGCGCGGCGTACCGGGCCGTCCGGGCGTGGGCCTCCGGGCCGTCGCCCGCCGTCGGGACGACGACGCGGCGCACCTCCACCGGGTCGAGCCCCAGGCCGCGGCAGCGCTCGGCGGCGGCCGCCGCGACGGCGGCGCTGCCGTCCTGGAGCCCGTGGTCCACGACGACGGCGCCCGCCCGCAGCCCGAGGCGCGGCGCCACGAACGCCGTGGCGGCCGCGAGCGCCGTCGAGTCGGCGCCGCCGGAGCAGGCGACGAGCACCGTCGCCCCTGCGGGAAGGTCCGCGAGCGCGCCGCGCACGGCGTGGCGCGCGGCGGCGACGACCGGCGCCGGCCCGCCCACGGCTCAGCCGTGCACGCGGCGCACCCAGGCGCGCGCGTCGGCGATCTCACGGGCCGTGGGCAGGTTCTCCGGGGAGGCCCACACGGCGTTGAAGCCGTCGCGCCCGACGTCCTTCTCGACGGCGCGGACGAACGCCGCCCCGTCGCGGTACTGGGCGATCTTGGCGTCCATGCCGAGCAGGCGCCGCAGCACGACGTCGAGGCCGGAGCTGCCCTCGCCGTCGCGCCGCGCGTCGAACTTGCGCCGGATGCTGCGCACCGTGCGCACGGTGCGGGGCCCGACGGCGTCCATGGCGACATCCGCGTGGCCTTCCAGGAGCGCCATGACGGCCGTGACGTCGGCGAGCCGGTCCTGCTCCTCGGGCGTGAGGAGGCCGTCGAGGAGGGTCGTGCCCTCGCCGCGCACCGCGTGCAGGACGGCGCGCCCCACCGCGACGAGCTTGTCGCGCAGGCGGGCCTCGGCGAGGCGTCGCGACGACGCGGAGAGCTCGGTGAGGAGGTCGCCCGCGCGCGTGCGCAGGTGGTCCGCGAGCCACGGCGCCGCCGCGAACTGGAGGGCGTGCGTCTGCTCGTGCAGGCACACCCAGAGCCGGAAGTCGGCGGGCCGCAGGTCGAGCGCGCGCTCGACCTGGAGCACGTTGGGCGCGACGAGCACGAGCCGGCCGGGGCCTGCCCCTGCCGCTGCCTTCCCGCTGTACGGGTCGAACTGGCCGAGGACGCGGCTCGAGAGGACCGCGAGGACCGAGCCGACCTGCGCCGCGCCGACGAGGGCGGTCGCCTGCGGCACGCGCCCGCTCTCCCCCACGAGCGCCTCGGTGACGCCCGTGGTGAGCGACGCCATGATCTCGGTGTTGGCGCGCGCCCAGCGGGGCCGGTCCACGACGTGCACCGTGCCCAGCGTCTCCGGGGTCCCCGCGACGGGCGTCATGCGGGTCACGTCGAGCACGTGCGGGACGGCCTCCCCCGCCGCGGTGCGCAGCCCCTCGACGAGGTCGGCCAGCTCGGCGCGCGACGCCTGGGGCCCCGGGCGCGCGAGGCGCCCGGCGATCTGCGCGGCGGCGGACCAGTCGACGACCGACCGGTCGCCGCGCGACGGGCCGTGGGGTCGGCCGTCCTGCTCGACGAGAGTCACCGGCCCACGGTAACCCGCTCGCCCGGCCGACGGGTTCGAGGACGCCCGAAGGATATACTCTCGGGATATACGACGGGAGGTCGGCATGGTGCGCACGACGGTGTTCCGCAGCAACAGGACGCAGGCGGTCCGGCTGCCCAAGGCGGTCGCGCTGCCCGACGACGTCCGGGAGGTGGACGTCCGGGCCGTCGGCCGGTCACGGGTCATCACCCCGGCCGGCTCCGGGTGGGACGAGTGGTTCGAGCACGGCCTGCGCGTCGGTCCCGGCTTCCTCGCCGACCGCGACCAGGGCACCGCGGACGAGCGCGAGGCCCTGTGAGCACCCTCTATCTGCTGGACACGAACGTGCTCGTCGCCCTCCTCCGCGGGCACGGCGCGGCCGCGCGTCCGAGGCTGCGCGAGGCAGAGGGGCGCGTCGCCGTCTCGACCGTGAGCGAGATGGAGCTGGAGTACGGCGTGGAGCGCTCGCAGGACCCGGCCCGCAACCGGCAGGCGGTCGACGAGCTGCTGTCGCTCGTCGACGTGCTGCCCTTCGACAGCCTGGCGGCGATGCACGCCGGCAGGGTCCGCGCCGTCCTCGCGGCCCGCGGCACCCCTGTCGGCCCGTACGACGCGCTCCTCGCCGGGCACGCCCGGTCGCTCGGGCTCGTGCTGGTGACGAACAACGTGCGCGAGTTCTCCCGCGTGCCCGGCCTGGAGGTCGAGGACTGGCTGGCGGACGCGACGCACGGCCCCTGAACCGGGAGCCTCCCCCAGACGTGGCGCGGCCCGTCAGGCGCTGCAGCCGCACTCCGCGAGCGACGCGACGAAGTCGTCGAGGATCAGGCGCGCGCCGTAGGTGCCGCCGTCCGGGACGGCGTCGGCCATGAGGGAGAACACGAGGAGGCGGTCGTCCGCGGTGACGACCGTCCCGGCGAGCGACGTGACGTTCGGCAGGCTGCCGGTCTTCGCGCGCACGACGCCGCGGCCCGCGTTGGCGAGGTAGCGCTCGTCGAGCGTCCCGGACAGCCCCGCGACGGGCAGGCCCACCGCGCCGGGCCGCAGCCGCGGGTGCGCGGGGTCGGCCAGGAGGCCCACGACCTCGTCGAGCTGCGCGGGCGTGACGACGGATCCGTCGCCGAGCCCGGACAGGTCCGCGAGCGTCGCGCCCGTGAGGTCGACGCCGAGGCCCTCGACCGCCGCCCGCACGGCCTGGGTCGCGCCGGCACCCGAGCCGGGCAGGCCCGCGTCGAGCGCGACGACCCGGCCGACGACCTCGGTGATCGTGTTGTCCGAGTGCTGGAGCAGGTACGCGACGACGTCGCCGAGCGGGGCGGACTCCACCTCGCCCACCGTGCGACCCTCGCTCGGCGCCGGCGCTCGCACGACGTCCCCGGAGACGGTGACACCCTCCTGCGCGAGCGCGGCCACGAACGCGTCGGCCGCGGCGAGGGCCGGGTCCTCCGCGCGCGGCGCGTACTCCTCGTCGGTGAGGCGCGCGATGTTCACCGCGAGCGCCGCGACGGGCGCGACGTAGCCGTTGCGCACGCTGGCCGGGTCGACGGTCGGCGCGACCGCGGGCCCGGTGAACAGCGTGTCGTCGAGGCGCAGCGAGATCGTCGTGCGTCCCGTCAGCCGCAGCTCGCCCGCGACCTGCGCGGCCAGGTCGCCTAGTCCGGCCCGGCCGTTGACCGCCGTCGGGTCCCCGGCACCCGCCGCGAGCATCATGTCGCCCCCGCCCACGAGGTACACCGTCTCCTGCCCCTCGAGGACGGCACGGGTGGGCAGCGTGGTGTGCGCTCCCGGCGAGGAGAGCGCCGCCGCGGCGGTGAACGTCTTGAGGGTCGACGCCGGGACGTGCCCCACGCTCTCGCCGGCGGCGCCCAGTACGTCGCCGGTCGCCGCGTCGGTCACGAGGACGCCCACGCGCGGGCCGAGCCGCGTGTCCGCGACGAGCCCGTCCACGAGGGTCTGCACCGCGCCGGTCGCGGGGACGGGCGCCGCGTCGTCGAGCGCCGGCAGCTCCACCTCGAGCGGCGGGGCAGCGGCCGCGCCCGGCGCCTGCGGGAACGGCGGCGGCTCCGGGACGGGCGGCTCGAGCGTCAGCACGCCGGGGACGACGTCGTACGCGTCCGCCACGGCGTACCCGCCCGCGAGCGCGAGCACCACGCCGACGGCCACGCCCGTGCGCGTCGCCCAGCCCATACCTCTCCCTCGGTCCGCCCCGGTCACCGGGGCGCGTCGTCCGCCCGCCCGTCCCGACCGGTCGCCGGTCGTCAGACCCGCCCCCGGGGCCGCGGGCACGTGCGCATTATCACTCACGTCGTCGCCCGCACAGGGCCGTACGGACTCTTGTGGGCGGACGTCCCGTGTCACACTAGTTCCCGCACGACGGCGTCGTCCGTCGATCATCCGACACCAGCCACCGCCCGAGCGCCGCGGTGCCGGTACGACTGGAGGAAGCAGTGGAGTTCGACGTCACGATCGAGATCCCCAAGGGGCAGCGCAACAAGTACGAGGTGGACCACGCGACCGGTCGCATCCGCCTCGACCGCATGCTCTTCACCTCGACCCGCTACCCCGACGACTACGGGTTCATCGAGGGGACGCTCGGCGAGGACGGCGACCCGCTGGACGCCCTCGTGCTGCTCGAGGAGCCCACGTTCCCGGGCTGCCTGATCCGCTGCCGCGCGCTCGGCATGTTCCGCATGCGCGACGAGGCCGGCGGCGACGACAAGGTGCTGTGCGTCCCGACGGGCGACCAGCGTGCCGCGTGGCGCCAGGACATCGACGACGTGTCCGACTTCCACCGCCTGGAGATCCAGCACTTCTTCGAGGTCTACAAGGACCTCGAGCCCGGCAAGTCCGTCGAGGGCGCCCACTGGGTCGGCCGCGCCGACGCCGAGGCCGAGATCGAGCGCTCCCTGCAGCGCGCCATCGACTCCGGGTACCACACGCCGGGCCACTGACCGGCTCGTCCTCCCGTACGACGGCGGCCGCCCACCTCGCGAGGTGGGCGGCCGCCGTCGTGCGTCGGGCTACGGTCGGCCCGCGTACGGCATCGCGTCGGCCCAGCGCATCGCGACCTCGTGCACGGGGCTGCCGGGCTGCCGCGCCTCGATCATCATCCCGCCGCCGGTGTACATCGCGACGTGGCGGATGGTCGACGGGTTCGACGTGTCGTTGGCGTAGAAGATGAGGTCGCCCGGGCGGAGGCGGTCGTAGGAGATCTTCTGCACGCGCTGGTACTGCGAGCGCGACGTCCGGGTGATGTCGACGCCCGCGGCGGCCCACGCGCGGGATGTGAGGCCCGAGCAGTCGTAGCCCGGCCCGGTGCCGCCGAACACGTACGGCGCGCCGATCTTCGTGCGCGCCCACGCGACGGCGGCCTGGCCCTGGGCGCCGTTCCCCACGCCCGTGCCGGGCGGCGGCGTGACGACGGGCGGCGGGGCAGGAGTGGGCTGAGGCGCCGGGGCAGGCGCTGGGGCGGGAGCCGGCGCCGGGGCGGGAGCGGGGGCCGGAGCCGGTGCCGGGGCGGGAGCCGGGTTCTGCGGGGCCGGGACGGACGGAGCGGCGGGGGCGGACGGAGCGGCCGCCGGCGTCCCTGCGGACGGCGCGACCCGCTCCCGGGCCGCGCTCTCGCGCGCGCTCGCGGCCTGCGCGTCGAGCGCGTCCTGGCGCTCCCGCTCGATGTCGACGCTCGTGGCCCGCGCCTGCGCGAGCTCGGCGAGCAGCGTCTCCCGGCGTGCCGCCGACTCCTGCACGGCCTCGTCGAGCGCCCCGGAGGAGACCTGGGCGGCGACCAGCGCGTCGCGCGCGCGGTCCTCGACCTCGGCCTGGTGCGCGAGCGCCGCGTCCGCCCGCGCGCGGGCCGTGCCGGCGACGGCGCGCGCCGTCGCGTGCGTCTCGACTGCACGTCCGGCGGTGCGGCCCGCGACGCGCTCGGCGTTCTCGCGCGCGACGACCTGCTCGACGCCGTCCGCGTCCAGGACCGTCCGCAGGGCGTCGAGCTCGGTCGAGCCCTGGCGTGACGCGCGGAAGAGCGCACCGACGGAGGCCCGCGCGTCGGACTCGCCCGACCGGGCCGTCGCGAGCGCCGCCTGGGCGTCGCGCACCTCCGCGTCGGCGGCTTCGAGCTCGCCCTGCGCCGCGGCGTACTCCTCCGCCGCCGTCTCGACGGCCGCGACCGCGGACGCGTGCCGGTCGCGCAGCGCCGCGAGCTCGCGCTCGACCGTCGCCACGTCCCGTGACGCGCCGTCGGCGGCCTCGCGCGCGGCGCGCACGTCGTCGTCCGACGGCGCGGACGACGCGGTCGGAGCGAGGCCGACGCCGAGCGCGAGCACGAGCGCTCCGGCGGCCCCCGCCGCGGCGACGCGACGGCGCGGCGCGCTCCGGGTCACGCGGTTCATCAACTCCTCCTCGGCGTGTCTCGTTGACAGCACTCGGACGAGTCTGCCCGGAACGTCCGCTCCGCGCGATCCGAGCGGCCGGACCCTTCTCACAATGTGGTCTCGCATGGTGAGAAGGGCCTACCGGGTCGCCGACGACGCGCCTAGCCTCGGCCTCATGTCCCGTCGAATGTGTCGCTGACCCGAGCGCACGTTCGCCTGCCCGCGAGCCGTCGTCGACGACGCCCTCGCCGCGGCATCCCGTCCCGCGTGCGCCTCTCGCCGCGGTCGACGACCCCGTCCCCGCCGCACCCGCCCCGGTGCACCCGCACGCCGCCGTCCCACCTCACCCGCAGGAGAGCAACCATGAGCACCGACAACGCCCCCGCCTGGTCCTTCGAGACGCGCCAGGTCCACGCCGGCCAGACCGCCGACCCGACGACCGGCGCCCGCGCGCTCCCGATCTACCAGACCACGTCGTTCGTCTTCCCGGACGCCTCGGTCGCGGCCGACCGGTTCGCGCTCAAGGACCTCGGCCCGATCTACACGCGCATCGGCAACCCGACGCAGGAGGTCGTGGAGAACCGCATCGCCTCGCTCGAGGGCGGCGTCGGCGCGCTGCTCCTCGCGTCCGGGCAGGCCGCGACGACGTTCGCGATCCTCAACGTCGCCGAGGCGGGCGACCACGTCGTCGCCTCCCCGAGCCTGTACGGCGGCACCTACAACCTCCTGCAGTACTCGCTCGCCAAGCTCGGGGTCGAGACGACGT
The DNA here is from genome assembly GCF_040595865.1 of Cellulosimicrobium sp. MI9406. NCBI lineage: Bacteria > Bacillati > Actinomycetota > Actinomycetes > Micrococcales > Promicromonosporaceae > Cellulosimicrobium > Cellulosimicrobium sp. MI9406. Next base: position 246,010 of record NZ_JALIZI010000008.1, read on the forward strand.
TCGTCGCCGACCCGCACGACCCGCAGGCCTGGCGCGACGCCGTGCGCCCGAACACGAAGCTGTTCTTCGGCGAGACGATCCCGAACCCGCAGGCCGACGTCCTCGACATCGAGGCCGTCGCGGCGGTCGCGCACGAGGTCGGCGTCCCGCTGATCGTCGACAACACGGTCGCCACGCCCTACCTGCTGCGCCCGCTCGAGCACGGGGCGGACGTCGTCGTGCACTCCGCGACGAAGTACCTCGGCGGCCACGGCTCCGCGATCGGCGGCGTGATCGTCGACGGCGGCACGTTCGACTACGCGGCGCACCCGGAGCGGTTCCCGAACTACAACACGCCCGACCCCTCGTACAACGGTCTCGTCTACGCGCGCGACCTCGGCGTGGGCGGCATCCTCGGTGCCAACCTCGCGTACGTGCTCAAGGCGCGCGTCCAGCTCCTGCGCGACCTGGGCTCGGCCATCTCGCCGTTCAACGCGTTCCTCATCGCGCAGGGCATCGAGACGCTGTCCCTGCGCGTCGAGCGCCACGTCGCCAACGCGCAGAAGGTCGCCGAGTGGCTCGAGGCGCGCGACGACGTCCGGACCGTCCACTACGCGGGCCTGCCCTCGAGCCCGTGGCACGCGAACGCGCAGAAGTACCTGCCGCGCGGCGCGGGCGCGGTCCTCGCGTTCGAGCTCGACGGCGGCAGCGACGCCGGGCAGGCGTTCGTCTCCGCGCTGCAGCTCCACTCGAACGTGGCGAACATCGGCGACGTCCGGTCGCTCGTCATCCACCCGGCGTCGACGACGCACGCCCAGCTCAGCCCCGAGGAGCAGGCGAAGTCCGGCGTGACGCCGGGCCTGGTCCGCCTCGCGGTGGGCATCGAGCACGTCGACGACATCCTCGCCGACCTCGAGCTCGGGTTCACCGCCGCCAAGTCGGCGCTGGGCTCCTGACCGGCCGACGACGGGCGCGACGATGACGGATCTGGACAGCCGGGGCGCCCTGGGCGCCCCGGCCGTACAGTGGCCGACGGTGACCCCGGTGAACGACGAGCTCCTCTCCCCCGCCCCCGACGCCCGCTCCGGCGCGCGGCCGGGCGACTCGTCGACGCACGGCGTGGCGCCGTCGCGCGCGCGGGTGAAGGCCCCGGTCCCGGCGACCGGAGCGTGGCGCGAGGGCGACCCGGCGGGCCGGCGACGCTTCGCCGACGTCGGCACGTTCGACCTCGAGTCCGGCGCCCGCCTGCCCGACGTCCGGGTCGCGTACGAGACGTGGGGCACGCTCGCGCCCGACGGCTCGAACGCCGTCCTCGTGCTGCACGCCCTCACCGGCGACTCGCACGTGAGCGGCCCCGCCGGCCCGGGGCACGCCACCGCGGGCTGGTGGGAGTCGCTCGTCGGGCCCGGCGCCCCGATCGACACCGACCGCTGGTTCGTCGTCGCGCCCAACGTGCTCGGCGGCTGCCAGGGCACCACGGGACCGGCCTCGACCGCGCCCGACGGCCGTCCCTGGGGCAGCCGGTTCCCGCGCGTCACGACGCGCGACCAGGTCGCGGTCGAGATCGAGCTCGCCCGGACGCTCGGCATCACGTCGTGGGCGTTCGTCGTCGGCGCCTCGATGGGCGGGCACCGCGTGCTGGAGTGGGCGCTGCTCGGGCCCGAGGCGGGGGTCGACGTCGTCTCGCTCGCCGCGATCGCGACCGCCGCCCAGACCACGGGCGACCAGATCGCCTGGGCCCACCCGCAGCTCGGCGCCGTCCGCGCGGACCCGGGCTTCCGCGGCGGCGACTACTACGACGCCGCGGACGGCGACGGCCCGCACGTCGGGCTCGGCATCGCCCGGCAGATCGCGCACGCCACCTACCGGTCCGCGCGCGAGCTCGACGACCGCTTCGGCCGGCTGCCGCAGGGCGGCGAGGACCCGTTCACCGACGGCCGCTACGCCGTGCAGTCCTACCTCGACCACCACGGGGACAAGCTCGCGCGGCGGTTCGACGCGAACTCGTACGTCGTGCTCACCGAGTCGATGCTCACGCACGACCTCGGGCGCGACCGCGGCGGCGTCGAGGCGGCGCTCGCGCAGATCACCGCGCACGCGCTCGTCGTCGCCGTCGACACCGACCGGCTGTTCCTCCCCGCCGACTGCGCGCGCATCGCCGCCGGCATCCCCGGCGCCGAGCCCCTGCGGACGCTCACGAGCGACTTCGGGCACGACGGCTTCCTCATCGAGTTCGACCAGCTCGGACCGATCGTCGCCGACTTCCTCGGCGAGCGGGCGCGCGTGCGCGACTGACCCGCTCGTCGTCGGGGCAGGTCCGGGGGGCTCCCCCGGGCGGGCCCCGTGGTCGGAGCACGGGCCGGACCGTAGGTTGGTCCCATGCTCGCCGCCTACGCCGACCGCACCGACCCCGACGACCCCCTGGCCGGCCTCGTCGTCGGGGACCGCCCCGAGCCCGCGTCCCGCGAGCACTGGACCACGGTCGACGTGCGCGCCGCGTCGCTCAACCACCACGACCTCTGGTCGCTGCGCGGCGTCGGGCTGCCCGCCGACCGCCTGCCCATGATCCTCGGGACCGACGCCGCCGGCGTCGCCCCCGACGGCTCCGAGGTCGTCGTGCACGCCGTCGTCGGCGCGGACGGGCACGGCGTCGGGCCCACCGAGCGTCGATCTCTGCTGTCCGAGCGGTACCCCGGCACCCTCGCGGAGCGCGTCGCCGTCCCGAGCCACAACCTCGTCCCCAAGCCGCCCGAGCTGACCTTCGTCGAGGCCGCGTGCGTCCCGACGGCGTGGCTCACCGCCTATCGCATGCTCTTCACCGCCGGTGGCGCCGCCCCCGGCGACCGTGTCCTCGTGCAGGGCGCGGGCGGCGGGGTCGCGACGGCGGCCGTCGCGCTCGGCGCCGCCGCGGGGCTCGAGACGTGGGTGACGTCCCGCTCCGCGGCGAAGCGGGCCGGAGCGGCCCGCCTCGGGGCGGCGGCGACGTTCGAGCCCGGCGCCCGCCTGCCCGCGCCCGTCGACGTCGTCGTCGAGACGGTCGGGCAGGCCACGTGGAGCCACTCACTGCGGTCCGTGCGGCCGGGCGGCACCGTCGTCGTGGCGGGGGCGACGAGCGGCGACGCGTCGCCCGCCGAGCTCACACGCGTCTTCTTCCACGAGATCCGCGTGCAGGGCGTGACCATGGGCTCGCGCGACGACCTCGCCGCGCTCCTGCGGTTCCTCGCGCGCAGCGAGGTGCGCCCCGTCGTCGACCAGGTGCTCCCCCTCGCCCGCGCCCGCGACGGCCTCGCGCGGCTCGCGGCCGGCGACCACTTCGGCAAGGTGGTGCTCACGCCGTGACGTCCCCGGCCTGGGCCCCCGACGTGCTCGGGGCAGGGTTCGAGCAGCGCACCGTCGAGCTGGAGCCCGACGACGAGGGCGACGTCGTCGTCACGGTCGTCCGGCACGTCCCGCCGACGGACGAGCCCGTGCGCCCCGCGCGCGCGGTGCTCTACCTGCACGGCTGGAGCGACTACTTCTTCCAGACCGAGCTCGCCCAGACCTGGCACGGCCTCGGCGCCGCGTTCTACGCCGTCGATCTGCGCAAGTACGGTCGCAGCCTGCGTCCGCACCAGACCCCCGGGTACGCGGACCACCTCGAAGAGTACGACGCCGACATCGCCGCCGCGCTGGACGTCGTGCGGGAGGACCTCGGAGCGCACGTCGCGATCATGCTCATGGGGCACTCGACCGGCGGTCTCGTCGCGGCGCTGTGGGCGCACCGGCACCCCGGCGTCGTGCGCGGCCTGGTGCTCAACAGCCCGTGGCTGGAGCTGCAGGGCTCGTCGGTGGCGCGGACCGTCTCCGGCCCCGCGATCCGCCAGCTCGCCCGCTTCCAGCCCCGTGCCCCGCTCCCCAACGTCGATCCCGGCTACTACGCCCGGACGCTCCGGGACCGCGAGGACGGCACGTGGACCATCGACGACGCGTGGCGTCCGGTCCCGTCGTTCCCCGTCCGCGCGGGATGGCTGCGCGCGATCATCTCGGGCCACGCGCGCGTCGCCGCCGGCCTGGCGATCGACTGCCCCGTGCTCGTGCTCCTCGCCGAGAGGTCGCTGTTCAGCACGCGGTGGACGGAGGAGATGCGCGCCGCCGACATCGTGCTCGACGTCGAGCCGCTCGCCCGCCGGGCCTCGCACCTGGGTCGCGTCGTCACCCTGGTCCGTATCCCCGGCGGCATGCACGACCTGTCGCTCTCGGCGCCGGAACCCCGGGCACGCTTCTTCGCAGAGATCGTCCGCTGGTCGGCCGGGTACGGCTGGTCCTGAGGACTCCTCGGCCGCTCTCGCGTCCCGGTGCGACCGTCCGTGGGGCCGACGACGGCCCCGGACGTGCCGGCCCCGGCGCGTCCGTCGCGTGGTGTGGGGGTATGCGGATATGCCGAAGGCCCACCCCGTGTGGGGTGGGCCTTCGGTGAAGGGTTGTCCGGCGGCGTCCTACTCTCCCACCCCGTCTCCAGGGCAGTACCATCGGCGCTGAAGGGCTTAGCTTCCGGGTTCGGTATGGGACCGGGCGTTTCCCCTTCGCTGT